>NZ_LRMM01000099.1 GCF_001647275.1 Rufibacter ruber | reverse complement strand
TTTTAGAAAACCAGCCCGAAAACAGAACAGGCAAAATAAAAGAAGGGCTGCCTTACATCTGGTAAGGCAGCCCTTCTTTTATGGGTTTGCGTGCACTATGCCACCTTCAGCTGCTTGATAGAAGACTTCTCAAATTTATCACGGGCATATTCTAAGGTTATTTCCAGGGTACCGCCGTCCTGGTCAGAAGGCAGGTCAAACATGGCATCTGTCATGATCCCCTCACAGATAGAGCGGAGGCCACGGGCCCCTAGCTTGTACTCTGCCGCTTTTTCTACAATGTACTCCAGGGTTTCATCTGTGAACTCCAGCGTGATGTTCTCCATCTCAAACAGACGCTTGTACTGCTTGATCAATGAGTTTTTAGGCTCTGTCAGGATCAGGCGGAGCGTTTCATTGTCTAGCGGGTTCAGGTGGGTGACCACCGGCAGGCGGCCAATCAGCTCGGGAATCAACCCAAATGATTTGAGGTCTTGCGAGGTGATGTACCGCAGGAAGTTATCAGTGTCCATCTGCTCATCCAGAGAAGTTTTGGAGAAGCCAATAGGTTTGGTGTTGAGGCGGCTCTTGATGAGGCGGTCAATGCCCACAAACGCCCCGCCGCAGATGAACAGGATGTTCTCCGTGTTCACCGTGATCATCTTCTGCTCCGGGTGTTTTCTTCCGCCCTGCGGCGGAACGTTAACGGAGGTGCCTTCCAGCAGTTTCAGGAGGGCCTGCTGCACCCCCTCGCCGCTCACGTCACGGGTGATGGAGGGGTTGTCACTCTTGCGGGCAATTTTGTCAATCTCGTCAATGTAGACAATGCCCCGTTCTGCGGCTTCCACGTTATAGTCGGCGGCTTGCAGGAGGCGGGTCAAAATGCTTTCTACGTCTTCCCCCACGTACCCGGCCTCTGTTAACACGGTGGCATCAGCAATACAGAAAGGAACCTGCAGGATGCCGGCCAGCATGCGGGCCAGGAAGGTCTTCCCGGTGCCGGTTTCACCTACCATGATGATGTTTGACTTCTCAATCACAATATCATCTGCCTTGGGTTTTTGCATGAGGCGTTTGTAGTGGTTGTAAACCGCTACTGACATTACTTTCTTGGCCTCATCCTGACCCACCACAAACTGGTCCAGGTACTCTTTCATTTCCCTGGGCTTGATCAGGTTGAACTTAGGGGCGCGGTTGTTGGCACGCAGGCGGTTCTCCTCATTCAGGATCTGCTGCGCCTGCCCAATGCAGCGCTCACAGATATGGGCGTTAATGCCTGAGATCATCACAGACACTTCTTTCTTATTCTTGCCGCAAAAGGAGCACGTAATTTCTGCCATAGCCGGGTGTGGTATTCTACTGTTTTCGCCCCTACAGTGGGGCAGCTACGGCAAAGTTACAAAATTGGTTAAGCACTATGCCAATATATTTTCAGACATTGTTTTTATGGCCGGGGGTGAAGTGGTTGTAAAAGAGTAGTTTATAAAATATAGGCTATGTTGTATCTGTTTGAAGCAGAACTCTCTGCACCCTGGTAAAACAGTCTTGGGCGCAAAACCGGGGGGAGAAAATAAGTAGGTGAACGCTTCTGTTTTTGCTGTTTTTCAGAAAACAGGCCAAAAACAGATATCTTCCAGAAAAAAGAAACCACATGGCAGGGACTACACGGGTAGTGGACCAGGAAATAGGCGAGAAGGCTGAAAGGTTGGCCCTGGGGCCGTCGCGGCAAATTTCTATTGATGCGTTCAGGGCGGTTGTCATGGTGCTCATGATTTTCTGCAATGACCTGGGCACACTACAGGGTATTCCGGGGTGGCTCCTGCACACTGAGGCGCAGGAAGACGGCATGGGTTTCTCTGATGTCATTTTCCCGGCTTTTCTGTTTATTGTGGGGCTTTCCATTCCGCTGGCGGTGCAGAGCAGACGGCGCAGGGGAGACGCCACAGCTACTATTGCCGGGCATATAGGGCTGCGGGCATTGGCGCTGCTGGTGATGGGGTTTTTCCACGTGAACCTGGGCAGCTACAGCCCAGAGGCACTGCTGCCCCGGCCCATTTGGGCTATCCTGATCACTGTTGCCTTCTTTTTGGTCTGGCTGGATTATCCCAAAGATGCTTCCAGAAAATACCCATGGGTGCTCAAAGCCGTGGGTGTGCTGCTGCTGGCAGTACTGGCGGCTTTGTACAAAGGCCATTCGGCCGAAGGCACGGTCTGGATGCGCCCGCAGTGGTGGGGCATTCTGGGCATGATTGGGTGGGCTTACCTGCTGGGCGGTTTGGTGTACTTGTTCTCTAAGGGGCAGATAGGGGCGCTGGTGGGAGGTATGCTGTTTTTCCTGGCCTTTAATAGCGCCGCGCACCTGGGTTGGTTAGAGCCGCTGGCCGGGGTGAAAGCGTATGTCTGGATTATTGGCGACGGGTGTATGCCTGCGCTCACCATGGCCGGGGTAGTGACTACCTGGTTCTACCAGCGACACCCTCTGAACCAGAAGGCTTTCTGGGTGTACGCGCTGGCGGCGGCGGCGGGGTGGCTGGCCTTTGGGTTTATGACGCGGCCTGTCTGGGAGATTTCTAAAATAAGAGCCACCCCTTCCTGGACCGCTATCTGCGCAGGCATTAGTCTGCTCTGCTTTGCGGGCATGGTGTACCTCACAGACGTAAAGGGCATCAAGAAATGGTACCGGTTGGTTCAACCTGCCGGCACCAGCACCCTCACCTGCTACTTAATCCCGTACCTGCACATGGGGCTGGTGGCGTACTTGTCTTTCCGGTTGCCTGAAGGAATGCGGACGGGTGTGCTTGGGTTGGTGAAATCACTGGGTTTCGCCTTGCTGGTGGTGTTGGTGGTGTGGCTGCTAGGCAGGCGCGGGATCAGGCTTAAACTGTAAGGGGAAGACATTTACCTGATCTGTTTTATCACATCCTGAAGGGATTCTGATTGCGAGCCAGAAAGACGCTCATTGACCGCTCCTGCTGTTCGCCACCAAGATCTTTGCAGGAGAACAGAGAGGGGAAAAAGGTACCGGTAGTTTTGACAAAGTACTTGATTCCTGTTTTGGGGCTGTTTTTCTGAAAACAGCCCCAAAACAGGAATGTATTAAAACAGGAAAGCCCGCAGTGCTGCGGGCTTTCCTGTTTTAACAAAAGCAGTGGGTTATGATTTATGACGGGTCAGGACTTCGTCAATCAGACCGTATTCTTTGGCTTCCTGGGCAATCATCCAGTAGTCACGGTCAGAGTCTTTGTCTACCTGCTCCACAGATTTGCCGCTGTGGCTGGAGATGATCTCATAGAGTTCTTTCTTCAGTTTCAGGATCTCACGGGCGGTGATCTCAATGTCTGAGGCCTGGCCCTGGGTACCACCCATTGGCTGGTGAATCATCACGCGGGCGTGGGGCAGGGCAGAGCGCTTGTCTTTGGCGCCGCCGCAAAGCAACACAGCACCCATAGAGGCGGCTAAACCGGTACAGATGGTGGCCACATCTGGCTGCACATACTGCATGGTGTCATAGATACCCAAACCGGCGTACACAGAGCCCCCCGGGCTGTTGATGTAAAGCAGAATGTCTTTTTTTGAATCTGCTGACTCCAGGAACAGCAGCTGGGCGGTAATGATGTTGGCAATATAGTCATCTACCTGTGTGCCCAGGAAAATAATGCGGTCTACCATTAAGCGGGAGAACACGTCAATCTCCCTAAAGTTGGTAGGGCGCTCTTCAATTACCGAGCGGGTCATGCTGGTAGGCTGCAGGCGCGCAGTGCTTTCAATGTGGGTGAGGTATTGGTCAACGCCCAGGCCACTCATGCCAAGGCCCTTCACGGCAAATTTTCTGAATTCGTCTTTGTTGTACATAAAGGTTCTGTTTAGTTAGCCTTAACTTAAAAAGAAACGTGTAGGTTACAAAACGAGGCAGATGCTAATGCCCCGTTTTTAGGCTTCTTTTTCAGAAATCAGGCCAAAAAAGGGAAAGTTGGTTTTTGCTGACAATATGGCTGACAATAGGATCACGTAGCTTGGTGTTTCTGTTAACGGCTCATATTATGATTTGTGAAGATTTTCTAGAGTATTTGATTGTTCGTGCTAGGCAGATCAGGCTGAGTTTATAAGTAACTTTGGTTGCAAAAGTTTACGTACAACAATTATTATATATTCTTACGTTCTGTTTTATTCTATTTCTGCAATGCATCTTAAATCCTAGATATGGATGTGGGTCATTATATTTAATTAAATTATTAGTTAAGGTAGAAGTATTATTTAACAATTCATGATTGTTTGAGCCCATAGCAATACCTTTTTCAAGAGTCATTTCTGTAACGTTGTTAAAAAAATGATACACTCTTGCCTTTGGATTTTCTTCAGCAATTAAGATGTAGGGAGATGATTTTTTGCTGCTTAATTTTTTAATCTTCTCTGATTCTTCCTCAATTTGTTTCAAATCAGTTGCAATTAATTCTTCAGCAATTGCTTTCCATTCAGTTGGTGTTGGTAATCTGAAAGTGACTTTCTTCCCAACCCGCTCGCTGACGACTTTTGAGCGCCAGGCACAATAGTCCAAAGCTTGTTCATACGTTATCAGTACTATTGGTTCGAAACGGTTAGCAGGTTGTGAATACCAATGGTTTGAGCCATTAGGGTAAAGTTTTTGAGCATCAGCTGAATCAAGTCCCTGGCTCCTGTGATATATATACTCTGACCAATGAATATTTAAAACTTCTGTTTTGTCAATATAATGGCGATTAACCTTGATGGTACCAACTGGGTTTTGGTCAAAGCTGTATATTAAAAAGCTGAATATTAAGTAAACTAATTGAGTCGCTAACATTATCTGATTTTATACAACAATACGGTAAAACATAAGTGTTGGGTAATTTAATAAAATCACTTAAAACCAGCTATGTTAGTATAAAGTAAATTTAAAACGTACGAAAACAGAAAAGCCCTTGCTGCACAGCAAGGGCTTTTCTGTTTTAAACCGTAGAGGCTACTTACGCCCCTACTTTGTTCCGGAATTCTTCAGCGGAGATGGTGTTCTCTGTAATGGTGATTTTTTCCTTTACAAATGCCAGCACTCTTTCTGCCACCAGGCCTTCATACTCATTTACAAAGTTGCGGCCGTTGTTCTGCTTCAGGTGGTTGTCCAGGAAGTTGTTGAAGGTGTCTTCCATTTCCTCAGGAACTTCTGGCATGTTGAACTGGGCCATCATTTTCTGGCGGGCGCTGTTCACCACGTCTTCGTTCTTGATCTGGATGTCATTCTCCTCAACTACTTTGTTCCGGATCATTGACCACTTCAGCTCCTTCACATACTGGTCATAGAACTCCTCAATCTGCTCAGGGGTGATCTTGCCTTCATTGGTCACGGTTAACCAGCGCTTGAAGAACTCGTTCGGGATCTCAATAGAAGATTTCTCCACCAGTTGGTCAATCACGTCACGGTCAAGTACGTTTTCGGCCTCCCGCTCATAGTTCTCTTTGATCACCTCGCGCACTTTGGCGTCAAACTCCTCTTCAGTGGTCACGTTGCCCTGCCCAAAGATCTTGTCAAAGAACTCCTGGTTCATCTCAGCGGCCTCAGTACGGTTGATTTTCTCTACCGTGAAGGTGAACTGGCCGTTCAGGTCTTTGGTCACGTCTTTGCTCAGGCCGGTCACATGTGCCAGAGCGGCATCATCACCAAACGCTTCTCTAATGTCAAAGGTGATGGTGTCTTCTGGTTTCACGCCAATGAATTTGTCAGCGCCAGAAACCACCTTGTTTAACGGAAGGAGGGTTTTGGTTTCAAACTCGCCGTCTACTTGCTTCAGCTCACCGTACAGGTAGTCATTGGCTTCAGACACCTCTGGGTTGGTGGTTTTGCCAAACTGGCGCTTCATCTGCTCATAGGCTTCATCAACGGTGGTCTGGTCTACCTCAATGTTGTATTTCTGAACAGAGACTTCGCTCAGAGGCAGTTCAAACTCGGGCAGCAAACCAACGGCGTAGCTGAACTCAAACTCTTTCTGGTTGTCCCAGTCAATAGAGTTCTCGTCTTGGCGCTCGGGCAGCGGCTCGCCCAGAATACGAACTTTGTTTTCTTTGATGTAGTTGTTCACTGACTCACCCAGGAGCTGGTTGATGGCTTCAACCAGGATTCCTTTGCCGTACATTTTACGGATCAAACCAGCTGGAACCTTACCCGGGCGGAAGCCTTTGATGTTGGCCTTCTTGCTGTATTCTTTGATTTGCTCGTCTACACGGGCAGCGTAGTCAGCCTCTTGCAGGCTTACTTTTAGGCTGGCATTCAGGCCATCGGTTTGATTCAGGGTAATATTCAAGGCTATTGATCTTTAAGGTTATTTTTAAATTGAAAAACCCCCAACCCCGGTTGGGATTGAGGGTTTTCTTTGTGCGGATGGAGGGACTCGAACCCCCATGCCTCGCAGCGCTAGATCCTAAGTCTAGTGCGTCTACCAATTTCGCCACATCCGCATGTGATAATGTGCTCCGTAATTGTGCTGCAAATGTAGCAAACTCTTTTTTGTTTATGCAACTATGATTCGTTTTTTTTGTTGAAATTTATGAAAAATAATTCAAAAACGCCTCGGCGCTTGCCTTGCCCCGTTTTTTGATGTACTTACCTGTATGATTGACCACGAAGCAGAGCGGAAAGAGATACTGCGCCATTATAGAAAGTTGCTGCGCCATGCCAAGCCTTTTCTCAAGGACAATGACGCCAAGATTATAAAAAAGGCTTTCAACACCTCCCTGGAAGCCCATAAAGACATGCGCCGTAAGTCTGGGGAACCGTACATTCTGCACCCGTTGGCGGTGGCCCAGATTGCCGTGGAGGAGATTGGGCTGGGTACCACTTCCATAGTGGCCGCCCTGCTGCATGACGTGGTAGAAGACACAGACCTGGAGATTGCTGACATTGAACGCGACTTCGGGCCGCGGGTGGCCAAAATCATTGAGGGCCTCACCAAGATCTCCGGGGTGTTTGAGTACGGCACCAGCCAGCAGGCAGAGAACTTCCGGAAGATGCTGCTCACCCTGTCTGATGACGTGCGGGTGATCCTGATCAAACTGGCCGACCGCCTGCACAACATGCGCACGCTGGGCAGCATGGCGCGGGACAAGCAACTCAAGATCGCCTCTGAGACCATGTACCTGTACGCCCCGCTGGCGCACCGCCTGGGGTTATATGCCATCAAGTCTGAGCTGGAAGACCTGCACCTCAAGTACACAGACACCGAGACCTACAAGTTCATCTCCAACAAGATACGGCAGACCAAGAGCGCCCGTAATAAGTTTATCGCTGATTTTATTGGCCCTATAGAGGAGGAACTGCGGCGGCAGGGCTTTAAAGACTTTGAGGTGAAAGGCAGACCCAAGTCCATTTACTCCATCTTGAAGAAGATGAAGAAGCAGAATGTGACGTTTGAGGAGATCTATGACCTCTTTGCCATCAGGATTATCCTGAACGTGCCGTATGAGCAGGAGAAGCCGGCCTGCTGGCGCGTCTACTCTATTGTCACAGACTTCTATCAGCCCAACCCAGACCGCCTGCGCGACTGGATCAGTACCCCCAAAGCCAACGGCTATGAGGCGCTGCATACCACCGTTATGAGTAAAACCGGGCAGTGGGTGGAGGTGCAGATCAGAACCAAACGCATGGATGACGTGGCTGAACGGGGATATGCCGCCCACTGGAAATATAAAACCGGTAGCGTGGGCCCCACAGAGTCTGGTCTGGACAACTGGATCAACAAAGTGCGCGACATGCTGGAGGTCTCTGACACCAATGCCATTGAGTTTCTGGATGAGTTCAGGACCAATCTCTTTGTAGAGGAGGTTTTCGTCTTTACGCCCAAGGGCGAACTGATTATCTTGCCAGACCGTGCCACCGCCCTTGATTTTGCCTTTGAGATTCACACCCAGATAGGTTACCAAAGCCTTGGTGCCAAGGTGAACCAGAAGCTGGTGCCGTTGAGTTACCGGCTGCACAACGGAGACCAGGTAGAGATATTGACGTCTCAGAAGCAGAAGCCCACGGGGGAGTGGCTCAAATTTGTGACCACCTCCAAGGCCCGCTCTAAAATAAAGGAGTTCCTGCGCGAAGAACGCAAAGGCAAAGCCGAAGAAGGAAAAGTGCAGGTAGAGGAGCGGCTCCGGAGCATATCTGTTGAGCCTTCTGCGGCCAACCTAAACCGTCTGGCAGCTTATTTTAATGCTGCCTCACTGCAGGACTTTTACTACAGGATAGCGGTTGGGTTGCTTGACCTGAAGGAAATCAAAGACTATATCTTTAATCCGCAGAGCGAGAAATACCGGCCCATTTCGTTGCTGGACGGCTCTACGTTTGACAAAGAGGTGGAAAAGATCAGGGGCATTAACTCGCAGCTGTTGGCCATTGGGGTAGACACAGATAAGATTGACTACACGCTGGCCAACTGCTGTAACCCCATTCCCGGTGATGATGTGTTCGGGTTCCAGACCGAGGATCAGGGAATCACCATTCACCGCACCACCTGCCCCAAAGCGGTTGAGCTGATGTCTAACTACGGCCACCGCATTGTAAAGGCCAAATGGACCGGGCAGCAGGAGCTTTCTTTCTTAGCCGGTATCACCATCAAAGGAACCGATAGGGTGGGGCTGGTGAATGATGTGACCAAAGTAATCTCCAACTCCCTCAAAGTGAACATGCGCTCCATTACCATTGACTCGCATGACGGGGTGTTTGAAGGCCGCCTCATGATCTTTGTGAATGACACTGCCCAGCTGGAGAAACTGATCCAGAAACTGCTGCGGGTGAACGGCGTCTTGAGCGTTGACCGTTTTGATTCTTAACGCATTTCTGTTTTAGGGCTACTTTTTGAAAAACAGCCCGAAAACAGGAACGAAACCCTTTGCTTGAAATGGCTTGCGGCTTTGGTTGAGAAGTGCGTTTTGGGCCTGTTTTCTGAAAAGTAGCCCTAAAACGTAAACTTGAATTTACCTGACAAGCCCCATAAAAAGAGGCGCGCTATTTGGTAGCGGGCGCCTCTTTTTTATGGGGCTCTCAGTGACTAGAATTTCACACTGAGACCAAGAGCGAGTCTTGAAAGAGCATTGTTCTGGAATTCGCCGTACACACCAAACTTCTCAGTGAAGTAGTAGCGTGCACCAATGATGAATGTAAACTCGGTAGTACTTTCATCTTCATCATCTCCAAACTCTTCGTACATCTCTTGTACTTCTTCATCTTCAAACGTTGTCTTTGAAGTGAAATAGCCGAAGCCAATACCGGCATAGGTATCTAACTGATCATTTTGTAAGAAATCATAATGGTAGGTACCTCTTGCACTGATTTGGAATAAGCTTACAGTTGCGGCTTCATCATCTTCTCCAAAATCATAGCCAGCGTATCCAAATTCAGCACCTAAACCCACTACGCCTGGTCCAAGTTCTACGCCAAGGGCTTTGTCTAAGGATACCTGGAATGGCCCGGTGATACCGTCTGGCTTAGTACCTTCCATCATCACGCCATATCCCAGATTTAACGCCCAACCTCCGTCTTCAAAAGCAGCCTTCGGCTTACGTTTTACCGCAAAAGGTTTGTAAGAAGAAGTGGCCTCCCGGTAAGAAATGGTGGCGGGCTCAGTAGCCGGGGCGGCGTGTGCCAGCAGAATGGTTTGGCTCCTCTGTGCAGGCTCAGCAGCAGCCGCATTGACGTCTGCAGACTGGGCAAAAGCAGGGGCAGACAAGGTGCCCAGTAGGCAAAGCATAGAGAAACCCATGCCTCTGGTGAAAGTAGTTGTTTTCATAAGCAGATAAGTAAATAATTGAGTTTTAGTTGTTTGTTCCTATCAATTGTCTCATAACTAATATTCGTGCTCAAATATATAGATAAACAATATTCTTGATGCGGCAAGGGCAGGTTTTGGCCTCAAATTACCTACTTCTGAGTAGTGAAATCTGACCGAACTAAATACCTTTCTTCTGTAGTTTTAGCTTTACCGTGTAAAACTGTTAAGTTTGCAGCAGGAGAACGTATATGGCACTAGACGAAGCTAAATTCCTAGAGGTGAAGAAAATCTTTACCGCATACCTTGAGAATAAGGGCCTCCGGAAGACTCCGGAGCGCTATGCTATTCTGGAGGAGATCTATTCCCGCACCGGGCACTTTGATGTGGAGTCTCTTTATATAAGTATGAAGAACAAAAACTACCAGGTGAGCCGGGCCACCGTGTATAACACCCTTGACCTGCTGGTTGAGAATGACCTGGTGAGCAAGCACCAGTTCGGCCGAAACCTGGCGCAGTATGAGAAATCGTATGGCCGCCGGCAGCATGACCACGTCATCTGTACCGAGTGCCACAAGGTGGTGGAGTTCTGTGACCCGCGGGTGCACAACATCCAGACCATGGTGGGAGAGCTGTTGAATTTTAATATTCTGCACCACTCCTTAAATTTGTACGGCATCTGCGGCGACTGCCAGGCTAAACTAAACGCCCCTACCCATGAAAATTGAGCACACCCTGCAAGACAAAGTCTTGATCATACGGCTGGAAGGTGACATGATTGGCGGGCCAGAGACCCAGCGCCTGACAGACCTGGCCAATAACACCATAGACGACTCCCTGCTTCTGGCCGCTATTGACCTCTCAAATGTGAGGTTTATCAACAGTAGCGGCATAGGGGTTCTGGTCTCTTTGCTGACCAAATTCAGAAACCGGGGCGGTGAGCTGGTCTTGATCAACCCTTCTGAGCACATCCGTAAATTATTAATCATCACAAAACTGAACGCCATCTTCACTATTGCTGAAGATGACACCAGCGCAATTCAGCTTCTAAAAGAATCACTTTAAATGCCAGTTGACATTCTAGTAGGCCTCCAGTGGGGCGATGAGGGAAAAGGGAAAATCGTAGATGTTCTTGCTCCCCAGTATGATGTAGTCGCCCGTTTCCAGGGAGGGCCCAATGCCGGACACACCCTTGAGTTTGAAGGGACCAAGCACGTGCTGCACCAGATCCCCTCCGGGATTTTTCACGAACACATCACTAATATAATAGGGAATGGCGTGGTGCTGGACCCCATCGTGTTCCGGACTGAGGTAGAGAAACTCACCGCCCGCGGGATTGATGCCGGCCGCAACCTGTTCATCTCCAAGAAAGCCCAACTCATTCTGCCTTCGCATAAAAGCCTGGACCGTATTTCTGAGGAAGCCCTGGGTACGTCAAAAATTGGCTCTACGCAAAAAGGGATTGGCCCGGCCTACCAGGACAAGATTGGCCGTAGCGGTTTGCGCGTTGGTGACATCCTGCTGCCTGACTTCAAAGAGCGCTATCAGGCCACTGTAGCAAAACACCAGAAGATTGCCTCTTTTTACCAGAAGTCACTGGAGATTGAAGAGCTGGAAGAGCAGTTCTTCAGTGCCGTAGAGTTTTTGCGGTCTTTCACATTGGTAGATTCTGAGTACATGATCAACCAGGCCATCAAAGACGGAAAGAAAATTCTGGCAGAAGGTGCGCAGGGCTCCCTTTTAGATATTGATTTCGGAACCTACCCGTTTGTTACCTCTTCTAATACCCTGGTGGCTGGCGCTTGTACTGGCTTGGGCATTGCTCCCCGCCATATTGGCGAAGTTTACGGGATCTTCAAGGCGTACTGCACCCGGGTAGGAAGCGGACCTTTCCCCACAGAGCTGCATGATGAGGTAGGGGAGAAGATCAGGCAAGCTGGTAGAGAGTTCGGCTCTACTACCGGGCGTCCCCGCCGTTGCGGCTGGATAGACCTGCCGTCGCTCAAGTATGCCATCATGCTGAACGGGGTTACCCAATTAAACATGATGAAGGCAGACGTGCTGGATGACTTTGACGAAATCAAAGTATGCACCCATTACCAACTGCCAGACGGCACTCTTACTGATCAATTGCCGCATGATCTGGATAAAGCAGAACTTACACCGGTGTACGTAAGTATGAAAGGCTGGGACCAGGAGCTGAGAAATTTTGAGAGCTATGGTGCCCTTCCTAAAGAAGTGCTGGAGTACGTAGCCTATCTGGAGAAGGAGCTGGAAGTAAGCGTAAACATAATAAGTGTAGGTCCAGACCGTAAAAGCACTTTGGTTAAATAGAGCTGTAAGTAATTCAGTAAACCTGGAAAAGGAGCATATGCAAAAAGCATGGGCTCCTTTTCTGTTTCTGGAGTAACTGCCTCTCGTACTTCTATACAAGCATAAGGGAGGAGCCAGAAGGTTCTGATTGCACGGATAACAATCTTTCACGAAAACGAAAATGGTGTATTCCCTCCTCTAAGGCACCAAGATAACCCTTTGGCAGCGTAAGCGCAGCCTCTGTGGCCGGTGGAGGCGACCGTGATTCATCATGTCAGAGGCATGGGTGAAATTTTTAAGAAAAAAACTTCCAGTGGGGAACTGGCTGAGACTGAGGCGGGTTCTGTCTCAGCGCCCGCCGCGGGCGGCGTCCGTGGGGGCTCAAAAGGGTGTTGGGTTTGCAGGCGCGGGTATTTTGACTACCTTTGCGTCCCGTTCGGCAGGGGCGGGCCCTTCGGGGGAGCCTTAAACGGCGGCCCCGGGGAAAAGTTTCCGGGTGGCGCTTGCGGGACCGGGATTTCTTATTACCTTTGCATCCCGTTCGGCAGGAGCGGTTTTGGTAAGGAAGTGCAGGCGGCAGGGCGGGGAAAAAGTTTTAACTTTTCTCTTGCATACCGGGGAAAG
>NZ_LRMM01000098.1 GCF_001647275.1 Rufibacter ruber | reverse complement strand
CGGGCTGTTTTCCAGAAAACAGCCCGAAAACGGAAAAGCAGTATTCCCTCTCCCTTGGGGAGAGGGCTAAGGTGAGGGGCAACGGTAGCTACAGAAGTTAGCACAGACGCTCGCAGGTCTAAAGACGCAACGGGGGCTTTGGAGAATTGCTGATTAGGTATTGTTGATTTTTAAGAATGATGCGCTGGCGCGAGCTTGCAGCTCGTGACCACCCGTGCAGTTCGTCTCCAGATTCATCGGGAAAGGTTCAGCAATGCGTAACCCCTACCCCTCCAAGGGGGGTACCGGGAATACGGGCGGCCCTATGCCGTATCATCAATGCGTGGATCTGGAGGTGTCAACATCCCCCTTCGCCCCTTCAAACGGGAGTATCTGCCGGAGTTGTAAGTCACGGGAGTAACTTCCGCGCCCTAGTAGGCTCCGGAGGCAAAGTTTGGGTGGTGGGATGCAAAGCGTATACATCTTTCTAGATTTTCCGTTTTTGGGCTGTTTTTCAGAAAACAGGCCCAAAACGGAAAATTGCGGTGATTGACCCAAACAGAATTTGGTCAAGGCATCAGAATTTCTAATCTTTAGCTGCCCGGCAGGCGAGTACGCCAGGGCGCATGAAAACCTTCAACAACTGAACAAACCCCTGCACCGCTATGAACAACCCCATCTGGATTATGACCTCAGCCTTTGACCAGCTCACGTTAGACCAAGTTATGGAGAAAGCCAAGGACGTAGGCGTGCAGGGGCTGGACGTGTGCGTGTTCCGGAAAGATGGGACGCGGGATGATTTCGTGGCCACGCATTTGAACTATGAAAATTTCGGCTGCGCCGATGCCCAGGCCCTACTTGAGAAGTTCAACCAACACCAACTGCGGCTGTCATTGGGCGCGTTTGATAACCTCATTGGCGGCGACCCGGCGCAGCGCGTGAAAAACCAAAACCACCTGCTGCGCCTCATACGCATGGCGCACCTCCTGGGCGGCGACAGCAATGACGTGAAAGTGGGCACCTTTGTGGGCTACAACCACGAGCTGGGTAACCAGGAAAACGGCTTCCAGAAGAACTTAGACGAGTACGCCCGCATTTTCACGCCTATTATTAAATACGCCGAGGACCTGGGCGTAACGGTGCTCTATGAAAACTGCCCCATGGAAGGCTGGCGACAGGCGGGCTACAGCAGCACGTTCAACAACCTCACCGGCGTACTGGCCGCCCGCAAGCTCATGTATGAACTTATTCCCAGTTCCGCCCACGGCGAAATCTATGACCCGTCACATGACATCTGGCAGCACCTAGACCCCAGCGAGGTGATTAGGAATACAGATATGGCCCGCCTGCACCGCATTCACGTGAAGGGTACCCGCAACGTGGGCAGCGTGTACTGGGGCAATCTGTACCCTAAAATGCAGGTAGACGCTGACCTGGCCCAGCGCGCCGGGGTGCCCACCGCCCAGACTGAGTGGGACCGCCACAACTATGAGGCCACCTTGCCGGGTTTCGGGGGGAGTGACCACGTAGACTGGCGCGGTTTTGTGAACACCCTGAAAGAAAAAGGCTTTTCCGGTCCGTTTGAAATAGAGAACGAAGCCGCGCTGTCTAAGGGCACCGGTAACATGGGCGCTATCCTGCAGGGCTTCAAAGCGGCCACCCTCAGCCTGGCCCCGCTGCTCTGGGAACTGACCGAGAACGGCTACCAATACCCAGCCAGCGGTTTCCGGGAACTCAAAGCCGGACCCGCCCAAGATATTCCGGTGGTTACCATGCAGGAGCTGGGCGTAAAAGCATAGCCAGTACCAGTAAAAAAACCTTTCCCCGTAGCTGTTCCTGTTTTGGGCCTGTTTTTCAGAAAACAGCAAAACAGGAAATTTTGTGCGCTGCCTGCACTGAGGAGCCCCTTTGTTCTTTCTGGTTGCTGCCCAGGTGAGATGAGACAGAGGCCCTGTAGCAGCTGCCAAACAGGTTTCTCCCTTTGTTTTCCCTGGAAAGTTTGCAATTCATATTTTTAAAATTTATTATTAAACAGCTTTTCCATTGCCATCTTTTCAACAACGGTTCCTTCTGTTGCTTGATCATTGAGTTTGCAATAATATGTTTACCAAAAAATTGTCTGAATACTTAACCTTATAAAGTAAGAATATACCTGCGTATGGCCGATAATCATTACGATGCAATTGTCATTGGTTCCGGGATCTCAGGCGGCTGGGCTGCCAAAGAATTAACAGAAAAAGGGCTGAAGACCATCATGCTGGAGCGTGGCAGAAACATAGAGCACGTGAAAGACTATGTGAATGCCAACAAAGCGCCCTGGGAATATCCGCACCGGGGTGGGAGAACGCAGGAGATGATTGAGAACTACCCGGTGCTCAAACGGGACTACCCCCTGCAGGAAACCAACCTGGACTACTGGGTCAACGAGAAGGAAAGCCCCTACACAGAGACCAAACGGTTTGACTGGTACCGCGGCTACCACGTGGGCGGCCGTTCCCTCATGTGGGGCCGCCAGAGCTACCGCCTCTCAGACCTGGATTTTGAGGCCAACGCCAAAGACGGCATTGCCGTTGACTGGCCCATCCGGTACAAAGACCTGGCCCCGTGGTACAGCTACGTAGAGAAGTTCGCCGGTATCTCCGGGAACAAAGACAACATTCCGCACCTGCCAGACGGTGACTTCATGCCGCCCATGGACATGAACTGCGTAGAGAAAGACGTGGCCGCCCGCCTCAAAAGCCATTACAAAGGCAACCGGCACATGATCATTGGGCGTACGGCCAACCTCACCGCCCCCCATAATAACAGAGTGAACTGCCAGTACCGCAGCAAGTGCTGGCTGGGCTGTCCGTTTGGGGCGTACTTCAGTACCCAGTCGGCCACGCTGCCGGCGGCCATGGCTACCGGCAACCTTACGTTGCGGCCGTTCTCTATTGTCACCAAAATCCTGTATGACAAAGACACCAGAAAAGCCACAGGGGTAGAGGTGCTGGACGCAGAGACAAACCAAACCTATGAGTACTTCGCCAAGGTGGTGTTCCTGAACGCCTCCACGCTTAACTCCACCTGGGTCTTGATGAACTCAGCCACTGACGTGTGGGAAGGCGGCCTGGGCAGCAGCTCAGGTGTGTTGGGGCACAACCTCATGGACCACCACTTCAGAACCGGCGCCCGCGGCGAAGTAGAAGGGTATGAAGACAAGTACTATTTCGGCCGCAGGCCGAACGGGATCTATATTCCCCGGTTCAGGAACCTGAACGGCGAGAAGCGCGACTACATCAGGGGGTTCGGGTACCAGGGCAGCGCCAGCCGCAGCAACTGGGGCCGTGAGATTGCCGAGATGAGCATTGGCGCTGACCTGAAAGAGGCGCTTAGCGAGCCGGGCCAGTGGACCATGGGCATTAACGGTTTTGGCGAGACCCTGCCGTACCATGAGAATTTTGTGCGGCTAGACAAGAACAAGAAAGACAAGTGGGGGCTGCCCGTGCTGGACATCAGCTGCGAGATCAAAGAGAACGAGCACAAGATGCGCAAAGACATGGCTGAAGACGCCAAGGAGATGCTGGAGATTGCCGGGCTCAAAAACGTAAAAACCTTTGATGCCGGGTACGCCATGGGGCAGGGAATTCATGAGATGGGCACCGCGCGCATGGGCCGTGACCCTAAAACCTCAGTCCTGAACCAGCACAACCAGGTCTGGGATGCGCCCAACGTGTACGTGACAGACGGGGCGGCCATGACCTCAGCGGGTTGCCAGAACCCATCCCTCACCTACATGGCCCTCACAGCCCGCGCGGTAGACCACGCCGTGGGCGAACTTAAAAGAATGAACCTTTAATTTCCCCTGCAAGCACGTATCCCTAACCCTATCCCCATGGCCGAAGAAGAAAAAGAAAAGCTTCCGCAAGACAGCACCAGAAGAAAGTTCCTGAAAGCCGGTGCCCTGGCGGCGGCAGGTTTTATGATTGTGCCCCGCCATGTGCTGGGCGGCAAAGGTTTTCTGGCCCCCAGTGACCGCCTCATCATTGCCGGCGTAGGCATTGGCGGCAAAGGTGAAAGTGACATCAAGAGTTTCTATGAGAGCGGCAAAGCTGATATTGGGTTTCTCTGTGATGTGCATGACAGCCGCGGGGCCGTTACCCGCGAGCGGTTCCCCAAAGCCAAGTACTACAGAGACTGGCGGGAACTGTTTGACAAGGAACACAAGAACTTTGATGCGGTCTCGGTTTCAACGCCAGACCACAACCACGCGGTGACCACCCTGGCGGCCATGCAGCTGGGCAAGCACGTGTACGTGCAGAAACCGCTCACCCATGATATTTATGAGGCACGGGTGCTCACAGACGCCGCCAAACGCTATAAAGTAGTGACCCAGATGGGCAACCAGGGCGCCTCCGGCGATGGGGTGCGCCAATTGCGGGAGTGGTATGATGCCGGCATCATTGGAGACGTGCACACCATCTATTCCTGGACCAACCGGCCCGTCTGGCCACAGGGCATTCCGTGGTCAACAAACAAAGCAGAGGTTCCCAAAGACCTGGACTGGGATCTCTGGCTGGGTACTGCCCCGTACAAAGAATACGTGAACAAGCTGGTGCCCTTTAACTGGCGCGGCTGGTGGGACTACGGTACCGGTGCCCTGGGTGACATGGGGTGCCACCTGCTGGAGGCGCCATTCAGCGTGCTGAACCTGAAATACGCCACAGATGTGCAGGCCAGCGTAGGCAGCGTGTACGTAGATGAGTTCAAGCGCGGCTATTTCCCAGAGAGCTGCCCGCCCTCCAGCCACGTGACCCTGAACTTCCCTAAAACGAACAAAACCAAAGGCCCCGTGACCGTGCACTGGATGGATGGCGGCATTCAGCCCGTGCGCCCAGATGAACTGGGCCCCAATGAACTGTTTGGCGACGGCGGCAACGGGACCCTCTTTGTGGGCACCAAAGGCAAGATGATGTGCAGCACCTACGGCAAGAATCCGCGCCTGCTGCCCACCTCCCGCACAGAGCAGGTGAAAGTAAAGCAGACGCTGGCCCGGGTTCCCGGCAGTGACGCCGGGCATTACGCCCAGTGGGTGGAAGCCTGTATTGCCGGTTATGGAAAGAAAGAAGTAAGCTCCCCGTTTGAAATTGCCGGCCCGTTGACAGAGGCGTTGCTCATGGCCAACCTGGCCATCAGGGGCTATGACATCCAGAAACCCAAGGCAGACGGCAAAGGGTTTGACTACCCGGGCCGCAACATCAAACTGGTGTGGGACAACGCCAACATGCGCGTGACCAACTTTGAAGACGTAAACCAGTTTGTGAAGCGCGAGTACCGCCAGGGCTGGTCCCTGAAAGCGTAACCGGTGAAGCACATGGGCGTTTCTGGCCTGTTTTCCAGATTTCAAGGCTAAAACAGAAGCAAATCTGGCAAGAAATGAATCTATGACCGCAGTGCATAACTAGAACTAGTATGAATAGACGTGAAGCAATTGCCGCCGTAGGCTGGCTCATGGGGGGCACCATCCTGGGGGCAGACCTGATTGTGGCCTGTACCTCCAAGGCCCCCAAAGTCAACGGGCTGTTTGACCAGGACCAGGTGGCCTATTTAGACGAAGTGGGCGAAACCATTCTCCCTACCACCAGCACGCCCGGGGCCAAAGCCGCTCAGGTAGGCAGTTTCATGGCCGTCATGGTGCAGGACTGCTATAAAAAAGAAGACCAGCAGGTGTTCCTGAAAGGCCTTCAGCAGTTGGAGGAAGCCAGCAAGAAGAAGTTGAACAAAGGGTTCCTGAAAGCCACCCCGCAGGAGCGCACCGCCCTGCTGACCCAGCTGGACGCGGAGCAGAAGGAACACCAGAAAAACAAAAAGGAAGAGGAGCCCAACCACTACTTCAGAATGATGAAAGAGCTCACGCTGCTGGGGTACTTCACGTCTGAGGTGGGCGCTACCAAAGCGCTGAGGTATCTGCCCGTGCCCGGCCGCTATGACGGCTGCATGCCTTATAAAAAAGGCGACAGGGCATGGGCGATCTGATTTCTGTTTTGCTGTTTCCAGAAAACAGGCCCAAAACAGAAACTTTAAAAGTGAACAAACAAAAAAGGCAGGCACACGTCATTGCCCTCTGGGGAGGGGTGGGTTTGGCTTTCCACAGATAGTAGAGTACGCATGAAAAGAAAACTAAGAATGGGCATGATTGGCGGTGGCAAAGGCGCCTTCATTGGAGCCATTCATAGAATAGCGGCCACCATGGACGGCGCCATAGAGCTGGTCTGCGGTGCCCTCAGCACCAGTCCAGACAATGCCCGGGAAAGCGGCCGGGACCTCTTTCTGCCCCAAGACCGCATCTATACCAGTTACGGGGAGATGCTGGAGAAGGAGAGTGCCCTGCCCCAGGACCAGCGCATGGACTTTGTAAGTATTGTCACGCCCAACCACGCCCACCTTGATCCCGCGCTCAAAGCCCTGGACAAAGGCTTTCACGTGGTGATAGAGAAACCCATGACCCTTACCCTGGAAGAGGCCAGGCAGCTGCAGCAGAAGGTGGAGCAGACCGGTCTGCTGCTGTTACTCACCCACACCTACGCCGGTTACCCCATGGTGAAGCAGGCGCGGCAGATGGTGCAGGCCGGTGAACTGGGCAAGATCAGAAAAGTGCTGGTAGAATACACCCAGGGCTGGCTCAGCCGTCTTTCTGAAAAAGAGGGCAACGCACAGGCCGCCTGGCGCACAGATCCGGCCAAATCTGGCAAGAGCGGCTGCATGGGCGATATTGGCACCCACGCCGCCCATTTGGCCGAGTACATTTCCGGCCAGAGAATTCAGCAGGTGTGCGCCCAGCTGAACACCGTGGTAGAAGGCCGCGCGCTGGATGATGACGGGCACGTGCTGCTTCGGTTCACTGAGGGCGCTACCGGGGTGCTCACCGCCAGCCAGGTCATGGCCGGTGAGGAGAACGGTCTCAAGATCAGAGTCTACGGCGAAGACGGCGGGCTGGAGTGGGCCCAGCAGGAACCCAACACCCTGCTGGTGAAATGGCTGGACAAACCCACGCAAATTTACCTGACCGGCACCGGCGGCCTGTCTTCCTTCGCGCAGCACAACACCCGCACGCCCGGCGGCCACCCAGAGGGCTACATTGAAGCCTTTGCCAACCTGTACCGCAATTTCGCGCTCACGCTCTCAGCCCGCATAGAGGGCACCACGCCTTCGGCGGAAGCCATGGATTTCCCCTCTGTAGAAGACGGGGTGCGCGGCATGGCCTTTATTGAGACGGTGGTGGCCAGCAGCGGCAGCTCAGAGAAGTGGACA
Organism: Rufibacter ruber; assembly: GCF_001647275.1. Lineage (GTDB taxonomy): Bacteria > Bacteroidota > Bacteroidia > Cytophagales > Hymenobacteraceae > Nibribacter > Nibribacter ruber_C. The sequence continues at coordinate 5,446 of NZ_LRMM01000098.1, read as the reverse complement.
GATTTTGTGGTGTAGCCACGGCTGGGCATCACCACCAGAAGTGGCTTCTGTTTTGGGCCTGTTTTCCAGAAAACAGGCCCAAAACAGAAACTTGTATTTGAACAGATTGTAAAACAGAAAACAGATTTTTAGAAGGTGGGGCTTTCAACTTACCCACTGCCTGCGCCTTCAGTCATTCCTTTTACCCCTTATGAAAAAACTAGTCCTCCTTTTTGCCTGCTGCGCGCTGTTTGCCGCCTGTGACAGTAAATCATCAACAGAAAACGCAGAGAACTCTGAAATCAACGGGGGTGATGCCGCAGATTTAAGCGCGGCCACCCGCCAACCCTCAGACGTTGACACCAACGCCATGAACATTGGCACTGACCGCTCAGACGGGGGCGGCGGCACGGCCCTGCCAGACGCAGAGAAAGGCGCCAAGCTGATTGCACAGTCAGACTGTACCGCCTGCCACAGAAACGACCAGAAACTGGTGGGCCCCGCCTATGAGGAGGTGGCCCAGAAGTATGAGGCCAATGAGAAGAACATTGACTACCTGGCGGGTAAAATCATTGAGGGCGGCAAAGGGGTTTGGGGCGAAGTGCCTATGACGCCGCACCCGGGCGTGAGCAAAGCAGATGCCAAAGCCATGGCGCAATATGTCCTTTCCCTTAAAAAATAAATGCTCTATGCAACTGCGCAAACTTCTCCCGTTTTTATCACTGGCGGTGCTGGGCGCCTGCCAATCCTCTCAAAATACGTCTATGCCAACCGCGCAAAACAGTGCCAAAGGTGGCTGGCAGCCGCTGTTTGACGGCAAAACCACCAACGGCTGGCACAGCTACGGCAAGGCTACCATTGGCAAAGCCTGGAAAGTAGAAGACGGGGCCCTGCACCTGGATGCCGCCGCCAAGAAAGACTGGCAGACCGCTGAGGGCGGCGACATTGTCTCTGAGCAGAGCTTTGACAACTTCCACCTCAAAATGGACTGGAAGATTGCCCCTAAGGGAAACAGCGGGATCATCCTCTTTGTGCAGGACGACCCCGCCAAGTACAAATACGTGTGGCACACGGGCCCTGAAATCCAGGTGCTGGACAATGACGGCCACCCAGATGCCAAAATCCACAAGCACCGCGCCGGTGACCTCTATGACCTCATTGCCAGCAGCCCTGAGACCGTAAAGCCTGCCGGCGAATGGAACCACGTGGAGATCATTAGCCAGAACAACCAGCTCAAAGTCCTGCAAAACGGCCAGCAGGTGCTTTCAACCACTATGTGGGATGACAACTGGCGCAGCATGATTGCCGGCAGCAAGTTTGCCAAGATGGAAGGTTTTGGCGCTTTCAAGTCTGGCAAGATTGCCCTGCAAGACCACGGTGATGATGTCTGGTTCAAGAACATCATGATCAAGCGGCTGTAGCGGGCGGTTGGCGTTTTGGGCCTGTTTTTCTGAAAACAGGCCCAAAACACACTACCTGAAAAAGAGGCGCACTCCTCACTTCTGCGCCCTAGAGGCTTGTAGTGAGGAGTGCTCGCTTAATGAGCTGACTCCCCGCTGTTCTGGATTCCTGATGCCCCTGGCACGTCAGTTCTGAAACTGCAGGCAAGGGCATTCGGAGTTCCCCTGCAGGCTACTTCCATAGATGGAGATAGGCGAGAATGCTCCTGAAAAGCCTATTCCTGTTTTGGGCCTGTTTAGGAAAAACAGCAAAACAGGAATAACCAACAACGAGAGACCAATATTGAACCACTAACAAACAAATCATGCATTCAATTACCCGCATCAAATTATCAATCATGATGTTTCTGGAGTTCTTTATCTGGGGCGCATGGTTTGTCACGCTGGGCACCTTTCTGGGCAACAACCTGAAGGCGTCTGATCTGGAGTCAGCGAGCGTGTTTTCTACGCAGTCTTTTGGGGCAATCATTGCGCCGTTCATCATTGGGATGATTGCTGACAAATACTTCAACGCAGAACGCATTCTGGGTATTCTGCACCTGGTGGGCGCGGTCTTGATGTACCAGATGTACCAGTCAACAGAAGTGAGCACGTTCTACCCGTACGTGTTTGCCTACATGGTGGCGTACATGCCCACGCTGGCGCTGGTGAACTCAGTGTCATTCAGGCAGATGAAGAACCCGGAGAAGGAGTTCTCCACCATCAGGGTGTGGGGCACCCTGGGGTGGATTGCCGCCGGGCTTTCCATCAGCTATATCTTCCACTGGGATTCGGCCGAAGGCATTGGCCAGGGGCTGCTGCGCAACACGTTCCTGATGGCGGGCGTTGCGTCTGCCATCCTGGGGGTTTACAGCTTCCTGCTCCCCAAGACGCCGCCGGTGAAAAGTGAAGGCAGCAGCTCTGTTTCTGAGATCCTGGGGCTAGACGCCATCAAGCTTTTAAAGAGCAGAGACTTCTTGATCTTCTTCTTGGCCTCAGTGCTGATCTGTATTCCGCTGGCGTTCTACTACCAGAACGCCAACCCGTTCCTCACTGATGTGGGGCTGGAGAACCCCACGGGCAAAATGACCATTGGGCAGATCTCTGAGGTGTTGTTCCTGCTGCTGCTGCCGGTGTTTTTCTCCAAATACGGCTTTAAGAAAACCATCTTGGTGGGCATGGTGGCGTGGGCGGTGCGGTATGTGCTGTTCGCTTACGGCAACGCCGGCGAGCTGTCGTTCATGCTCATCATTGGTATTGCGCTGCACGGCATCTGCTATGACTTCTTCTTTGTGTCTGGCCAGATATACACAGATGCCAGAGCCGGTGAGAAGTATAAAAGTTCGGCGCAGGGCCTGGTAACGCTGGCCACGTATGGCGTGGGCATGTTGATCGGGTTCTGGGTGGCCGGTTACATTGGGGAGTACTACCGGGGCGCTGGCGCGGAAAACCTGTGGCAGAGCATCTGGCTGGTACCGGCGGGCATAGCCGCGGTGGTGGCCCTGCTGTTCCTGCTGCTGTTCAGAGACCAGAAAACCCCTAAAGCAGAAGTGCCGGCCTTTGAACCGGAAACCGACAGATCTCCCGCCGTGACCAGCCTGCCTTAACCCCCATTGCCCTATGATGGATTCAACCAACCAAAGAAGAACCGCCCTCAAAGGCATGCTGGCCGGGGCGGCCGTGCTTACCGCCACCGGCAGCGTCTCCTGCTTTGCGGCAGATGAAAAGAAAACAACCTACGCTTTGAAAGGAAACATCAACCATTCTGTGTGCCGCTGGTGCTTTAACAACCTCTCTGTAGAGGAACTGTGTAAAGAGGCCAGGGCAATGGGGCTGGTGGGCATTGACCTGGTGGGGCCCAAAGACTGGCCGGTGCTCAAGAAGTACGGCCTGGCGTCTACCATGTGCAACGGCGCCGAGATCAGCCTCACAGAGGGCTGGAACCACCCGCAGTACCACGCCACCCTCCTGAAAAACTATTCAGACATGATCCCGCAGGTGGCCAAGGCGGGTTTTAAGAACCTGATCTGCTTTAGCGGAAACCGCAAGGGGCTGGATGATGAGACCGGTCTGAAGAACTGCACAGAGGGGCTGAAAAAACTGCTTCCGCTCGCCGAGAAGCACAAGGTGGTGCTGGTCATGGAGCTGCTCAACAGCAAAGTGAACCACCCAGACTACCAGTGCGACCGCACCGCCTGGGGCGTAGAACTGGCCAAACGGCTGGGCTCAGAGAACTTCAAGCTGCTCTATGACATCTACCACATGCAGGTAGACGAGGGCAACGTGATCCAGACAATCAGGGACAACCACCAGTACATTGGCCACTACCACACCGCCGGCGTACCCGGCAGGCATGAGATTGATGACTCACAGGAACTGAACTACCCGGCTATCATGCGGGCCATCAAAGACACCGGCTTTAAAGGCTATGTGGCGCAGGAGTTCATACCCACCGCCAAAGACAAGCTGGCCTCCCTTAGGCAGGCGGTCCAGATCTGTGACGTCTAAGCCCGTGGGGCAGGGCGGCACCCGTTTCTGTTTAGGGCTGTTTGGCCAAACAGCCCTAAAACAGGAAAAAGAACATGTGCCAATGCGTTGAATTGACTTTTGCCTAAGAGCCTGTTTACCTTTTGGTTTTGCCAGCGAAAACGGGGAGCGAAAGGTTCTTCTATAGCGGTTTCTTGAGCAGCATACGCCCCGCTACGGTGCGCGTCAACCGCGAAGTCAGGTGCTTTTGATACCCGTTTGCAGCGCAAAAGCAAATGTAAACAGGCTCCAAAAGCCTTTGTAACGCAGAGGCCGTGCCAGAAAACCAGGCGTAACGTTCTGCCTCCGTCGCTGCTGTAGAAACTGGAAACGCAAGCGCTTAGGTGGCAAACCTGCAAAGGCCCGCGCTGGCGCACACTTAAAACAGCATGTTACTGGCGTTGACGCCAATAATTCTTCCTCCAAATTACCCATCAAGAGAAATGAACAATAGAAGATCTTTTTTACAGCGGCTGGGCCTGTTAACGGCGGGGGTGGCGTTTGCGCCGTCTTTGCTCACCTCCTGTGAGGCAGCGGGCCGGAAAACAGAGACAGCGGCCGGGGCTACCGCTGAGGCGGCCGGGGCAGAGAATCCCACATCGGCCAAGGCCGAAATCAAGGACATCGGAATCCAGTTGTACACCATGCGCCAACTGCTGCCCAAAGATGTGAAAGGGGTGATTGCCCGGGTGGCGCAGGCGGGCTACAATGACGTGGAAACCTATGGCTACGCCCCAGACAGCGGCTACTGGAAGCTGTCGCCCAAGGCGTTCAGGGAGGTGCTGGACGCCAATAGCCTGACCTCTAGCAGCGGTCACTATGAGTTTGGCCAGTACATGAAAGACGGCAACACAGATGTGGTGAAACGCTACATTGAGGCCAGTAAAGCCGTGGGGCAAACGTACATCACCGTTCCGTGGCTGGATGCAGAGGTACGCACCAAGCTGGATGACTACAAACGCATTGCCAACCTCATGAACGTGGCCGCGCAGCTTTGCCAGGACGCCGGTTTAAAGCTGGCGTACCACAACCATGACTTCGAGTTTCAGAAATTTGGCAACACCACCGGCTATGAGGTGCTGCTGCAAGAGACAGATCCGGGGCTGGTGAGCTTTGAGGCTGACCTTTACTGGGTGGTCAGGGCGGGCCTGAAGCCGGTTGATTTGTTCAGGCAGCACCAGGGCCGCTTTGTGATGTGGCACGTGAAGGACATGAACAAGCAAGCACCTGAACTGAACACAGAAGTGGGCAGCGGCAGCATCAACTATCAGGAGATCTTCAGGCAGGCCAAACTGTCTGGGGTGGAACGCATTTTTGTGGAGCAGGAGAACTTTGCCGCCGCCATGGACCCGTACAAGAGCATCAGGCAGAGCCGGGATTACGTGAAGAATACGCTGCTAGCCTAGAGTAGAGATAGTAAACCGAGGGCATGCAGTCAAAGAACTGCAGGTCATAAATCAATCGGCCGTTTTTGGCCTGTTTTTAGAAAAACAGGCAAAAAA
>NZ_LRMM01000097.1 GCF_001647275.1 Rufibacter ruber | reverse complement strand
TTGGGGCTGTTTTTGAGAAAACAGCCCCAAAACAGAATCATCTCCTTATCTTCGCACTGCACCTATCTACCAATCATCTTGCAGTACCTTCTCCTCAACAAGCCCTTTGAAGTGCTCACCCAGTTCACTGATGAGCAGGGCCGTCTGACCCTGAAAGATTTTGTGCCCGTGCCCAATGTTTACCCCGTTGGGCGGCTGGACTATGACAGCGAAGGTTTGGTACTGCTCACGAATGACAAGCAACTACAGCACCGCCTCTCTGACCCCAAATTCAAAGTAGAGAAAACCTATTGGGTACAGGTAGAAGGCGTGCCCACCGAGGAGGCGCTGGACCAATTAGAGAAAGGCGTTCTCATTCAAGGCAAAAAAACCACCCCCGCCAAGGCCAGACTACTGGAAGAAGTGGAACTCTGGGAACGGTCAAAACCCATCAGGTTTAGGGCCAACATCCCCACCACGTGGGTAGAGATCAAAATCAGCCAAGGCATGAACCGGCAGGTGCGCAAAATGACCGCGGCCGTGGGCTACCCTACGCTTCGGCTGGTACGGGTGGCTATTGGCCCGCTTCAGTTGGACGGCCTGCCCCCCGGCCAATACCGGGAACTCACCCCCCACGAGGTGAAACAGCTAAAGGAACTGGCCAAACCTATCAATACTTTTCAACGCCCCTACAAGCGCTGGTAATTCCTGTTTTGGAGCTGTTTTGGAAAAAGTAAGCCAAAAACAGGAATGGACGCCAACACTTGAAGTTCCTACAGACGCTATTAGTTTTTGGGAGAATGGCTGCTTGTTTATTGCTGATTTTTGGGTGATGGAACGGGCGAGGTACTCCGGTCTCGTGCCCTGGGATGGGGCGGGTCTCCAGACTTGCCGGGAACCGCACGGTGGTCAGCCATGCACCCCCCCCTACCTCTCCCGGGAGGGGAGTATCTGCAAGGCGTAGGGCAAATGGCGGGTGACCGTACCTCAGCAATGCGTGGACCGGCAGGTGTCAACATCCCCCTTCGCCCCCTTCAAAGGGGGAGTATTGGAGAGAGTTCTGAGTCCTGAGTCTTGAGTCCTTTCTTTACGCCCAGGCACTTCAGTACGAATGAAGCAGCAATGCCTGGTTTCGCCGCCGTGCCGCGAGGGCAGCCAGAGACCGCCCGTCATCAGTAGGCACGCGTCTGAAGGCCCGCGCCAGCGCGTGATGAGGGAAACCATTCGCAACAGGCAAGCAACAATGAACAATCAACGATTCCCCCGACTGATGTGCGCAGCACGGGCTCGCCACAGGCTAGCGGATCAGTAGTAGTTACCTACTGGAACAGATATAACCAGTGAGGCTGATCAGGAGAGGAACCCAGACCAGTCGTGGGGGTGAGCGCCTCTGTTAATACGGTGCCGCTCCAGCGGCAAGGCCGGAGGGCCTAGTTTTAACAGCAGTGCTCACCCCCACGACGGGCCCCGCGGCCGTGAGCGCTTACCGGAAAAGATGAAACATCACAGTGAGTGAGGCATTGCGTCAAACGCCAAAGCCAGGGGAACAGCAGTCTACGCATTGCCACTGCAGCAGTGAACAGCGTACTACGTATGCATTTCCACAGCAGCAATTGGCAGGCACTCAGCTCAGGCAGCCCAGCCAAAGGCAACAGCAGACTACGCATTAGCCACTGCAGCAACAACAATGCAATAGTAGAGCTTTAGAGACCCTGCATCCAAGGGCACAGCCAAGAAAACAGCTGACCACTCCTTCCTGCGGCAGCCAACCACCAGCTATCAACCGTCAAAAGCGCAGGGTATGCTGCCAATCCCTGACGCATGTTCGTGCAGAAAAACTTTCGGCCTTGGCCAAAAATGACATTGTGTCACATATGGCAGGCCAAATCCCGTTGGCATAGGTCTTGTTACTAAGAGGAAAAACAAGTTTTAATCAGGAACTACTTAAAATAAAACTATAGCAATGGGAAAAATCATAGGCATTGACTTAGGAACTACCAACTCTTGCGTTGCCGTAATGGAAGGGAACGAACCAGTGGTGATTCCGAACAGCGAAGGCCGCCGGACTACTCCGTCCATCGTGGCATTCCTGGACAACGGGAACGGTGAGCGTAAAGTGGGAGACCCTGCCAAGCGTCAAGCCATCACCAACCCACAAAATACCATCGCGTCCATTAAACGTTTCATGGGCCGCGGTTATTCAGAAGTAAAAGATGAAACCAGCCACGTGTCTTATAACGTGCAGTCTGGCAGCAACAACACCGTGCGCGTGAAAATTGGCGACCGCGAGTACACCCCGCAGGAGCTTTCAGCCATGGTGTTGCAGAAAATGAAGCAGACTGCTGAGGACTACCTGGGCACCACCGTGACCGAGGCCGTGATCACCGTTCCTGCCTACTTCAACGACGCTCAGCGTCAGGCCACCAAAGAAGCCGGTCAGATTGCCGGTCTGGACGTGAAACGTATCATCAACGAGCCTACTGCCGCTGCGTTGGCGTACGGTTTAGATAAGAAACATGCCGACCAGAAAATTGCCGTGTACGACCTTGGTGGTGGTACCTTTGATATCTCCGTTCTGGAGCTTGGTGACGGTGTATTTGAAGTATTGTCTACCAACGGTGACACGCACTTAGGTGGTGACGACTTTGACCAGGTAATCATCAACTGGCTGGCCGACGAGTTCAAGGCGGAAGAGAACATGGACCTGCGTCAGGACCCAATGGCCCTGCAGCGTTTGAAAGAAGCCGCTGAGAAAGCCAAGATTGAGCTTTCGTCTTCTTCTGAGACCGAAATCAACCTGCCTTACATCACCGCCACGCAGACCGGTCCTAAGCACTTGGTGCGCAAGTTAAGCCGCTCTAAGTTTGAGCAGTTGGCAGACTCCCTGGTGCGCCGTTCTATGGAGCCGGTTCGCAAGGCGTTGCAAGACGCTGGCCTGCAGCCAAGTGACATTGACGAAGTGATCCTGGTGGGTGGTTCTACCCGTATCCCTAAAATTCAGGAGGAAGTAGAGAAATTCTTCGGCAAGAAGCCATCTAAAGGGGTAAACCCAGATGAGGTAGTAGCCATTGGGGCTGCTATTCAAGGTGGGGTATTGACCGGTGAAGTGAAAGACGTACTTCTTTTGGACGTGACTCCGCTTTCCTTGGGTATTGAGACCATGGGCGGCGTAATGACCAAACTGATAGAGTCGAACACCACCATCCCAACCAAGAAGTCAGAGACGTTCTCTACCGCCTCTGACAACCAGCCAAGCGTGGAGATTCACGTGCTGCAGGGTGAGCGCCCCATGGCCCGCGACAACCGCACCATCGGTCGTTTCCACTTGTCAGACATTCCACCAGCACCACGTGGTGTTCCGCAGATTGAAGTGACGTTTGATATTGATGCCAACGGTATCCTGCACGTGTCTGCCAAAGACAAAGGCACCGGTAAAGAGCAGAAAATCAGAATTGAGGCTTCTTCCGGACTATCTGAGCAGGAAATTGAGCGCATGCGCAAAGAAGCAGAGGCCAACGCCGAGGCAGACCGCAAAGCCAAAGAAGAAGTAGAGAAAGTGAACCAGGCTGACTCTATGATCTTCCAGACTGAGAAGCAGCTGAAAGAGTACGGCGACAAACTGTCTGCCGGCAACAAAACCGCCATTGAGGGTGCCCTGGCCGACCTGAAGAAAGCGCATGAGTCTAAAGACTTAGCCGCCATTGACAGCGCCATGGAAAACATCAACAATGCGTGGCAGGCAGCCTCTCAGGAGATGTACGCCGCCACCGGCGGTGCCGGGCAACCAGGCGCTGACGGCGGTTTTGCCGGCGGCCAGCAACCAGGCGGAAACGCCGGCGGTGGCCAACAGACCAGCAGCGGTGACAACGTTACCGATGTGGACTACGAAGAAGTGAAATAATTTAAGATAGGTTTAGTTGAGGAAAGCCTCACCGCGTTGCGGTGGGGCTTTTTTTGTACCTGACAAAATCTAAGAAAATTACCTTTTGCTACTTTGCATCAAAGGAGACAATATGGTACAAGACAAAGGCTTAGAAAGCGGAGCTTCAAACGATAACATTGTTAATAGACTTTGATGAAACTGATCTTTTTCCATTCTATCTTCTAACGCATCTGAACAGCCAACTTCATAGATAAAAATAAATGGTTGAAGAAAAGTATGGCCTCTCAATTGTTTAGAATTTTCCTTAACGGCAACAGATGATATCGCAGTCTTAAGCATAGCTTTCACTACTTCAGGTGCCCCTTTAGAGAAAGTAATATTTTCTAATTCACCATTTTTATTTAGATCAAACTTCATAAAGACAACCGACTGAATACATAACTTATCAAGCTCCTCCCAATTAGGATTATTCAAATTGCTTGAAATAGCTTGAGACAACTCTTCAATAGTTCTTACACGTTTAGTTTGCGCAAATAAAACTTGAGAAAACATTAGCAAAAAAGAAACCATCACAGCTGTATTGGCTTTCATAAGGTTGATTCGTCTCATTTCCATTAGTTACACTCCGTTCCAGTTGTTTTATGTAAATGATGTGGAATACGAAGAAGTGAAATAATTTAAAATAGGCTTAGTTGAGGAAAGCCTCACCGCAATGCGGTGAGGCTTTTTTTTTTGCAAATTGAAAGTCGTAATCATTTCGTTATCAGACATACTTTTTGCTAAACAGAAAGATAGATGCCACTCATTAAAATCAATAATCATCTGTAATTGGAATAGTATCTTCCTTCAAATAAAAATCTACATTATAAACTTTTCCCTTTTTAACTCTTATATCGCCAGTAGTGATTGGAAAGTAAGGAAACGTTAAAGCGGAGAGCTTAAATCTCTTTTTATATTTTAAAGTAATTGAATATGTACCTTCCTTGTTAAGAGGACAACCAGTTGAGTCTATTATTATAGCGGCCGAAAAAGGGGGAGTTTTAGATGTTTTCTTATCCAAGAACCTACCCCTGAAGATGACGCTATCAGGATGTCCATTAGAAAAAACTGAAACTTTGATTTGGCCATATTCGTTAGGGAACCTTTTACTCCCTAGGTAACTGTTTTGCACACATGAAAAACACAGAAATATGACAAGGCATGAATTATAATAAAACAATTTATTCATAACTTGAGGAGTTCACATCTTTAATATAGGGTATAACAAAAGACAAAGTGATTAATTGATACTTAAAGAAGTAAACTAACATAAAAATGAATATTGTTAAAAAATATATCTCTCCACAATGCAGTATTTATTTTTAAGAGGATATATTCTATCATATTAAAAAACACAAACCATCACAACATCCTATCACTGAATATACAATCAAAGACTTTCACCTTTTCATCACTATACTTATTCGGCACTTTAACATCTGAAACCTCTGAAAAAACAAAACGATGATCAAGAAGTTGGTGATAAGGAAAGTATTGAGAAACCTGTCCTACTACTTTGTGATAGCTGCCTGATTCAAATTCTTCCGGGTTATAAATTTTAATATTCTTCATTATGGGTTCTCTTTCTACCCTTTGGAAATAGATATAAAAACCTTTAACAAGTACACTAATTTGAATATTAAAAACCTCTACAACCTCAGTTTCATTAAGATTCTTAATTGCACACCTATAGCAGGGCTCTTTAAGTATCAGCAATGTGTTATCAGTAACTTGTTCTTCACCATAGTACTTTTTTAGGTAATCTAAAAAAGAAATCCATATTCCATTATTAGCTTCGGCAAGGTTACATATTTTTGAAAGTTCAGGCAGACTTGAATTGGTAGGGTACTTATCAAAACTATATTCCTGCAAACTTGGATAGGCCTTTTTTATTACACTAATTATTTGATTTGCTTCATTTTTCATAATATTACTCACAACCTCCCCAACCAAGAAACACAGGACTAGACGCTTGATTTGAAGATAAGAAATTAAGGCCGACATTAATTCTACTAACATTTCCTCCTTCCAGTTTATCCATTTATGTTTTAATTTTACTTGAAAATAATTGGTAATAAAAATTTAATGCACCTGGCAAAAAAAACCGCCCCATAGGTAGTAGCTATATGCTTTTTGCCTTATTTAGTTGCTGTCGTAGTATATTCGAGCCCCATGCCTGGTTTAACTATAGTAGAAAGCCTTATTAATTCGGATTTATTAATGCTATAGAAATACTATTACATAAGCAAGGCTTTTCTATAGCATTATAGAACTAAGTGCAGCTAAAGCAAATCCTTGTAGCGTTGTAGCTTAAGAAGCTGAAATAGTTTAGCTCCATTCATTTCATTTTGATTCAGTTTGAAAGAAAGCTCTTTCAAAATCATTGATTCTAATATTTCAAGTTCTGCTGGAGTAATTATTGTAGTCTCAGGAAGAATGAACTCTAACTCTAATATCTTGCCTAAGTCATTAACATAAAAGGTAATCAACATACTGTAATCTGACGTAGACAGTTGTTCAAGCCTTTTCGTGCCTAGTGCTGATAAAAATATATTATTTAATTTAAGTTCAGAAATCAGTTCAATATTAGTCAAATGGGGTGGGGGATTCTTTTTTAACTTTTCATTAATAATATTTTTGCCATTTGCGACAGCAATAGCTTTCTTATAATTATTTGAAGAGCCGGTTATTTTATAAGTGGTACTTTTTCCCTTTGCATTGCTGCGTTCAAATGCGTTTTGTCCGAGGCAGATGCCCAGTTGTAGGGACAGCACGACGATGGCGGATAACATGATTAATGCTTTCATAAAATTTTATTTATAGTTTGAAGAATTGTACACATTGAATATCGCGCCTGGCTCCAAATCGCTCGCAATTGTATTGGCATAGTCCGGAAAGGCATTCTTAAAGGCAGGTATAAACTTATAATAATCAAGACCAAATTGAGAAAAGGAACTTGGCAAAGTTCTTCCATCATTGGTTACTGTATAAACCCAAGCATTGAAATCAGCATCTGTAATCATTGAGGCAAGCATTCCAGATTGGTATAGTTCATTTATCATGCCAAACAGTTTAGCCTCGAACTCAATGTTGGCGCTGCCGGGCTTACCCAGGTATTGGGCAGTGCCTCCCTGATGGTACTTGTCTTGGTAGGCATGGAAGAGTTCCTCTTGGAGCGTGCCGAAGTTCATAGAATTTATGCCTTTGAAAGTTATGCTCTTTTCAATCGGGCTGTAGCTGCCTAATCCGTTCAGGTTTGGATTTGTCTTGAAGTCAAATTTTAAATTATTTGAATGTAATGCATTTAATAATGCGGCTCCGGTACAATTCTCAAAGATTTTATTCAGAATACTCTCCAGTTTGGCTCTCTCAGCATCTGTAAGAGTGGAGGTATTTATTAAATTGTCCAACCTTGGAGATAAGACTTTAGGAATATCAATTACTACTATATTTCCACCTCCATACCCGCCACCATCCCAACCATCAGCTGGCTCAAGTTGCTCTGTATAGAAAGTTTGACAAAGAGGTACAGAATCATACCCAACCAGATAGGGCTCAGTTCAATAATCAGGACCTTCTAGTCTGACTGTACAAGTTCTCTCCCAAATCTCTACATAACCATAGTCATTACAATAGCTGCGAGCAGATTGCTTTTGTTCAATGACAGACTCTTTTACCGAGGCAACAAGTTTACCTTTCTCATAAGAATAACCGTTTACAAAACCACCCTCTAAGGTGGTGTAGAAGATTAAACCGCTGAAGTCTTTTGGCTTTGTCTTGTATTCAATTTTAGTCAACTCAACACCAGTAGTTGAGTATGCATGCATTAGTGCTGCAATCAGTTCTCCTGTTCTTTTATCCTTTGAAACTAGAAGTTTAGAATTGCCGTTTGGCTTTACAGTTGATCCCTTTAATTTAAACGCTAAACTTTTTTCCTATCTTAACTGGTACCTCCACTACGTGATACCGCATATCTTCCACAATTTTAGCCTTTTGCCATTGCGGCATTACATTAGGGTAAACCCTCTTAGTCTTTTTCTTGTTTTCACTACCAGTTTTACCTTTTGAGTTTGCAATTACAGCAGAATAAAATTCTTGAGCCTGCAAAACAGTTAGATTTTGAGGATCAGATTGTTGGCCTAGTACACTATCATCTTCTTGGCAACTTCCTAAGAAAATAATAACCGCAAGGGCGAAGAGAAGGGAACAATACTTTTTCATGAATTTAAATTATAGTTTATAAAAATTATTTAGCTAGATACTTAATGAAATAGAAGATGAATATTTCTAAACTATTGAAATATCAGATTTGGTGCAAATATTAATTTAGTTCTTTTTCACTGGAAGTTACTTTACTGAACAAGCCCTAAAAATTTTAAAAAAATTTTGAAATTGTTTAAAGTTGTCTTTCGGTCTGCAAAGGGGTATCAAAAGAACCTGACTTCGTCTTTTTCTCTCTCCATAGCGCTCTTATGCTGCTCAAAGAATGCATCGCCAGAACCTTTCGCGCCCCATTTTCGCCTGCAAAATCAAAATTTAAACAAACTCTTAAAAGCTTCTCACAACCAACACCTTACCTCCCCGTAAACAGAAGCTTACGAAAAAATTTATGCATTACGCCATCTACTCCCGAAACGGTACCCCCGCCTTTTTAGAAGAGGAAACACTGGTACTTGCCAAGACCACCCTGAAGGTGCTGCCTGAGGTCAGCCCTATTGCTGTACTAGATGAAGAAGGCTGTTTATACCCCATCAGAAAAGAGGGGCATAAGCATTTAGAAGAGGCCTTGTCTGCTGCGAATTATTTGGACCTGGATTTCAAGAAGGTGTCAAACCCCATTGGGCTCAACTAAACAAATCAACACCAGCACCTAAGGCCACTCTACTAAAGAGTGGCTTTTTTTTCGGCCCTGCCGAAACCCTTTTCCTGTTTTTGGCCTGTTTTTCCTAAAACAGCCCCAAAACGCAACCGCTCTCCCCCTGTGGCTTTTTTGATTAACCCGCAGTGTGCGCAGGTCTTCCCACAGAACCGTTGTAACTTGCAGCCTCAAAAAAGTACCTGCATGAATTTTGTCACCCTTGATTTTGAAACCGCCACCCCTGAGCGGGACAGCCCCTGTGAGATTGGATTAACCTTTGTCAGGAACGGGCAGATCACCAACACCCAGGCGTGGCTCATCAAGCCCAGGTCTTACCCGTACTTCAACAGCTTTAACATGGCCGTGCACGGTATCCAGCCAAAGGAAGTGGCCCACGCCCCAGAGTTTCACCACCTCTGGCACGAGCTGAAGCCGCTGCTGCAGAACCAACTGGTCATTGCCCATAACGCCAGCTTTGACATGAGCGTTTTGCGCGCCACCCTCAACACCTACCAACTCCCCTTCCCTGAGCTGCAGTACGCCTGCAGCGTGCAGTTCTCCAAACAAGTATGGCAGGGGCTGCCGCAGTATGATCTCAAGTCGCTCTGCAACCGGCACGGCATCCAGTTCAAGCACCACCGGGCCGCGGCAGATTCTTACGCCTGCGCAGAACTGACCTTGCGTGCGCTGAGACAGGTAAACTGCAGCAACCTGGTGGAGTTCCCTGAGAAACTGAAAATCAACTTCGGCCGGCTCTATGACGGGGGCTACACCGCCTCTTCTGTGAAAAAAGCGCCCAAACCCAGAAAAAGCTTTCCCTATTAAAATAGCGGTGTCTGTTTTCGCTGATTTCTGTAAAAAACAGGCCGAAAAACAGACACCGCCCGTGAAGTGTCGCCTTACAGGCTTACCGATGCAGCCCGCGCCGGCGGAGGTACGCCAGTAGTTCCCTTGGCCGGTCTGTCTGGATGATGTTGGCCCCCTTTTCCAGAACCCAGCCCCAGCTTTCATCAGGCTTTTGCCCTTCCACGGCCAAATCATCATGATGCCGGGCGTTGAGGCTTGGCCACAGCGTGTTCACCCACACCCGGGCCCCGCCCTTTTTAATGGCCTGAAACTCCTGGAGCACGGCAGAGGTATCGGTTTTGAAGACAATCTCAAATGCCGCGGGCTTCAGCTCCCGCTGGTAGTCTGCCATAATCTGGCGGGTCTCCTTCTTCTCCAGCCACACCACCGGCATAAAGGGGACTTTTTGCAAGACCTCCCCATTTTCCCGGGCCACTTTGCCGTAAGGGTGACCGCTTTTCAGAATGGTCTGCTGCCGCGTGCCAGTGGCTTCCAGTACCGCGTAGGCCTCTCTAAAATAATCATAGCCTTTGTCAAGGTTCACCATCACTTTGCCTTTCATGAGCAGCAGGGCCTCCTGCAGGGTGGGAACGCGGTGCTCTGTGACAACGCCGTGCCCGCCTTTGAGGTACAGCTTTTTGACCTGGGCCAGCGTATGGTCAGCCACTTTGCCCTTACCGTTGGTGGTGCGGTCCAGGGTTTGGTCATGCAGGAGCACCAAATGGCCGTCCTGGGTTTTCTGGATGTCTATTTCCAGAATGTCTACGCCCATGTCTATGGCATTCTGAATGGCCTGCAAGGAGTTCTCAGGGGCATTACGCCAGTCGCCGCGGTGCGCCACCACCAGCACCTGTTTTCCCTGGGGAGAATGGAATTCCTTTAAAATTGTGTCTAAAGGATTTCTGGGGACCGGGGCGTGCATTTGCTGGGAGGGGCTGCAGCTTAGCAGCAGCAGCAAGGCCGGAACAACCGTAAATTGCGTGAGTCGCATAGAACGTGCGGGTTAGTTGGCAGCCAATATATTTATTTGTTTCAATCCCCCAAAACCTGAAGGGGACTCTTCTTAAAATGCCTGAAGCGGTAACAAGTTGATCTGCCTCCCCTGGAGTACCAGGCCCCGCAGGTGGCAGCGTAACAGTTTCTGTTTTCGGCCTGTTTTTGAGAAAACAGGCCTGAAACGCTACTCGCGCCCTAGTTGGGTAACGCCTACGTAGCTGCGCCCACCGTTCACCAGCACTTTCCATTGCTTTTTAACCAGGGCCCGTTTGATAAACTCGTTCACAAAACCGTGGGCCACCAGCACCGCCACGCCCTTCACCCCCGCCTCCTGGGCTAACTGCTCTGCCGCCAGCGCGGCCCGCACTTTGGCTTTCCTGAAACTTTCCATGTCTTTCTGGTGAAGCCCCAAAAACCATAGAACCCTAGACGGAACCTGCCACCAGCTTAACGGGAACCTCCCCATCGGCAGCCCCCAGATGCTGCTTTCAAACTCCCTGAACACCGGGTCTACCACCAGTTCGGCCTGTGGCCCGAACAGCATGTGCGCAGTGGCCATGGCCCGGGGCAGCGGACTGCAGTAGACTTTTTTAACCGGAGGAAGTACCGGAGGTAGTTGCGAGGATAAGATCTCCTCCACCTCTGCCACCTGGTAGTTCTGCAAAAACTGCTGCGCCTGGGTTTTGCTGAACCAGCCGCGGCGGTCAACCAGAGGCCTGGCGTGCCGAATGAGGAAGATTTGTTTCATAATATTTTTGTGATTAGAAAAAAGCTGTTGTACACCTGCTGAAAGCGTATTAAGAAATGTGACAATTCAGTACATTTGTCCTTTATACAAATGTTATGAATAAAATATTACTATCTTTTACTTTACTCTTTCTTAGTTTTATAGCTTTCGCCCAAAGAGATTACAAGCCGGGTTATATTCTCCAAAACGGTGATACAATCCGGGGATATGTCAGTCAAAAGGATGTTGTAAAAAGCAGTGACAAAGTCTCTTCAAAAGCTCACCAGAAGGCGCAGCAGTAGTATATACACCATACACAATTGGCGGCTATGGAGTATCAGACGGCGACCTGTTTGAGACAAAACAAATAGGGGCCGGAGATTCAGTTCTTTACCGTTTTTTGAAAATTTTAGTCTCTGGCCACACCAGTTTGTATTCCTTCAAAGGTGACAACCCAAGAGTTACTTATTTTCTAACAAAAAAGGGCACCCTTCATGAATTAGTTCAGAACACAGTTACAGAAGTACTCCCTAACGGTCAAAAAGTAGCCAAGAAATATGATCTCTACAAAGGGGTGCTGCAAGAACTGACCACAGATTGCCCTGAGTTGGCCACTGACAGAAAGAAACTTGAATATAACCAGAAAAGCTTAAGTGAATTTGTAGTAAACTATAATAATTGCCAGAGTCCCAACAATGTGAGATATGTGGCCCATCCTGCAAAGGCTGAATTTTCTTGGGGATTATTGATAGGCGGCGGCAGTACAACTTTAGAAGTTTCAGGCACTATACCAGAGGAGTTTAATAAGAAATACAATTCCTCTTTTTCACCCATGGCCGCTTTACAGGTTAGTTCAACTCTGCCATGGGTAAGTAAAAAGCTATCTGTACAGCTTGAAGGTCACTACAACAGAATGCATTTCACTGATAATCTTTCAGCTAGTCAAGGGATTAGAAGGTATGAGTATGATCTAAACATTGATTTACATTATCTCAAACTGCCTCTACTTCTGCGCTATACTATTCCTATAGGTAAAGTTGAACCCTATTTTAATGTTGGAGTAGCCTATTCTTTTGCCTTTAAGCATAAACAAGACGTTACTCTGACTACTACTTTCCCCTCAGGCACTACTATGGAGTCGCGTTACTTTATGCAGAAATATGATCCTCGTGAAAACAATGAAGGGTACAGTGAATCATTCAGAAATTATTCTCAATCTCTTTTATTTGGCACAGGAGTTAAAATCCCAGTTTGGGCAAAACATTCTATTTCTTTTGAAGCCAGGTATGAGATGAGCAACGGCTTTTCAGAACTTGTAAACACCAGTACTAATGTTAGGCAAATATATTTCTTAGCAGGCTTCACATTGAAGCTGTTTAGAGTTTAATAACTTCCAAAGAATTAGGGAGGTAAAAGTGTTTGCGACAACATTTCTCACCAAGCCCTAACTCAATGGAAGCGATAAG
>NZ_LRMM01000096.1 GCF_001647275.1 Rufibacter ruber | reverse complement strand
CATCAAACCGGTGTCATGGCTGAAAACAGCGGTGGCCTGCCGCACCAGTGAGGCTGAGCCGTTGAGGTTGTATTTACCGCAGGCATTGTAAATGGCCAGACACTGAAAATCAAGCGTGTTTGCTTATTTTTTTGTAACTTGAAGTGAGCGGAAACTGGGGACTCTTCTATAGAGTTGAAAAATACGGGCTTCCTTTTCCGTAGGCCGCCTACTGGAGCCTGTTTCAATTTTTGGCTTAGTCAGCGCAGAGGGGCGGCAGTGTGAAGGCAGGTTCTGGCCATGAGGCCTTGCCGCCTGAAAGGCCAGCTGGGAACATATCTAAAATCACTTAAACAGAGCAAACATGAAGTGGGCATATAGCATTAAGCAGAAAACAAAGGCAGCTCTTCTGTTGGCAGTGGTCATGGTATTGGTGATTGCCAAGAATATGATGGATAGCCGCCACGTGTCACAGCTGGGTGATTCCTTTTCCTCTGTCTATGAAGACCGCCTGTTGGTGGAGAGCTATATTTTCCAACTGTCGGGGCATTTGTACCAGAAAAAGATGACAGTAGACAACTGCAGCAGCCAGGGGAACACCAGTGGGCTTCGCGAGAAAATAAGCATCCACAACGCGGCTATTACCACATTGCTGCATGCTTATGCGAAAACCAAACTCACGCGCGCAGAAGCCCAGTGTTTTGAGAAGTTTAAGCAGAATATGGCTGCCATCAAGCAGCTGGAACTAAGTTATTTGGCGGCACCCTCCGGTGGTCTGGCCAAGCGCCAGATGGATGCGCAGTATAGTCTGGCGGCGGGCAATCTGGAGCAGCTCTCCGGTATTCAGGTTTCTGAGGGTAAGGCCCTGAGTGACCAGACTAAGAGAATTATTGCAGGCTCAGCGCTGCTCACCCAGTTTGAGTTAGGGGTCTTGATCTGCCTGGGGCTAATGATCATTGCTATTGTGCTTGCCTCAAAGTCAATGATGCCCAAAAAGCCGCAGATGCCGTCTTTAAACTAACTATAAAGAGTCTAAAGCAGGAAGTCACCGCCAGATTTGTAAAGCAATAGGGACTGCTTTCCCCAACCGTTGGCAGATTACCGGTAGACGCTTCCTTTGTAGCGCTGGCCGTAGTTTCTTCTTTGGAAGAGGCTACAGCCAGCGCTAAACCTTTTAGCCGGTTTCCCAGCTATTTTCCCCCTCAAACCGGGAGGCGCAGTGCCATGCCGAAGCAGAAAGACAGACCACATGCCGCGGCAAGATTGCCTGCCGCAGCGCCGGGTGCTGTACTGAACTATTGGCCAGAGGCAGAGAAGCCTGTTTGTGGGCGGTCTTAAAGAAAGTAGCCTAAGAACATACCTTTCTGTTTTTGGCCTGTTTTTCAGGGAATAGCCCAAAAAGGGAAAGGTGCTTCTGGCTTCTGCTCCTGTTTTGGGGCTGTTTTGCTGAAAACTGCCCCAAAACGCAATTGCCTGAGACAGCGCTGAAAAAATTCAGGAAAATTTTCATTCGCCAAAAATCTACTGACACAGGGTTGTCACTGGGGCAGTATTTCTTTGTGGTATCATTAATACTGAAAGCTATGTCAGAAATCCTCACCACCCCCACCACCATCATAGGCTTGCTTGCCAGAGAATTGGAGCAGGAAGCCAAGACCACCCGCAAAATGCTGGAGCGCGTGCCCGCCCATCAATTTGACTGGCAGCCGCATGAGAAAAGCATGACCATGAAGAGACTGGTGACGCACATTGCTCATCTGCCTTCCTGGGTGGGCATGACCCTCACCACCAGTGAACTTAATTTTGCCAAGAACCCGTACCAGGAAGAGCAGATCACTAGCCAAGAAGAGCTTCTCAACTACTTTGAGCGCATGATGGATGACGGCCGCCACCACTTCGCCCATGGGTCTGATGACCAGCTAGATGAGCCCTGGACCCTGCGCGAGGGAGACCAGGTGTTCTTAACTTCCTCTAAATATGAGGTGTTGCGCATGACCCTGAGCCAGATCATTCACCACCGTGCGCAACTGGGCGTGTACCTGCGCCTGCTGAACATACCCATTCCGGCCAGCTACGGCCCCAGCGCCGACGAGATGGACCTTTAAGTACGAAGGCAAATTAAAATACACATGTAGTGCTCCTGAAAGGATCTAAGGGAGCAGACAGGGTAAGCTTTTAATTGACCGCCACCTCCGTTTGCCCCCCAGGTTTTTTTCAGGAGCACAGAGAGGAGAAGAAGGTAGGGTTGTTTCTGTCCAGGCACTTCAATCCCAAGTCATATAAAAAAGGAGGCTGCTTTCTTAGAGGCAGCCTTCTTTTTTGTGCGTGTTGCTGGGCGCCTTGCCGGCAGAGAGTTGGCTGTAACAAGGAACTATGCAGGCCGTTACCAGCGTTCACAGGCGAACGGGGAGCCATAAACAAGAGCTGGTTTATAGGAGATAGCAGGTATAGGTCTGGTGGCATCTCTGTTAACTTATTTTCTTCTGCCTATCTTTACAAAAAGCGTTGAGGGGGCACCCGTCAAAAAAAACAGTCATGAAAAATACAATTTCCGTTATTGTGGCAGCGGCCTTCTTCTGCCTGGTGGGGTGTTCAGAGAAAAAGAAGCAGACCGAAGGCTTTACCCCGCAGCCTATGAATTTCCCGTCAGCGGCAGCGGCCACTGATTCAACCGGTGCGCAGCCTGCTGCCGGCGCAGTGGCGGTAAATCCGCCGCACGGCCAACCCGGCCACCGCTGCGACCTGCAGGTGGGCGCGCCTCTGCCGTCAACGCCGCAGCCGTCTCCCGCCGTGACCACGTCTGCCCCGGCACCGGCCACGCAGGTAGTGACGCCCACTCCCGCGCCAGCACCTGTTACAACCGCTCCCGGTATGAACCCGCCGCACGGCCAGCCCGGCCACCGCTGTGACATTCAGGTAGGCGCGCCGCTGAAATAAGGAGCTGCTGCACCTGGTTGGTTGCCCTTGCTCCTGGCAGGTGGGGCGAAATCAGCCCAGGCCAACGGTTTTCTGTTTTGGGGCTGTTTTCTGAAAAACAGCCCCAAAACAGAAAAATCAGACCACGTAAGACAGCCTGAACTCCGGGATTTCCACGTTGCCGTAACCCATCTCCTCTAAGTCAGATTTCAACTGTTCCATGGTAGAAACTTCCCCGTGCACCAGAAAGATGCGCTGGATCTTTTCTTTGTCCTGGCAGTGCAGGAACTTGGCAATGTCGCCGTAATCACCGTGGGCGCTGTATTCTTTCATAACAATCATCTGGGCCTGCACGGCCACTTCCTCGCCGTGAATGAAGACCTTGTCTGCCCCGTTCATGAGTTTTCCGCCCAGCGTAGAAGGCTCGCAGTACCCCGTGATGAGCACGGCGCTGTTGGGGTCAGGCAGGTTGCTTTTGAGGTGGTGCTGGATTCTGCCCGCGTTCATCATGCCTGATGACGAGATAATCACGCACGGCTCATCAAACTGCACCAGCTCCTTGGAGTCATCTACCTCCGTGATAAAGTGCAACTGCGGGAACCCGAACGGGTCTGGGTCTTCTTTGATGTACGCCTGCATGGTTTCATTGAAGTGCTGGGGGTGGTCCCGCATCACGTCTGTGGCGTAGACAGAAAGCGGGCTGTCTACAAACACCTTCACGTCTTTGGGCAGGCGGCCTTCCTCGGCCAGGTAATTGAGCGAGTACACCAGCTCCTGGGTGCGGCCAATGCTGAACGCCGGAATAATCAGTTTGCCCTGCCGCTCTACGCACACCTCCTGCACAATCTTCTCCAGCCGGTCCTCGGTGTTCTCAATGCTGTCATGCACGCGGTTGCCGTAGGTAGACTCGCAGAGAATAATCTCAGCCTGCGGAAACTCCTGCGGCGCGTTCAGAATCCGGTTGTTGAAACGGCCAATGTCGCCGCTAAAGGTGAGGGTGCGCTCCCTGCCATTGTCTTTCAACCTGAGGTTGATGGCGGCGCTGCCCAGTACGTGGCCGGTGTCTGTGAACAGCAGCTCTATGTCCTCGTCTACCTGAAAGCGCTTGTCATAGGGCACCGTCTGGAACTGCTGCAGGGCCTGCTCAGCGTCTTCTTCTGAGTACAGTGGGCTGTCTGTGTCGCTGCCTTTGTTGCTTTCCTGAATTCTGGCGCTGTCTGGGAGCAGGAGGCGGCAGAGTTCCAGCGTGGGCGGCGTGCAGTAGATGGGGCCGGTGTAGCCGTCGCGCACCAGCTTGGGCAGCAGGCCGGAGTGGTCAATGTGCGCATGAGATAAAATGACACAGGTCAGGTTTTCGGGTTCAAAATCAAAGGCGCTGTTCCGTTCCTCGGTTTGGGCGCCCATGCCCTGGGTGAGGCCGCAGTCCAGCAGAATGCGCTTTCCGTTTTCCAGCGTGATGAGGTGCTTGCTCCCGGTCACCGACTGGGCGGCTCCGTAAAAAGATATGGTCATGTGAATAGGTTCAGATGTGGGTGGAGAGATAGTACGGCTGCCGCCGATGCTGGTTGTGCAAGTAGCTCTCTATGGCTTTGCCGAAAAGAGGATGGCTGTTTTGGGGCTGTTTTTCTGAAAACAGGCCCAAAACGCAACCGCGCCGTTCCCTCTCCCGGCGGGAGTGGCAGCTAGGGTAGGGGACAGCGGCAGCTATGGAATAATTCAAGTTATGAGTCTGTCAGGAGCAGGATTTTATTGATGGTCAGGATTGGGGAGCAGCGGCGGTTGGCACAGATAGTTGCAGGTCTGGAAGGCGCTGCAAGGACTCTGAACAAAGGCTGATGGTGTTCTGCAAGCGGTTTTGTAGAACTGGCGAACTGGCGCGAGACTTTAGTCTCGTGACGAAAGATGGTGCGAGTCTCCAGACTCGCCGGGAGCCACAGACACGTGTTCAAATCTTTGATTCACCTTACATGCCTGCTGCCAACGCCGCACGGCAATGCGCGGTTTCGCTGCGGGGCAGCGAGGGGAGTCTCCAGACTCCCGGCATCTATAGGCGCGAGTCTTCAGACTCGCGCCAGAAGAAGATTCCTGTTTTGGAGCTGTTTTTCTGAAAACAGCTCAAAACAGGAATCAAGGCTACAGGTTTCTTGGCTAGGCATTTCTGCGTACCTTTGCCCAGCTATGACAAACACTTTTCTATTTATAGCGCTCACGCCACCGTGACTTCTCTCACGTAAAGCCGTTCTGGCTTTGCTACTTCCTGTCTTACAATCCAGTTAAATTTATTTACGTTGCTATTGCTGTGCCCTAACAAAGTGAGTGATGGGGCTAGCCGTAGCGGTGTATCTTATCTTTTATATTGACATTTATAGAATGAAGCCATTTGTACGCTTATTTGATTTCAGCCAAAAAATAGATTATAAAATTGAGATTCTGGCCGGGCTCACGGTGGCCATGACCATGATCCCCGAGTCACTCTCATTTGCCATTCTGGCGGGTTTTCCGCCGTTGGTGGGGTTGTACGCCGCTTTTATCATGGGGCTGGTGACGGCGGTGCTGGGCGGAAGGCCGGGCATGGTGTCTGGCGGCGCTGGCGCTACGGCGGTGGTGTTGATTGCGCTTATGCAGAGCCATGGGTTGGAGTACGTGTTTGCAGCGGTGGCCTTGGCCGGGGTGCTGCAGATGCTGGTGGGCGTGTTCAAGCTGGGTAAATTCATCAGGCTGGTGCCGCAGCCGGTTATGTTCGGGTTTGTGAACGGGCTGGCGGTGATCATTTTCATGTCACAGGTAGAGCAGTTCAAGACGGTGGTGAACGGCGAGGTGAGCTGGCTCACGGGTAGTCCCCTCTACATCATGGCGGGGCTGGTGGCCCTGACCGTGGCCATTATTCTGTTGCTGCCCAAGATCACCAAGGCTGTTCCGCCGTCACTGGTGGCTATTCTGGTGGTGTTTGGCGTGGTGATGGGCTTTGGTATTGAGACCAAACTGGTGCGGGACATCGCCTCGGTGTCTGGGAGTCTGCCGCCGTTCCATATTCCGCAGATCCCTTTAACACTGGAGACGCTGCAGGTTATCTTTCCGTATGCGCTCATCATGGCGGGCGTGGGCTTGACAGAGAGTTTGCTCACCCTCAACCTGGTAGATGAGATCACCGGCACCCGCGGTAGCGGAAACCGTGAATCTGTGGCCCAAGGCGCAGCCAACGTGCTGAACGGGTTCTTCTACGGCATGGGCGGCTGTGCCATGATTGCGCAGACGCTGGTCAACCTTTCGGCGGGAGCCAGGGCCCGGCTGGCCGGAATTGTAGGGGCGTTGACCATTCTGGTGATTATTCTGGTGGGCGCGCCGTTTATTGAGCGCGTGCCCATGGCGGCGTTGGTGGGCGTGATGGTGATGGTGGCCATTGGCACGTTTGAGTGGATGAGCATCAGGATCATCAACAAAATGCCCCGGCATGACGTGTTTGTAGGAATTCTGGTGGCGCTCATCACCATCTGGCTGCACAACCTGGCGCTGGCGGTGCTCATTGGGGTGATCATCTCGGCGCTGGTCTTTGCCTGGGAAAGTGCCAAACGCATACGCGCCAGAAAGTACGTTGACGCCCACGGCGTGAAGCACTATGAACTGTACGGCCCGTTGTTCTTCGGGTCTGTTCAGGCCTTCACTGAGAAATTTGATGTGGCGGGTGACCCCGAAGAAGTGGTCATTGACTTCAAAGACAGCCGCGTGGCAGACATGTCAGGCATTGAGGCCCTGAACAAACTCACCGAGCGCTACCACCAGGCCGGCAAGAAACTGCACCTGCGCCACCTGAGCCCAGACTGCCGCCTGCTCCTGAAAAACGCCGAAGACGTCATTGACGTGAACATTCTGGAAGACCCGCACTATGCCGTGGTCAGTGATAAGCTGGCATAATTGCTGCCTCTCGTTTCTTGTGGATTCCCGTTTTGGAGCTGTTTTCAGAAAAACAGCCCGGAAACGGGAATTTTACTTTAGCTTATATTTCGCCTCTGAGAAGGCGTAGAGATGGGTTTCTTACACGTGCCTACGCAGAACCGCCTGCTCACAAAACCTCGCAGCGTCTAGCAGACCGGCGAGCGTCTGTGCCAACTGCCTTTGCAACAAAGTAACGCCAACTTAGAAGAGGAGCTGCCGGTAGCGCTTTGCGCACAACCAACCTCAGAAAATGAAAAGCCCTCCCGGGTTTCTGAAAACCTGGGAGGGCTGAAACTTCTTTCCGTTTTAGACCTGTTTTCGCTAAAACAGGCCTAAAAACGCTATTCATAAATGATGGGAACAGAAATTGCTAACCAGGGGCGGACTGCTAAATTTATTGCGTTTTGCTCCAGGCCAGCATTTGGGTGTACAGGTCTTCTATGCTTCTGGAAGGATTTTCTTTGTACAGCGCCAGAAGCTTCTGGTTGAAGGCCCCAAACTTGATAAAGCTTCGTCCTTTCTCCATCTGGCGCTCCATTAAAGGAAGGAAGGTGGCGTTGTCTTCTGCTGAAAAGGTATCTAAGCAATAAAGGGAGTACACCGCCCACGTCATGTACTCATTGAACACAGTGTAGGGCGAGCCGTAGGCACTGGTCCCGTTTCCTTCGGCAGCCCACTTTTCCCGGTCAGAAAACACCTCGTTTATTTGCCGAATGTAGGTATCTGACATGGGGTTCACAAAGTTGTGGTCAATCTCTGTAAAGACTACGCGCGAGGCGAGCATCTCATTGACCTTGGCATTGTACTGGGCAACTGGCTCTGCTCGGCACACAAACATTACGGTTTGGCCGAACCCATTGTCTTCAAAGCGTTGGGTAGAGTGGGCCCCGCCCACCAAAGGCGAGAACGTGACGCGGTAACTGCCATACTTGGTAGGGAACTTGGCCTCCAGCCACGTCTGCATCTGCTCCATTGGGTTGAGGGAGCGGTACGTCTGGAGCAGACTGCCGTAATACGGCTGGTGCTTCTGGTAAAACGCTCTGAAGTTAGACTTCCTGGCGAAGTCTTCCACCAACGCCAGGTTTGCCGCCATGGGGTCTGCCTGGTTATTGAAACCCATCTTCCGGATGATGCCTTCGTTCCTGATGTGTCCCTTTTTGTCAAAGACATACGCGCAGGCGTTCATCTTCAGGGCATAGTAGTACCAGTAGCTGTCATTGTCAAAAGGTTTGGTGATGTGCCGGTTCACCACCTGCATGATAGGGTGGTTTTTATACGGGGCGAAGTAGGCCATCACTTCTTTGTAATAGGGCGTGGTCATGTCTACCATGTTAGAATCCTGTTGCCCAACGGTAGAGAGCGCCACCAGCACATTGGCCAGCTCATGCACCTCCGGGATTTCTACGGTTGACTTGCCTTTGTGCGCCTTGATGTATTTTTTGGTGAAGTTGACATTTTTGGGCGTGCCTACTATCTCTGTGAGGGCTTTCTCACGGCCTTTCTGCAGCACGTAAAACTGGAGCGTATCACCTGCCTTCACTTGGAAGGAAACAGAATCTACATCTGTGACAAAGGCCACTTTCATTACTTTCTGTTTGCACTCTACTTCCAGCCGGTCTGGTTTCAGGTCAGGTGAGATTCTCCAGCCCGGGTTCCGGTCTGTGTTGTTCAGCACATAAGTGATGGTTTCCACATTGGAGTGCAGAACGGGCAATTCTTTCTTTTTTTGGGCGTGGCCGGTCACCAGACCAAGTGTGAGCACCAGGCCCAGGGCAGATTTAAAGACTGTTTTCATTTCTTCGATATTTACTTTTGATGGGTACCTGACGGTGCAGCTGCTTTGCGTTTCCTCCTGTCTTGGGCGAAAGCAAACGCTCACGTATCTGGGTTTCTGTTTCCGGGCTGTTTTTCAGAAAACAGCCCGGAAACAGAAACTTGTAAGAAGGCACAAGCAGAACCAGGCAGGTGGAACTCTTTATGGGCAGGGAACAGGTTCAGAATTACAGACGCGAGGCCAGCTTTTGTCCTTTCAGGTGTTTGAGGGCCTGTTCCAGCACCGGGTCTTTCTTCTGGATGTAGTCTTTGAGCGTTGATTTTACTGTGATGTCTGGTTTCACCCCGTAGCCTACAAACTCCCGCCCGTCTGGATAAGTGTCTTTCTTGGTGCATACCCTGGCAACGGCGCCACCGGGCAGGTCAAAGAGGAAAGGCTGTCCGGTGCTCCCGAAGGAGTTTTCGCCCATCTTGGTCATGTGCTTCTGGTTGTCGGCGTAAATCAGGAAATCCTCTGCCGCTGAGGCGGTGTTGTGACCTATGAGCAGGGCAGTGGGTACTATCACTTTTTCGGCTGGGTTTACCTGATTCCGGTAGGGGGCATAGTCAAAGGGGTAGAAAAGTTTGTCCTGGTAAGAAAGCAGGGATTTGGTTGTCCAGGCGTTGCCTACGGTGTCTTTGGGCGTGGCAAATTTCCCCCACGCCTTGAAAGAAGCCAGGTGCTGACGGGTCATATTCCGGGAGCCGTACAGTAGGGTGTCAGGGGTCAAGTAGTCCAGTATCTGCCGACCTATGCCGGTGGAGCCGCCGCCGTTGTAACGAAGGTCAATGATTAAGGCTTTGGCTTTGCGCAGCTCAGGCAGTTTCTCCAGAAACAGTTTGTTAATCTCTGGGTTTGAGAAACTGTTCAGCGCCACATAGGCCGTGCCGTTGGGGTACCACTTGAAATCCAGTAGTTTTCGGTCTTCAAAGGCCGGATACACTTCCTTTTCCAGCGTTTTCTCATGGGTTAGCGTGAGCGCCTTTACTTTGCCGTCTGGGGTTCTGAATTTAACGTGGTAGGATTCTCCTTTGAGCCCTTGCAGGAGGTTGTTGATGGCAATATCCATTAGCACGTAGTCAGTGGAGGAGGAGATGTAGGGCAGTACCTGCTGTTTCAGGTAGTCGGCGGTGGGGGTTCCGTTTACCTCCATCACCTCGCTGCCCAACGGCAGTTCATTTTTAATGCTCAGGTTGGTTCTGGTGACAATGGCTTTGTTGTCTACATTGCTCAGGAAAATTCTGTATTTCCCAAACATGTTGGTGTACAGCAAGGTGTCTAAGCTTTTTGGGAAGTAGATATTGGTGTGGCCGTCTTTCAGCAAGGCGCAGAACCGCTGTAGCTCCCGGTAATAGGCATAGTCATTGGGGGTGTGCTGCACCTTGGTGATGAGGTCTTGGTAGGCACCGTCCCACTGGGCCCGGTCTACCTTGTCCAGGTACACAAAGTTATAGTTCACCTCTTGCCAGAATTTAGAGAGGCCGTACACTTTCTGGGCAGGAGTGAGAGTGTTGGGGATTTGTGCCTGGGCATCAAAGGCAAGCAGCACGAAGGCAAAAAGCAGGTACTTTTTCATGGGAAGGGTTTAGTAAAGGGTATTCAAAATCTATTCTGTGCGCAGCGACCGTACCGGGTCTGCCACGGCGGTCTTGATAGCGTGAAAACTCAGGGTGACCATGGCAATGATGAACGTGGCGATGAGGGCCGCCGCAAAAATCCACCAGCTCAGGTCCGTATGGCGGGCGTAGTCTTCCAACCAGGAACGCATCAGGTACCAGCTCAGCGGCAACGCGATGAGGTTGGCCAAGAGCACCAGTTTCAAAAAGTCTTTGCTGAGCATCATGACAATGCCGGCTACTGAGGCCCCTAATACCTTCCGGATGCCAATCTCCTTTTTGCGCTGCTCTGCCGTGAACAGGGCCAGCCCAAACAAGCCAAGGCAGGAGATGAAGATGGCAATGCCGGCAAAGTAGTTGGTCAGCTGCCCTATCACGCTCTCGCTGCGGTACATGCGTTCAAACGTGTCATCCAGAAAGTGGTATTCAAAGGGGAACGCCGGGTTATACTTTTTCAACAATGCTTCTGTGGAGGCCAGCACAGTGGGCGTTTTACCTGGCGCTACGCGGGCAAACAGGAAGTTGGCTTGCCGGGGAGCCAGCTTGATGATAAGCGGCATGTCATTCACCTGCATGCTTTTGGATTGGAAGTTTTTCACCACCCCCACAATCTGCCCTTGCTGGTCCCACATGGTCAGGCGTTCACCTACCGGGTTTTTCAGCTGCATGAGCTTGGCCGCTTCTTCATTGATGAGGTAGTTTGCCGTATCAGTGCCAAACTCCTTGGAGAAATCGCGCCCTTCCTTCAGCTGCATGCCCATGGCTTTCAGGTAGCCGTAGTCCACGTGCATATAGTCAATCAGAATTTCGGCACCGGGTTCTTTGCCGCGCCACTCCACGTTACTGGTGTTAGAACCCAATTGCAGCGGGTTGTAGTCAGAAGCGGTCACGGCCATGACACCGGGAATTCGCAGCATTTCCTGCTTCACCACCTCATAGTTAGTGCGCAAATCACCTTCTATGGGTATAGACACCATGTTCTGGCGCTGCAAGCCAATGTCTGAGGTGCGTATGAAGTGCAACTGCAGGTACACCACCAAGGTGCTCACAATCAAAAGGGCTGAGAGCACAAACTGGAACACCACCAGCCCCTTCCGGAACAAGGTAACCCGGTCATTCAGCTTCACAGTGCCTTTCAATACCACTACCGGTTCAAAAGAAGACAAAAAGAACGCGGGGTAACTGCCCGAAATAATACCGGTCACCAGCGCTACACCCAACAGCATCAAGAGCAGCTGGGGGTCTGCAAGGTTGAATTCTACGGCTTTCCCCGTCAAGTCATTGAAGGCAGGCAAGAGCACCCCCACCAGGTTGGCGGCTAAGAAGAGGGCCAGGAACGCGATCAGGATAGACTCTATCATGAACTGCCCCACCAATGAACCCTTGCTGGCTCCAATGGCCTTGCGTACGCCTACTTCTTTCGCGCGTTTGGCGGCGCGGGCGGTGGCCAAATTCATGAAGTTGATGCAGGCAATAATCAGGATGAACACCGCCACTACAGAGAAGAGGCGCACGTACATCACCAGGCCGCTATTTGATTTCCCCTGCCGGAAATCTGAGTACAGGTGAATGTCTTTCACCGCCTGCACAAAAAAATCGGTGTCCCGTTCGCCTTTGTCGCCTTTCTTTACAAAGTGTTTTATCTTCTGGTTGAAAGCCTCTGGATCAACGCCCGGCTTAAGCTGCAGGTAGGTGAGTATGCCATAGCTGCCCCAGGTCTTAAGGCTTTGGTTCTGCTGCAAAAACTCTTCAAACGGGAGCACATAGTCAAACTGCAGAGTAGAGTTGGTGGGCACAGAGGCCATGACCCCGGTCACCTTATAGCTTTCCTGGTTGTTCAGCTTCAGCAGCTTGCCCACGGCTTCTTTGCTCCCGAAGAATTTCAGCGCAACGCTGTCACTGATCACAACAGACTTGGGGTGCCGCAACACCTGGCCCGCCTTGCCCTGCAGCAGCTCAAAAGAAAACGCCTCAAAGAAGGTGCTGTCGGCGTAGATGCCCGATTCTTTAAATTTTCGGTCGCCATAGCTGAAGAGGGTCTGTTCGCCCCAAGTCATTCTGATGGCCCGTTCCACTTCCGGCAGTTCTTTTTCCATGGCTGGCCCCAAGAGTCCGGGTCCGGCGGGGGTGGTAAGGTCGTCGGCTCCGGGATAATGCTGTTCGCCTACCACGCGGTACAAATGGTCTATGTTTTGATGAAACCGGTCATAGCTCAGCTCGTCCTGCACCCATAGCAGAATCAGCACGCTACAGGTCATGCCCAGTGCCAACCCGAAGACGTTGATGAGGGAAAAAACTTTATTCCCCATCAAGTTTCTAAAGGCCATTTTCAGGTAGTTCTTATACATAGGAAGTAGGCTGGAAGTAGGTTCAAACGCAGGGCAAGCAACGCTCAGGCGGTTCTTGCTTCTTTTTTCAGGTAGATGACAAGAAAAACAAATGCCATTTATGCATAAGGATGGTAGTCAATAAGTTATGATTTAGCCCTGCTTGTCACCTGTACGCTTCTGATACACATTCTCATGCTACAGCTGTGCGCTAACGTGACAAGGCATTTTCCCTGAATGATGGGCGTAGAAAACTATTCAGCGGGATTTAGTACCTTAGAAGTCTGTTGCACATGAATCAATAAGTTGGTCTTACAGTGGAGAAGTCTGTTTTCGGCCTGTTTCCCAAAACAGGCAAA
>NZ_LRMM01000095.1 GCF_001647275.1 Rufibacter ruber | reverse complement strand
TTGCGCTTGGTGTTGACAAACGCCCAAAACAGGAAATCACAAAACCCCTTTCATGCCCTGCAGGGGAGTTGGCCGGGCGCGGGGGAAGCCGTCTTTGCTCCGGGCGGGTACTGTTTTTGAGAAACTCGCTGTGTGTCTTCTCTTTATGCCTCAGAACCTTTTTCTGCGCGCAAAAAGACGCCTGGCGGAGGCGCCCAGGGAGTAGTAGACAGGCACTCTGCTGTGACTTTTTTTCGCCTGCGTTACCCGGCTAAGGCACCCAAAACGGCAGAAATAGTGGCAAAGCCTGGCCTGGCAAGGGGCTCTGGCTGCAGGCAAGCCTGCTGTAATTGAAAGAGCGCCTGCGCCTGAGAAACCTCTGCCGGGGCCAAATGCGTGAGCAGATCCTCTAACAGATACCCAAAAGCCCTCACCTCTATGCGTTCCAGATGGGCGGCTTGCTCGGTTGAAAGGTTCTTATAAAGGGTGGCTGCGCCGAAATCCCCGAACAGCGCGTGCCCAGTGTCATCCACCAGCGTGTTGTGCGCATACAGATCGCCATGCAGAAGGTGGCGGGCGTGCAGGTGAGCGGCCGCAGCCGCAATGCCGCTGGTAATCTTTAACACCTCCTGCAAACTGAAAGCCGTGCCAGCTGCAAATACATCCCGGGTGCAGGTCTCAAAGCTGGGCGAGCCGCCTAAGTTGCGGTAACCCTGCGGGATCAACCTGAACACCAGCCCCTGCTTCTGCGCCGGATGTTGGGTGATTTTGCCCAGCACCTGTACCAGATTGGGGTGATCGCCAGCGGCCATGCACGCCTGCCTTTCATCTTGCGGAAACCCGTCACTGGTCACTTCGCCCTTGAACACCTTCACCGCCACCTGCTGTGGCTGTTGGTCTTCGGCCTGGCGGTGCCAGAGCGCCTTGGTGATAATACCAGAGGCGCCTTCGCCCACCTGTTCCTCCAGCGTCAGGTTTTCCCAAGATATTTCCAGCAGGTGCTCCTGAAGCGGTTGGGCGTTTTGGCACGGATTGCCGGCAAAGGCCAGCCAGGAGAGGCGGGGCAGGGAGAAAAGCCAGTCAGGCAGTGCAGTGAGGTGGTTGGCGGAGATGCGCAGCAGTTCCAGATGCTGGCACTGGGCCATTTCGGCCGGCAGGCGTGTTAATCTATTTCCCGCCAGCAGGCATTTCTGGAGGCGGGTGCACTGGCCAATGGAGGCGGGTAGTTGGGTGATCTGGTTGTCTGTCAAGGTGAGCCAGCGGAGCGAGGGCGGCAGCGCACCTTCAGGGACGGTGGTGAGGCGGCAGGCTTTGAACCCGATCATCTCTAGCTTAGGGCATTGACCCAGCACCGCCGGGAATGTGGTGAAGGGGTTGTTGGAGCAAAACAAAATGCGCAGGTTTGTCAATTCGGCCATCCAGTCTGGTAACGCGGTGAGCTGGTTCCCAGAAAGATCCAGCACTTCCAGGGTCTGAGCCAGGGTGCGTGTCTCCTGAGGCAGATGGGTGAGGCCGCAGGAAAGTTTAAGCGTTTTGGTGCCTTTTAACTGGCCAGACTCAAGTTGGTGAAGCGTGTGCATGGGTGCGGGAGAATGAAGCGGCAAAGGTAACCAGAATAGTTCTGAGTCCTGAGTCCTGAGTCTGGAGTGGGTGTTTTTAAGCTGCTTTTTGGAAAGGAGGCCTAAAACAGAACTGCGTGAGGGATAGCAGCGGAAAGCCCGCAGCGTGAGCGAGGACTTGCAGCGCATAGCCCGACCCGCAGGGGCACGCCCCAAAGGAATTAAGAATGGGGAATTAGGAAATGCTTTCCCTATATCTGCAGCCTTGAGAGGCTTTGATGGGAAATGAACTGGTTAGAAACGAAATTTTTTGTTCCTGCGGTGCGCCGCCAGATTCCTTGCAAGATGGCTTTTCTTGCTGTGGCTGGTGAGCGCATGGCGGCGGCACAAAGGGGGAGTTTTCTGTTTTTGAGCTGTTTTTCAGAAAATAGGCTTAAAACAGAAACTCAATCATTACGAAAGCGTTAAAGTTGGTTGTTGTTCTTTAGTAGAAAGATAATAAAACAGATGTTTGGGTTGTAGATTTTTATTCTATAATCTCTATTAAATTGATAGGAAAACTTGATTTATAAAAATCGGTACTTATCTTTGCAGCACTTACTTAACAGCCAGACAAAGACTACATGGTCTACCCATCTCACATAGAGCGAATGCGCTTCTGCTGTTGCAGCCCCTGCTGCTGTTGTTGCTAATCTTTGGCAGTCAACAAGTTTCTATTGCCCTGGCGGCACCCCAACATCCATTCATTTCTTACCCGTATTTTCTTGCCATGGCCTCTTCTAAACAAGAGCACGTGTCTCAACTTATACAGGAGACAGAAGGCTTACCCATAGACCAGACGTTCGCGCTGCTGGTGAACCTGTACCCCGGTGAAGTAACGTTCTCGTCCAGCTTCAGCTTTGAGGATCAGGTGATCTCGCACCAGATTCTGGAGAACGTCTTCCCCATCAGCATTTTCACGCTGGACACCGGCCGGCTTTTCCCCGAGACCTACAGCGTGTGGAGCAAGACCAATGCTGCGTATAAGACCCGCATTAAGGCGTATTACCCCAACCATGAGCAGCTGGAGGAGTTTGTGCACAACACGGGCCCCAACTCCTTCTATGAATCTACCCAGAACCGCAAAGACTGCTGCCACATCAGAAAGGTAGAGCCGCTCAAGCGCGCCCTGGCCGGCAACGCGGTCTGGATTACCGGCCTCCGGGCCGAGCATTCCCAAGGCCGCTCTGACCTACCCAAATTTGAGTGGGACGAAGGAAACCAGCTCATCAAGTTCCACCCGCTCTTGCATTGGTCTACAGAGGAGGTGATGGCCTTCATCAAACAGCACAACATCCCGTACAACACCTTGCATGACAAAGGCTTCATCAGCATTGGGTGCGCGCCGTGTACCCGCGCCATTCAGCCCGGCGAGGATTTCAGGGCGGGCCGCTGGTGGTGGGAAGATAGCAGCAAAAAAGAGTGCGGATTACATGTGTCAGAATCGCCGGCTCCGGTTACCCCGGAACTGGTTTCAAAATAGATAGAAATACCAAAATGGGTTCATATAAATTAGATTACCTAGACCAGTTAGAGGCCGAAGCAATCCACATTTTCAGAGAGGTGGCTGGTCAGTTTGAGCGCCCCGCCCTGTTGTTTTCCGGCGGAAAAGATTCTATTGTGCTGGTGCATCTGGCCCTGAAAGCCTTCAGACCCGGCAAATTCCCGTTCCCGCTGGTGCACGTAGATACCGGCCACAACTTCCAGGAAGCCCTTGATTTCAGGGATTACCTGGCAGACAAGATTGGCGAGAAGCTGATTGTGCGCAACGTGGAAGACACTATCAAAACCCGCGGCCTCACTGAGCAGAAAGGCAAACTGCCCAGCCGCAACGGCCTGCAGACCTACACCTTGCTGGACACCATTGAGGAGTTTGCCTTTGACGCCTGCATTGGCGGGGCCCGCCGCGACGAAGAGAAAGCCCGCGCCAAAGAACGTATTTTCTCCGTGCGGGACGAGTTCGGCACCTGGGATCCCAAGCTGCAACGGCCCGAATTGTGGAACATCTACAACGGTAAAATCAACAAAGGCGAAAACGTGCGCGTGTTCCCCATCAGCAACTGGACCGAGCTGGACATCTGGAACTACATACGGCGCGAGAACATTGAACTGCCGTCTATCTACTTTGCCCATGAGCGCGAAGTGCTGGAGTTTGAAGGCCGTCTGGTAGCTACCAACGAGTTTATCACGTTGCATGACAGTGACGTGGTGACCCGCAAAGTGGTCCGTTACCGCACCGTGGGCGACATGACCTGTACCGCCGCCGTAGAATCCAGCGCGTCTACTTTAGACGACATCATCAACGAAATCATCGCCACCAACACCAGCGAGCGCGGCCAGACTAGAATTGATGACCGCGTATCTGAGGCAGCCATGGAGGATAGAAAGAAGAACGGATACTTTTAGGACCTCACCCCCAGCCCCTCTCCCACGGAGAGGGGAGCCTTACAGACGCGTTTTGAGGTTGTTTTGCGGAAAACAGGCTAAAAACAGAAAAGCAGAATTCCCCCTCTCCGTGGGAGAGGGGGCTAGGGGGTGAGATGTTGCCAATCCCTGTTCGGGAGTCTACTCCCGAACTAAGCTGCCGGGGAGTTCTACTCCCATGGGAGCCATGGGCAAAAGCAGCAACAGAAGGGGAGTGGAACTCCCCGGCAGAAGACTTTCGGAGTAGAACTCCAAAAGAGCAAGGGAGAAGGAGCAAGAGTAGAACTCCAAAAGAGCAAGCCGTTTTTGAGCTTATTTCTGAAAACGAAGCCAAAAACGGAAACCCAGCTCTGGCGCGAGACTAAAGTCTCGTGACTTGGGATGAAGCGAGTCTCCAGACTCGCCGGGAACCACGAAAGAAAATGCGGGAAAAGGGAGTCTGGAGACTCCGCCCATCCATCGGCACGAGTCTGGAGACTCGCGCCAGAAGATAAGAAACTGTTTTGGCGCTGTTTTTAGAAGAACAGTCCCAAAACAGAAAAACTCAGAACTCAAGACTCAGAACTCATTTTCAAAATGGATATTCTAAGATTTTTAACCGCCGGGAGCGTAGATGATGGCAAAAGCACCTTGATTGGCCGCCTGTTGTATGACAGCAAATCCATCATGGTAGACCAACTGGAAGCCATTGAGCGCAGCACCAAAAACAAGGAAGAAGGCAAGGTAGATTTGGCGTTGCTCACCGATGGTTTACGCGCCGAGCGGGAGCAGGGCATCACCATTGACGTAGCCTACAAGTACTTCTCCACGCCCAAACGCAAGTTCATCATCGCAGATGCGCCGGGGCACATTCAGTACACCCGCAACATGGTCACGGGCGCGTCTAACTCAGACTTAGCCATTATTCTGATTGATGCGCGCCACGGCGTGGTAGAGCAGACCCGCCGCCATTCCATTATTGTGTCACTGCTGAACCTGCCGCACGTGGTGGTGGCCGTGAACAAGATGGATTTGGTGAACTTTTCTGAAGACAAGTACAATGACATCGTGATTGATTACGCGCAGGTGGCCAAATCTTTGGGCCTGAAAAACGTGACCTTCATTCCCATCAGCGCCCTCAACGGCGATAACATCGTGGACAAATCTTCGGCCATGCCGTGGTACGAAGGCGGTTCTTTGCTGAATGTGCTGGAAACTGTGGAAGTACACGAAGACATCAACCTCACCGAAGGCCGTTTCCCGGTGCAGTACGTCATTCGTCCGCAGACCGAGGAACTACCCGATTACCGCGGCTACGCCGGAAAAATCATCAGCGGCATCTATAAAAAAGGTGACAAAGTGGTAGTGCAGCCGTCAGGCGTGGAAAGCACCATCTCGGCTATTGAGATTGCCGGCGAAGAAGTAGAAGAAGCCTTCGCACCGCAGAGCGTGGTATTGCACCTGGCTGATGACGTGGACATTAGCCGCGGCGATGTTATTGTGAAGCAAGACGCGCCCGTGCAGGTGGCCCAGGAATTTGAAGTAGTGCTGTGCTGGATGGGCAACACGCCGCTGGTGCCACGCAACAAATACCTGCTGCAAATCAACAGCCGCACCGTACGCGCCGTGGTGAAAGAACTGCACTACAAACTCAACGTGAACACCCTGGAGAAAGAACTGTCGCCGGTGTCTGCGGGCCTGAATGATGTGGTGAAAGCAACTATCAAAACTGCTTCGCCCATTGCTTTCGACTCTTATCAGAAACTAAGAAGCAACGGCGGTGCCATCTTGATAGACGAAACCAGCAACGTGACCGTAGGCGCTGCATGATTTCGACAGAAGCCAAGCAGGAAGAATTCTGGCCGGAGATTTAGAAACCTCACCCCTGGCCCCTCTCCCACGGAGAGGGGGGGACGCCGCTAATTCGTTTTTCAGCTGTTTTGTGGAATAGAGCTGAAAAACGAATTATCTGAAAAGCCCCTCTCCGCGGGAGAGGGGTTGGGGTGAGGTTTTTTTACCTGAATTGCGTTTTCGCTGTTTTCCCAAAAACAGGCCGAAAACAGAAAAACTTGACCTTCTTCACTTGTCATCCTGAAAGGACCTTGTGGGCGAACTAGAAAAGCGGCTATTCAAGGGAAAAGAAACGCTACTCCTTCGTCCCCCTTTGGAGGCCCGGGAGACAAATCCAGCAGAAGAACCGAAGGCTTTGCTATTAGAAGCAAGAAAGATTGATTCTCGGGAATTCTCAACTGGCGCGAGTCTAATGACTCGTGACTTAGGATGAAGCGAGTCTCCAGACTCGCCGGGAACCACGCAAAGTAATTGCGGGAAACGGGAGTCTGGAGACTCCATCCATCCATCGCACGAGTCTGGAGACTCGCGCCAGAGAACAAAAAAATAACCTGTTTTCGGCCTGTTTTCCCAAAAACACCCCGAAAACGCAAAACAGAGCTCCCCTCTCCACGGGAGAGGGGCTGGGGGTGAGGTCACATGAAACAATTTACAGCCACCGTCATCATAGCAGGCGCCGGTCCCGGTGACCCTGATTTGATTACCGTGAAGACGGTGAAAGCTTTGCGCTGGGCCGAGGTAATTCTGGTGGACCGGCTGGTGAGCGAGGAAATCCTGACTAGTTACGCATCGCCGCAGGCGGAGATTGTGTACGTGGGCAAGCAATGCCGCAAAGAAGGCACCACGCCGCAGGCCACCATCAATGAGCTGTTGCTGGAGTACGCGCTGCTGGGCAAAAAAGTCCTTCGGCTGAAGGGCGGTGATGTCTCTATTTTCTCTAATGTGCTGGACGAGCTGCAAACCTTAACGGCCCACGGCATCGCGTTTGAAATTATTCCCGGTATTACTGCGGCGTTGGGCGCGGCGGCCTACGCGGGCATTCCGCTCACGGCGCGTCAACACGCTACGGCCGTGAGGTTTCTGACCTTCTACACCTACAGCAAACTCACCGAAGAATACTGGCAGGATCTGGCCCAAACCGAAGACACGCTGGTGTTCTACATGAGCAGCGAGCGGTTAAGTGAAGTGGTGGAGAAACTCACCCGCCACGGCATTTCTGGGGAGAAACAGCTGGCTGTGGTTGAGCAGGCCACTACGCCGTTGCAGCACGTGCAGACCAGCAGCCTCTATGAATATGAGCAGAATTTGGGCGGCAAAACGTTTGTGTCGCCCAGCCTGGTGATAATTGGCAAAGTGGTGAACCTGCACCAGGAATTTAAGTGGTTCACCAACAACCCAACAAGAGAACATTACTTCAAGCCGGTTTCTGAGCAGGTCGGTTTGGTACTTCAATAAGAATAACGCAATGTTAGCAGAAGCAAAAATCAAAGCCTTGCAGGAGCTGGTAGGCCAATCAAGCAAAGAAGAACTGATTTGGATAAGCGGTTACGTGGCCGGGCTGGCTTCTTCCGGGGGGAGCGTAACAGCCATGGCGGCAGAAACTACGGCAGCTGCGCCGAAGGCGGCGGTTGGGAAAGTGACCATCGCGTACGGCACAGAGACCGGCAACTCCAAGCGTGTGGCCACTGACCTGGCGGGCAAAGCCAAGAAAAGCGGCATCAACGCCAAAGTTGTCAGCCTGGACCAGTACCGCCTCACAGACCTGGAGAAGGAAGAATATTTCCTCACGGTCATCAGCACGCAAGGCGAAGGCGACCCGCCCGCGGGAGCCCAGAAGTTCTATGACTACGTGCACCAAACCGAAAAGCAACTGCCTAAACTCAAATACAGCGTACTGGCCTTGGGTGACACCTCGTACCCGCTGTTCTGCAAAGCCGGCGAAGACGTAGATGCGCAGCTCAAACGTTTGGGCGGCAGTCAGTTGGCACCCATTCAGAAGTGCGATGTAGACTATGAAGACGAAGCCAATGCCTGGTTCCAAAGCGTGATGCAGAACTTGGCTAGCGACGGTTCTACGGCATCGGCGGCAGCCGTTACGGCACCCGCTCCTGCCAAGAAAACCGGCAAAAAAATCTACACCGGCACCATTCTCACTAACATTATCTTAAATGACGTGGGCTCTAACAAAAAGACCCACCACATTGAGATTGAAGCCGATGACCTGGCCTATGAACCCGGCGACGCGCTGGGCATGGTGCCTAAAAACCGTCCGGCTACCATTGAGGCCATTCTGAACATCACGGGTGTTGCTCCCGCAGATAAAGTGACGCACCGCAACAGCGAAGCCACCGTGCAGGAGTTGCTGCATGACAAGGTGAACATCAATTACCTGCCCGAGCGCGTGGTAAAAAAGTACGCCGAGGTAGTAGGCCAGAACATTCCCGCCACCCGCATTGACCTGTTGGATTTGCTCCGCATCTACCCCGTGAAAGACGCCGAGCAGTTCAAAGAAGTACTGCAAATCCTGGAGCCCATCGCGCCACGCCTGTATTCCATTTCTTCGTCTTTAGAAGCGCATTCCGGTGAGATTCACGTGACCGTGGCGCGGGACGAATTCAGAATCAATGAGGAGTTGCTATGCGGCCATTGCTCTGATTACCTGTCTGAGTTAGCCGAAGGTTCAACCGTGGAATTCTACATTCATAAAAACAGCCAGTTCAAACTTCCGGCCGCCGACAAAGACGTGATAATGATTGGCCCGGGTACTGGTGTGGCTCCATTCCGTTCGTTCCTAGCCGAACGTGATGCTACTGGGGCAGATGGCCGTAACTGGCTTTTCTTCGGAGACCAGCACTTTGTGACAGACTTCCTGTACCAAACCGAAATTCAGAGCTGGTTTGAGACGGGCATTTTGACCAAGTTCAACGGCGCCTTCTCCCGTGACCAGAAAGAAAAAATCTACGTGCAGCACAAAATGCAGGAAAACGCTGCAGACTTCTATGAGTGGCTGACTTCCGGCGCTTATGTGTATGTGTGCGGCGCCAAAGAACCTATGAGCGTGGACGTGGAGAATACCCTGTTGCAAATCATCGGGCTGGGTGCTGGTTCCTCTCCGGAAGAAGCGGCAGTGTATCTGAAACAACTCAAGGAAGAAGGCCGGTATTTGAAGGACGTGTATTAAGGAATTCTGCTTCAAGTTTTCAACTTGGAGCAGAAATAAGGCAAGTTTCCAAATTGCCGGAATACAGAGTAGAGCAACGCAAGTTGAAAACTTGCTCTATATCAACCACAAGTTGAAAACTTGCGGTAGGTAGGTTCGCTCTTCCGGATTTGCAATCCCCTTCGCATTGTCTAGCTACCAAGTCGGGAGTACAAAACCCGACCAGCAGATGAAGAAGTAGCAAGAATATTAAACCAACTGGCGCGAGTCTGAAGACTCGTGACTTAAAGTGAAGCGAGTCTCCAGACTCGCCGGGAACCAAGAGCCGGAAACGCAGGGAAATGGAGTCTGGAGACTCCAACCACCTATCGGCACGAGTCTGGAGACTCGCGCCAGACGAACAAAAAAATAATCCTGTTTTCGGCCTGTTTTTCCAAAACAGCGAAAACAGCAAGAACCATAAAAGAAATTGGGCGGAAGTTTTCGCTCTAACTAGAACCAGTTTACATGGCAACTGAGCAAAAGAATCTGTCACCCGTTGAGCGCATCAAAGTTGAGAGCGACGGGCTAAGGGGTACCCTTAACGAAAGCTTGAAAGACGAAATCACCGGCGCCATTCGGGAAGATGATACCAATTTGGTGAAGTTCCACGGCATGTACATGCAGGACGACCGCGACCGCCGCGAGGAGCGCGCCGCCAAGAAACTGGAGCGCCTGTACTCGTTCATGATTCGGCTTCGGTTGCCGGGTGGTTTTTTGACGCCACAGCAGTGGGTGGCCACGCATAATATTGCCGGGGAGAATTCTACTGGTGTTATCAAAATTACCACGCGGCAGACCATTCAGTTGCACGGCATTGTGAAGTCCAAGACGCGGCCCACCATCAAGGCCTTTGACCAGGTGGGGCTGGATTCCATCGCCGCCTGCGGCGATGTGAACCGCAACGTGGTGTCCAGCGCCAACCCGCTGGAGTCGCCGCTGCACGAGCGCATTTACCAGTACGCCGACCGCATCAGCGAGTACCTGTTGCCCAAGACCCGCGGCTATTATGAGGTGTGGCTGGAAGACGAGAAAATCATTGACAAGAAGGAAGAGGAAGACCCGCTCTACCAAGACCGTTACCTGCCGCGCAAGTTCAAGATTGGACTGGTCATTCCGCCCAACAATGACTCAGACGTGTTTGCGCAGGATTTAGGGCTCATCGCCATTATTGAGAACAACGAGCTGAAGGGCTTTAATATCGCCGTAGGCGGAGGTCTTTCTTTTACCCACGGCAACGCCGAAACCTATCCGCGCCTGGCCTCTATTCTGGGGTTTGTGAGCGTGGAGGAATCTGATGAGAAGCTGTTTAAAGCCGTGTATGAGGTCTTGACCGTGCAACGCGACTTCGGGAACCGTTCTGACCGCAAACGCGCCCGTGTGAAATATACCATTGACGCCCTGACTGTAGACGGCTACCGGAAAGAACTAGAAAGCCGCATCGGGTTTCAGTTGGAGGAAGCGCGTCCCTACAAACTGAACTCGCGCAAAGACCACTACGGCTGGGCGCAGAGCGATACTGGTCTGTGGCACTACACCGTGTTTGTGGAGAACGGCCGCGTGCTGGATTTGGAGAATGGCGTGGTGCTGAAAACCGCGTTTTTAGAGGTAGCCCAAACCGGCAAAGCCAACTTCCGGTTCACCTGTAACCAGAACGTGATTCTCAGCGACATCACGCCTGAGAACAAAGCTGAAATTGAACAGATTCTAGCCAAACACAACGTACTGGCGCATACCGAGGCAGCTTCTTTGCTCCGGAAAAACGCCATGGCCTGCGTGGCCCTGCCTACCTGTCCCTTGGCCTTGGCTGAAGCCCAGCGCTACTTGCCGGAACTCATCACCAAAATTGACGACGTATTGGCCAAGCACGCGCTGTTGGACGAGGAAATCATCATCAGAATGACAGGTTGCCCCAACGGCTGCGGGAGGTCGGTGCTGTCAGAGATTGGCTTCATCGGCACCGCGCCTGGCCGCTACAACCTCAACCTGGGCGGCGATATGGAAGGCGAGCGCTTAAATGTGCTCTACAAAGAAAACGTGGACGAAGCCGCCATTCTGCAGGAGCTGGACACCGCCTTCGGGTTGTTCAAACAGAACCGCCGGCTGGGCGAGCGCTTCGGGGATTTCGCTTATAGAACGTTGGTGAATTAGAAACCTCACCCCCGGCCCCTCTCCCACGGAGAGGGGAGTTCTGGAATTCTGTTTTCGGGCTGTTTTTCCAAAATCAGGCGAAAACAGAAAAGCGGCAGTCCCTCTCTCTGGAGGGAGAGGGCTAGGGTGAGGGGGGAAACGCTGGCTATAGAAAGAAGAGTTTTGAGAACCGAAATACGTGTTTCTTTTTTGCTGCTGCTTTTGCTGTTTGAACCGGGTTTCCCTCATCCTAACCTTCTCCCAGAGGGAGAAGGGACACCGCAGATGCGTTTTCGACCTGTTTTTCAGAAAACAGGCCGAAAATAGTAATCTAACTGGCGCGAGTCTCTAGACTCGTGCGACGGATGATTGGAGTCTCCAGACTCCATTTACCAATAGACAGTTCATGGTTCCCGGCGAGTCTGGAGACTCGCTTCATCCTAAGTCACGAGACAAAGTCTCGCGCCAGGGTAAGAGAAAAACAATCAACAATTAGTAATCAACAATTTCTGTGTCTACAACCCTCACCGTCAAAGAGCAAAACAACCTGTTCCCGGTTTTTCTGAAACTGGAGCAGATGCGCGTGCTGGTGGTGGGCGGCGGGAACGTGGGGCTGGAGAAACTGACGGCGCTGCTGCAGAATTCGCCCGCGACTACCATTAAAGTGGTGGCCATTGAATTTAACCAGGCGGTGCTGCAACTGGCGCTGGAGCATGACAACATTTCGCTGGTGCCCAAAGCCTTTTCTGCGGAAGATGTGGCCGGGGCCGATATTGTGATTGTGGCCGTGAATGACCGCGAGGCCAGCCGCGACATCAGCTTGGAAGCCAAACGCCAGGGTAAACTGGTGAACGTAGCGGATACGCCTGATTTATGCGATTTTTACTTGAGTTCGGTGGTGCGGAAGGGGAACCTCAAGATTGCCATTTCCACCAACGGGAAATCGCCCACTATGGCCAAACGCCTGAAAGAGACCTTTAATGAGACGCTGCCCGAGGAGTTGGACGAGGTGCTGGACAACCTGCAGCAAATCAGGAACCGATTGGCCGGAGATTTCGCCGCCAAAGTGACCCACCTTAATGACATCACCAAAGTGCTAGCCGTAAAAGAAAAATTGCCGCGCCAAAAGAAACCAACCACAAAGCCTTGGAAGAAACTGACCATGGGCGGTGCGGCTGCGCTATTCTTGATGCTGTTGGGCTACGGAGTCTCTTTCTTCTTTCCGCTGGCCGAAGCGACAGCCCAAACCCAGAACCTGTTGCTGAACATTGAGCCGCTGTTTTACTGGATGATTCTGGCCGGGTTTGCCGCTCAGATGGTAGACGGGGCGTTGGGCATGGGCTACGGCGTGACTTGTACCACCATTCTCATGTCACTGGGCGTGAACCTGCCCGCCATTAGCGGAAGTATCCATACCGCCGAGGTGTTTTCCAGCGGGGCCTCGGGCTACAACCACTACCGGTTCGGGAACGTGAACAAGAAGCTGTTCAAGGTGCTCCTCATTCCGGGGGTGCTGGGGGCTATTGCGGGCGCGTATCTGTTAAGCGTGGTGGGCGAGGAGTACGGAGGGTATGTGCGGCCTATCTTGGCAAGTTACACGTTAATTCTGGGTTCGCGCATTGTGTACAACGCCTTCCGGAAGACCAAGACCCGCAAAAAAATTAAGAAGGCCGGATTGTTGGCCGGAGCCGGAGGATTTTTGGACTCATTTGGAGGCGGTGGTTGGGGTCCGTTGGTGACCAGTACGCTCATTTCCAAAGGCCG
Source organism: Rufibacter ruber (assembly GCF_001647275.1). GTDB lineage: Bacteria > Bacteroidota > Bacteroidia > Cytophagales > Hymenobacteraceae > Nibribacter > Nibribacter ruber_C. The sequence goes on along the minus strand of NZ_LRMM01000095.1, from coordinate 532 downwards.
AACCCCACGTTTCGTGATTGGCTCCGTGAGCATTACCGAATTCTTTGTGGCGCTGGCCAGTTCCCTCACGTTTTTCGCCATGCTGGGGTTAAGTCACCTGCACATCATTCTAGGCTTGGTTTTAGGCGGCCTCATCGCCGCGCCCATCGCCGCCCGTTTGGCTGGGAAACTGCCCATGAAAACCATGTTCATCGCCGTAGGCTCCCTGGTGATTATCTGGAGCCTGCGCATTCTGCTGAAAGCGGTGGGGCTGTTTTAAGGCACCAACTTACCTTCTTCTTTATATTATTTGCACGCATTCCGTCCCCCTTTGAAGGGGGTAGGGGGATGATGACTCGTGCAGAGTTACTTGTGCAGAATCACATATTTCTGAAAATCAGTTCTAAATAAAAGCTGATGGTTCTTCCGCAGCCCTTGTCATCCCCCTACCCCCTTCAAAGGGGGACAATCAAACATAGTAAACTAAGAAGAGATTATTGATAGTGCGTTTTCGGCCTGTTTTTCTGTAAAATAAGGCCGAAAACGATAACGG
>NZ_LRMM01000094.1 GCF_001647275.1 Rufibacter ruber | reverse complement strand
GGGCTGTTTTCTGAAAAACAGCCCGAAAACAGAAATAAAACTCTCTGCAAAACATCTTTCTGTCAAAACTCTAAACAGCTTCGTTTACAGAACCCGTTCCACCTCCTGCTTCTATCAAACGCTAATCTTGAAAAATCACCAGAAGTAGTTCCTTAGACCTGGGGGCAAGGGAGGAACAAATACGTATTTTTACAAAATAATTAATATTCTTATCCTTAGAGGCAGCTGAAATTATAACAGCCTCGTACAAAGGCTCATGTGTAAATTGTTCAACCTTAACCTATACACAAAAGCTATGAAACTCAAAGGAATTAATTTGTTCGCCACATGTGCCATTGCCTCTGCTTTGGCTTTATCTTCTTGTGGTGGCAGCGGAAACCAGGAAGACCAGGCCAATGGCACTACCACTGACAATACCTCAGTAGACAGTAACACCATGGATGACGGCACCAGCACCACCACTGACATGGGGGGTGACACCACTATGATGGGCACCACAGGTACTACTGGCACTACAGCCGGCACAACCGGTACCACTGCCGGAACTACTGGTACTACCGGCACCACTGCGGGCACAACGGGTACCACTGCGGGCTCCACAGGCACCACTGCCGGTACTACAGGCACCACTGCCGGTACAACCGGTACTACTACAGGAACAACCGGCGGCGGGACCACTGGCCGCTAATATCACTTTCTCTTTTCAAAAAGAAGGGGCTGGCAATGACACCAGCCCCTTTTTTTGGCATTAGCCCCTTCTGTAGAAGTCATATTCAATTCATAATTTTGCAGGCCAGAAGTGCCAGAGCAAGGTTCTGCACAAGCAGTTTTTGAGGCGCGTAACCAGAAAAGGATGAGCGCAAGTTCTTTTGTGGCCTTTTGTTTCGTAATAGCCACATGTAAACCGGCTTTAAGGGCAGACTTTCATCTGCTCCCGCACTTCACCAAAGGAAATCTTTTGTATAGGCGAGTTAAATTCTTTGTGCAGGTAATTGATAATGTTGGTGATATCTGCCTCTGTCAGTTGATTATTGCCCGGCATGGGTTGGTTATAGGTTTTACCATTCACCTGAATTGGCCCGTTTATCCCATTCCTGATGAGGCAGGCCAGTTCTGCCCGGTGCTGGGCCGCATAGTCTGAATCTAACAACGGCGGAATCACCCCCCGCAGCCCCTCCCCATTCTCCAGATGGCAACTGACACAGTGGCGGGTGTACAGCAGCTGGCCCTCGTCTTTACGCTCTGTAAAGCACCCAGCCACAGCTATCCCAAGCATGGCTACCAGAAAGAGGTTTCTCCAACGCATCTGCTGTCAGTTATTTTGTCTTCTCCTGCAGGAGCAGCTCCATGTCTTGCATGAGCTTATCTACTTCCTGTTCATTGGTGCCGTCATAATGCCCCCTTATTCTGCGTTTTTCATCTATAAGCAGGAAGGCACCGCTGTGCTCAAAGCCACCCGGTGCTTCATTGCTCTCCAGGGCGCTGGTCAGGTAATGCTTCTGGGCCAGGTCTAAGATGGTGTCTTTGTCTCCGGTTAGAAAATGCCAGGTTTTGCTGCTCACCCCCAGCCGGTCAGCATATTCCCGCAACACCGCCACGGTATCATGGGTGGGATCAATGGAGTGGGACAACAGCGCCACCCTGGGGTTGTCTTTGTACTTCTCATACACCCGCAGCATCTGGCTCTTCATTTTAGGGCAGATAGACGGGCAGGAGGTAAAGAAGAAGTCTGCCACATAAATTTTATTGGCTACCGTCTGGGGCGTGACCATCTGGCTGTCCTGATCTAAAAAGGCGAAATCAGGAATGGAATGGTAGACCGTATCTACTTTCGGCTGGCCGTCTACCATGGTTACCTTGGGCTCCCTTGGCCCCAGAATAGGCAGCGACTTCTTTTCATCTGACGTAGACGTGCAGGCGCTTATGAGGCCCAGACCCAGCAAGGCTCCTAGTACTATTTTTCTCATGGGTGCTTATTTGTAAGTTGGGCAGACAGGGAATCAGCTACTTTAAGGCTCTGCTCAATCTCCTGGCGTACTTTCTGAATCTTTTCCCTCTCATCTTGCAGGTACAGAAGGGCTTCCTTGGGTTTCTGAAGGTCAGGAACACGGTAGGCCCGCATCCACTGCATCATGTGCTCATCTGCCTCCAGCAGCTTGGAGACGCCATACCTGACACCTCTTTGTCTGGCTGAATCTGCTGCGGGCAAGGAATCCTGTAACCGTAGCAATTCTTTACGGTGTGTGTAAAGATCCCCCATTTTGGCCATAGAGGAATCATGGAGGGCCATCACCTCTTCGTGCAGCGTTTTGGCCTGGTTCTGCGCAGATGGCTCACAGGCAGTTCCCATGAGTACCACAGCTATCAGTACAGCCATATATTTTCCCATACTTCTTGAGGAGTCTGTTTCTTGGGCAAAGGTAGAGCCTGCACCAATAGAACGCACACTCTTTGGCAAGATTATCACCCGTCTCCAGCAAAACTTTCCTTCTGTTTTTACATCAGTTTGACTCCAGCCAACCACATGCTGGTGGTTTCTCTTTGGGAATAAGGGCCTGACAACAGCTTGACAGGTAAGCCGCCCCCACACCACCTGAACTTGAAAGAAAATCACCTCCCCCCTTTCTTGGTTGAATTCGCTTTTCAAATAACTTATAAGCAGTTTCTGTTTTGGGGCTATTTTCCGGAAAACAAGCCAAAAACAGAAATACACATTTACTCAACCTTCTTTTCTTATTCCAGGAATCTACACCCAATCATTATAGTTCATTAGGTCAAGACACACACGCAAATACATCTTTTGCATCCCACCAATTCAAACACTTTTACACCTATTATGCTATAAAAACTTAAACTTAGATAATCCCTCAACAAAACCCATGTTTACACCAACCCTTTCATTGCATTAAATCCACTATAACAACAGTCCCATCTTCTTATTTTTACATCTTTAACTATTGTATAAAATACTATCAATTTTGTAGCGCCCGGCTTTTATTCACGCATTCCCAGCTTATACTTTGGCCATGTTAGATGGTCTACTTCATCTAAAATCTAAAGCTTTTACGCTATTCCATAAAAGAGCAGCAGAAACATTTAAACACATTTATTTAAATACTAGGAATATCAGCCAAGTACAATATTTTTTTTAAAGTACAGTTCACAAAAATTCCCTTATTTTTAATTTAACTTCACAAAACAAGCTATATAACAACATATTACAATCTAAAATATCACCTCATACTTCAACCATTCCTCCTGCCAACATTTCTTTAATTCAATTACATTTCATATTCATTTGCTACTCTTCTGTAGATAAAATCTTTAAACAAGGCACAGATCCTGATTCAGCGGCAGAGGTAATCAAGCTGATGAAGACATACTTGATACCTCCTTCCTACCCAGCTTTCATTCGGACTATCTTCTCCGGCATTTTAACACATATTGCTTTACATTATTTTTTAGTTTATCTTTCCATTAAGCGTTAATAAAAAAGACTTTAAACACATTAATTAAAGCCATAAACCCACATTACCATTTCAAAAAACTTTCAATTAGCAACAATTACCCAAGCAAAATAATCTTTACATTCACTTCCTTCTCAAGCCCCACACCATACCCTACACATACCTCAGGCCCTCCATTAGAAAGCTCTTCCACATAGACTCAGCTAATTACTTATACATCAATTAATAGTGTAAATTATGGAAAGAAGAACGTTCAGAAAAAAGCTTTTACTGCTCTCTTTTTTATCTTTAGCCCATTTTTTCTATGCCTGCAGTGAAAAGGAAGAAGTTGAACCGGCCACAGAACCTGGTGGGGGAATTATTGATCCGCCAGCGGGAGAACCTTCGTCTGGTGCCCCTAATGGCATTTACCCTGTTGCCTGCGCATGTAACATTGGGGTTTTAGATTGGACCTCAGACAATCTGGACATTTACAGATCTGAGGCTGCTGACTGGTCCCTCCCGGCGGCAAAAGTTTGGAGCTTTAAGCCCTCCACCTCCATTCCTGGCGGCAACTGGACAGCCACCGAAAGCGCGGCCCCAGGCTGGGACAACCCTACTGACATGAAAATGCGGCTAAACAGTATACTGGGTCCTGACATTGAATGGATTGCGGCCGTAGGTGGCGAAACGGCGTTGATCACCAATGCTTCCAAAGTCAAAAAGTGGTCAACTAATATTGGGAGTGGCCAGAATCCGCAGAGCATTGAAATTCTGGGGAACGGCAATGTAGCGGTTGCCGCCGCCGGGGGCAACTGGGTGAAAGTATTTGCCACCCGTAACAACACCAGTGCCACCTACCCTCTCTATAATGCCCATTCGGTCTTATGGGATGAAACCAACGGCAGGCTTTGGGCAACAGGCCAATTAACCAGCGGTGGCCCGTGGAGCATTGTGGCTTTTACCGTTGGTACCGGATCTGCCCCCGCGTTAGAACTGGATGCCTCCCGCACTTTCACTACTGACCAGACCCTCCTTCGGCACCTGTCACCGGTGGTGGGGCAACCAGATAAATTCTGGGTTTCTGCGGCCGAGGGGGTGTTCTTTTACAACAAAGTCACGAAAACCCTCTCGCCCCATGACGGCAAGGTTTTCAACAAGCCAGGGGTTACGGGTACGTCAAACCAACCTTCCGGCGAGATCATTCAGGTGGAAGGGAACAGCAAAGTGAATGTGTTCGGCACGCATGCCGAAGGAACCGGGGTGCTCATCACGTCCCACTTGCTGGCGGGCAATATCTACAAAGCCGTTCCTCTCAACCCCAATTATGAGTACAGGAAATACTACGGCATTGCCACGTTTAACGTGCGGGTGGCGGTAGACGGCGGCAACAAAGCCTGGTCAGTGCGACGGCCGTTGGTCAGGGATTTAATCAGGAAGTATGATTTTGACATCTGGGGAAGTCAGGAAGCCAACGGCAACCAGATCACGCATTTAGCCAACGATTTACCTGAATACAACAAAATAGGCACTGGGAGGGATGACGATGGCACCGGCCCCGGCACTTCTGAGCACAGTGCGCTTTTCTACAAGAAACAGCGGTTTGCCGCCCTCGCCTCGGGCCAGTTCTGGTTGGCACCCGGCGCCCCTACCACCAAACCCGCCAACAAACCCTGGGGCACCTCCTTCTACCGCATTGCCACCTTTGCCCGACTCAGGGATAGGTACACCGGCGAAATCTTCTGGGTGTTCAATGCCCACTTTGACCACGCCAGCGAGAATGCCCGGGTGAACAGCGCCAACTTAATGCTTGCCCAGATAGCCGAGAAGGCAGGCAACGAACCCGCTATTCTTCTGGGCGACCTCAATGCGGGGCAGAACCAGGATCCGTACCTGATTCTCCACAACTCCGCCTTGTTAAGTGATGCGTACCAGGTGGTTCCTGCAGCAAAAAGGTACGCCCCTGCCAGAGGCACAACCAACGGTTTTGATTTAAACAACACCGGCAACAGACGCATTGACCATATCATGCCAACCGCTACCTGGCAAGTGTACAGTCACAACGTCTTGACAGATGCTCCAAACGGTATTCTGCCGTCTGACCACTACCCAGTTCTGGTGGAGATGAAGCTACCGTAACACATCCACGCCTGGGTTTTTCCAGAAGAGGTTAGGCGGTAACGGCCTAACCTCTTCTGTTTTACAGCTTGTTCGCCCCCTGTAAATAATACAAAGGAAAAATGAAGCGCTTTACGTTGACTAGAAGCTGTGATATGGAATGAAGAATAGCCAGCTCAATTTCTGCTTTTAGCCTACTTTTTTAAAAACAGGCCGAAAGCAAAAGACAGTATTGGTCCAGTATAGAACTTGTAAAGCAAAGCCACTTCATCTATGGGGCAGCTTCTAGTAACGTTCTGTTTTGGGGCTGTTTTTATAAAAACAGCCCCAAAACAGAACGTTACTATTGACAGGAACAGCCCTAAAAACTACCTCTGCACGAGTTGCCTGCTTAGATATCTGGCCACTTTGGCCACATCTCCAGACGTTTCCTCATCTTTAGCCGAGAGGGCTTTCACTTCCTGGGCCAGCGGTTGGGCGTCTTTCCCCATTTTCTCCAGAACCTCTAGCGCGGCTATTTGCACAAACCGGTTCTGGCTCTGCAGGTGTTGGCGCAACACCGGCAGCACGCGCGTGGTCTCTCCTAACCCGTACAAAGCTTCGGCGGCGGCCACCTGCACTATTGCCAGCGGGTCTTGCAACAATTTCTGTAACGCGGCTTTCGCCGATGCGGCTTCTTTGCCCAGCACCACGCACCCTATGGCCGACCAGTACCGTACCACCGGCTCTTTGTCCTGCAACCGTTTGGTGAGTTCTTTCACATGCTTCGCCTCACGGTTAGAGGCCATGTCTGCGGTCTCCAGCACCCGCTCCAGCGGAAAACTCCCGGTGCGCAGGTAGTCATAGATGGGCATCTTCTGATTGATTTCAACAAGTATTGCCTCTGGAATAAAGCCTGCGTCTTTGGTTTCCAGTAGCCATTTTTGGTTGGCCTGCCTCATTTCGCGCAGCACAGACTCGTATTCTTTCTTTCCGGCCAGGTTGTGAATATTGTGCGGGTCGGCTTCTACGTCATAGAGTTCCTCGGCGGGTTTGGGCTTCCAGAAAAAAGATTGCGCCTCATTGAGTTGGCCCGCTTTGTAGGCGTTCTCCCACGAAACCATAGAACTGGCCTGCCATTGGTAATCTACGTGCTGACCGGGAATTCTGTGGGGCATATAATTCCTGATGTAACGGTACTTCTTATTCCGCACCGAGCGGCCCAAATCCAGGCGTTCGTCCATGCGGCCTTTGTACGAGTAGGCATATCCCCTCGGCGCAGGCGCTTGTTTGCCCAGAAACGGCTTGCCCTGCAAATGCGAAGGCAGCGGCACGTTGGCCAAACTCAAAATGCTGGGCGCAAAATCCACGAACGACACGATGCGGTCCAGTTTAGTGCCCGGATTGCCCGGCGCCAGATGGGCGTATTTTTTAGGGAACCGGATAATGAGCGGCACCCGCAAACCAGATTCATATAGAAACCGCTTGCCCCGGGCCAGCGCGCCGCCGTGGTCACTGTAGTAGAAGACAATGGTGTTTTCGGCCAGTCCGGAAGCGTCTAGTTCCTTTAAGATTTCCCCGACTTCGGCGTCCATGGCCTGCATGCGGTCATAGTACAGCGCCCAGTCTTCCTCCATCTCCGGCGTGCGGGGGTGGTAGGGCGGCACGGGCGCTTTCTTAGGGTTATGGCCTAGTTTCTGGTTCCGGTTCTTGCCCTGGATCTGGCTTTCATGGGTAGTAGTGAAGTTGAAGATGGAGAAGAACGGCTGCCCCGGCTTCCGGTTTTTATAGGTGGCTTTCTTGCTGGATTCGTCCCATACCTGCGGCTGGTCTTTGGTGTTGTAGTCCTTCTTCACGTTGTTGGAGGTGTAATACCCGGCCTGCTTGAGATACTGCGGGAAGAACTTCACCTGCTCAGGCAGCTGGTACGTGCTGCGGTGGTGCAGCGTACCCGCCGATGAGGCGTACATGCCCGTTATGAGTGCAAACCGCGTGGGCGCGCAGACCGGTGCCGCCGCGAAGGCATTCAAATACAGCACGCCCTCCGTAGCCAGTTTGTCCAGGTTGGGCGTGGTGGCATAGGCATCGCCGTAAGCACCCAAGAATGGGCTGTTGTCTTCGCTCACAATCCAGAGAATGTTGGGGCGTTCTTCCTGTACTTCGGCCACGGCCGAAAGAGAGTAAAGAAACCAGCAAACCAAAGAAAGAACGAGGGCGCGATGAACCGAAAGCCTTCTGGCCGAAGCCCCAAACTGATGTAAATAGGAATAGATAATCTTATAGTTCATACAGGTTCTTCTTGGGTTAGGCAGAAGGTGATTTTAGGAATCCTGTTTTGCTGTTTTCTTTGAAAACAGGCCGAAAACAGGAAAATGGCTCCGAAACGTTAGCTATTATTTCTTGAGAATCTGCGGATACAGTTTTCCGTCTGGGGCTTTGAAGTCAAGGCCCAGCAGTTTGGCAATAACCGGCGCTACGTCCTGAATGCCCATCTCCTGAATCTTCACGCCTTGGTTGATGCCCGCGCCCACCGCAATAAAACCAGTGCTAATCTCCGGGAAGTCTGGGAAATACCCGTGCGTACCCCCCAGCTTAGTTTTGCGCACGCGACCCCGTCAGTAGCCCCGCCAAAGGCAACGCCTTTGGCCAACGCCAAGGCCAATACTGGCTCGGGGTTCGCGCCCACGGCGTCCATTTCTTTGCGTTCTACCACCCTGAACAGCTTCTTCTCCTCGGGCGTCACGTTGGCCAGAATCTGCTTCACTTTCTCCAGCGTGGCCTTGTCATTTTTGTCTTTCAGGTACAGGAACGCCGAACCGCCCGCACCTTCAAATCTGGCTTTCCAGCCATCTTTGCCCATCAGCCCGGCTTGGGTTAACCACACGTTGGCGGCCAAATTGGTGGTTCTGGTCACCATGCCGTGGTCACCGGTAATGATGATGGCGGTCTGGTTTTTAATACCCGCTTTCTCAACAGTCTGCAGCACATTGCCAATCAAACTGTCTACCAACACCAAAGACTCCCTGATGTGGTCATGGTCCCGGCCGTAGTCATGCCCGGCGTGGTCCATGGCCAGATAATGAATAGCCATGAGGCTGGGCTTGTGCTTGGCAATGATGTAGTTGGCCATTTTGCCGGTGGTACGGTCCAGGTCATCGCCTTTGAAATGGTTGGGTGTCAGTTTGGTGTTGCTGCCTTTTTCAAACTCATCTAACAGGTTAGCGGGCGTCACCACCGGACGGGTCACCGAAAGTTGGTCGGTTTTCTCGTCATTGTCAGCGCGTTTCACGGGGAAGTTGTAGGTAATAGGCGCGCCCACGGTCACCGGCCACATGATAGAACCCGAGGTCAGGCCTTTTTTCTGTACGGCGTCCCACAGGGTGGCTACTTTTATTTGGTTTTCAAACCAGTACCACTCCCCGTTCTTGGCGTCAATGGGCGCGTTATAATAGATGCCGTGCCGGGCGGGCAAAGCGCCGGTGACCAGCGTGGTGTGTGACGGGTAGGTCACACTGGGGAACACGCTGTTCACGCCGTTGGCATACACGCCGCTGGCCATAAGCTTCTGCAGGTTGGGCGCAGACCACTTTTTGTCCAGGTAGAAGTCCGGACGGAAGCCGTCAATGCTTATCAGAATCACGTGTTTGGCCGTTTGGCCGAAACTTGCCGTCAAAGAAGCCACCACTACGGCAGCACTCAGGAAAATGCGTTTCATGTTTATTTATTAGAAGCAATTGGTACTAACTCAATGTCATCTACCCACAATTCATCTCCGGCCTTGAGTTGCCCGAAATATAAAGCCAATTGGTAGTTTCCGCTCTGCGGAATGGTAAACGGTTTAGAGGCGGTTTTAGCCGCTTGGCCTGCGGCGGAAACCGTTTGGTCCAGCAGTTTTTCCTCGCCGTTGGGCTGCTCAAACCTTAGCAGGAAAGAAGCGTTGCCTTTGGCCTTGGCGTTCAGTTTCACCTGGTACTGCTGCCCTTTGTCCAGCTTCACGTTCCAGACCATGGCCAGCTGGTTTGGCCGCTCGCCGGGTTTCTGCATGGCTACTTTCACAGCGTTTTTGCCGGTGAGTTGCCCGGTTGGGTCAATCTCAAGGGTGGCGGAAACTGCTTTGTTCTGGTTCACGCGCCAGCCGCCCAGTAAATCTTCCTCAAAGGTGCTGTTCAGTTTGCGGCGGTAATGCTCCATGCGCACGTTGTACTCGCGGGTGTCTAGCGGGAACGCGCCAATCTGGTTGGCCCAACTGAACCAACCCTGGTACATGCTGGTCACGCGGTCTGGGTATTGATTGGCCAGGTTGTTCATCTCAGACGGGTCAGCGTCCAGGTCATAGAGTTCCAGGGAGTTGGTAGAGAATTCCTCGCCCTGCGGGGTTTTGGCCACCAGCTTCCATTTACCGTCCCGCACGGCCAGGTTGGCTTCGTGCTCCCAGTACACCACGCCCCGGTTGTTGGTCTTGCCGGTGAAGTGCGGCACTAAACTTTTCCCTTCCAGCGGAGTGATTTTATGCCCTTTGAACGTCTTGGGGTAACTGGTTTTGGCTAATTCCACGCACGTGGCCATGATGTCACTTACGTGGCCGTATTCTTTCACAAAGCTGTTCTGCAGTTTAGGGTCAATGCCCTTGGGCCAATGCGCAAGGAGCGGCGTGGCAATACCGCCTTCATGGGTGTAATGTTTGTATTCCCTAAACGGCGTACTGCTCAGGTTGGCCCACTCCAGGCGGTAGCTTTCAAAAGTGTCTTCCTGGCCGTTTACTTCTTTGCTTTTGCCGCTGGAGATGAATTCGGCGCAGGCGCCGTTGTCACTCAAAAAGAAAATGAGCGTGTTGTCCAGCTGGTTTTTCTCTTTGAGCTTGGCCACAATACGGCCGATGCCCTGGTCCATGACGTCAATTTGCGCGGCATAGATGGCCATGCGCATCGCCATTTCGTTTTTCTTTTCCTCTGGCAGGGTTTCCCAGGCCTTCACTTCTTTGTCACGCGGCGAGAGTACGGCGTTTTGAGGCAGCAGGCCCAGCTTTTTCTGTTTCTCAAAGCGTTCCTGGCGCAGTTTGTCCCAGCCCACTTTATAGAAGTCTTTGTACTTGTCAATGTCTTTCTGCAGCGCGTGTAGCGGCCAGTGCGGCGCAGTGTAGGCTACATACATAAAGAGCGGGTCTTTCTTCTTAGCCGAAGAAAAATGCTGGTCTATGTACTTCACGCTGGTGTCTGAAATGGCCGTGGTCAGGTAAAAATCTTTGGGCGCAGGGTAGCGCTGGTTGTTAGAGTAAATCTGCGGCGTGAAGTAGTTGGAACCGCCCGGCACAATGCCGAAGTACTGGTCAAACCCGCGCTGCTTGGGCCAGTTGTCTACCACGCCGCCGTTGATTTTGCGCTCATTGGTGAGGTGCCATTTGCCGGTCATGTACGTGCCGTAGCCCGCTTGCTTCAGGACCTCGGCGATGGTCACGCTCTGTTGGTTGAGATTGCCTTGGTACGCAGGCGTGCCTAAATCTGCGGCGGCCATCCAGCCCATACCCGCCTGGTGCGGATACAGCCCGGTCATGAGCGAGGCGCGGGTGGGGCAGCAGCGGGCCGCGTTGTAGAACTGCTTGTACTTGATGCCGCCCGCGGCGAGTTTGTCCAGGTTGGGGGTTTTCACCTCGCCGCCGTAGCTCCCAATGTCTGAAAAGCCCAAATCATCGGCCAGAATCAGGATGATGTTAGGGCGTTGCTGGGCCTGCACCGCTACTGACAGCATGAGCAGCAACGAAAGCAGCAAAGAGGGTTTTCTTAGTCTATTCATGTACTATACCAGTAATCTTGGTTTGTCTGTTTGTTTTCTGTTTTGGGCCTGTTTTGGCGAAAACAGCCCCAAAACAGGTATTGTCACATTTTTGCTCGTTTTGCTCTATTGTTTCGCTCTTTCGGAGTCTTTCGCTCTTCCGGATTTACTTTCGCTCTTCCGGATTTTTCAATCCGGAAGTTCCTGGTCGGGGATTTATCAATCCCCGTGTTTGCGTCTTTCTAACCCGCCAGCAACGGGGATTGTTCGCTCTTCCGGATTTATCAATCCGGAAGCACCTGGTCGGGGATTTATCAATCCCCGCGTTTGCGTCTTTCTAACCCGCCAGCAACGGGGATTGATAAATCCCCGACAGAATGGTTCGGGATTACAAATCCCGAACAGCAGAGTTACAAATCCCGAACAGCAGAAAACCGAACAGCAGAGGTTCTACGCCGGAAGCACCCAGCCTGAGAGTTCTACTCCCCTTCTTTTGCCCGTAGCCTGCGGAGTTAGAAACCCTGAACAGCAGCCTAGTTTGGGAGTAGAACTCCCGAACAGCATTAGCTATAGTAGTACTACCGCATTTTCTGCAATAAGAACCCGAACAGCTTTACTGGAACCAAAGGTCTTAACACCGCCCCCAATTTTCTGTTTTCGGCCTGTTTTGGTGAAAACAGGCCGAAAACAGAAGCTCCACTTCTCCCCTATTTCGCCTGTACTACCAGAAACAAACCTGACCGCGGCGGAATGCTCTGGCTGAACTTATCTTTGGTGGCGGTCAGGTTTTTGGCGGCATACACGTCGCGAAGTTTCTTGTTTCCGGCTAACCCCAGGTCGGTCCAGTTCACGGTGATGTTCTGTGTAGCTTGGGCGTCACGATTCAGCAGCAGTACGGCGTAATCTCCGTTTTTGAGTTTTTTGGCCCAAACTTCGGCTTTGCCGTCTTGCCGTATTCGCTTGCCTTGCTCGGTGGGGTCCTGGTTAATAGCAATAGCTTCTTTGTTCAAGATGATAGCTTTCTCTTGGGCGGTCATCACGCGCGGGTCGTTGCCCAAAATAAGCGGCGAACTCATGAGGCACCACAGCGCGAAATGGGCTTTCTGTTCTTCCTGAGTTAGTCCTTGGTCACCGGTCACCAGCATGTCAGGGTCATTCCAGTAGCCGTTTCCCGCTTTGGCGGCGTGGCGGTTGTTTCTCTCCACAATGGCCATCACGCTGCCCGGCTTCTCCGAGTCAAAAATAGCCCCGCCCGACTGCTTAGATTTGATATCACCAGTAGTACGGCCCAGGTTGGTGAGCTGTGGGTACCACGGAAAGAACTGGTACGCGCTGGCGCTCAACACCATATCCCGCCCGCTTTCCTTCATGAGTTTGCTCCACTTGGCGTAGGCGGTCTGCAGGTTTTTGGGCTCACTTTCCCAACCTTTTTTCCAGCGGGGATCATTGCGCGGGTAATTGGGCTGCTCGTCTAAAGAAAAGCGGCATTTGTCTAGTTTCACGAAGTCAATGCCCCAGTCTTTGAACTGTTTCACGTGCACTTCCTCCAGGCCCCAGCCGCCCACTTTGTCCATGCCGCAGTCATGGGAACCGGGCGTGGTGTGCAAGCCAAATTTGAGGCCTTTGGAATGGGCATAGTCTGCTAACGCTTTCATGCCGCCGGGGAATTTGGCAGGGTGCACCAGCAGTTCGCCGTTGGGGCCCAGTTTGGAGTCGCGCCAGCCGCCGTCTACCACCACGTAGTTGTAGCCCGCGTCACGCAGGCCGCTGCTGGCCATGGCGTCTATAATTTCGCGTATCATCTGCTCGTTGATAGCCTCTTTCCCGAACCAGTTCCAGCTGTTCCAGCCCATGGGCGGCGATTTCGCCAGTTCAGGGCGTACCTGCGCCTGGGCCACTGTGCCCACGAGTAAACATAGGGCCAGGATTATTTTCCGCATGCGGTTAGTCATTGCTTAGGGTTTGAAGGTGGTCAGTTTTCTGCGGTAAGTAAGCGGCTACCTCCAAACATCCATTTTTGTCCGTTTGAAAGGTACTCATGGGCGAACTAGAAAAACGTTGTTAAAAATGGTATTACCGTTTGCCACCAAGATCCTTACAGGATGACAACAAAAAAATAGTACTTGCTTCTCTATTTGCGGTACCACCTGAAAAATTCTATTCTGTTTTCGGGCTGTTTTGGCCAAA
>NZ_LRMM01000093.1 GCF_001647275.1 Rufibacter ruber | reverse complement strand
ATTCTTGTTTTGGGCAATTGCAACAGCAAAACAGAAATACTTTTTTACAACGTCAACTCCTTGAAGCTGACAGTTTTTTCTGATTTATCTATGGGCAGGTGACCGCTTGTGCCTTACACGCAGAACAGCTCCCTGTTTTGGGGCCGTTTTCTGAAAACTAGCCCTAAAACGGCGGCAGAAGTAAACACCACATAAAACTTTGCAGATAAATAATGGACAAACGCGTAGCAGGCTGGTACCCAATACTACTTCTCCCTTTGGCTGCCCACCCTATAAAAGAATGCACTGCGTGACTCCTTGGTAAGCAGGGCCTTGAGTTGTCCCCTAAAAGCGCTCTTCAGGATTTGCCCCCTCTGGCACCTTCCATTTTGAGCTGATAGAATGACAAAAGAAAAATCCGGAGTTTCTTATTTTTAAATCACAAATCCTGAAGAACGGAGACCTATCGGCCCGGTCCTTTGAAGGGAACAAGGCGAGGCCTGTATTACTTCCGCACCATCACGTCGTTCTTGCCTACGCTAAGCAAAGACTCCTCCGGTAGCTTCCAAATGTACTTAGGCAGACCTACCTGGTTTGGAGCTGTTTTGGCCAAAACAGCTCCAAAACGCACTTAACCTGCTTCAGAAACTTCTGCAGCAAAAGATAGCGATACTTTCTAATGGCAATACCCTACACAGTTCAGAAGAAGGAGAGCCTACCTTTTAGAAATTTGCCCAAACATCATCCACCTCTCGTTACATCAATAGCAAATCAAATTTCACCTGCCTCATATAATCTTACGGCTACCTGAATCAGCCACCTTTATAAAATAAAAAAGCCGGACTCTCTGGTCCGGCTTTTTAGACGTTTCCTCCCCTTGTTACCGCAAAATCCTAATTCCGCCGCCGCGGCTCCCCATGGGGTTCAGGTGCTTGTTAAGGGTGTAGGTGAACTGCAGCAGGAAGTACTGCCCCAGTGAATTCATGGTTTCCCGCTGCACATAGTTGGCGCTGGCTGTCTGGTTAATGCCCATGTTCTTGTCTAGCAGGTTCACCGCCACCAGACGCAGTTCCCCCGTGTTGTTCTTCAGGAACTGCTTGGCCAGGGAAACATTCAACAACGGAATGTTCTGCCGGAAACCCAAGTCCGGGTTGTTGTACACCAGATAGTCCAGGACTCCGTTCAGGTGAAAGTGGAGGGGCAGGTAAACAGTGGCCTCCCCCGTGTAGGTTTGGTTCAGGAACTGCTGGTCGCGGCTCCCTTCTGCGCTGTAGTTGGTGGTTTGCAGGCTGAGGTCACTGCGCAGGCTTACCTCAAACTTTTGGTCCAGACGGTACTCGTACCTAAGGTTGCCGCCCACGGTGCGGTTCTCTGTGGTGGTGGCACTGTTGTCAATAAGGTTGATGCTCTGCTGCTCTCTCAGGCTCAGGCCTACATTAAAGCGGCTGTTGAGCTTGCGCACCGGATAGCCCACGTTCAGGTTCACCCCAGAAATCCGGCTATACCTCACGTTCACCGGCTGTGAGGTACGGCTCAGGCCTGCGCCGTAGGTGACAGAGTTGGTAATGGCATCTGTGGTATAGTTCATAAACCCGCGGGCGAAAAAGCTGATCATGGACGTGGGGTTGAACATGGTGAAATTGGCTCGAAGCTGGTGCTGGTAGGCCGGTCTTAGCCCCGGGTTCCCCACATACACATTCAGCCGGTTGCTGCTGTCTGGCAGCGGCTGCAACTGCCGCACAGACGGTTCCTGCACAGAGGTCTCGTAATTAAAATCAAACCGGCGGTTGCTCCCGAAATCATAGTTGAACCGGGCGCTGGGGAGAAAGTTGTCAAATGACTTCTGTACCGGTCTGTTCTCCTTCTGGCGCACGTAGCCAATCAGGTCAGAGTGCTGAAAGCCCGGGCCCACGGCAAAACTGAAAGCATCACGGTTCACCCTGAAGTTCACGTTGGCACGGTGGTACTGGAAATCACTGTTGTACCGGTTTGACTGGTTTTGATTGATGAGCCGCTCACCGTCCTGCAGGTCAAACACCTTTTGGTCAGAAATATTCCGGTTCTGCCTAAACAGGTACGAGGCCTCCAGGTACCGGCGGTTGCCCAACGGTTCAGTACCGTTCAGCGTGGCGCTGTAGCTGTGGGAGTTGGTTTCACTTTCCCGGTACTGGTGGATGGTCTCAGTGGGCCGCTCTGTAAACCTATATACTCCGTAATTTAGGTTTTCAGCGTCATTCTGGTTCAGACTCCCCTGGGCGGTGAGCGAGAGGGTGCGGCCTTTTTTAGGGAATTTGTGCCGAAGCAATAGACTGGCAGTCGCATTTCCCCCCTGCCCGGTGGTGTTGTTCCGGCTGTCACCGCTGTTCTGGAATTCGCCTGCGGCATTCACGGTTCTACTGACAGAAGTACCCACGCCTTTGCTGGTGCTCAGCCCGGCATTTACCGTTAACTTGACAGAGTTGGCCGAATCCAGTTTATGGTCTACTGCAAAGTTTAACCGGTGGTTGGTGTTGGTATTTTCCTGGCTGCCGGTCTGGTTCAGGAAAAAGTTGCCGGAGGGCCTGAACTCCTCCCGCTCCAGTACATGGCGCACGTCATGGTTCAGATGGTTCAGGAAATAATTCCCGGTGGCCTCCGTGTCTTTGCCCAGGGATTGGTTGAAATTGGCACCTCCCCCGTAGGAGCGCATCAACCCATTGGTTCGGTCACCGGTGTTTAAGGGAATAGCTGAATTGGGGCCTATCTCTATCCGTAAGCCACCCCCAGACGCCATTTGTTGCATACCGCCGGTGAAGGCTAAATATTCATCTATCCCGAAGCCCTGGGTGTTGACATTGTTGGCCATGCCCAGCACGGAGAACTGTTTCCCCTTCTGAAAACGGTTCAGGTTGAATTTGCCCTGGAAACGGGAATCTGTTCCCGCCCCGGCCATCACACTGCCAAATACCGCATTCTTCTTGTCTTCTTTCAGTTCCAGGTTAAGGGTTTTGGTTCGCTGCCCGTCTTCAATGCCAGAGAAATCAGCCTGGTCAGATTTTTTGTCATACACCTGCACTTTCTTCACCGCGTCTGCGGGCAGGTTTTTGGTGGCCAGCTTAGGGTCATTTCCAAAGAACTCCTTCCCGTCTACGGTCACCCGCTGCACCTTCTCCCCCTGCACAGAGACAGATCCGTCACTGGCCACCTCCACGCCCGGCAACTTCTTCAGGAGCTCCTCTACCGCGGCGTTGGGTTGGGTTTTAAAGGAGCCGGCGTTAAACTCTATGGTATCTTTTTTTATCCTTACCGGATCCTGCTCCCCCTGCACCACCACTTCGCCTAACGCATTGGGTGCGGTTTTAAGAACAATGGTCCCCAAGTCTACTACGCCGGGCACGGCAGGGGCTTCAATGGTTTTGTAGAAAGGCTCAAAGCTCACAAAAGAGATTTTCACCAGCACCGGGCCGTTGAGGTTTTTCAGGTCAAAGGTACCTTGGGCGTCTGTAGAGGCAAATGAAACAAGCGTTGAGTCTCTGGGCTGCAACAACAGCACGGTAGCAGAGGGTAAGGCACTGTTTTTGTCATCTACCACCCTGCCTTTTACAGTAAACTTCTGGGCAAGCGCCGCCGGGCCTACCAGCAGGAAGGCAATGAGAAGAAGACTTTTCATGGAAGTTCTTTTCCCTAAGGCTTAGTTCCTGATCATGATGTTCCCTCCGCCCTGCCGCATGCGCTCCATCTGCTCAGACAGCATGGCCTGGTACTGCTTTTCTGTTACCTTCTCCCCTTTGACAGGCTCTACCAGCTCCCCTTTTTTAAGAGGCCTTACGTCAACCTGCAGGGCTTTCACAACTCGCTCGCCGTTGTTCACATCCAGCTCCAGCACGGCACCGGGCAATGAGGCATACGAATCTGGCCCCAGATAGGGGCGCAGTTTTTCTGTGTACCAGGCCACCACCGTCTGGTTTCGCTGCTCCTGAAAGTAGGTGGCCTGCCTGCACACATACCCGGCAATGGTTTTGGTTTCCTTCCCAAACTTCCAGGGCAAAGTGCTGAGACTGTCTTGGATCAGGTATTTTTTTCCGTTGAACTCCCGCAGAGAAATACGTTTAGATTCTGAGGGAACCAGGAACAGCTCACCGCCGCCCATCCTGATCCTGAAAGAGGTGCCGCTGGTTCCGGCTGCCGCCTCCTCCTCCTCATCTACCATGCGCTTGTACAAAGAGGCCTGCTGGTTAAAGTACAGTGCTTGCTTGCTCACGTTGAATTCAGGCATCATTGCTTTCATACTTTCCCGCTCTTTGGTGAGAGCTCGGTGCAGGTTGACTTTTACTTCATAAATAATGACACCCTCCTGCGCCATAGCCCCAGTAGAAGCGCATATAAGAATGAAAAAGAAAAGGGTAGTAAGTATGCTTTTCATAGACTGATTTTTTTTGAGTAAAAGTAGCGGGCTAGAAAAAGCAATGGTGTTAACAGCTCCCTAAGGAAACGTTAAAGTATTGTTAAAGGAATGCGCCTTCCTCCTGTAGCACCATGCGGCGGAAAGGATACAGCTATTCTCCAGACTCATCCCAATGTTCACCTGGACGTTTAAGATCAATGCGAAAGCCGCTCCGTTTGGCAAGATTCTGCCCCTGAGCAAGAACCTGCTTCTGGCAGACTAAAAACCCGGGAGCAGAATCAGGAGAGGTGACATTTCTTCTGATTCAACGTATAATCAGGAGACTGTTGTCCGCTTGGGCTATGCTCTTCAACTTCTTACCGGCTACAGCTAACCGGCCAGATACATATTTTTAACTGTGCATCCTTTCATTGATGAAAACCAAGAACCTGCTTCTCACTCTTCTTCTTCTTTTAATGATTTCTGTTTCCGGGAGCGCGCAAGTGAAACCCCTTGACGCTGAACTGGCCAACTATACCTACCCTTTTCAGGTGAGCTTCCATCAGGTGAAGGTGCAGCGCCAGAACTTTAAGATGGCGTACATGGATGTAAAGCCCCAGAAACCGAACGGGAAAACCGTACTCCTGCTCCACGGCAAGAATTTTAACGGCGCCTACTGGGAACAAACGGCTTCTGATCTGGCCAGGAATGGCTTTAGGGTGCTGATTCCAGACCAGATAGGGTTTGGAAAATCCTCTAAACCGCAGAACATCCAGTACTCTTTCCAGATGCTGGCGCAGAATACCAAAGGGTTGCTTGACAGCCTGGGCATCAAAAAGACAGCTGTTCTGGGCCATTCCATGGGCGGCATGTTGGCCACCCGGTTTGCCCTCATGTACCCCGAAACGGTTGAAAAGCTGATCCTGGAGAACCCCATTGGCCTGGAAGACTGGAAACGCTGGGTGCCCTACCAGAACGTGGAGAAATGGTATGCCGGTGAACTGAAGCAAACCGCAGAGGGCATTAAAAAATACCAGTTAGAAAACTACTATGGCGGCCAATGGAAGCCGGAGTATGACAAATGGGTCCACCTCCTGGCCGGCTGGACAGTGGGCCCCGACTATCCGCTCATTGCCTGGAACGCAGCGCTTACCTATGACATGATCTTCACCCAGCCGGTGGTATATGAATTTGAGAACCTCCAGATGCCCACCCTGCTCCTCATTGGCCAACGGGATCGTACTGCCCTGGGTAAAGCCAACGCCGCCCCTGAGGTAAGGGAGAAATTGGGGAACTACCCGGCCCTGGGAAAAGAAACGGCCAAAAAAATCAAAAACTCCACCTTGGTGGAAATTGACAACGTAGGGCACCTCCCGCACATTGAAGCGTATGAACGGTTTATAACGCCGCTGCTCCAGTTCTTACGCTCTTAACCTGCTCAGGCAGACTTAATGCCAAAAGCATCTGTTTTCCTGTTTTGGGGCTGTTTTTCTAAAAACGGCTCCAAAACAGAACTTACATTCTTTCTCTCCCTCCTGGGCACTTTGCCCAAAGCCAGAGATAAAAGCCCCATTCCTGTCTACTGAAGAACCATAAGCACTAAGCCCCCCCTATAGCTCCTGAACAGATCTGCAGGGGGTGTTCTTTTTTG
Organism: Rufibacter ruber; assembly: GCF_001647275.1. GTDB lineage: Bacteria > Bacteroidota > Bacteroidia > Cytophagales > Hymenobacteraceae > Nibribacter > Nibribacter ruber_C. Next base: position 7,558 of record NZ_LRMM01000093.1, on the reverse strand, counting down.
ATAAAAAAATTGCAAACAACTACAGCATTGGGGGTACCGCCGCCCATCTAAAAAAGTATTGCTTTCCAGTTTTTCTGCTATACAGGCTCACGTCTGCCTTACAGCCTGAAACAAACACGTGCTACATAAACAGCAGTAGAGACAACGTGTTTTTGGCCTGTTTTTACAAAAACAGGCCAAAAACAGAAAAACTTCTCCACAGCATTAAACCCTTGCCCAACTGGTTAGTCAAAGGCCAAACCAATACCATGCAATGAAAAAAATAAGCTTACTTTTCTATTTCCTGCTTTCCATATCCTATCTTAGTTTTAGCCAATCTGCCAGCATACGGGGCCAGGTAGTGGGGGGCGGTTCCCCGCTCATTGGAGCCACTGTTGCCTTACTGAATGCCCAGGATTCTTCTGTGTACAAGGGTGCCACCACAGACGTGGAAGGCAGATTTGAACTGGCGGGCGTTCGAAACGGAAACTTTGTGGTAAAGGTGTCTTACCTGGGCTTCAATGACCTGCGCAGACCCCTCACCGCCACCGGAACGCCTCTCAACCTGGGAACCCTCACCCTGGGTCAGACCGCTACCGCGCTGCGCGAGGTGGAAGTTGTGGGCCGCGCCGCCACTGTTATCCAGAAGCAGGACACCTCTGAGATGAATGCCTCGGCCTACAAGGTGAACCGAGATGCCAACGCTGAAAACCTCATCCAGAAGATGCCGGGCATCACCATCCAGAACGGACAGGTGCAGGCACAGGGCGAGCGGGTGGCCCGGGTGCTTGTAGACGGGAAAGAGTTCTTTGGCGAAGACCCTAACGCGGTTTTAAAGAACCTTCCGGCCGAAGTCATTTCAAAGATCCAGGTGTTTGACCGCCAGAGCGACCAGGCCCAGTTCACCGGCTTTAGTGACGGCAATGAGCAGAAAACCATCAACATTGTGACCAAACCCGAGTTTAGAACCGGCCAGTTTGGGCGTTTCAGCGCGGGGGCCGGCACAGATGAGCGTTTCAGGCTGAGCGGGAACTACAACAGCTTTGAAGGCGACCGCCGCATTTCTATTGTAGGCTTGAGCAACAACGTAAATGAGCAGAACTTCTCCTCAGAAGATTTAGTAGGCGTGGCCAGCGCCTCCAGCCGGGGCGGTGGAGGTATGCGCGGCAGTAGCGGGGGCGGTGGCTCCCGTGGCGGCGGCGGAAGCTGGGGCGGCGGCAACAACACCGGCGACTTTCTGGTGAACACCAGCAACGGTATTGCCACTACCAACGCCATTGGCGTTAACTACCTGGACAAATGGGGCAAGAATGTAGACGTACAAGGCAGCTACTTCTTCAACCATTCTAACAATGACTATTTCTACAACGCTTTCCGTCAGTTTGACCCTGAGCGGGAAGATGGTTTAGATGTGCGGGAGATAGGGAATTCAGATGCTAAAAACCAGAACCACCGCCTCAACCTGCGGGTAACGTACACCATTGACAGCGCAAACTCTATTATTCTCCGCCCGCGCCTGAGCCTGCAGCAGAATGAGGGGCTAAGCACCACAGATTCACGGGTGACCAGCGGCGGCGAATCTGCACTGAGTTCGCTGGCCAACAACTTTGACAACCTCTTCCGGTCAGATTTAACCGGCATTAACTTCAACAACAGCATTCTCTACCGTCACAGCTTTGCCAAGCGCGGCCGTACCGTCAGTGTTGACGTCACCAACAGCTACAACCAAAACAAAGGGGATAGCCGGCTTAATGCGAAGTACTTTTTTGACCTGATCAATGAGGGCGATGATTCGCTGGTGTACCAGAATTCCACCCTTGACAACAAAGGCTATGCTGCCGGAGCTAATGTAAACTACACAGAGCCGTTAAGCCAGAATACTCAGCTGCAGTTAACGTACAACACCAACTACAGCAAGTCAGACGGGGACAAGCGCACCTCAGAAAGTGAAACCGAAGAAGGGCCATATGATGCCCTTATTCTTAACCAGTCCAGCACGGTAGAGAATAAAACCCTTACCCAGGAGTTTGGCGGAGGCTGGCGTTACAATAACAAGGATTTTCAGTTGATGCTGAACGCCCGTTACCAATGGCTGCAGTTGGCAACAGACCAGTTGTACCCTACCCGTATTGACACAACCCGTAACTACCACAACATTCTGCCCTTTGCCATGTTGCGCTACAACTTCAACCAGGACCGCAACATACGGGTCTTCTACATGGGCCGCTCACAAACGCCTTCAGTAGACCAGTTGCAGAGCGCGGTAGATGTGTCTAACCCCACTTTGCTGAGCCAGGGTAACCCTAACCTGGGCCAGAGCTTTTCCCATAACCTGAGTCTGCGCTACTCCTCTGCCAACCCAGGCAGGTCTTCCTCTTTCTTTGCCTATGTAGGCGGTTCTTTCAACCAGGACTATATGGGCACCAGCACCTACCGCAATGACCGCAGAGCAACCGGAGATGAAACCCAGGATGCGCTTTTAACCTTCACCACCCCGGGCGGTGTTAAGCTGAAACCAGGGATGCAGCTCTCCCGGCCGGTAAACCTGGACGGGCAGTACAGTTTTAGGTCCTTCCTGAACTACGGGCTGCCGGTTACTTTCATCAAGTCAAACCTTAACGTGAACGCGGGGGCCAGCTACACCAATAACCCGTCTTTGGTGAGCAATTCAAGGTCTTCGTTTATGGAGACGGCCAATGACGCTGCAACCCTGAACCTTTCTGCCGGCATTGTGATCAGCAGCAACATCAGCGAGAACCTTGACTTTCTGGTGTCAACCAACTCTAACTACAATGACGTGAAGTACTCTTTCCTGAAGGAGCAGAACAACAACTACTACAACCAAAGCAGCTTGTTCAGACTGAACTGGGTAATCTGGAAAGGATTAAACCTGACCACAGAAGTTAACCACCAGTACAACGGAGGCCTGTCTGAAGGCATTGACCCAACGTTTATGCTGGTAAATGGCAGCATTGGGTATAAATTCATGCCAGACCGCCGGGCCGAGATCAGACTTTCCGGCTTTGACTTGCTGGGGGAGAACACCAGTATTCAACGGAACAACACCTCTACCTACATTGAAGATGTACAGACTACGGTGTTGCAGCGGTATTTTATGCTAAGCTTCAACTACAACCTGCGCCAGTTTGGCAATGCGGGCAGGGGCGCCGCCCCCGCCGGCGGGCCGCGAAGCTTCCAGCGGTAGAGAGTCTGCGTTCAGGGCTTGTTTTCCGTTTCCGGGCTGTTTTTCTCAAAACAGCCCGGAAACGGATTTTTTTTGCCTGGCCTCCGCTTCATTTCTTCTTTTTATTTACCATTATTGGGGCTACCCTTCTTGATCAGAAATTCCCCATGGAGAAAATAAAAGCCTACAACCAAAAGCTTCTGGCTATTCTGGGCACACTGGCAGTGCTCGGCTTTTTCTTGGTCTTTCTAGCCGGCTGCTACCTGGTAGTGGCTGACATTATCAGGAACAGGCAGTACGGCAGGTACCAGGCCGAGTCGCCCTCTATCCAGCTGCAGGATTCTTCCAGCACAGCAGGAGCCGCTATCAAGGCCAGACAGCACATCACCATGCAGGCGCCCACCTTACTAGACACGGCCGCCCAGATCTACCTGATTCCGGTTTCTTTGGCCAGCATTGACAAGAAGCAAGATGGCAATGACTTTGAGATTTTAGACTATGGGCTGAGCTCTTCTGGGCGGGGCCATAAATATTTCAGATTCAATGGAGCCTACTGTAACATTATCCTGTATCACCCGCTAACGGGAACCAGCCGGGTCATTTTTGACAAGACCGTGCACCTAACCCATTTCAGGAATTTTAAAATCAGCGGAAAACAATACCTTTTAATGAAAGGGAGCAGTAGAGACACTGACCAGGACGGGCAGCTGAACAGCAGTGACCTCCAGTCTTTTTACCTCTATGCGGTTGCAAACCAGACACTGCGGGAAGTCAGTTTCCCGGGCCTGGGGCTGGAAGACTACACCCTTCTGTTCAACTCAGATAAAATCATTCTCACCTTTGGAGTAGACCAGGACCGCAACGGCAGCTTACGCAATGATCCTTCCCTGCACAAGGAATTTTCAATTACCACTGGCCAAACCAAAAACCTGGTCAATCAGAGACAAATGGAACAGATACAGAAACTGGTCAATTGAGCAGCTCCTGTTTTCGGCCTGTTTTTCAGAAAACAGGCGAAAACAGCCCCTGGGCAACCGTGCCGGAAAGTGTAATTCGGCGTAATATTCCCTTTGACTTTCCCGCCGTAGCCCTTACATTGGGTGCTCAAGTTTGAGTTACCTTATTACCACATTCCTCCCCTCCTCCTGGCCGGGAAGAAGGGGCCGTTCCAGACTACATGAATCCTGAGAAACTAAAGCACATTGCCAGCCAGCTGGAGGGCGAATTCCACTTTGACAACACCATGCGCACGCTGTATGCCACAGACGCCTCAGCGTACCGCGAAAAACCGTTAGCCGTCGCGTTCCCCAAGAATGCCTCTGATATCAAAAAGCTGATACGGTTTGCCCGTGCAGAAGGAACCTCCCTGATACCGCGCACGGCGGGCACCTCTCTGGCCGGTCAGGTGGTGGGCAGCGGCATTGTGGTAGATGTGAGCAGAACCTTTACCCAGATTCTGGAGGTAAACCCGGCAGAAAGCTGGGTACGGGTGCAGCCCGGGGTCATACGGGATGAGCTGAACCTGTTCCTTCGGCCGCACGGCCTGTACTTTGGGCCCGAAACCTCTACCGCCAACCGCGCCATGATAGGCGGCATGGTGGGCAACAACTCCTGCGGCTCCAACTCCATTGTCTACGGCAGCGCGCGGGAACATCTCTTGAGCGTAAAGGCCATATTAAGCGACGGCACCGAGGCCGAGTTTGGGGCCCTGACCTTAGCTGAGTTTGAAGCCAAGTGCCGCGGCGAGAATACCAGCGGCGACCTGGAGACGCGCATTTACCAGGCCACCAAAGCCATGCTGAGCCACGGCCCCACGCAGGAAAACATACGGGCGGAGTTCCCCAAGCCCAGCATTCAGCGCCGCAACACGGGGTATGCCATTGACCTGCTGCTGGAGACTGAGCCCTTTACGGCGGGCAAAGAGCCGTTCAACTTCTGCAAACTCATTGCCGGCTCTGAGGGCACGCTGGCGTTTTTAACGGAGATACAACTGCACGTGAACCCGCTTCCGCCCAAAGAGATTGGCTTGCTCTGCGTGCACTGTGAAACAGTAGACGAGTCTCTGCGCGCCAACCTGGTGGCGCTGCGGCACAACCCCAGCGCCAGTGAGCTCATGGACCACTACGTGCTGGAGTGCACCAAAACCAACATTGAGCAGAGCCAGAACCGCTTCTTTGTGCAGGGCGACCCCGGGGCCATTCTGGTGGTGGAACTCACTGACCACACCCAGGCCGCTATTCAGGAGCGGGCACAGGCGCTGGTGCAGGATTTACAGAAAAACCAGCTGGGTTACCATTTCCCGCTGGTCTTGGGCCCAGATACCAAGAAGGTCTGGAACCTCCGCAAAGCGGGTCTTGGCCTGCTGTCTAACATTCCTGGTGATGCCAAACCGGTGGCGGTGATTGAAGACACGGCGGTTGATGTGGAGGACCTGCCGGAGTTTATCAGGGAGTTCAACCTCACGCTGGAGCAATACAACCTGTATTGCGTACACTACGCCCACGCCGGCAGCGGCGAACTGCACCTGCGGCCCATCATCAACCTGAAGACCGAAGAAGGCAACAAGCTCTTCAGGGATATTGCCACTGAGATTGCGCACCTGGTGAAAAAATACCGCGGCTCCCTGAGCGGCGAGCACGGCGACGGCCGCCTGCGCGGCGAGTTCATCCCGTTCATGATAGGCGAGGAAAACTACCGGCTGGTGGAGGAGGTGAAACGGGTCTGGGACCCCGGCAACCTGTTCAACCCCGGTAAGATTGTGAATACGCCCTCTATGAATTCCTCCCTGCGCTATGAGCCGGGCCAGGAGACGCCGGAGTTTGACACGGTCTTCAAGTTTCATCAGGCGGGTGGGGTGTTGCGGGCCGCCGAACTCTGCAACGGCTCCGGCGACTGCCGCAAAACCCACCTCACCGGTGGCACCATGTGCCCCAGCTACATGGTGACCCGCCATGAACGTGACACCACCCGTGCCCGCGCCAATGCCGTTAGAGAGTTCCTGACCCGTTCGCCCAAGGCCAACCGCTTTGACCACCAGGAAATCAAAGAGGCCATGGATCTCTGCATCTCCTGCAAAGGCTGCAAATCTGAGTGCCCCTCTAACGTAGACGTGGCCAAGCTGAAGGCCGAGTTCCAGCAGCATTACTATGATGCCAATGGCATACCGTTCCGCACGCGGTTGATCGCCAACTTCAACAACGCCAATAAGCTGGCCTCCCTCCTGCCGGGGGCGTACAACCTGCTGTTCAAAAATAAGCTTACCGCCCACCTCTTCAAGAAAAGTGTGGGCTTCGCGCCGAAGCGGTCACTGCCACTGCTGCATGCCACCACCCTCAAAAGCTGGTTTAAGAAGCACCAAAGAGAACGGGCGGAAAAGTCCAGTTCCTTTAAAAAGAAGGTGTACCTCTTCTGCGACGAGTTTACCAATTACAATGACACGCCTATTGGCCAGAAAGCCGTGCTGCTGCTGGAAAAGTTGGGCTACGAGGTGGTCATTCCGGAGCATGAGGAAAGCGGCCGCACCTACCTCTCCAAGGGTTTTGTGCGGGAAGCCAAGAAGCTGGCCCAACGGAACGTGGCCCTGCTGCACAAGCTCATCAGCGCCGAGACCCCTCTCATTGGCATTGAACCATCCTGTATTCTCACCTTTCGGGATGAATACCTGGATCTGGTAGACGCAGACCAACTGGAGGACGCCAAATCGCTTTCTATCCACTGCCTGCAGTTTGACGAATTCATTGCCCGGGAGCTCCTGAACAAGAACATTGACCCCAGCCTGTTCAAAGACGAGGAGCGGCAGGTTCAACTGCACGGACACTGCCACCAGAAGGCCCTCAGCAGCGTACTCTACACGCAGCAGATGCTCACCCTGCCAAAGAACTATAAGGTAGAAGTGATCCCCTCAGGCTGCTGTGGCATGGCGGGTTCTTTTGGCTACGAGGCAGAACACTTTGATGTCTCCATGGCCATTGGCGAACTGGTGCTCTTCCCCAGCGTAAGAGCCGCCGGAGAGGAGGTGATCATTGCCGCCCCCGGCACCAGCTGCCGCCACCAAATTCATGACGGCACCGGTAAAAATGCCAAGCATCCCATTGAGGTATTATATGAGGCACTGAAGTAGGCTGCGTTTTGGAGCTGTTTTCACAAAATCAGCCCGGAAAAAGGAAGTGCTTTATTATGAGAAATCTATATCCTATATTCGGCAGTGCAATTACGTTTATCCAGCTACCGTAGGTTGGATAAACGTATGTTTGGGTGCGGGCATAGTGGTGATAAATGTAATTGTGACGGTTATATGGTAGTTAATCCGTCATTGGATTATTTTCTGCTTTTATAATGGCGAAGCCTCCAGGCAAGGGAGGGGAAAGGAACCAAAGGTCATTAAAGCCTCAAAAT
>NZ_LRMM01000092.1 GCF_001647275.1 Rufibacter ruber | reverse complement strand
CTCCTGTTTTCGCTGTTTTCAAAAAACAGGCCGAAAACAGGAACGGGGCTGTTGCTCCCCAAAGAAGGAGGAAGAGCAGAGGGGGCCTTTCAGCAGGTAGTAACTACATTCGTTTTAGCAATAGCTACAGAATTGCTACAAACCAATCAGCACAAAAGTAGATATTGCTCTCTGAAAGAAACCTGCACCTTTAAAGCCTCCTATGGTAGACCTTAGGGCCCCGGCAGAACATTTTTTGATCATAAATCTAAACCCAGATATGAAAGTACGAAAGACTCTCCCTTCTTTGCTGCTCGTTGCTTGTTTTGGTGTGGGCGTGGCCAACACCCTTTTAGGATGTACCACTAATTCCAACACCAAGGCAGAGGGAACTGCCACGGCAGAATCAGAAAGCGCAACGGGTGCGGTGCCTAAGCCAGCTTCCTTTGGTAAACTGCAAGACGGTACCGAAATCTTTCTCTACACCCTCTCCAATAAAAACAAAGCCCAGGCTTCTTTCACCAACTTTGGGGGACGGCTGGTGAGCCTCCTGGTGCCTGATAAAAACGGCAAGCTGACAGATGTGGTGGTGGGTATGCCAAGCGTGAAGGAATACGAAGTCACTACAGAACCTTATTTTGGGGCCACCATTGGCCGCTACGGTAACCGCATTGCCAACGGAAAATTCACCCTGGACGGGAAAGAATACGCCCTCTCTGTAAACAATGGCCCCAACACCCTGCACGGTGGTAAAAAGGGATTCCAGAATGTAGTGTGGGAGGCCCGGCAGCCCAATGCCCAGACGGTTGAGCTCACCTACTTGTCAAAAGACGGGGAGGAGGGGTTTCCGGGTAACCTCAAAACCAAGGTGACCTACACCCTTACAGATAATAATGAACTGAAAATGGACTACGAAGCCACCACTGACAAGGCAACCGTGGTCAATCTTACCAACCACGCCTTCTTTAACCTGAACGGCGAGGGGAGCGGTGATATTCTGGGGCACCAGCTGCAGATTCATGCAGATTCTTACATACCGGTGAACAACAACCTGATCCCCTTCGGGAAGATAGAACCCGTGGCGGGAACACCATTTGATTTCTCTAAGCCAACCCCAATTGGGGAGCGTATCAACGTGCCCAACCAGCAGCTCAAGAATGGAAAGGGCTATGACCATAACTATGTGTTGGGGGCTAACCCTGGTAAAAAAATGAACAAGGCTGCCACGGTGGTGGGCGATAAAAGCGGCATTGTCATGGAAGTCCTGACCCAGGAACCGGGTTTGCAATTTTATTCAGGGAACTTCATGAAAGGCAAGAACACCTTCAAAGGCGGCGCTAAAGATGACTTTAGAACAGCCTTCTGTCTGGAGACCCAGCATTTCCCTGATTCGCCCAACCAGCCAGCCTATCCCTCAACCGTGCTGAGACCAGGGGAGGTGTACGAGACCGGCAGTGTGTATAAATTCAGTGTGCAGAAATAGAGATTATACCTGCAAGCCCCGTAAGATTTGAATTGATGTCTGTTTTTGTGTTGAATTTAAATGACAAGCCAAAACAGACTGCTATCTGCAGAAACAGTCAATCCTCTTATGGGTGCCTGCCTAAAACCCCATGTTTATAAGGGGCCGAGCTGTTGAAAAAAGCTCCTGCCATACGTAATTGATATGAAGAAACTACTCCCCCTTTTCGGCCTGGCGTGCTTATTGTTAACGGGCTGTGCCGAAAAAAATATCCAAACCGCAACCTCAACGGCCAGCCAGCCCCAGCCAGTTAACGCCACCACCAGATCTGTGGCATATACCAACCCGGTGCTGCCTGGTGACTTCGCAGACCCGTCGGTGGTGCGCGTGGGTGATGACTACTGGGCTACGGCCACATCTTCTGAGTGGGCACCGCTCTTCCCGCTGTTGCACTCCAAGAACCTGGTAGACTGGGAAACGGTAGGGCACGTATTCCCTGAAAAATCCCCGGCCTGGGCCGAAGCCCATTTCTGGGCCCCTGAAATCTCGTATGAGAACGGCAAGTACTACATCTACTACACGGCCAAGAAAAAGGGCGGCAACCTGTGCGTGGGCGTGGCCAGCGCCACCAACCCCAAAGGCCCCTACACCGACCATGGGCCGCTGGTGTGCCAGGAAGTAGGCTCCATTGACGGTTTCCCCATTCGGGACGAAAAAGGCGACCTATACCTTATCTGGAAGGAAGACGGCAACAGCAGAAGATTGCCCACGCCGCTCTGGGGCCAGCGCATGAACGAAGAGCGCACCGGCCTCACCGGCGAGAAGTTTGAGCTGTTCCGCAATGACCCTGGCACGTGGGAAGGCGGCTTGGTGGAAGGTCCGGCCCTTGTCAGGAAAAATGGCTACTACTACATGTTCTACGCCGGTGACAAATGCTGCGGCCGGGAGTGTACGTACGGCGTGGGTGTGGCCCGGGCCAAGAACCTGCGCGGCCCATGGGAGAAATACGCCAAAAACCCCATTATGCAGCAGAACGACGCCTGGAAATGCGCCGGGCACGGCACCGTGGTCTCAGACCAGAACGGCCGTGATTTCTTCCTGTACCATGCCTATACCACCGGCACGTTTGTCTATCCCGGTCGCCAAGGCCTGCTGGATGAAATCTTCTGGAACCAGGACGGCTGGCCGTATTTCAAAGGCAGCGTGCCCAGCGTCTCCAGTGTAGTGCCGTACAGCAAAAATGCCCCGCAGGTATTTGACGTGAATGACGAATTCAAAGCGTCTACGTTGGCCCCAAGCTGGCAATGGTCAGTGACGCAGGCCCCGCCGTTCCAGGTGCGTAGCGCCAACAACGGGCAATTGGTGTTGAAAGCCCATCCTGAGGCCATTGGCAGCATGCTGGGCCAGCGCACCAAAACCGGGAACTACACGGCCACTGCCGCGCTTGACGTAACCAGTCTGCCCAAAGGTACCATGGCCGGGCTTTCCGCCTTTGGCGACCCCAATAACTCAGTGGGCATTGGCGTGCAGGACGGCAATGTGGTGGTATGGCAGGTGAAACGCAAACAAGCCACTGACGTAGCCCGCGTGCCCGCACCGCAAGCCAAAACCTTGCAGTTCAAGGTAGAGGTGCAAGATGGGAACAAACTGAGCTTCAGCTTTAGCCCAGACGGCCAGAAATGGACCACCCCAGGCAACGCCCAACCCATAGACGGTTCGTTCCTGCCGCCATGGGACCGGGGCGTGCGCGTTGGGTTGAGCGCCAAAGGCCCCGCCGGAGCCACCGCCGCCTTTGATTGGTTTAAACTGACCCACAGCAGCAAGTAACCTTGGTTTCCGTTTCCGGGCTGTTTTTCAGAAAACAGCCCGAAAACAGAAGATGAAGAGACTGGCCGCTGGCGCGGGAGAAATGCGCTATAGTTAAATTTTAAGGTTTTCCGCCGCGGCGGAAGAACATTCAACCGTTTTTTACATGTTCAAAAGAAACAAATACTTAGTGGTGGCCTTCGGGTTGTTGCTGGCAAGCCCGGCGTGCCAGGGCCAGACATCGGCGCCCGCGGCCAAAGCCAAAACTTCTGCCCCGGCCCAAGGAGCCACCAGCCAAGGCGGTCAATATAAAAATCCGCTGAACGTCAAGTTTGGCGACCCGTACGTGCTGTATGACAAAGCCAGCAAACTGTACTATATGTACGGCACCGGCGGTGGCGCTAAAAAGGGCTTCGCTACGTATTCCTCGCCAGACCTGGTGAACTGGAAGAACGAGGGGCAGGTGTTTTACGGCAACACGCCCGGTTCCTGGGACGTGAAGAACTTCTGGGCCCCGGAGGTTTACGAAGTGAAAGGCAAGTACTACATGTTTTACAGCGCCGACTGGCGGCACAACCCCACCAATGAACTGGAGAACTTCCGGATTGGCGTGGCCGTGTCCGACAAACCCACCGGGCCGTTCAAGAACATCTCAGACAAGCCGCTCTTTGACCCCGGTTACCCCATTATTGACGCCAACGTGTACTTTGAGCCCAACGGCAAAATGTACCTCTACTACTCACGCTGCTGCTACAAACACCCGGTAGAGAGCGAAGTGGCCACCTGGGCGAAGAAAACCGGCCTGTACCAAGAGATTGAGGAAAGCTGGATTTATGGTGTAGAGCTGAAACCTGACTTCAGCGGTGTGATTGGCGAACCGGTGCTGTTGCTGCGCCCGCCCGTGAAAATGAATGATGCCCAGAGCGAGTGGGAAAGCCGCTCGGTGACCTCCAAAGAAGTGAACCGCCGCTGGACCGAGGGCTCTTACACCTTCAAACACGGGGACCAGTATTACATGATGTACTCGGCTAACCACTTTGGGGGTGAAAACTACGCGGTAGGCTACGCTACGGCTAAAAGTCCGCTGGGGCCGTTCAAGAAAGCGACCAACAACCCCATCCTGGAGAAAAACACGGGCAAAGGCGGTGACGTGACGGGCACCGGCCACAACAGCATTGCGTTTGCCCCAGACGGGAAAATGTTCTGCGTGTACCACGGCCGCACCAAAGCCACCGGTGACGAGCGCGTGGTGTTCATTGACCCCATGCAAATCACCAAAGACGGCAAACTGGTAGTGGAAGGCCCCAGCACCACACCTAAGCCGTTGCCTTTGAGCAAAAAGTAGAGACGTTGCAACCGTCTCAGTAGAAGGCGAACAGTTACAGGTAATACGCAGGGGAAGAGCTTCCACTATGAAGGAGCCTGTCTCTTCTGAAAATTATAGGAGTGTTTGTAGACTGAAAGGCACCCATTTAGATGGGTGCTTTTCTTTATGGTGCAAATTGTCTCAAAGTTGTGCCCTTTCTGTATCTGGCTGCTGGCTTTTAAAGACCAGGTGACAAAATTTACAAGGAGGAGGTTAATTTGAAGCTATCATTGCTGTTGGATAGTAAGAACGGGAATAGGCGTAGAGCAACGAACTCTGGAGAAATAACCACAAAACAGAGGAGGAGACAGCTTTCGCTGTTTTTGACCTGTTTTTCAGAAAACAGGTCAAAAACGCTTTTCCCCTTACCTCATTGTACAACCTCTCCTCAACGTAATGTCAACGACAAAAATGGTAAGATTGCTTGTAGTGTTTGTCTTAGTGTGTGCCTTGGCTGCCAACCAGGTAGCAGCCCAGAAGTTCACATTCAAAGAATGGGAGAACCCCGAACTGGTGGAACTGAACAAAGAGAAACCGGTGGCCACGTTCCTGCCGTTCGCCAATGAGAAAGACGCCATTACTGACAAGGCCGAAAAATCACCGTACTACAAAAGCCTGAACGGCACCTGGAAATTCAACTACGTGGCCCGTCCTGCCGACCGGCCCAAGGATTTCTTCCAACCCAACTTCAACGCCTCCAAGTGGAACGACATCAAAGTGCCGTCTAACTGGGAACTGGAAGGCTTCGGGATTCCTATTTACGCCAACGTGATTTACCCGTTCCCGGCCAACCCGCCGTTCATTCCGCATGACAACAACCCTGTGGGCTCTTATCGCACTACGTTCACCGTGCCGGCCGACTGGAAAGAGAAAGACATTTTCCTGAACTTCGGGTCTATCACGGGCATGGCCTATGTGTGGCTCAACGGCCAGGAGGTAGGTTTTTCCAAAGTATCTAAGTCTCCGGCTACGTTCCATATCAACCAATACCTAAAAGCGGGCGAGAACGTGCTGGCGGTGCAGGTGCTGCGCTGGCATGACGGCAGTTACCTGGAAGACCAGGATTTCTGGCGCCTCACCGGCATTGAGCGTGATGTCTCTTTGGTGGCCCGTCACCCCGCCCGCATCGTGGATTTTGAGGTGAACGCTAACCTTACGCCTGACTACAAAGCCGGTACGCTTAAGCCTTGGTTTCTGGTACAAACGCCATCGGCTAAAGGCCAGTACACCGTGAATTTGAAAGTGCTGGACGCCGCCGGGAAAACCGTAAAACATCTGCAAAAGACGTTTACGCCTACCGGCAATGAGACCAAAGTTGAGTTCGGGCAGGAAGTGTTGAAAGGCGTGAAGCAATGGTCTTCTGAATACCCTAACTTGTACTCGTTTACAGCCAGTTTGCAAGGCACGCCAGAAGTGATAGGCACCCAGATTGGCTTTAGGCGCTCTGAAATTAAAGGCGGGCAGTTGCTGGTGAACGGCGTGGCCATTTACGTGAAAGGCGTGAACCGCCATGAACATGACGAGTTCCTGGGTCACGTGCCCACCGAGGAAATGATGCTCAAAGACATCAAGCTCATGAAGCTGTTCAACATCAATACCGTGCGCAACTCACATTACCCCAATGACGAGCGCTGGTACAAACTCTGCAACCAGTACGGTCTTTATCTGGTGGACGAGGCCAACATTGAAACCCACGGCATGGGCGCGCACTACCAACGCAATTATGACACCATTCCGCACCCGGCCTACCGCAAAGACTGGGTGAACGCCCACAATGACCGCATCAACCGCATGCTGGAGCGCGACAAGAACCACCCGGCCATTATTCTCTGGAGCATGGGAAACGAGTGCGGCAACGGCCAGGTATTCAAAGATGCCCACAAGTACATCAACAAACGCGACCCCAGCCGCCCGGTCATGTTTGAGCAAGCCTGGAAACATGAGAACACAGACATTGTCGCGCCTATGTACCCTTCCATTGAAATCATGAAGGAGTACGCCAGCAAACCGCAGACCCGTCCGTTCATTATGTGTGAGTACTCGCACGCCATGGGCAACAGCAGCGGTAACTTCAAGGAGTACTGGGACATTATCTATTCATCAAAGCACATGCAGGGCGGCTGTATCTGGGACTGGGTAGATCAGGGCTTCCGGCAGAAAGATCCCTATGGCCGCGAGTACTGGGCCTACGGCGGAGATTTGGGCAGCCACAACGTGCGCAGCGACGAGAACTTCTGCGCCAACGGCCTGGTAGACGCCAGCCGCAATCCGCACCCCGGTCTGTACGAGGTAAAGAAATATTACTCTTACATCTTGTTCCCGGCATTTGACCAGAAAACCAAGAAGCTGACGGTCAAAAACCTGCACGACTTTACCAACCTAAATGAGTATGACCTGAAGTGGGAATTGCTGGAAAACGGGAAAGCCGTGAAAACCGGAACCCTCTCTATGAACCTGGCCGCCCGCCAGGACGGCACCGCCACCTTGGCCCTGCCGAATGCATTGGACAACTCTAAAGAATATTTGCTGAACGTGTTTGCCGTCACCAGAAACGAGCGGCCCATGGTACCCGCCGGGCACGAGGTAGCGCGCCACCAGTTCAGCCTGTCAGATGAGAAAAGCTATTTTGAGCAAGTGGCCAAAAATACACCCAAAGGGAAAGTAACCCAGGAGAAAAAAGGGAACATGCTTACCGTTTCTACCGGTGATTTTGCGTTGGTGTTTAATACCAAAAAAGGCGAACTGGTAAGCTACACCAAGAAAGGCGAAGCCGTTCTGGAGAAGATGCCGGAGCCGTACTTCTGGCGCGCGCCCACCGACAATGACTGGGGCAACCACATGCAGGAGTGGGGCGGTATTTGGCGCTCGGCCCATAAAAACCTGCCCTTGAAAAGATTTGACGTTGACGAGAAAAACGACCAAATTATTGTCAGACTCACGCACCAACTCAACTTCTCTGATGCTGAATATTCAGTGTTCTACACGCTTCGGCCAGATGGTTCCCTCAAAGTAGAATCTGCCGTGCAGTTGGGTGACAACAAGTTCCCCGAGATGCCCCGCTTTGGTATGCGTTTTGACGTGAACAAACAGTACCAGAACTTTGAGTATTACGGCCGCGGCCCCTGGGAGAACTATGAAGACCGCAAACATGCGGCACACATTGGCGTGTACCAGGACAAAGTGCAGAACCAGTACGTGAAATATATTCGGCCGCAGGCCAACGGCAACCGCACTGACGGCCGCTGGCTCAAACTCACCAATGGCAACGGCAAAGGCGTACTGGTGGAAGGCCTGCAACCGTTGAGCTTTTCGGCCATGCCGTACTATGACGAAGACTTTGACCCGGGCAACACCAAGAAAAACCAGCACATCAATGACGTGGTAGAGCGGCCGCTGGTGAACGTTCATGTTGATTTCAAACAGCGTGGCGTGGGTGGCGACAACAGTTGGGGCCGTCCGCCGCATGACCCGTACCGGTTGCTGGGCAAGAGCTACGCGTACGGCTACATTATCAGGCCGCTGTAAGAATGAATAAAATAACCTGTTATTAACTAGGTCTTTAGGTTGGCTGAACCTATTAAACCTTTGCGCTATTTAGGCATCTTAGGGAAAGCCGATTTTCTGTTTTCGGGCTGTTTTCTGAAAAACAGCGAAAACAGAAAATGAAATACGGCAGCTGACGATAGACGCAAATCTGTACATCACCTTTATCAAATGTGTCCTCTTGAACGGAGCTTGTGGGCGAGCTTCTGAAAAAAAACTCTTATGAAATATAAAAACTACACGCTGGCGTTGTTGGCCTGCCTCATGCTTAGTCTTGGGGTACAGGCGCAGAACAAGGCCAGGAAACCCAACATCGTGCTCATTTTCATTGATGACATGGGCTGGAAAGACGCCGGGTTCACGGGCAGCGATTTCTACCAGACGCCGCACCTGAACGCACTGGCCAAGCAGGGCATGGTGTTCACCAACGCCTACGCCGCCGCCGGAAACTGCGCCCCCAGCCGTGCCTGTTTGATTTCGGGCAATTACACACCGCGCCACGGCATTTATGCGGTCTATAACTCTAAGCGCGGGCCGGTAGAGAAAATGCGGCTGGAGCCCATTCCCAACACCAATGCGCTGGCGCCCAACATGTATACCCTCGCCGAGGGCCTCCGCGACGCGGGCTACAAAACGGCCATGTTTGGCAAGTGGCATCTGGGCGGAAAAGAAGGCACGCTGCCTAAAGACCAGGGCTTTGACGTAGACGGTTCGTTTGAGCCGCCCAGCCAGGAAGAATTTGAGCAAAACAATGACCCCAAAGGCATCTACAAAATTACCAATGGGGCCATCCAATTCATGGAGGAAAACAAGAACCGTCCGTTCTTCATCTATGTCTCGCACCACGCCACGCACATGGCCATTCAGGCCCGCGACGAGATGTACGCCAAGATGAAGGGCAAAAAAGGCACCTACCAAAGCCACGAAAAATACGGCGCCATGAACGCGCAGATGGACGATGGCGTAGGCTTGCTGCTTAAGAAAATGAAAGACCTGGGCCTGGAGGAAAACACATTGGTCATCTTCACCTCAGACAACGGCGCCTTGCCGCAATCACCGGCAGACCCGCTGCGCGGTTTCAAAGGCATGTACTATGAAGGGGGCATCCGTGTGCCGTTCATCGCGCGCTGGCCCGGCGTTATCAAACCCGGCACCCAGAATGAGACGCCCATCATCAACGTAGACCTGTTCCCCACGTTCCTGGACGCGGCCGGTTTCACCAAGCCCAAAGCCAAAACCCTGGACGGCGAGAGCCTGGTCAAACTCTTCAAAGGCGGAAATGCCTTGCAGCGGTCCTCTATCTTCTGGCACTTCCCCGGGTACCTGGACAAACCAGACCCCGGCTCCCGCGACAATGACTTCCGGGCCCGCCCGGTAACCACCATCCGGAAAGGCGACTGGAAACTGCATCTGTTCCATGAGGAATGGGTTTTAGACGGTGGCCAAAGCAAAATAGCCAGTAACAACAGCGTAGAGCTCTACAACCTCAGGCAAGACATTGGCGAGAAGAACAACCTGGCCAGCAAGCAGCCTGCCAAACGAGATGAACTGGTGGCCGACTTGCTTAAATGGGTAAAGGCCACCGACGCGAAAATCCCGCAGGAAAAGAACCCGCTCTTTGGCCAAGCTCCCGCCCCCGGCGGAAAAAAGAAGAAGCAAAAAGAAGACGAGGATTGATTCCTGTTTTCGGCCTGTTTTGGCCAAAACAGGCGAAAACGGAAACTTAGTGAAGGAATTAAAATCTAAGAGTTGTAGCGTAGTTGTGCTTGCTACCCCAGATGTAATTGGCCGTGTTCGGTAATCAGGATTTCTAATCCGGAAGAGCCAAGACGTAACGTAGCTGTTCGGGATTTCTTCGTAGCTGCGTAGCTGTTCAGGATTTCCGTAGCTGTTCGGGATTTGTAATCCCGAACCATTCTGTCGGGGATTTCTAATCCCCGTGGCGCACCAGTTGGTAAATAGCAGGCGCGGGGATTGGAAATCCCCGGCAGTGTACTTCCGGATTAGAAATCCGGAAGAGCGGATCCTGAAGAGCAAGAGAACAGGAAGAATGCTGCGCTAGCTACACCAGCTGTTCGGGATTTGTAATCCCGAACTAAGTAACTGGGGATTTGTAATCCCCGCATTTAACAAGGCGGGAGGACGGAAAACGGGGATTGGAAATCCACGAAGTAGAAACTTCCGGATTAGAAATCCGGAAGAGCCAAGATAAATCCGGAAGAGCCAAGATGAGAAAGCCGAAACTGGAATTTCCGTTTTGGGGCTGATTTTCTGAAAACAGGCTAAAAACGGCCGCTCTTAGCACATTAGAAAACAACTACACCTTCCGCCCGCGGGCGGAAGAATAACAAATAAAACCCCGCGTACCGTACATGAGAATTTTGAAACGAAGCGTAGCCCTTCTACTAGTAGGGGCACTTTTTTCCGCGCAGGCGGTAGGGCTGGCCAGGAAACCATCGGCGGTGCCGAAAAAGCAGCCCAACATCATCTTCATCTTAACAGATGATTTAGGGTATGGTGACTTGGGCGTGCTGTTCCAGAAACAGCGCCAGAAGAAGAACGACCGCAGCGAACCTTGGGCCTTTACGCCCAACCTGGATAGAATGGCCAACCAGGGCGCTATTCTCAACAGCCACTATGCCGCCGCGCCGGTGTGTGCGCCGTCCCGGGCGTCTTTTCTGCTGGGGCAGAGCCAGGGGCACGCCAACGTGCGCGACAACCAGTTTGACAAAGCCCTGGACAACAACCACACCATTGCCAGCCTGCTCAAGCAAGTGGGCTACGTAACGGCCACCTTCGGGAAATGGGGCTTGCAGGGGCAGCGCGAGAAATGGACCGCCCACCCGCTGGACCGTGGCTTTGACTACTACTACGGCTACATGCGCCACGGCGACGGCCATGAGCATTACCCGGTAGAGGGCGTATACCGCGGCCCCAAAGAAGTCTATGAAAACCGCCAGGAAATTTCTGCCGGCTTAAACAAATGCTACACCGCCGACCTCTGGACCGCCAAAACCAAGCAGTGGATTATTGACCACACCAAGAGCAAAGGCAAAGAGAATCCGTTCTTTATTTACCTGGCCTATGACACGCCACACGCGGTGCTGGAACTGCCCACACAGGAATATCCTGCCGGAGGTGGATTAAAAGGCGGTCTGCAATGGACGGGTAAGCCGGGGCAGATGATCAACACCGCCTCGGGCACCGTAGACTCCTGGATTCATCCAGACTACGCCAAGGCAACCTATGACCATGACAAAAATGCGGCAACCCCAGAGGTGTCCTGGCCCAACGTGTACCAGCGGTACGCCACCTCGGTGCGCCGCATAGATGACGCCGTGGGCGATTTGCTGCAACTGCTCAAAGACCTGAAACTAGATGAGAACACGCTGGTGGTCTTCACCTCAGACAACGGCCCCAGCCTGGAGTCTTATCTGGAAAAGGTAAAGAATGACCCTGATTTTTTCAACAGTTTCGGGCCGTTTGACGGGGTGAAACGTGATGTGTTGGAAGGCGGCGTGCGCATGCGGCGCTGGCCTGGTGGCCAGGTAAAATCCCTGCGAACCACGTGATGAAAACACCCAACGCCAGCCATGACTGGTTCACCACGTTTGCCGCCGCCGCCGGGGTACCCGCCCCCGCCAAAGCCGATGGCGTATCCTTGTTGCCCGGCCTGACCAAGAGCGGGATGCAGCCCAAAAGCCTGGTGTACGTGGAGTACTTCAACAACGGCAAGTCGCCAGATTTTGCGGAGTTTCACCCCAGCCACCGCAGCAAGAAACGCAACCAGATGCAGCTCATCAGGCTAGATGATTTGGTGGGTGTACGCTATGATATTCAGGGGCACGCAGATGACTTTGAGATTTACAACGTGGAGAAAGACCCGCAGCAGACCAAGAACCTGGCCAAAGAACCCGGCATGGACAAACTGCAGCAGCAGATGAAAGACAAGGTCTTGCAGGTGCGCATGCCAGACGCGCAAGCCGCTAGACCGTATGACAATGAACTGGTGCCGGCGGTAGCCGTGGCCAACACCAAACCGGGGCTTGCCTGGAAAGCCTTTAACGGCAACTTTGGGTGGGTGCCGCAGGTGGTGAACCTCACGCCTTCGGCCGAAGGCCAGGCCGCCAAGCCAGATGCGGCAGTTGCCAAAGACAAGAACAAAGGCGCGCTCTATTTTGAGGGGTATCTGAAAGTGCCCGCAGACGGCACTTATATGTTTACTCTCACCACCCACAAGGGCGCGGTGCTGCGCCTGCACGAGGCGCTGGTCATTGACGCCGATTATGGGTATGCCGCCAATTCAGAAAAACAGGGCAAAATCAACTTGAAAGCGGGGCTGCATCCTATTAAGCTGTACAGTCTGAAAGGTACCACCGCCCAACCCCAGCTTGTCCTGCAGTGGGAAGGGCCGGGAGTTGCCAAGGCGCAGATTCCGGCTTCGGCCTTTGTTAGAGACAGCCAATAAATAGCATATCGGCGTAGCCGAAAAAATGCTTCTGTTTTCGGTCTGATTTCTGAAAAACAGGCTGAAAACAGAAGCACTTCCTTTTATATTAGAACGGGGACATGGCTTTTTTCTTTAGTACTCCTCTTCATGCCCCCAGTAAAGATGACCCGGAAATGTCCTGCTCCGCAACGTGGCGGTGCCCATCTTTTACAGCTAGGTGCCTGTACAGACGGAAGCTCTTTTTGCAAGCTATTTCAACATTACACGTTGTACGGCATTACGCGTAGTGCGGCTGCTTTCCTGTTTTGGGGCTGTTTTCTGAAAAATAGCGCCAAAACAGAAAAGCTTTTTCTGGTAACAGGAGCCTCACGCTATGTGGCATAGTATGCCGTTTCGCTATAGCTTTTTATACCAGGGAAGATGTGCTTTCCAAACCTGAAAGCAGACGGCTAAAAAAAAGTGGTACCACCTTTTGGCAGTACCACCTATTCAACGGTTTAAAGGGGCATCAGCAGATTAGAAACCCGTATTGGTGACACTGCCGTAGCCAGTTTGGTTGCTGGCCGGAGTGGTTGTGGTTGTAGCGGCCGGGGTAGTAGGGGTAGTAGGGGCTGCAGGGGTGGTACGGCTACCGGTTACATACTTTTTTCTCCCGGGCTGCTTGCCGTTCTTTTTGTTGTTGTTGAGCAAAGCCAACACCGCTGCGCCCGCCGCCAGGGCCAATACACTTGTTTTTACCGGGTTAGTGACCGCGCGGGTGTACAGGCTGGTTTTCATGACATAGCCTTTGTGGTTGCCGCGTACATTGCCTGCCGTAGAAGGCTGGTGCAGAGAGCCTTCTCTGTTCACGGGCTGGCCATCTTCTACCTGCTCCTGTGACATTACCTTTGAGCTTACCCAGTCCATCATGCCCGGGAAACGCTTGTTGAGGGCGCTCATGACTTTTCCGCCGCCGCCCACCATGATGTCACGGTACGGAGTGGTAGCCGCCGTAAGGATAGCATGGGCTACTTCCTCTGGCGTATAGACTGGCGCGGGCAAGGTGAGCGCTTTGCCCGTATAGTTCTTGGCGTGCTCAGGGAACGGCGTATCAATGCCGGCTGGCTTGATCAGGGTTACTGAGACCGGGGCTTTGTCTTCCATCAGTTCAATGCGCAGGGCATCTGTGAAGCCCTTCACGGCGTGTTTGCTGGCGGCATACATGCCCTGTAACGGCAAAGAAATATCTGAAACCTCGCTGCCCAGGTTGATAATGGCACCGCCTTTGTTTCTCAAATGCCTGGCGGCGGCTAGGGAACCGTAAACCACACCCCAGTAGTTGGTGTCAAACAGACGGCGGCTGTCTTCATCAGAGACCTCGTCTAAACGGCCGTAGATAGAGCCGCCGGCATCGTTTACCCAGGTGTCAAAGCCCCCAAACTCCTGCATGGCCACGTCTACAATCCATTGAACCTCCTCTTTGTGCCCTACATCGGCCACGCAGTGGAAAGCCTGCCCGCCCTCGTTCCTGATTTCCTGCTCTATTTCTATCAAGGCTTCCCGGTTACGCGCGGCCAAGACTACTTTGGCTCCTTTCCGGGCGGCCGCTTTGGCAGTGGCCAGGCCTATTCCGCTGGATGCGCCCGTGATCACTATTACCTGCTCTTTAAGGGGTTTTAATTTAACTGTCATGCTCTTCAAATTAATTTAATACTTGTTTTCAAGATGTTAGCAGCTTTTTCTTACGGGGTGTATCTGCAGAAGATTCAGTATTACTACCTGTTGGGGCCAGAACCTGAAGAATAAGAGAGACGGCGAAGGAAGGGTGAAGCAGGTAGGGCCTGCGGTAATACGTTTCAAGCAGAAGCTAAAAACAAGGAAACCTCTGATGGAGATGCACTAGGGGGCTACACTCCTGTTCTGTTGTGAACTGGTCGAAAGTACAGGCTCGTAAACGGTTGAA
>NZ_LRMM01000091.1 GCF_001647275.1 Rufibacter ruber | reverse complement strand
CCTGTTTTTCTGAAAACAGGCCGAAAACAGAAGATATTTCTCCCGCATGCCGCTCACGGGAGAGCCTCTAACTGAAAAAAGGCCCTGCCAGACCTTCTCCCAGTAAACAGAGGTCTTGCCTCATTTTGCCTGCAAGGCCCCAACTTTAGGCAAAATCTGGATGACAAACCTGCGGTCCCGTACGTCACCGCTTCTTCCGGCGCCTTCAAAGCCACTGCCAGAGGCAATCAGCTCTATCTGGTTTTCAGGGAATTTGATACCGGCATCGCGCCAGAACCGCAGCAGCGCCAGGGCCCGTTTGTAACTGAGCTCCAGCGCAAATTCGCGCTGGCTTATGTTGCGGGGGTCGCCTTTGGGGAAACTGGCCGCCCGCCCGTCTATCACGATCAGGTATTTGATATCGGCGCCTTTGATGGAGGAGATAACTTGGCTGAGTTCTTCGCCGGCCCGGCGCAAGGGAGCCAAAGAGCGTTGCGGAATTACCGCGCTGCTCTGGGGGAACAGCACATCTACCAGCAGCTCATGCCGTTTGTATTTTTCATTATACTGGAAATACCGGCCGTCTAACCTAGAGAGGGCGGCTTTGATTTCGTCTAGTTTGCGCTTCTCCTGCACCTCTACCTGCAGGCGGGCAATGTTGCGGCGGTTCTCTGAGTCTTTATCTGTGAACATTTTGAAACTCAGCACAAAGAGCACCAGCATGATCAGGAACAGCACCGTCATGAGGTCTACGTAGCTGGGCCAGAAGAAATCGCGGTTTTCTTTGTTCATGCGTTACGGCCTCCGTCTGTTGTGCTGCCCACCGCCAAAGATTTTCCCCATGGCCGCTTTAATTGGCCCCGGCTCCATGCTCTTCTCTACGTTGGCGTTTAGGACGGCCAGTTGCTGCAGCAACTTCTGCTGTATCTCGGCGTCGGTGTCCAGCTTACGGAGCAGGCGTTCATGGGTGTGTTTGATTTCCTGGGCGGTTTCTTGCTGCTGTTTGTTCAGTTGGCTCTGCTGCCCGGTCAGGTTTTCAAAAGGCCGCATGTAGTCCAGAATGCGCTGGTACAGGTTGTCTTCGTTCAGCCGCCTAAAGTGCTCCTGCCATTTTTCATAGGCATTCTGGGCGTCGCGCTCCTGGTGCTGCAGACGGGCCTGCATCAGATCGGTCAGCTTGAGGGCTGCTTTGTCAAAATACTGTTCAGTGCGGTTGGCAATGGTGTTGAGTTCTTCTTCATGCCGGGCGAAAAAGTTGATTTGCCGTTGCAGGGCCTCGTCATGCTGCTGCAGGTAACCGGGCACCTGGTCAAACCCTTCCTGCAACCGGGTGAGGCGGTTGAGCACCTGCGTGATGTTCTGCGTGAGCTCCCCGCCCTTACGCACCGATTCGTTCAAAGCCTCCTGGTACTGCAGAAAGTTCATGAACAGGCGCTCGCTTTCCTTGATTTTGTCAAAGACCTGCAGGTTGGCATTGGCCATTTGCGTAAAGCCAATCTGGTCCAGCTTCTGAATGAATTCCTTCTGCGTACTGATGTTGTCGGTCAAAGTTTCCACAATCGGGCGGAAGCCCAAAATCTTATCCAGAAAGTCTTTGTTGAACGAGTCCAGCACCGATTTGAGGTTGCCCAGGCTGGCCGCCATGTCTGAATTGAGCTTGGGCAGCAGGTGGGTCTGCAAAAAGGTGTAGTAGGCGTTCTTGAGGCGGTCACGGGTGCTGCGCGCATCTTTCAGAGCGTTGTTGCCCAACAACGTGAGCAGTAGGCCGCACATACTGCCGGCCATGGCAATGAGCACGCCAAACAAGAAAGACGGAATGTTATGGTCGGTGATAAAAGAGGCATCAGGGTCAGAAGTGCCCTGCAGCCCCGTCCAGACCAGGCTGGAAAGCCCAATGATAACCCCGGCGAACGTGCCCAGCAAGCCAATGTACAAGGGCGTGGCAATGGTAGACTGCACCTCATTGTCCTGAGCCTCGGCGTAGCGCTCCGCCACGTCTTTTAATATGTTGAAATCGGCGGCCGCGCCTTTGTTTACGCGCAGGTACTCATTGGTGCTGTTGATGATCTTCTGAAACGTTTCTGACGGAGCCTGCGCCTGAATGAGGTCAATGGTTTCAGGATTCCGCTCAGAAGCAGCGGGAGAACTGGAAACCGCTGGACTGCTTTCCAAAAAGATATTCCCGGCATACAGCAGCTGCCTGAACTTTTCAATGGCAATGGTATAAAAGGGAACCGGGGCATTCTCGGCTGAAATGTGTAGTTCCTCTGCGTCTACCGCTACTATTCTTTTTATAACTGGGCTGGCGGGTGAATATTCCCGGAATGTCTCGCCGTACAGCAACCGGTCCCATTGCTCTTCTACGGTTGCCCCCGCGGGAGCACCAGCGGTGTTGCCGTGCATGGGTTGCCGGGCCACAGAAAGTTTCCCTTCAGGCGGGAACAGTTTTTCAATTTCTGTAATCCGGTTTCTGTTGCCCCTGTACACCCGCAGCTGGTACCCTACAATAAAGAGTACCATCAACGCCTCAAAAATGAATACTATTTCCATGTAAGTCAGTAAGGGTAAAGGGTATCTGGGGTCAGGTACGCCCGCAAAAGGCGCGGTTTTCCAAGGAAAGAAGAGCGGCCTGGGAACAGAAGATAAGTGGAACCCCTGATTGCGTTTTCGGCCTGTTTTCTGAAAAACAGGCCGAAAACAGACTTTCAGCCATGTTTCCGGGGAGTGTCTGGCACCCTTGCCTTTTTCTTCTTTTCAGCTGAATTGGCGGTTGGCGTAAGCGTTTACTTGCTGGTGCGTTTTTGGGCTATTTTTCCCAAAACAGGCCAAAAACGCACTTTCAGCAGGGCTATGGCAACTTGCCCTAATCTGTCATTCCGGAAGAATCACGGGAACAGGCGGCAACTACAGGAACGGCTTACAAGCGCGCATGTAGTTTGCCCATTGCTCCCTGAGTTCCTTTCAGGATGACACTCTGTTGAGCAAATTTGCCACCCCCGCTTCTGAACACCGGTAAAGTCAAACAACTATTCAGCCGCTACCTGAAATCTATTTTAGCTTTTTCCTGAATTTTCCAACCGTTGGTGGTTCTTACCAGCACGCCGTCGCCCTGCAGCACAATCTGGCTCACCATTCGGTTAGACGGCTTCTCAAACGAGAACGCGTTTTCCAGCCGGTCCATGCCCTGGGTGATGACAAACGCCTGGTTCCCTGACAGGTTAAAGCGATACCGCGTGCTGCCGCTTCCGTCCTGGGGGGTGTCAATCTCCAGGTAGCTGTCTGAGTCTGGCCGCAGCTGCAACTGGTGGCTTTTCACAATGCCGTCTTCCGGGATGATGGCATACCGGGTAGGGCTGGTGGGTGCTTCCTCCTGGCTTAGCTCCTGCAAGAGATGATCGCCTACCAGGTCGTTTCCTACGGTTGTTTTAGCGGTTGGGGTTGGGTCAGATTCCAGGTTGTTCATAGGTTCTCTGCGTTTGTTCTCGTTTCTTCTAGGTTGTGGCTCCCTTTTGCCTTGCGGGGCGCCAATGCTCTGAGGCTGTTGCGGCGCCCCAGACTGTGGCTGTGGCTGCCCTTGTTTCTGCCGTGGCTCCTGCTGCGGACGGGGTTCTTTGGGCTGCCTTTGCTGCTGGGGTTGCCCTTCCTGCCTGGCCCGGCCTTCCTGGGGTTGGCGCGATGGCTGCGGTTGCCCCTGGTTGGCGCGCCCTTCGCTGGTTTGCTGCCCGCGGGGGACTTGCGGCTCCCGCTGCTGTTTTTGCCTTGGCTCCTGCTGGGGCCGGGGCTCACGGCCGGGCGGCATAGTGGTTTGCCCGCCAGCACGGGCATTGCGGTTGCCGTCTTGCGGTTGGTTCCGGCCGCCTTTGCGGGCATCTTCTTTGAGGCTTTTCACCTCATCTTCTAGCTTGCGGTTTCGCTTCTCCAGATTCCGGATTCGGGAAAGCGCGCCGCCCATTTTCAGGAAAGTAAAGCCCGCGACCAATAAGGCAAGTATGCCCAGAATAAGTGGTATATAGTCCATACCGTGTTTTTGTTTAGGTGATGTGTATAAAAGGATTCCCTCTGGTCTCGTGTAGAAGAGCACCAGAGGGAATAAATAAGCTTAAACAATAGCCCCCACCTGCTGCTGGTACAGTTCTTTAGACAGCAGGTACAATGACTGTTTCAACGGCATGAAGAACATAGTCTCCGGTATCAGTTCCCGGTCAGACAAGCCGCGCAGCGTGTCTTCCAACACCATGGTGTAACTGTCTTGTATGTGGGACCGCATGAAGTTCAACACCCAATGCGGATCAACCTCTACCCCCATGGAACGCATGAGGGGGGCTACGTCTTCATCATCTAACAGCAGCTGCAGGCAGTTCATGACATTGTCCAGCACCTCCTGACGCAACGTGCCGGAAATCTGGCTTTTATTGACTGGTTTCAAAGCGTCTTCGCCAGCGGCCGTTCCCGTGGGGCGAACGATAGGAATATCTGTCAGGTCAGAGAGGCTGGCGCCTTCCAGGGCCATGGCTCCGCCGTTGGCGGTCACCTGTTTAGGGTTGTCTACCAGCACCAGTTTGAAGTTGGCCGGCGGCTCCTGCCCCGTCACTTTCTTGAAGATAGCCTTGGCGTACCGTTCCACATTAGAGAGGTTGTTGCCAGCACTAAGTAGCTTGATGTACAGACTGCCTTGCCCGCTAAAACAGATATACCGGGGCACCTGCGCGCCCAGTAGCTGCGTGAGCTTGGCCAAATGATACATCAATGCCCCGAAGTGCAGGTAGAACATTAGCCGCAGCTGCCGGGCCTGTAACAGCTGTGAGCTGTAATGCAGCTCTCTGTCATAGCTGAACAGCAAACTGGTAATATCTGCCGAACTGAAGTCCGGGTTGTCCAGGGCGGTTTCCAGGAATTTCTTGTATTCCTTGCCTTCCTCAGTAAGCGGAATCTGGAGCACGTGCTGCACGCCATATTGCAGCAAACCATTGTCTTTGCTGGTCTTGACCGCCGCAAATCCGTCGCCCCACAGGTCATTGCCCGCAAAGCGGAACGAGGCGCTGTGCGACGGCTTGCGGTTGGTGAACAGCAGCACGTCTGTGGTACCGCCGCCTATGTCTACGTTAATCAGGTTTTCGTCCTGGCTGGGCACCACCACCCCGGTTCTGGACAGGAAGTAAAACGGCGCCACAGATTCTGTAATGCAGGCGGTGTTTCTGCCGTTCTTGAACACGCTGTGGTACACGCCGTCCCAGACGTTCTGGAACATGTTGCGCGAATAGTCATCAAAGCTCAAGGGCGCAAACCAGACCACCTTGGTGTTGGCCACGTTGCCGTTGTTCAGCACCACCTTGTTCTTGATGAGCAGCATTATC
This sequence comes from Rufibacter ruber, assembly GCF_001647275.1. GTDB lineage: Bacteria > Bacteroidota > Bacteroidia > Cytophagales > Hymenobacteraceae > Nibribacter > Nibribacter ruber_C. Next base: position 9,390 of record NZ_LRMM01000091.1, on the reverse strand, counting down.
TCTGTGAAGAACGCCTCAATGCGGCGCTTCCCGGTGTTAGACAAGGTTTCGCTCCACTTCAGGTCGGTGTGGTACGTTTGCTTGTACTGGTTCTGGTGCGTGCCCTCTGTGTTAATGGCGAACCCAATGTTGATGTTCCCGAACAAACTCGGGATTTGGTTCTCAAAGTCAGCCGACTCACAGGTGGCGGTACGGGCCGGGAACGTGTACAGCGAGCCGCCCGCGTTCAGGATTAACGGAATGAATTCGCGCTTGAGCAAATCCTGCACCGCAAACAACCTCCCGAACCCGCGTTTATGGAACCGCTGATAATCCGTTAAAGACGCGTCATCTGACGGCTTGTTCAGCATGACCAACTGCAAATCATTGGCCGTGATGGAGAACTCCTTGGGCGCCTGGTTAGAACCCGAGGTATAGGCGATGTGCGTGTTGGAGGTCCCGAAGTCAATGGCAAACGTGAACGACTGGATTCCCTGCTGCACCGGCTGGAACCTGGGTACAATCAACGCCTTGCCGGTTACGTCCATGCCTTCATGGGTCAGCTCAGCATAGTCAAAGTGCGTGCCCCTGATTTCATAGTAAGTGCTGCCGGCGCTGCTGTTGCTTTTCTTGGTTCTGCGCTGCGAGGTGGCCGAAATAATTCCGCCCCCGGCGTCTAACTGCCTACCGCCCGCATAGAACGAGAGTGAGTGGTTTCTATTGACGAGCAACGGGTCAATGTCTTCGTCTACCAGCATCACCTTGTAAAAGTCATTGTAGGTAGGCGCGTCTACGAATTTGTAGAACGGGAACACGCCAATGCCCACCCGTGACTTAAGAATATGTCCTTTCTCCGGGATAATCTGCCCGCTGGCGTCTCTTGAGTTCAAAGGGTTATCATAGTAGCTGCGCTCATATACCACGTTCCCCTGTTCGGTAGGGATTTGCAGCGTTACCCGCACGTGGTTCACATCTATGTGGAACGTGAGATGGGTGGCTAAATCCTCGGGGGTGAAATAGGAGAAGTACAGGCTGGTGAGGGGCAGCAGGTAGTTGAATGTTTTGTCTGTGACGCCCGGCTGGTACAGCACCGTGCCGCTGTAGAACCGGTCTGTGTTCACCTCATAGGGCACCTGTACAATGGTTTCCTGCAAGAGGTCATTAATGGTGAGGTACGGGTACTTGAACCCAACGCCAGGCAACGAGCGGGCCGAGATTTCTTTGCTGTCTGCGTAGCCCACGTGGGTGTTGGCCGGCCAAGCCAGGTTGTTCACATACTTCACGTGGGGCGCCAACCGCAAGTCTGGCTTCAAGACAATGGGCCGGTCCCCGGAAAAAGCGGCATTGGTGGGCCGCAAGAATAAATCGCTGTTGGTGACGGCGGTCTGGTCTTTTTTCACCAGAAACGTGAGGCTGCCCACGTGCACCGGGTTCTGCTGCAGGTCTACCAACGGAATGTACTCGGCGGCAATGGCGTTCTGCCCCACCACCCCAGACATGCTGATGCTGCGCAACAGGTTTTCATCTAAGGCATTGTACACCGCCGGGAACGCCTGAATAAACGCCGGGTTGGAGACAAACAGCTTGTGCACGTATTCCTTGAAATCCCGCTCGCGGTCATGGAGCGAGATATACTGGTTGTCAAAATACACGCCTACATTCTGGGCGCGGTTCATGCCCAGCGGCTGCACGTTGGGAGAGACAAAAAGAAAGGTGAGCGGCGAGGTGCCGCCCAGCAACTGCATGTGTTTTTCGCCGCGGGCATTGGTAGACTCCAGGTAGAACAGGAACAGGTCGTCTACGCCGTCAAAGCGGCGGTCGTTCATGAACAGCTCCAGCGTTTTGCCCAACAGGTTGGTGTTAGGATTGGCCTGCATGGCGTACAGTTGCTGTTGCTTGTTCCACCGGCGGGTCACTATTTTATTTCCGCCCTGGGCGTAGCTCTGGTGATTATAAAGCAATTCCCAAAGGTCCCAGAAATGAGTGACAAACTTATGGTAGATGCTGTTCTGGCCCGTGGTCACGCCCTGCTTCACAAAATCAAAGGCCGTTTCAAACAGGTGCATGCGCGCGAAAGGCGTGGGAATGGAGGCGTTTATTTTCTGAGCGCGGCCACCGGCCCCATCTACCATGTCCTTGATTTCGGTGCTGGTAATCTGGGCGGTTTTAGACCAGCCTTCTACGTTAGAGCCAGTTTTATGAAGACGAAGTACTTTCGGCATAGGTGAATCTGTTTTTAAGGTGTTTTCAGAAAAAGAGGCCAAAAACGCAAACGTGGGGTTTGGCGGTCTTTCTGGTGTTCTTTTTACTGTATCTGAACGTCCCCCTTTGAAGGGGGTAGGGGGATGATTACTCGTGCAGAGTTTCGCATTCCCGAGAATCAATTTTTTCTTTCTTAGTAGGTTTTGCAGTTGGTTCTTCTACCGCCTTTGTCATCCCCCTACCCCCTTCAAAGGGGGACGAAGTGCGTGCTTCCAAAATATCTTAATTATCTGTCTGTGATTTTCTCAAATGCACTCTCCTGTGTAAACATCCCTCTTAATCCCCCTTGAGGGGAGAATTTGCACTTAATGGAGCCCTTTCCTAGTTCACCCACAAGATTCTTCCAGAATGACAAAATGAAAGGGCCAAGGCACTTACTCTACGAATACTTCAGCTTTTCCTCTACCAGATTATTGGTGGCCACTTCAAATGCTTTGATGGTGGCTTTGAACGCCTCCCGGTCAGAGATGGCTTCAGAGGCGCGGTTGAGTTCTTTGACAAACGCCCCCTGTGAGATGCCCTTGTTCAGGAAACCGGTCTCAACCTGCTTGTCTGACACCATGCGGTTGAAGTCTGGTTCATTAAGATGGAAAGCCGAAAACGTTCTTTCCATGCGGCCCAACTCTTTCAACCAGGCCTCATACCCAAAGTCTGGGCTGTTCAGGAACTTGGTCAGCTCCCTAAAGATGGGCTCATTGCGCATGGCCCCCGCCAAATCAACGCCTTTGGCATAGGCGGCTTGGCTGTCTTCGGGCACGTGGTGGGTGAAATACCGTGAAAAGAAATGGAACCGAATCAGCTGCTTGGCAATGCGGTCACGGGTTTCCTGGTCCAGGTGCGAGAACTGCACGTTGTCTACGTCTTCGCGCAGGCCAAACTCATGGAAAAGCGCCGAACCGGAAAGCTCATTGTCTGAGTAGTCCATGAAGTCAATGATAGACAGGGCGCTGAGCAACTCTACCAGGTGGGCGTCGTTTTTCTGGCTGGCCCGGCCCGGGTTATTCTCCAGCGGCTTGTCTGGCGTGTCACCCATGTAGTAGGTGGCGTTCACGCCTTGCAAGTGGTGCTGGTAGTAAGAAAGCGCGTCTTTGGCTTTGGTGGTGAACGTGTTGGAGTCTATAAAATCTACCTCTGCCCCCGCCGCAGGCTGTTCTAAGGAGAAATACGGCAACACCACCATGGCCCCGGTGAGGGCGGCATTCAGGCTGGAGGCGTTGGGCAGGCTGGAGCGGCTGTCTTTAAAATTCTTGAGCAACAGCGGAAACCCGGCCGCGCCGGTGCCGCCAAAAATGGAGCTTACAAAGAAAATCCGGTCGCCGGCCTGGAAATTAGAGGCGAAGAACCGCATCTCTGGCGAGTCAATAATCTCATTCAGCACCACGCTGCCCACATTGGGGCTGCCCCTGAAGCCCACGTCCAGGCTGTTGTTCAGGTTTTCTGGGGTGAACAGGAGGTCTACCAATGCCTGGCTGTCTATGTCCAGCTGGTTATAGCCCACGTGGTCTTTGAACGGCTTGTTGATTCCGCCGAAATCATAGACAAAGCTGTCGCGCACCTTAGAGGAACCGTCACCGGCAATGCTGGAGAGCGTGCTGATGTTGGTATGGAAAAACCCCTCGTCACGCTTGCCCAGCTGGTCATGCAGGTGTTTGTAGGTTTTGAGCAGTTCCACCGTACGGTTCATGTCGCCGTTCTGGGTGTCTGGGTCAATGATGATGGGGACTATCTTATCACAGTTCTTGATTTTGACACCGGCGGCCATGAGCATAACCAGGGAACGGATGACCCTGGAGCCCGTGCCCCCAATTCCGAATACAAAAAGTTTAGCCATAGTTTATCTAGCGTAGGTTACCTAAGTAACGTTTTGGTCAGGGTTTTCAGATTAAGTTTCGTTTAAAACAACAAAAGTTGAATGTCCCCCTTTGAAGGGGGTAGGGGGATGATTACTCGTGCAGATCACGCATTCCCGAGAATTACTCTTACCCTCATTATAGTAATCACTTCTGCATTTTCAAAAGACCTTGTCATCCCCCTACCCCCTTTGAAGGGGGACGATATGCGTCATAGTCTTTCTATCTGGAGTGAGGCCATCTCATGGGGGTTGTCCAGGCCTGGACAGACCCTTTCTTGAGCAGCAGGGAGAAAACGAAAAACAGAACAAGGCTGAGCACCGCGTTCACAAAAGCAAAAGTGTAGGTGTACGAATGGGTTTCAACGCCGTTGCCGTTCACCTGCATAATGGGCACCGCAAAGGCAATGACGGCGTTCAGGATTAACATGATAAACCAATGCTTCGGCTTATAGAAACCCGTGCTCATGACCCGGTTGAACACATAGTAGTACAGCACCACCAGCGCTAGCGAAATGACCAGCAGCAAGAGCCCCGTGTTGGGGAAGATGACCTCGCGGTAATCTTGGGTAAAGTTGGCGGGCATGGGCCTGCCCAGGAAAAGCTCGTAAAGGCCGGAGAAGAAGTTCTGAATCATCTTTAGTTCGTTTCTTTGTTAAACTTTATGGTTGCCGTGAATACCTGCTCGCTTTTGTCACGGTACAACGCCTGCAGCCCCTCCACAATCTTTTGGAGCTGATACGTTTTGCGCGGTGCCGCCGCCGGATTATTGTCATTCTGTGTAGACCATTGGGGTATCCAGGCTGGCACCACAGACGGCAACTGCACCGTGAGCGTACCAGTAGCCGCCGTTACCTGGGTCACCGTTACCCGCACAAAGTGGGTGTAGGTAGCCAGTTCGGGCACCGCCCTGGTATCTGGCGTGGCTGCAACTACTGTACCAATCGCTGCTTTTCCGCCGGTCACTGTTAGTTGCAGATGCTTCTTGAGGTAAGCGGCCTCCTGCATAGACGCTGGCAACTGGCTCAAATCCAAGGCAATATCAAACGCCACCGGCGCCCCTTTCTCCGGAATTAAATTTACGCTGGTGCACACCTGCGCGGTACGGCTGGTGCAGTACACCACGCCCTGCGGCTTAAATGCCTTCGCTTTGAGAATAGCCGAATACGGCACGGCCCCATACGAAAACCCAAAATACGCCTGCTGGGCGGGCAGGTTGCGGAGCACTTTGTTAATGACCGTCTGCACCTCGGCCTGCGGGCCGATGACCCAGGTATAGAACGGGACTTCCTGGCCCGTTAGATTCTGTTTGGTCGCCGGTTTTTTAACTGCCGGGTAGTAGCTCCCATAGAAAGGCGAGGCATCTGCCAGCACCGCCACCACCAGATTCTTGTGTTCGGCCTGTTTCAGGCTGCTTCTTATGTCAGAGTCCAGGGAAAGGAATTGGCCGGGGTTGTTGGGGTCTGGCCCATGAATGAAATCAGAGACAATCACGCTCACCGCCCCGCCCTTAATGGAATTGGCCAAGGCTGCCTGCAGCATGGCCGGCAGCGGCGTGCCGCGCACATCTGCTTTAATACCGCTGGTAATGGTGTTCTTGAGCGTACCGTATGAGACGCTTTCCAGCACCGGTTGGCCCTGCCCGTCTTCCTTGGCCAAATAGTACCGCTTGCTGTCTACATAGATGCCGTCTTCTACTTCAGAGAGGAGTTTGTTCAGCCTGCTCTGGAAAACCGTGGGCTTTTTATCGGCGGCGGGCGGGGGCATAAAGCCTTTCATGCCATTAGACACCTCCAGGTACAAATCAACGTCTACTTTGGCCTTGGCCGAAGGCGGGGTGGCAGCAGGTGGCGCTTCGGTGGCCTCAGCCCCCGTTGCCGCAGGCGCGGCAGACTCTGACTTTGGCTCAGGGGCTGTTTCTTCCTCCTGTGATTTCTTGGTATAGCACCCGGTACCTGCCAGCACTATCATCAGCCAAAGCACTAGCGTGCCAGCCGTACGCTGTTTGTTGAACATGTAGTCGCTCTTCATGTGATATTGGGAACTTACTATATTTAACTCAAAAGGTTATTATTTCAGATGGGCCGGACCAAGCCAGCCACTAACAGAAGAGGGTTTGTCTTGCCTCCCCCTTACCCAACTACACACGGGCAAATGTTATTGCCTGGCTTACGCCTTAGAAACCTTGAATGAGATCCCACAGGCCAATCTGGACCAACTGATCCTACAACTTTTCGCCTTGCCCAACAAGGTAAACATAGGTGTCACAGGGTAATTTATAAAAAAATTTGGTTCGGGCCTGTTCGGTATCACGCACTAGTACATTGCTGCTTGACGCTTTACTGAGTAACCTGACCAGATGTTCCTGCTAATGCATTGGTCAGGAAGGTTAGAGTACCCTTTCTCCACCGTACTTCTACAACATTAGTAAACAGCCGCTGTAAAAGTCACCAGAAACCATGCGCCGTTAGCCAAGATAGTTTTAAAGCCAAAAGCCTGTTTTGGCCTGTTTTCTGAAACAGACACGCTTTTTGCTTTAGCAGAACCGGTGAAGAGCAACCGCACAACAAGCTAACACAGATTAGGGTATCTGGCCAGTTCAACCATGGCGGACTCAGGGGTTTGCCTCTACCGTATGTGGTTGGCTGTTTCTGGCCTGTTTTTAAAAAATCAGGTCGAAAACAGCCAACCACTATGACAAATGGCATCAATAAGGGAGAAAGCTTCTTACCCCCAAAACAGGAGCCCCACCTCTGTCATCTTCAGCAGTGAATTTTACCAGTACCGCTAATTTCTTAGCTGCTCCTTCTGCTTGCAACGCACCCCTTACTCAGCCAGGGCAAACTCTCCCGTCAGTTTGATGTTGTCTGAGGCGGTGCCTATCATGAGCTTGAAATCGCCGGGCTCGGCCACCCATTGCAGTTCCTGGTTGTAGAACGAGAGCTTGTTCTGGTCAATGGTGAAGGTGATGGTCTTGCTCTCGCCGGGTTTCAACATTACTTTTCTGAAGTCTTTCAGCTCTTTCACCGGACGCGCCAGGGAGGCCACTTTGTCTTGCAGGTACAGCTGCGCCACTTCCTCCCCGGCTACTTTCCCTGTATTGGTAAGGGTAAAGCTCACCTCCAACTTCTCATGGGGCGCAATTTTGGATTTGCTCAGTTTCAAGTCTGAATACCCGAAGGTGGTGTAGCTCAACCCGTACCCAAACGCATATTTTGGCGTGTTGGGCGCATCAATGTAGGCCGAGCGATAGACAATGTTCTTCTCATTGAGCACGGGCCGGCCGGTGTTGTAGAAGTTGTACGACAGCGGAATCTGGCCCACATTTCTGGGGAAAGTCATGGGCAGTTTACCAGACGGGTTGTAATCCCCGAAGAGCACGTTGGCGATAGCGTTCCCGCCCTCGTTGCCCAACCACCACGCAAACACCACCGCCGAGGCCTTGTCAGCGATTTGGTCAAAGATCAACGGACGGCCACCCATCACTACCGCCACAATGGGTTTGCCCAGTTTCTGAAGCTCCATAAACAGCGCCTCTTGCTGACCGGGCAAATTGATGTTGGTGCGGGATTTGGCCTCGCCGCTCATGTCCCAGGTTTCGCCCACGGCCATCACAATCACGTCTGCGCTTTTGGCGGTCTGGAGGGCTTCGGCGAAGCCGGCCTGCGAATTGCTTTTCACGTCACAGCCTTTGGCATAGAGCAGCTTGGTTTTTTTGCCCACTTTCTGCTGCACCCCTTCCAACAGGTTCACAATGATGGTGGTGTCCCCGGGTTGTACAATCCAGCTGCCCGCCAGATCACGCTTGCTCTGCACCAATGGCCCAATCAAGGCAATGGTCTGCGTGTTTTTTGACAGCGGCAAGGTGTTGTTCTCGTTCTTTAAAAGCACAATAGATTTCTGGGCCACCTCACGGGCAATGAGTTTGTGCTGCGGGTCGTTCAATACTTTCTGCTCGCGCTTGGCATCTGAGAACTTGTAGGGGTCATCAAACAAGCCCAGCTCAAATTTCTTGTAGAGAATACGGCGCACGGCATCATCTACCAGCTCCTGCTTCACCTTTCCCTCCTGCACCAGTTTCACCAGACTCTTTTTGTAAGCAATGCTTTCCATGTCCATGTCGCTGCCCGCGGTAATGGCTTTGAGGGCGGCCTCTTCTGAGTTCTTCGCGAAGCCGTGGGCAATCATCTCGCCAATAGAGCCCCAGTCACTCACCACAAACCCTTTATAATTCCACTGGCCTTTCAAAATGTCACGCTGCAGGTAGCTGTTACCGGTGGCGGGTACGCCGTTGAGGGTGTTGAACGAGTTCATGAACGTGGCTACGCCCGCGTCTGCGGCCGCCTTGAACGGCGGAAGATAACTCTCCCAGAGCATCTGCGGGCTCATGTCCACGGCATGGTAATCACGCCCGGCCAGGGCGGCGCCGTAGGCCGCGAAGTGCTTGGCGCAGGCCATCACCGCATCTGTGCCGCCCAGTTTCTCGCCCTGAAACCCTTTTACTCTAGCCGCCCCAATCAAGGAACCCAGATACGTGTCTTCGCCGGCGCCCTCCATCACGCGCCCCCAGCGCGGGTCCCGGGAAATATCTACCATGGGCGCGAACGTCCAATGAATACCGGAGGCCGCCGCCTCTTTGGCCGCAATGTGCGCCGACAACCTAATGGCCTCCAGATCCCAGGAAGCGGCCTCGGCCAACGGAATGGGGAACACGGTGCGGTACCCGTGAATCACGTCCAGGCTGAACAACAGCGGAATCTTGAGCCGCGACTGCAGCGCCACCGCCTGAATGGCGCGGGTGTCTTTCACGCCCTTCACGTTGAGCATAGAGCCTACCCACCCGGCTTTGATATCATTGAGTTGGTTGGTGTTTTTCTCGTTCACGGGCCCGGTCACTTCTTTGCCCGAATACTGGTTCAGCTGGCCCACTTTCTCTTCTAGCGTCATCTGCTGGAGCAGGTTTTCCACGCGCTGTTCAATGCTCTTGTCTTGGGCCGAAGCAACACCGGGGAAAATAAAACAGGAGAAAAAGGCAAGGGTAAGGATTCGTTTTTTACTCATGGTAGGCGTACTAGCTATGTTTAATGTTGCGTCTTAGAGAAGAGGATGAGTTAATCTTCCCCAACCGAGACCGAAGTTTTGTTCAGGTAAAAGGGGTTCCGTTTTTGGCCTGATTTCCGGAAAACAGGCAAAGGAAATCTGTTTTGGTTTGGTGGCAAGAGGAAAAGAGTGGTGAAAAACACTTTCTTGGAAATAAAGAAAAATTTCCGTTTTCGGGCTGTTTTGGCCAAAACAGCCCG
>NZ_LRMM01000090.1 GCF_001647275.1 Rufibacter ruber | reverse complement strand
ATACCGGCCGGTAAAATGCGCCGCCGTGAGTCCTCAATGAACGTGTAACCGCGCAAAACAAATCATTGAAAAGCCCGCTTTTGCGGGCTTTTCTGTTTTGCCTGTTTTCTGAAAAACAGGCCGAAAAACGGACTATTGTTATTGCAGGAAAATCTTCTGAAGCACATCCCACAGTTTCTTCTTCAGCTCAGTGCTTTTTTCAATGTTAGCCAGTGAGTCAACGCGCACAAAACGGGTCTCCTCCAGGCGGTACATGCGGTAAGGCTCCAGCTTCAACAGGTTTTCTACCGTGAGGTCATCGCCAAAGAGCAGAATGTGCCGCGCCTGCACCTGGAGGGCAATCTGCTTCACGTTATGGGTCACGCTGGTAGACAGGTTCCCGAATTGCACCTGCATGGTGGTTAGCCCTACAGCCGCCATCACTTTCTGCAGGAAAGGGTGCTGTGGCAGTTGCCCAAACTCCTGATCCGGTACCTGAAACAGCAGGTAAGTGCCTTTTACGGCTTCGCCCAACCATTGAATTCTTTCTTCCCTCTTCTCTGCCGCCACCGGGGCGGGTGCCGCTGGGGCAGGAGTAACTGCCACAGGCACTTCAGCTGCTACCGCAGGCGGAGGCACAGGGACTGTGGCAGCCTCAACCGGAGCGGCACCGGGTACCAGCTGCACGGCGTTTTCCTCCGGCACCACGTACAGCGTGTCTTGTTCGTAGAAAGAGGGCAGAAAGGAGAAATCAGGGGGCGGGGTAGACATACTGTTTTCGGCCTGTTTTTGTGAAATTAACGAAAAACCGGATTATAGATTGAATATAGACTTCAACTCGTTGGCGTCATGCGGTTTCATGCGGCCTGCCAGAATCAGACGCAGCTGGCGCCGGCGTAGCGCACCATCATACTTGTCTTTCTCCTCGGCGGTCTCAGGAATGGCCTCTGGCACGGGCACCGGCTGACCGTTTTCGCCCAGGGCTACAAACGTGAAAAACGCTTCATTAGACTTTACTTTGGTGCCGGAGGGAATGTCTTCTGCCCACACGTTGATGTGCACCTCCATAGAGGTACTGAACGCACGGGTAACCCGGGCCTCCAGGGTGATCACATTGCCCAGTTTGATGGTTTCCTTGAAAGAGACGTTGTCAACAGACGCGGTCACAACAGGGCAGTTAGAATGCCGCTGCGCGGAGATAGCCGAGACAATGTCCATCCAGTGCATCATCTTGCCCCCCATCAAATTATGGAAGGTATTGGTATCATTGGGCAGCACCAGTTCAGTCATCTGCACATATGATTCTTTGACAAATTTTTGCTTACGCATAAAAACAAGGGTTTAGCAAGCCGCAAAGATACAACCAGAACCAACTACCTGTTCGCTTTTCTGCCAAACCCGCTTTCTGCCCGTTAAAGCAGCCGTTTCTGGGCTTTTATTTAAGAGGACAGTTTTTCCGGTAGCTATTTCCAGCCCTGATTCCCCAGCAGCGGCACAAATTTGAAGTTGTCAAACTCTTCTTTGGTAAATTCCTCTTCGGCTACGCGCGTGATCCGGAGCATTTTCTGCAGACCCGTGTCCCCCACCGGAATGACCAGTTTACCGCCTATGGTGAGTTGCCTTAAGAGCGTTTTAGGGATAATAGGGGCACCGGCCGTCACTAGAATCTTATGGTAGGGCGCGTGCGCCGGAAGCCCTTCTGAGCCGTCGCCCAGAAAGGTGAACGGGGAGAGCCCCATCATCTGGAACTGCTTGCGGGCCTTGTGAAAAAGCACCTCGTTGTACTCAATGGTGTACACCTGCGGGGTGAGTTGCAGCAGAATACTACACTGGTAACCAGAGCCGGTACCAATCTCCAGCACCTTGTCAGAGGGCTGCACCTGGAGCAACTCTGTCTGGTAGGCCACGGTGTAAGGCTGGGAGATGGTTTGGCCTTCCCCAATGGGGAAAGCTTTGTCCTGATAGGCCTGCTCCAGAAATGCTTTCTCAAAGAAGAAATGCCGGGGCACCTGCTCCAGGGCCGCTAGCACCTTCTGGTCTTTGATCCCTTTTTCCTGAACTACCCGTACCAGGCTCTTGCGCATTCCCTTGTGACGGTAACTATCTATGAGCATAAGGCTTTTTAAGGTTATACATCTTTCCTCTACGGAGCACCAGATTCTTTTGGCGAATTTAAGGCAATAAGCGTTGACCGCCCCGCCATTAGATAAAATTATTAAATATGTTTTTCGTTTTAGAATGTAGCTTTGTGTTTGGGTTGCTTTTACATAGTATTGCAACATTAAAGGGACTGCATGCGCCTCAAAAGGGATCTTCACCTATATAAACTTATCTCAGCTGATTTTATAGCAGCCTCACTGGCCTGGGTGGCGTTTTACCTTTCCAGAAATTATGTGATTGCTGACGCTGTGCCCGAGGTTCCTACCGCCCTGGTGGGCAAATCTCTGGTGGTGGCTACTTTCTGGGTGGTTCTTTACGCACTCTTGGGCCGGTACCGCAACATCTACCGGCTGTCAAGGTTCAAGGAGATTTTACATCTGGGAAGTATGTCACTGGGCGGCGCGGTGGCCATTTTTTTTACGCTCCTGCTGGAGGAGCCGGTCATGAATACCTATGACCTCTACTACAAGCCCATTGCCACCTATTTCCTGTTGCATTTTTTCATTGCCGTGGTTTTCAAACTGGCGGCCCTGAACCATTTAAAGAAATTGGTGCTGCAGGGGCAGGTGTATTTTAATACTATTGTAGTGGGGTCCAGCGGAAACGCCCGGGAGGTGTATGATGAGCTGCAAAACCATAACCGCCACTTAGGCTTACGCATTCTGGGCTTTGTACAGAATGAACCCTCACAGCCCCACTCTTTTCAGGAGCAGATCCCCAGCTTAGGCTCTTTCAGCACGCTGGAAAAAGTGATCAGACAGAATGAGGTGGAGGAGGTGGTCATCGCCATTGAACCCTCTGAGCATAAATTGATAGAAAAGATTCTCAGCTCCCTTGAAGGCGAAGCGGTACGCATCAGTATCATTCCAGACGTGTACCAGATCCTGCTGGGCTCTGTGAAAGTGCAGCACCTTTTCGGGACGCCGCTGATAGAGGTTAAACGGGACCTGATGCCCATTTGGCAACAAATCCTGAAGCGGTTAATTGACATCTTTGTCTCCATTGCGGTCCTGATCTGCTTTTTCCCGTTCTACCTTCTGGTGGGGATTTTAGTAAAAATGTCATCGCCGGGCCCCATCTTCTTTGCCCAGGAGCGCATTGGCTGGCAAGGAAAACCCTTTAAGATCTTCAAGTTCAGAAGCATGTACATTGATGCCGAAAAAATGGGCCCGGCCTTGTCTTCTGATGAAGACCCGCGCGTCACCACGTTTGGCCGGTTCATGCGCAAAGTAAGGATAGACGAGATGCCCCAGTTCTTTAACGTACTGATTGGAGACATGAGTTTGGTGGGTCCCAGACCCGAACGGCAGCATTTTATTGACCTGATCACCCAACAGGCGCCGCATTACCGCCACCTGCACCGCGTGCGGCCGGGCATTACCTCTTTAGGGCAGGTTAAATTTGGCTATGCCCAGAACGTGCAGGAGATGGTAAGACGCCTCAAATATGATATCCTGTATATTGAAAATATGTCCCTGGCCATGGATTTCAGGGTGATGCTGTACACCATCAAAATTATTGTGCAAGGGAGAGGAAAATAGACCAGGAACCGGAGCAATGACATTGTATCCATTTCCAACGTTCCTAATCCCAAAATTTACAAATCAAGAAACCATGTTCACTGGAATTATAGAAGCACTCGCTGAGGTTGTCTCCATCAAAGAAGAAAAGTCTAACGTTCATTTCACTTTGCTCTGTCCGTTTACTTCTGAGCTGAAGATAGACCAGAGCCTGGCGCATAACGGGGTCTGCTTAACGGTGGTAGGCGTGAATGGAGAGACCTACACCGTCACCGCCATTGCCGAAACCCTCTCCAGAACCAACCTGGGGCAGCTGCAGGTGGGGGATAAAGTAAACCTGGAGCGCTGCCTTCTGGCCAACAGCAGGTATGACGGGCACATTGTACAGGGGCATGTAGACCAGGTAGGGGTTTGCCAGGAGGTGCGGGAACAGGAGGGAAGCTGGCTCTACCGGATTGGCTATGAGCCTAAGGCGGCCGGGCATATAACGGTTGAGAAAGGGTCAATCTGCGTGAACGGTATCAGTTTAACCGTGGTAGAATCTGGCCCAGATTACTTCTCTGTGGCCATCATTCCCTACACCTATGACTTTACCAACCTGAGTTCTGTAAAAGCCGGGGATCTGGTAAATCTTGAGTTTGACATCATTGGCAAATATGTGGCCCGCCTGCTACAGAAATAAACCTGTTTTTGACCTGTTTTTGAAAAAACAGGCCAAAAACAGAAAAGGCTCCTGCATCTGGAGCCTTTTCTGTTTTATACCCGCCAGAAACGGTAGCGTTCTGAGATGATGTGATACAGGTAAATTCCCAACCAGGCAGTAACCACACCAATGGCAGCGCCCACCGTAATGTCACCGGGGTAGTGCACGCCTAAATAAATGCGGCTGTACGAGATCAACGAAGCCCATAAGATCAGCGCCACCTTCAATGGCCACTGCCGCGCAGGCAACAGGAAACAGAAAAACGCCGCAATGGCAAAGGAGTTGGCCGCATGGGAAGACACAAACCCATATTTGCCGCCGCACCCGTTGATCGCCTGCACGGTGGCTCCCACCACTGCGTCATGGCACGGCCTTAGCCGCGCAAAAAACGGTTTAAAAATACCAGATGCTATAAAATCTGCCAATCCCACACTGGCTCCTAAGGCTAAAACCATCAAAGCCCCTCTGCGGCGGTAAAAGTAAATCATCAAAATGATGAGCAGCAGATAAAAAGGTACCCAGACGTATTTATTGGTGACCAGCACCATCACCTGGTCCCAGAACGGGGTGTGCCGGCTGTTCAACTCCAAAAACAAGGCCTGGTCCAGTGACTTTAACGTTTCCATGGGTTATTCCTCCTGCAACCAGTCAATACCCTTCTGGAAACAAAGCAAGGCATCTGCTTCCGGGGTACCCTCAGCGGGAGCATGGTTGTAGTGCCAGCTGGCCAGCGGGGGCAGGCTCATTAGGATAGATTCCGTTCGCCCGTGCGTCTCCAGCCCAAATTTGGTGCCCCGGTCATTCACCAGGTTAAACTCTACGTACCGCCCCCTTCTGATCAGCTGCCACTCTTTCTCCTGCTCAGAGAATTCCTTGTCCCGGTTTTGGTCTACAATTGACGTATAGGTGGGGGCAAAGGTATCTGCCACGGCCTGCACAAAGGCAAAACGTTCCTCCAGGGAGATTTCAGGGGTAGGGGTCAACCGGTCAAAGAAGATTCCACCCACCCCTCTGGTTTCCCCGCGGTGCGGAATGAAAAAATAATCATCGGCCCACTTCTTGAAGTCAGCATAATAATTCTCCTGAAAGCGGTCACAGGTATTTTTTAGCGCCCTATGAAAAAACTGCACCTGATCTTTCTGCACATAGATGGGGGTAAGGTCAATGCCGCCGCCAAACCACGCCTCCCCGTTTCCCGCCTCAAAATAGCGCACGTTCATGTGCGTAATGGGCACATGCGGGTTGCGCGGGTGCAGTACCACAGACACGCCCGTGGCGAAGAAGTTATTATCAGGGAGCAGCAGGGCCTGGGCGGCCTTTTCAGGCAAAACCCCTACCACGGCTGAGAAATTCACTCCGCCTTTCTCAAACACGTTTCCGTTCTGAATCACACGGGCCGCACCGCCGCCGCCGCCGGGCCGTTCCCACAGGTCTTCCTGAAACGTGGCGCCCCCGTCACACTCTTCTAACGCGAGGCAGAGTCTTTCCTGAAAATTCTTAAACCACCTTTCTATTTTATCTTTCATGCGTATAATGTCTACTTCTGTTTTAATGCCGTTTTCGCAAAAATAGCCGATAAACGGTAGTTCCCGCTGTCTTGCCCACAATTTTGCTTTTTAAAGGGAATACTGGTAATTTGGTTGGCAAACAAATGTTAGCTTATGAATACAGCTTCTGTAGATTCCACCGCGCAGGTAGACCTTGATATTCTCCTGAAAGCATACCGCCTCATGATGACCGCCAAAACCATGGCCGACACCTATGAGGAAAATAAAAACATCTGCAGCAAGTACGTTCACAGCACCTCCCGCGGGCATGAAGCCATTCAATTGGCCACCGCCTTCCATCTAACCGAAACCGATTATCTTTCTGTCTACTACCGCGATGAGTCTATTCTGCTGGGCCTGGGGCTTTCCCCCTATGAACTGATGCTGCAGCTGATGGCCAAGAAAGACGACCCTTTTAGCGGCGGACGCACCTATTATGGCCACCCGTCACTGCGGCGGTCAGGTTTCCCGGTGATTCCGCACCAAAGTTCTGCCACCGGCATGCAGGCCATTCCGGCTACGGGCATGGCGCACGCGCTGGCTTATCTGGAGTCACAGGGGTTGCAGGAGGCAGCTGACGGCCGCATGGTAGTCTGCTCCCTGGGCGATGGTTCTGTTACGGAAGGAGAGGTGGCCGAGGCTTTTCAGATGGCGGTGCTCAAGAGTTTGCCCATTCTGTACCTGGTGCAGGACAATGACTGGGGCATCTCTGCCACTGGCGCCGAAATGCGGGCCATGGACGCCTATGAATACGCCGCCGGGTTTAAAGGACTGGAAAGAATCAGAGTAGACGGCGCTGATTTTATTGACTCCTATACGGGCCTGCAAGAGGCATTTAAACTAGTAAGGGAACAGCGGAGACCCATTTTGGTGCATGCCAAATGCCCGTTATTGGGGCACCACACCAGCGGAGTTCGCCGGGAGTGGTACCGGGGGGAAAATCTTTCAGCGCACGCATTGCAAGACCCGCTGCCAAGACTGGGGGCCCAGCTCCTGGAGCAAGGTGTTACTGCCGATGAACTGATCTCGATTGCCCAGGAGGTAAAACTGGAGGTCCAGGCCCAGTATGAAAAAGCACTGGCGGCGGCCAATCCAGACCCCGCCACCTTTGCTCGGCATGAATTTGCGCCCACGCCCGTGGTAGAGGAAACAGGTACACGCACTCCCGCGCAGGCAGAAAAAGTCACCATGGTAGACGCCGCCCTGCACGCGGTAGATGAGCTTTTGAAAGAATACCCGGAGGCACTTTTCTACGGCCAGGACGTGGGCGGTGAGTTGGGCGGCGTGTTCAGGGAGGCGGCCCTGCTGGCCAAAAAGTACGGCGACAACCGGGTTTTCAATACTCCCATTCAGGAGGCATACATTGTGGGCTCAACGGCGGGCATGTCTGCCGTTGGTGCTAAACCTATTGTGGAGATACAATTTGCAGATTATATCTGGCCGGGCATTAACCAACTGGTAGAGGAGCTGTCTAAAAGCTGCTACCTGAGCATGGGCAAGTTTCCGGTTCAGGCGTTAATCAGGGTGCCCATTGGCGCCTATGGCGGCGGCGGGCCCTACCATTCCGGCAGTATTGAGTCTACATTGTTGAACATCAGAGGCATCAAAGTAGTGTACCCCAGCAACGCCGCTGACATGAAAGGCCTGATGAAAGCGGCCTTTCTGGACCCGAACCCCGTGGTGATGCTGGAGCATAAAGGCTTGTACTGGTCAAAAGTGCCGGGCACCGAAGACGCCAAAACGGTAGAACCGGCGGCAGACTATCTTTTACCGTTAGGCAAAGCCCATGTGGTGCAGCGGGCAGATGCACAGCAGGTAGAGCAGGGCAACAGCGTCACCGTGATCACGTACGGCATGGGTGTTTACTGGGCCAAGTCAGCGAGTAAACAGCTGAACGGCTCCGTGGAAATCCTGGACCTGCGCACGCTCAACCCGTTAGACTTTGAGGCGGTGGTAGCCACTGTTCAACAACACGGGAAAGTTCTGGTGCTTACCGAAGAACCTTTGATGAACTCTTTCGCTGAGTCATTAGCGGGGAGAATCAGCCGGACCTGCTTCCAGCATCTGGATGCTCCCGTGTTCACCCTGGGGGCTGAAAACCTACCGGCGGTGCCACTGAACGTTGAGCTGGAGAAAATGATGCTGCCAAACGCAGACAAAGTGCTGGCAAGTCTCCAGGAGCTATTGGCATATTAATGTCTGTTTTGGGGCTGTTTTTCTGGAAACAGCCCCAAAACAGAACTGAGTACCTTCTCTACCAGGAGAAGCATCTGAACCTAGAAAGGATACCCTATGCCCAGGTTAAAAGTGGTCTGGTTGTTGGTGCCCAAAATTTTGCTCGAAGAGAACCTGCCTAAGACAAATCTGCTCCCTTCTGGCAATGCCGGGTCATACACTTTGGTGGCAATGTCAAACCGCAGAACGGCAAACGTGAAATCTAACCGCACCCCGAAACCCGTGCCCATGGCCAATTCCTTATAGAACCTGTTCAGCTCAAATTTAGCCCCCGTCTGGTAATTGATCTCAGACCCTTCTGTACTGGTGGCAGACGCCTGCTCTCTGAACAACCACACGTTGCCGGCATCATAGAAGAAGGCGCCGTTCACATTGGTAGTACCAAACCGGAACATCCGGAAACGGAACTCAGAGTTCAGCTCCAACAGTATCTCCCCCGGCTGCTCAAAGCGGTAGATCACCTCATTGGTGGTAGCGTCAATTCTGGCACTGGAGCCGGGGCCCAAGCGTCTGGGCAACCACGCCCGCACACTGGATGGCCCTCCCGCAAAGAAATATTTGTCATAGGGGAGAGCCATGTATTCGCCCAGGGGTTTGGCCACCCCGCCATTGGCCCGGTACACAAACATGAAGTTATTCCCCAGCGGGTGGTAGCGGCGGTAGTCAATGCTGGCCTTCACAAACTTATAGCTCCGCAGGGTGGGCAACGCTTCAGCCACAAACTGGCCAATCAAGCCCCCAGATTCGGCAAAGATGCGCACCAGTTTGGCATCATTAGACTGGTTGTAGTTGGCGGTGTTGTACAGGCTGGTGAAGTTGATGGTAGAAACAAAAGCGTTGTTAAAACTCTCCCGCAAGGGGTTGCCCTGCGCAGCAAACTCATCTAGGCGGGCACTGAACTCAGGCGAGATGCGGGGCGTGCTGATGATGCTCACGTCTACCGGTGAGAAGCTGAACTGGTGTATGTTTAGCCGCTGCCAGATATAGTCAAACGAGAAGTCTAAGTTGGTGCGGGTGTACTCGTTCCGGTCTACGTACGTGTAACCGGTGCTGAAGCGGGTGCGGGGGTTGAACCTGACAAGTAAATTGTTATTCCGGAAGGGGACCAGGATCTGGGGGAACGTCAACCCCATGTCGGCCCCAATCTCGGTCCTGGTGCCGGTTTTATTCTCATCCCGCTGCAGTTGGCCCTCAATACCGGCGCGCACCCCCACGTCAAAAATTTCGGCGCCGCCAAACACATTCCTGACCCGCAGCCTGATACTGGTATAAGGCCCCGGCACCCGTTCTGTGAAAGTTGCGCCCAGCTCAGTGGTCTCCTGGTACTTGGGCAGCATGGCCGTGTTAATGTTGGCGTTCAGTTCCCCAAACCGGGTTTTGGTAGAAAGGCTGTCTGTGAGCTTGGTATACCCTATGGTGGCGTACTTAAACACGTCCAGGTTGCTCAGGATACGCTGGTTGTTAAGGGTTCTGGTGGCAGAATAGGTCTGCCCGGGCCTGATGATGACTTTCCGGTTAAGGATCTTGGGTTTCACCTTCTGCTCGTACGCCAGGTAATGCACATCTGCCAGCATTACCGTATCACGGCTTACCCCAAACCGGTTCAAACCTGCATCAGAGATAAAATACACGTTTTTAACCGTGTAAATTTTATGGAGGGAAGAATCAGTAGGGTTGGCAACCAAGGTCTTTAACCGCACCGTGTAGGGCACATAACTGGTATCTGCCGTGAAAGTCACCAGCTGCTGGCTAAAGTCAAAGAAACCGTTGTCTTTCAGCAAGGCTTCTATTCTCACGCGCTCCTGGGCCAGCACCGCCTCATCATAGGAAGCCCCTACCTTGGGTAGGCTGGTGTAGGACGGGTTTTGTAAGAGCGCCAACACCGCGGTGTCTGGTACTTCATAAGCATGCTGTACAATCTGGTAAGGCCTGTCTTCCTTGATCTGTAAAGTGACAACTACTTTTTTGTTTTTTGTCTCAGTGGCAGAGGAAACCGCCCCTCTAAAAAATCCTTTAGAATTCAGGTAAATTTTAATCTGCTCCTCTGTCTGCACCAGCTTTAGGGAGTCAAAGAAGGTGGGCGGCTCGCCCACGGTTTTCATGAGCCAGTTCCCGTTCTCCTTTTTGTCCTGCAGCTTGGCCAGTTTCTTCTCCTTCCGCTCCACCAGTTTGTCTACCTTGACAGAGTCACTGCCGGCCCGCTTGATCTTGCGGGCGTAATCTGCGGTTTCCTCCTCTATTTCTGCCTGAAATTTCTCTGGGCTGTAAAACCGTTTGCCCAGGTAGTAGAGGTTCAGGTACAGCGGGTACCCCAGCACCCGCCGGTTGGGCTTCTGCTGGTACAGGGGGGTGAGGGCAGACTTGTCTATTTGATCTACGCCCTGCAGCTCTATCTTCCAGAGTAGCCGCTCCTTAGGCCCCAGGTGGCGGGTAGGGGAACAGCCTGCCAACAGGCACAACATTGTGAATGCCGCGCCTAATACGTAACATCGTAGCGTCAAACGTAGAAAGGTTATGATTTCAAAAGGACTTTTGAAGTACATTAGATCATTGCAAATAAAGAAATATAGAGGGCTTCACCAAGCATTCACGGTAGAAGGTGAGAAGAGCGTGGCAGAACTGCTGCAGTCAGGTTTCGCCTTGGAAACGGTTTTGGTCACGCAGAAATTTTATGACAAGCATACCGCTTTGCTCCAGAAAGGTTTTGAGGTGCAGTTGGTGGGAGAGGAGGAACTAGGCAAAGCCGGAAGCCTGGAAACCAACAACGCCGCCCTGGCCATTGCCCGGATACCCGAGAAGAGGCCTTTTCTGTGGAACCCCGCCCAATTGGTTCTGGCGCTGGACGAGGTGCGGGACCCGGGCAACCTGGGCACCATCATCCGGGTAGCCGACTGGTACGGTTTAACCTCAATTGTGCTCTCTGAGAACAGTGCTGACTTTTACAACCAGAAGGTCATCTCTGCCACCATGGGTTCTTTTACCAGAATCACCCCGCATTATGTTGCGCTGGAGGAGTTTTTACAGAACCTACCTGCAGGTGTTCCTGTCTTTGGGGCCGCGCTGGAAGGGGAAAACGTGCACCGGCTGCCCCTGGAGCCCAGCGGGGTCCTGATCATGGGGAACGAATCTCACGGCATAAGGCCGGCAATCATGGAGCATGTGACCCAGCCGGTGCACATTCCCGGCCGCGGCGGTGCCGAATCATTGAATGTAGGTACGGCTACCGCCATTCTGCTGGATAACTTTTACCGGCATCTGTAATTCCTGTTTTTGGGCTGTTTTTCAGAAAACAGCCCAAAAACAGGAAATCTACCGGCAACAAAAAAAGGGAGCTGCCACAGCTCCCTTTTTTATTTGTTCCCTTACCAATTACAGTTTCAGGATTCTTACGCCAAACGCGATGGCATTGGCCTGGGGCCCTTTGTTGTCTTCAAACATCTCGTTCAGGTTGTATTTCACAAAGAACTCCAGACTTCTCACGCCCACATATCCAGAGAGGCCGTACTGGAACTCATTCATGTGGAAGTCTTCTTTCACTTTGTAGGTGGCAGAATTTTGAACCACTTTGGTTTTCCCTTCCAACAGGTAGCCTACAAATCCGCCCCCGCCAATTTTGAAGTTGGTTTTGCCGCGGCTGTTTTTAAAGTTCAGGCCCAGCTCCAGCGGTACGGTGACGGAAGTGGTGGCAAGCTTGCTTTTCTCCAGGGCTACGTCATCTGTGAAGACAATCTCACTGCCGTTGTTGGCCATCTGCAGGTTGTCATCAAACATGAAGTTGTGGAATTCAAACCCGAACCCGGTGTTCAGGCGCAGCGGGCTTCTCTCGCCGCCCAATCTGTAGTTCCATTTGGCGTTCAGGCTGATGTAACGGGAGCCCAGAGGTTTCAGATTGATTTTGTCAACCCCCGTGGAGGCCAGGGTTTTCTTGTTCATCCAGCTGTCCAGGCCCAGGTCCACCTGAAAATCAAATTCCTTCTTCCGGTTGCGGGGCTTGTCATCGTCGTCATCATCGTCATCATCTGCCGAATTGATTTTGATGGAGGTTTTGTTGTTCTCCTCGTCTTTCTCCACATCAATCTTCACATTCCTGATGGTCTTGGTGATGACCTGCTTGCCGTTCTTCCCGTTCTGGGCTATGGTGATGTTGACCTGCTCTGTATTAGAACCGTCTTTCTCTGTAGAAACGGTAATGGTTACGGCAGAGTCACTGGCGGCCTGTCCGGCCCTTTCTATCTCAGTGGTGTGTTTTTCCAGCAGCCCCACCAGGGAGTCAAGGCTCTGGCCTTTTATACTTTTCAAATCTTTCAGATCATTCACCACCACCAGCACGCGGGCGTTGTTCTTGAGTTTAAGAATCAGCGTATCTGGCATTGCAGCGCCTGAAAGATGATTGGAAGTGGCCATAGAAGGCAAGGCGATTGCGGCAGCCATCATGATGGCTGAAAGCAGCGTTAGTAAACGTTTCATCACAGTTGGATTTTAAAGTTCTATAGTCTTTGAGATTTTCTTGTGACCAATATTGGTCTCAAGAGCAAATGTGTGCTTGGAGATACCCAGTTCAGCCAGGTTGACTTTCTCCCCGTCACGCAGGTTTTTCACCTGTTTGAAAATGCCTTTGAGCACTTTGCCGGTACCTGCTCGCGCTGACTCTGAGGGAGAGGCGGCAGCCTCTTCTGCTGGAGCCATGGCCACTGCGCTGTGCTGGTTGTTGTCCAGTTTCACAATGATTTCCAAGGTCTCCGCCTTAGGGTCAGTTGCACTTTCAGTCACTGAGGCTTTGGGCTGCGCACTGGCCATTGCGTCGGCTGGGGCATCAGGGGTGAAAGTAGTGCGGGGCATTTTCGTTGTGGTTTTAGTCCCTTTTGAAATGATAGATGCAGGACTCTTTTCTGCGGTTGCCTGAGGGCTGTATTTTTTTTCTTTTTCTGTGACGGTGGCCAGATGCTGGCTGTTCTGTGCTTTTCCCACAGAGGCAGACCCGGAAAAATCTGCAGGCACCTCTGCCGCAGCGGCCGTCTGCTGCTGCTGCCCGGCTGCCGGATACGCCGCCTCAGAAGGGGTAGGAGTGGCGGCGGCAGGCTTCTGTACGGTGGCAACGGTAGCGTTGGGCTGCAGCGGGCTCACTTCATCCCTGGCAACCCAGAACCCAGCCCCCAGCAGCAGGGTGACCGCTGCGGCCGCTGAGTAATACCACATGGTTAGCGGCTTGCGCTCCATTTGCGGGGCGGCTGGCTGCATACGGGCCTGCAGGCGCTCCCAGGCTTCATTGCTGGGGGCAACGGGCCGGTTGTGCAGTTTGTCTCTGAAAAATTTATCTAAATCTTCGGCGCTCATGTCTTTGTCTGTTCTGGTATGGTTAGATAACAATCATTACTCCCTGTTGGGCCAGCATGCGTTGTAGCATGGCCCGGGCTTTGCTTAACTGGGACTTGGAGGTTCCCTCTGAGATTTGAAGCATCTCTGCAATCTCCTTGTGCGAATAGCCTTCAATGGCGTAAAGGTTGAAAACCGCCCGGTACCCCGCTGGCAGGCCATGCAACATCTCCATCATCTCCTCTGCTGACATGTCACTGTCTGGGGTGGCGTCTTCTGAGGCCAGGTGGTACTGCTCTTTCTCAATGGCCAGGTGCATGGGCTCCTGTTTGCGGAGGTGCTGCAGGGCTTCATTGACCATGATGCGGCGAACCCAGCCTTCAAAGCTTCCTTTCTGCTCAAACCTGTCAACATGCTGGTACACTTTCATGAACCCGTTGATCAAGACCTCCTCGGCATCCATCTCGTTCTTAAGGTAACGCACGCAAACCCCCATCATGGGACCGGCGAAGCGTTCATATAAGAATCGCTGGGCTTTGGCATCGCCTTTCTGCAGTGCTTTTACCAGTTCTATCTCGTCCACGGGTTGTAAAAGTTTAAACGATAATGTAGGGTTTGTTTAAAGGGTAGATGCGCCACCTTGCTTCTGGGTTGCCTGAGGGTTAAAAATATTTTCAGGTAAAGATAAAAGGATGCGGAAGCATTCTATAGCAGAGGAACAACAATTGACAATTATTAGGAGCGTATAAACCCATACATCACCTTTAATGGGGCTGCTCTTGTTGCCAAGGGGAGAAAGATGGCGGGGAGTTTTATTACTTTTGCGCTGATTTGCGAAATATAGCTCAGAAACGCAGGGGCTCTCTGCTTATATATGTGCTCAACCTGAACTATCTGGCAGGTAGAAGCCTTATAATTACAAGCATCTGTTATTCTATAGCTGTATTTATACCTTTAATAAATTTAACATTATGAAACTTCTCCTTGTCCTTTGCCTGCAGTTCTCCTTGCTCTCCTCCAGCGTGCAAGACAAACCCGTTGCCCTTACCCCCGCTGAGTTCAAAGAAATGACCAGCAAAGAGAAAGGGAGAGTGATTGATGTCAGAACCCCTGAAGAATTTCAGGCGGGGCACCTGAAGAAGGCACAAAACGTTGATTGGCGCGGCGGAAAATTCCAGGAGGAGTTCCAGAATTGGGACAAGAGCCAGACCTACTACCTCTACTGCGCCACCGGCAACCGAAGCAGCCAGGCCTTGAAGATGATGCAGGAGGCAGGGTTTAAATACGTGTACAACGTGGGCGGCTATAAAGATTTAAAAGCGGCCGGCCTTAAAACCAGCAAGAAGAATTAACTCCCCTTTTTATAGTAACAACCGCCTCCTGTTTTTGGCCTGTTTTTCAGAAAACAGGCCAAA
>NZ_LRMM01000009.1 GCF_001647275.1 Rufibacter ruber | reverse complement strand
GTTAGACAGGCTTACAAGGGCCTTATTGTATAATAAATCTTGTTCCTTCCTTTCTTCTCTTTTATACAAGTTAATTAGTTTTTACAAACATAGGATTGTGTAAACATCAAGCTTCGGCCGACGGCCTCCGCCGTTTTTTATACTAGTCGTTATGTGCAATTGTAAATAGAAGTTCTCGCGGCGGCAAGCAAAAAATCAGCAGAAGCCGACGAAAAATCGGGAATTGCTGCAAAAGTGGACCGGCAAAAGCTTAGATTACCTCAGCAAAAGAAAATGAACGCCGCCCGACTTTATCGGCAAAAGTTGCAAAAGAGGGATCGGCCAGGCGTTTGAGCAAAATGAATTTATCGGCAACGTGTGCAGACGGACCGATTCATAATGCATTTCGGCTTCATTTCCTGAAAACAGCTCAAAAACGGACAAAAGGAATTCGGACGAACTTTGTTTTCCTGTTTCCGGGCTACTTTTCCAAAACAGGCCGAAAACAAAAAAATTAGAAAAACTGGCAATCAATCATTCTGCCTACGGTTATACATTTAAACAGAAACCATAGTATGCGCACCGCTCCAGAACATGATGCAAGAATGGCAAACATGAGATTCGCATCCGTCTACCCACAGTATGTCAAAAAGGTGGAGAGCAAGGGCAGGACAAAAGATGAACTGCATCAGGTAATTAAATGGCTAACAGGTTTTGATGAGATGAAATTACTAGAACTGATAGAAGAGGGGGTAACCTTTGAAACATTCTTTAAGAAAGCAAAACTAAACCCAAAGGCGCCTCAGATTACGGGCGTGATCTGTGGTTACCGGATTGAAGAAATTGAAAATGAACTAACCAGGCAAGTCCGGTATTTAGACAAACTGGTAGATGAGTTGGCGAAAGGCAAGAAGATGGAGAAGATTCTGCGGCAAGTGTAAACCATTGCTGGCCAGAAAAGTCTCTTTGCAATAGAGTACTCAGAAGGAGTAAGAAAAGAGGCACCATAGTCAAAAACCTACGCCTCCCTGAGAATGCCCAGGAAGTGGAAGGCCGCTTGAACCGGACAGCATTGCTGCTGAATGCCCCGTGCCTGAGGAAGGCGTAGCTGTGGCCAATACCAATAATTTCAATGAAAAGAGTGTTGTTCCTCCCTTGGGGTAACGCTCTTTTATGCTTTGGGGAGGGCTGTGAAGGCCAGAGCTTTCCACTCCTGTTTTGGGGCTGTTTTTAAGAAAACGGCCCCAAAACAGATTTTTTCAGCAGACTAGTAAATAACTTGAGCAGGAAATATGGGGAGTGGCAGAACATTAGGGAGGGTTTCTCCCGTAGAAGCGCCAAACACATTTCCCGCTGGTTTCATTGTTTCGGCGCAGCCGATGGGAAATGCCAACATGTTTCTGTTTCTTGTAGACGTTCCCACTGGCCGTTTGCGAAAGGCACAAACAAGCGAGGAGCTTTTCTGAATTCCATGACCGCATCTATACACTTTCTGGTTACATCTCTTTTTAATAAAATAGGCAGGGGCGGGTTGCTGCTGCTTATGGGTTTGTACCTGGTAACTCCCCTGGGAGTCGCCGCCCAGGATGGGTTTGAAACCGAGAAACAGCTGAACTACTTCCGGATCTGGGGCTTCGTAAAATATTTCCACCCGGCTTCGGCCCTGGGGCAGGTACAGGCAGATTCCCTGTTTTTGGCGTATCTGCCCAAAGTAGATTCGGCGGCCAACCAGAAGCAGGCCAATTTGGTTTTCCGGCAGCTGCTACGGGCCGTGGGCGTGCCTCAGGGGGAGAAGGTGAAGGCGCAGAAAAATGAACCCAAGGGAGCCTTCCTGCTCAAGAACCTGGACGAGGCCTGGCGCACCAAAAACAAGTTTCTCTCTTCTGAAAACCGCAAACTGCTGGACCAGATCTTTGAGCACCGGTTTACCGGGGAGAAGCATTACTACACCTACGTGCGCAACAACCCCTTCGGCGGCACCATGCCGCATGAGCCCGAATACGCCTATAAGCCTGAGGAGAACCTGCCTTACCCGCTGCGCATGCTGGCCTTGGCCAAACTCAAAGCCTTTATAGATTACCTGTACCCTTACAAGCACTTGCTGGATGAGAACTGGGATGCCGTAGTGGGCCAGTACATCCCGCTGTTTGCCCAGTGCAGCAGCCGTGAACAGTATGAACGGCTGCTGCTGGCCGTGAACGCCCGGCTAGATGACACGCAGGCATATCCGTTCTTCCGGCAGCTGCACTACCGCGAGAAACTGTTTAAGAACCATTTCTTTCCGCCGTTTGACTACCAACTTGCCCAGCAGAAGATTATTGTGACCGCAATTATAGACGAGGCGCTCTGCAAACGGTCCAATATCAGGCGGGGAGATGTGATAGAGGCGCTGGACAGTGTGGCGGTGGGCGAGTGGGGGCAGGCGTTGAATGCCGTGCTGTCAGTGTCTAATGAATCAGCGCTGTGGGCGCGGGTGGGGGAGTGGGGAGACAACCTGCTGTTCCGGTCAGAAGACCCGGTCATGCAGGTGCGGCTCACGCGGGGCGAAGAGCAACTGACCACTACCCTTCGGCTGATGGACCCCAGTGCTTCGGCCAAGGCCAAACTCATTGACAGCTACTTTAAGAAGAAGCTGGCACCGCCGGCCAAGAAGAACAAAGGCCTGGTGTATGCGGCCAAGGGCATTGCTTATTTCAGGATTGATGACACGTTCAGGATGATCAAAGACGAAACCTCAGAGGAGGACTTCCGCCTGATGGATTCTCTTTTTACCCGGGCGGCCAAGGGCAAGGGTATGATCTTTGACATGCGCGGCGAACCCGACAACAGTGATTTTGTCTACTACTACGCGTTCAAGAAATTTGGGAGGCCTAACCACTATTTTGCCCGGTACTACCAGCTGAACCCGCACCACCTGGGCACGTACCGGCTGCTCACCCAGCCCGAGGTGTATTACCCCACCGAGATTACCCCAGAAGATGTTGTCTATCCTGGCAAGGTGGTGCTCCTGGTGAACGGGGCCACCCACAGCATTGGCGAATGGCATACCATGAGTCTGCAGCGGCTCTTCCCCGGCAGCATCACGCTGGGCCAGCCATCTGCCGGGGCCGACGGGGACGTGAAAAAAATCACCTTGCCCGGCAATTACACGGTTGGCGTGTCTGGCAACGGCGTGTACTACCCCAACAATGCCGTTACGCAGCGCCTGGGTGTGCGGGTAGACGAGGAGGTGCAACCTACCGTGAAAGGTATTCTCCAGCGGCGAGACGAACTGCTGGAAAAGGCGGTGGAGTTGATCAACGGCGAAGGGAAAAACGAAGTGAAGGAGTAATCCTGCTCCGCCTGCAAAAGTACTTCCTGTTTCTGGCCTGTTTTTGCAAAACAAGCCAGAAACAGGAAGTACTTTTTTTAAGCTTTTAACCGTATCTTGTTAGCGGCTGCTCCGCCTTCAGTACATTTTAGATGGGTACAAACGAAGGTTCTGATTAGGAGTGGTGGTGAGCAGGTCTCCACGTTGATTTTTTAGGCCGCACCACCTCATGTTACCGGCTCCTAAGAGCTTTTTTAAATTTTGATTTTGCAAGCGAAAACGGGGAGCGAAAGGTTCTGGCGAAGCGTTTTTTGAGCAGCATAGCAGCGCGCTATGGTGCGAGTCAACCGCGAAGTCAGGTTCTTATGATACCCGTTTGCAGCGCAAAAGGAAAAGTTAAACATGCTCTAAAGAACGAGACCTAAGAAAAGCCATTTTTCTGCCATGGGAGGTCTGTAAAACGTTAAAGGCCTGCCCATCTTCTTTAGGTAAGTCAGTTATTTGAATCATATCCATTAACCTTAAACCTTATCAACTTATGGGATTCTTTTCAGCCATTATGGGCAATGCGGGTACCGTGCGTCAGGAAGAGTTAGTAAAAGACTATGGTAGGCTTTTAACGCCGGGTGAGGAAATAGAACTGGGTTTCCGGCTGCTGCGCGACACTTTTATATTTACCACCAAACGGCTGATTCTGGTTGACCGGCAGGGGCTCACCGGGAGCAAGGTAGAATATCTGTCTATTGCCTACAAAAACATCTCCCGCTTCAGCATTGAAACTGCTGGCACCTTTGATCTGGATGCCGAACTCAAGATCTGGATCTCCAGTGAGCTGGAGCCCAGCATCAGGAAGAAGTTCAACAAGTCAGTGAATGTCTATGATGTGCAGAATGTATTGGCCCAGCATGTGTTAGGGTAAAAGAAAAACCATTTTTCCCGCCTGGGGAACGTTTAAACAGAAACTCCCAAAACAGATTTGCCACTCACTACCAATAGTGAGTGGCGTATCTGTTTTGGGGCTGTTTTCTGAAAAACAGCCCCAAAACGCACGTGCCGTATTCTGCCGTATCTTTGCCCCCCTGGAGACAAAGTAACGAGAAGCGCTAAAATCCAGTACAAATAGGGAAAGCAATCTACTATCATGGCAACCGAAGATAAAAATTACAACGAGCTCACCCCGGAGGAGGAGTATGTGATCCTGCACAAAGGCACTGAGCGCCCTTTCACCGGAAAACTGTACACCACCAAAGAGCCGGGCACCTACATCTGCCGCCGCTGCAATGCGCCGCTGTACCGCTCTGAAGACAAATTTGAGTCGCACTGCGGCTGGCCGAGCTTTGATGATGAGATTCCGGGGGCAGTCACCCGCGTACCAGATGCTGACGGTAGGCGCACCGAGATTGTCTGCTCAAACTGTGGGGGCCATTTGGGGCATGTGTTCCTGGGCGAGAGGTTTACCTCTAAAAACACCCGCCACTGCGTGAATTCCATCTCTATGGCGTTTGTGCCGGCTACACAGGAGTCTTAAGGCGGTTCCCGGTACAGAAAGGGAGAACACGTGCAGGCGGTCATCTTCATAGGGATACAGGCGGCGGGTAAGTCTACGTTTTACCAGCAGCGGTTCTTTCACACCCACGTGCGCATCAGCCTGGACCTGATGCGCACCCGCCACCGCGAAAGCCAGTTCCTGAAAACCTGCCTGCAGACCAGCGCCAGGTTTGTGTTAGACAACACCAATCCGTTGCCGCAGGAGCGGAAGAAATACATTGATTTGGCCAAAGAAAAACGCTATGAGGTGGTGGCGTATTATTTCCACACCAGCCTGCCAGATGCGCTGCTCAGAAACCGGCAGCGGGAAGGGAAGGAGCGCATCAAAGACGTGGGGCTGTATGACTGCCAGAAGAAACTCACCCCGCCCAGCTTTACGGAAGGCTTTGACCAGATTTTCATGGTAAGATTGGCGGGTACTACGTTTGAGGTAGAAGAGTGGGACCGGCCAGAACCCCCAGACCCCAGCCAGAAGCCCTATGTTTGAAAACCGGAAAATAGAGTGGGAGAGGCAGGGGCGCGGGCAGGGCACCTACCACTGCCGCCGCTGCGGAGAGGCGTTGTTTTCGGCGCAGCAGAAGTTTGACTCTAAAACAGGCTTCCCCAGTTTTTGGGCCCACCTGGGCGAAAACGTGCAGCAGCAACTGCTAACCACCTATGGCCGCGAAAGGATCCAGCTGCTCTGCCACCGGTGCGGGCTTCATCTGGGGCATCTTTTTCAGGATGAAAGAACGCCCAGCCGGGTGCGCTACTGCATCAATACAGATGCTGTGCAATGCCAGAAAGAAGGGTGAACTGCTGTGAAAAAATAGGGGCCCAGGAAGTTCCGAACACAGTCGTCGATTCTGTTTTTGCTGTTTTTCAGGAAACAGGCCAAAAACAGAAATCCGGGGGCTTTAATGGTTAATTTTACCCGGTGCAGGGGCAGTGAGTGAAAGCTGCCGCCGCCGTTTAGGGCGGTTCTGAGAAGACTGCCAGGCATTCCCACCAGAAGAGATAGAAGTTGTGCATGAGGAAATCACGAGCTGAAAGCCCCTTTTACAGAGCCGGTAGGGCGGCCGTTATCTGGTTGCAGCGCAAGTTGCCCCGTACGCAGCTGCTGCTGGTATTCAGCGTGCTGGTGGGCATAACGGCGGGGTTGGCGGCGGTTATCCTGAAGAACCTGGTCCATGCCATCAGAGAGCTGGTGTTGACCAACAGGCCCAGCTATTTCCAGAACCAGATCTACCTGCTGCTACCCATGATGGGGATTCTGCTCACGGTGCTGGTGATCAGGGTTTTCTTCCGGAACAGGTTTGAGCGGG
Source organism: Rufibacter ruber (assembly GCF_001647275.1). Taxonomy (GTDB): domain Bacteria; phylum Bacteroidota; class Bacteroidia; order Cytophagales; family Hymenobacteraceae; genus Nibribacter; species Nibribacter ruber_C. The sequence goes on along the minus strand of NZ_LRMM01000009.1, from coordinate 113,330 downwards.
GGGTGGCACGGGTGCTGGTGGCTATTTCCAGGAGGTCCAGTAAACTTCGGCGCAGCCAAATGTTTTCACATGTGCTCACCAGCGGCATTACCGTAGGCTTTGGGGGATCTGCGGGGCTGGAGTCGCCCATTGTAGTGACGGGCGCGGCTATTGGCTCCAATATGGGCAAGGCTCCTTTTTTCTCTTACAAGGAGCGCACGGTGCTGTTAGCCTGTGGCGCCGCGGCAGGCATTGCCGCGGTCTTCAATGCGCCGGTAGCAGGCCTGCTCTTCGCGCTGGAGATTCTGCTTACAGATGTGACCATTTCGGCTTTCATCCCGCTAATTCTGGCGTCTGTGTCTGGGGTGCTCTGCTCTACCATTCTAATGCGCGAAGAGGTGCTGTTCAGTTTCAGGTCACTGCAGCCGTTTGACTACCACAACCTGCCGTACTTTCTGCTGCTGGGAATCTTCTGCGGTCTGGTCTCTGTGTATTATGCCCAGGTCACCCTCAAGATAGAGAGCCTCTTTCACAGAATGGGCGAAGAAAGCAGATTCACCAAAGCGCTGATTGGCGGGGCCATCCTGGGGCTATTGATATTTATATTTCCGCCGTTGTTTGGTGAAGGGTATGAGAGCATCAAAGCCCTCTCCCAGGGCCAGCTGCACACCCTCTTCCAGCCCGAGCTGTATGAGCAGATGCAGGACAACCAGTGGTTTGTGCTGCTCTTTGTGGGAGCCATTGCCCTGGTGAAAGTGGTGGCCACCTCGGTCACCTGGCCGGGGGCGGAAACGGGGGCGAATTTTGCGCCTTCCCTGTTTGTGGGGGGCTACGTGGGGTTCTTTTTTTCGCGGCTGGTGAACATGGTTTCTTCTGTGCGCCTGCCCGAAGATAATTTTACCGTGGTAGGCATGGCGGGCATTCTGGCCGGGGTGATGTACGCGCCGCTCACCGGGGTGTTCCTGATTGCTGAAATTACCAACGGCTATGATCTGATTGTTCCCCTCATGGTGGTGGCGGCCACCAGCTACGCGCTGGTGCGCTGGTTTGAGCAGTTCCCCATGGACACCCGGGAGCTGGCCAAAAAAGGGCAGATCCTCACCCAAAACCGTGATCTCAACATCTTGCGCTCCATTTCGCTGGAGCAGCTCATTGAACGGAATTTCCATGAGCTGAGTCCGCAGACTTCTTTGGGGAAAATTGTGGAGGCCGTTACGCATACCAAGCGAAGCCTTTTTCCGGTGGTGTCACCGGAAGACAAACACCTGCAAGGGATCATCCTGCTAGATGACCTGAAGGAGGTCATGTTCAAACCGGAACTCTATGATCAGCTTACTGCCAGGCAACTGATGAAGCTCCCGCCCGAGTTTGTAGACGTGCACGAGGAGATGCCCAGTGTAATGCACAAATTTGACCACACCGGCGCCTGGAACCTGCCGGTGGTAGACCAGGGCCAGTATGTGGGGTTTGTCTCAAAATCTGGGGTTTTTATGGCGTATAGAAGGTTTTTGCTGATGCAGTCTGAGAAGTAAGAGGGAGGTTTTTCTGAGTCATCTGATTAATGGAGTGGTGCTGGTTCACTGAAGGTTTAGTTGCTTTTTGATTAGGTGTTTGCTTGGGTAATCTGGTAGTTTTGTCAGGTGATCACATGATTGGTGCTGTTGGAATGCGTGGTTTGCTGTTCCCCTGGCTTTGGTGTTTGCTGCAGTGCCTCACTAGCTGTTTTGTTGAATTGCTGCTGTTGGAATGCTTGGTTCGCTGATCCCCTGGCTTTGCCGTTTGCTCCGGGGCGACATCACTTTTCTGTTTCATCTTTTCCGGTAAGCGCTCACGGCCGCGGGGCCCGTCGTGGCGATTCGCACTGCTGCTTCTCTAAACCTTCGGTTTTGCTGCTAAAGCAGCACCGATAACCAGAGGCGCTCATCCCCACGACTGGGTTCTGTTCCTTTCCTGATCAGCTTCTCTTGCTTTGTCTGTCTCTGCAAACTGGTGCAGATCCGCTAGCCTGAGACGAGCCCGTGCTGCGCACATCAGTCATGGGCAGAAGTGTTTGCTGCTGATAATCTATTGCTAATTATTTGTTGCCACTTGTCAAGCTGTAGGTGGCTTGAGAAACATAGCAGAAGGATAGATCAGTTGAAGCAAAAAAGAGAGGGTTCCTTTGCGTGAAGGAACCCTCTCTTTTTGACTTAGAAGCTGTTTAGAGTTTAGACAGAAAGATGTTTTGCAGAGAATTCAATTTCTGTTTTCGGGCTGTTTTTCAGAAAACAGCGAAAACAGAAACCACTGGAATATGAAATACCTTATCCGGTAGCCTTTGCCTGGCAGTTACCAAAACTCTAAACAGCTTCATTGGATAATGATAAAACCAGCAAACCGCAACTTGCCATATCGCTAAACAAAATTAATCTCATACAAAAAATACTTAGCCAGGATTAATTGACCAATTACATGAAAACCTCTCCACCATGAGAAAACTTATCGCCGCCATCAACATGACCTTGGACGGGGTGTTTGACCATACGGCCGTGGACCCAGATGCCGAGATTCACCAGCATTACGCAGACCTGTTGAAAGACGCAGACACCATTCTGTACGGCCGCATCACCTACCACCTCATGGAATATTGGCGAACTGTGGCCGCGAACCCCACCGGCAACCCCGCCACCGATGACTTCGCGGTGACCATGGAGGCCATTCCCAAAATTGTCTTTTCCCGCACCCTGACCCAGCTAGACTGGCAAAGCGCCACCCTGGCCCGCCGCGACCTGAAAGAGGAAGTGCTGGCGCTGAAACAGCAACCCGGCGGCAACATTCTGGTGGGCAGCCGGAGTTTAATCTTGCAGCTGCTCCAACTGGGGTTACTAGATGAATTCCAGCTTTGTATTCACCCGGTCATCGCCGGAGGCGGAAGGCACTTGTTTGAAAACATCCAGGACAGAATACTTTTTACCCGCACCCACACTAAAGAATTTGCAGGGGGCGCCGTTCTGCACACATATAGAGTAGGAACAGAATAGAGCACAACCGCAGCACCTGATTAAATTGCTACTTCATTAGTAAAATCAGGTCATGTGAGCGGCTCATTCCCTTCTCATAAGGAAATTCTTTTTCAATTATCCGCTTCAAGTTTAATTTCCCTTACTTTACCCTTTACATAAGTCAGACCGCACCATTCCGCTACTATAAAACAGATCCAGCAAGAAGTCTTTTATAAGTTTTAAAGTGCCTGAAACCGGTTGCTTACAAAGCATGTGAGCGGCTTTAATTTTCAATTACCCGCACAGGTTCATACAGGAGAACTAGCTAATTTAGAAATATAACCGTCATGGCTCAAATCAATCCGCACATCAACTTCAACGGAAACGCCGAAGAAGCTTTCACTTTTTACAGATCCGTTTTTGGAGGAGAATTTACAAAGATAATTCGCCTCAAAGATCTATCTGGTCCCGAGTTCTCAGTAGCCGAAAATGATGCCCATAAGATCATGCATATTGTGTTGCCAATTGGTGAGAACGTATTAATAGGCAATGATATTCCAGAAGGCATGGGACCCGTAAATGAAATGGAAAACAGGTCTAAGATTTCTATAAGCGCAGAAAGCCGTGCCGAAGCTGACCAGTTATTCGACGGCCTTTCTGAAGGCGGCACTATTGAAGTGCCCATGTGTGACAGTCCGTGGGGTTCTTATTTTGGAATGTTCCGGGACAAATTCGGAATTGAATGGATAGTGGATTTTGCCCCATCAGATAACAGGCAAGAATAACATCAAAAGTTAAAGGCTGTACTCCAGTGGTACGGTAGCAGGGTTTAGGTCTATGAACACCCAGCCCTTGTGATCTTCAAAAAGGCTCCTTCTTCCCTGCCCCGTTACATGCTCCCAGTGGTTCCAGAACATGAAGTATTTATGTAACCAACACTCATTAGAAGCACACCATGCCAGATAACACAGTCATTTTAGAAAAGGCAAACGCAGCGATCACGGCAGGCGATTATGAGGGGTTTCTGTCTTTCTGCACCGAAGACACCCTCTGGACATTTGTAGGCGACAAGACGCTGCAAGGAAAAGAAGCCGTTCGGCAATGGATGGCCACCGCTTATCTGGAGCCGCCCACGTTCATGGTAGAGAATTTAATTGCCGGTGGTGAGTTTGTGACGGCCCTTGGCAAGATCAGGCTGGAAGGAGAAGACGGACAACTGACCGACTACTCCTACTGCGATGTTTGGCGGTTCAGAGAGGGCAAGATGGCTGAGTTGAAAGCTTTCGTCATTAAAACAGCTTAAAAACGTACCCGTCACGGGCCACCCCGGCGGGGGAATCTACTTTTCCCTATTATTCCACCCGTAGTCACTTTGCCTTGCCCTATGAGAGGACTCTTTTATATTTTAGTCTGCGCCACCCTCTTCGCCTGCAGGAGCCCAGACTCACATGCGTTTAAAGAGGTTCCCTGTTCAGAGAGGGTTATGCCAGAATTTGACGGTGAAATTGTCTCTATTGTTGATCCTCAAACCGGGAAAGCAGTCAGAGACACATTGGTGGAGAAAATACCCAAAGCCCGCACTATTTTCAAGCCCTGCAGGCAGTACATTTACCAGGCCCTCTATAAAGATAAAGCCGGACAGCTTATCTCTGAGGGGAAGGTATGGATGATGGCTACCGGGCAACGGTGGGAGTGGCAGCCGAGCAAGCAGGATGAGGTGGCCCTACAGTTTGAAATTCCTGACGAGGAAGCCTCTCTCACCAAGCACTACCCCAACAAAGGGTTGGCGGCGCAGAGCCAGTTCATAACAGAAGGCACCACCGGCATCATAGAAAATGCGGAGGAGGTCTGGATGCATCCGTTCAGGTCCAACCAATACCATTTCACAGAAGTAGCCGCTTTCCCGGCCGTCAGGCTCCCATTAGAACTTGGCCAAACCTGGACAGATTACCTGAACATTGGCCAAGGGTGGGGAGATTGGGAGAATACAACCGTACACAGCCTCTACAAAGTGGCAGAAAGGGGAAACCTGAAAACCAGGTACAAAGAATTATCTGACTGCTGGAAAATTGAGACCACCTCCACCGCCCCGTTTGGCAACTCAGTACACAATTTCTGGTTTCATGGCACGTATGGCTTCGTGAAAATGGAGTACGTGAACTACCAAGGCCAGACGCTCTCCTTTGAGCTGGCAGAGGTTTTGGAGAAATAGTAGCCGCAAGCAGGTATCCTGCATCTCTGCCACGGCCAAAGGCTGATCCGGTAATTTGCAAACCTCAGCCTTCAAGCAGGAAACGAACGAAAGAGACAGAATCATATGACAGAGTTTTGGGAGTCAAGCTTTCAGGATAAACAAACCATGTGGGGCTTTGAGCCGGCAGACGCTGCCGTTTCTACCGCTACCTTTTTTCAGTCTCAGGGGTTGAAGAATATCTTGATTCCGGGGTATGGGTACGGTAGGAATGCAAAAGTTTTCACAGACCGGGGCTTTGCCGTTACCGGAATAGAAATATCAGAAACAGCCATTGATATTGCCAAAAGACACTACGGAGACAGTATACACGTGTATCACGGCAGCGTCACCGACATGCCTTTTGACCACCAGACCTATGACGGTATTTTTTGCCACGCCCTGATCCATTTACTGGATGAAACCCAACGCCAGAAGCTACTACAAGACTGCTACCGCCAGCTAAGGCCAGACGGGTACATGGTGTTTGTGGCCATCTCCAAAAACACCCCCACCTTTGGGGAAGGCGTGGAGATAAGCAAAGACAGGTTTGAAACCAGGCATGGCGTGCAGCTATTCTACTATGATGCGGCTTCGGTAGAGAAAGAATTTGGCAGCTATGGGCTGATAGAGGCAGTAGAGATAGATGAACCGGCCACACCTACCGGTGGAAAACCTTCCCAGAAGTTCTGGCAGATTACCTGTAGAAAAAAGTAGGGAGCACGGCCAGCCTTTACAAATGATTGCGCCGTGAGAATCTGCCAGAACTGAGAACTAAGCATCTTTCAACATTCAGTAGCCGGCACTTTTATCTGTATGACGCTGCCCCCACTCCTTTAGTAGACTATCCTGTTTCATAGCAGCTTTTTTAGGGTCTTTTCCCTTTCTTTGGGTATAAATCATGGCTGACCCTGGCATGGCGCACGCGTACGTTAGTGCCTGCGTTTTAGGGCTACTTTCCCAAAAACAGCCCGGAAACAGAAACTTGCCTCCCCTAAAAGAACAAGCAGACGCCTGCGCCTTTCCCTGACCATAAATACGCTTACCAGCTTCATATTGAATTGCCCTGGCCCGAACCCATTATTCTATTTGGGGCCTGCTCCTCTTCAAAACCTCTACTTTGAAATGAAGGAGGCCAGAGGTGGTGTACTCCCTCCAGATATAGTTTCTGTTTTTGGCCTGTTTTCCTGAAAACAGCTCCAAAACACAAGTTCTGTTGGTAATTCCCTACCTTTGGCGCATGAACATCCGTGCCATTTGTACAGACATTGACGGGACACTGCTGAACCGTGACCGGGAACTGTCTTCCAGAACCATTTCGGCCGTAAAGGCCTTAGACAACAAGATTCCGTTTATTCTGGCCTCCAGCCGCATGCCCAGCGCCATGCGGCACCTCCAGGAAGAGTTGGGCATTCTGAACCAGCCCATGATCTGTTTCAACGGTGGGTACGTCCTGCTGTTTGAAGACGGGAGCACTGCCCAACCCATCGTACTGGACACGGTGCAGATCCCAGCCGGCATCTGCCAGACCATCTTTGAGCTTTCTAAAGGAACAGACATTCACGTGAGTCTGTACGTGAACGATGAGTGGCACGCGCCGCAGCAAGACCAGTGGACGGAGCGCGAGATCAGGAACACCAAGGTCACCCCCACCATCTCTAAACTGGAAGAGATCCTGGCCAGCTGGAAATCTGCCGAGAGCGGGGCGCACAAAGTCATGTGCATGGGCTCAGAGGAACCCATTGCGCAAATGGCCGGTGCGCTGGAGAAACAGTTCTCTGACCAGATTCACGTGTACCGCTCAAAAAGCACCTACCTGGAGATTGCCCCGCGCTCCATCTCCAAAGCCACCGCACTGGAGTTGCTCTTGAAAGACCGCTTTGACATTGAAATGACAGAGGTCATGGCGTTTGGGGATAATTACAATGACATTGATATGCTGCAGGCGGTAGGCCTGGGGGTAGCCGTTGGCAACGCCCGCCAGGAAGTGAAGGCTGCCGCCAGCGAGGTAACCCTGCCCAGCATAGAAGACGGCGTAGCCCTGGCCATTGAGAAGTACCTGCTTTCTAAGCAGAAGGCTTAACCGGGCTTCCTGTTTTGGGGCTGTTTTTCTGAAAACAGCCCCAAAACAGAAAACTACTTTTTACTTTCCGTTACGGCAGCATCACCCGCTGGGTAAGCTGCTCCTCCCCTATCTTCACCACCAGCAGATACAGCCCCGCCTTAATCTTTTTCCGCTTTATCTGCACTAGCTGTCTGCCCGCCGCAACTTTCTTCCTGAAGGGCTTTGACACCAGTTTGCCGTCTAAAGACAGCAGTTCGGCCTTCACCACTTCCTTCCTGTTCAATGTAACCTCCATCACCAAGGGGCCGCCCGCCAGGGTGGGAAAAACTTTCAGGCGTTCCTCTTTGGGGGCCGTCACGGTTTGTTGGGGAGCCTGGCTCACAGAGACTTTGTAAGATGGAGACCAGTTGCCCCACGCGTTGCCCTGCTTTGACCGTACCCTGAAATAGTAGGAGGCACCGGCAGAAAGGTTGGCAAACGACCTGGCCGTGACAGAGTCTGGCACCTCTGTCTGCTCCTCCAGTAGCACCAGAAACTCTGGATCACGGCTCCATTGAAAATGAAAGGCTTCGGCGGGCTGGGTAGCTTCCCACTTAAATTGAAACGCCGGGCTTGCCGTAAACACCTCCCGCTGGAGCGGCTCCACCAGCACTGGCACGGGGTCAGGCAGCGGCTCCGGCGCCACCGCCACTACGGGCGCCTCAGCCGTCTCCAGGCGGGAGATCAGGTTACTCCAGGAGCTTTCCAGATTAGACGGGCCCACCTCTGTGACCAACCAATAGGGGCCGCCCTGCTCAAACTGGGGGGCGGGCACCTCCAACGCCTCACCCGTGGTCACCGCCACCAGGCTCCCGTCTGGCAGCGCCGCCATGGGCTCCGGATACTCCCCTAACTGATACACGGCGTACCTTTTAAAAGCCTCCTTGTTCTCTTCACTGCGCTGCCAGCTGAGGGTATAGCTGTGGGTGCTGTCATTCTTAGAGAAAGAGAGAAAAGCGGGGGCCGCCGGACTTTGGCCTTTCTTCCAGGGCAATGCCGGGGGCAGGGCCGGCAACCGGAAGGCGCTGTCTTTCAGCGTGGGGAAGAGCGTCCCGTCTGCCTGAATCACGTCAGAAACCCTGAACAACACACTGCCCATGGAGTTGCGGTGCCGGTTCTCCCTGTTAATCTTGATCTGGTTAGGCAGCTCCTGCCGGGTAAACCCCAGGCGGCCGGGATAGTGCCCGGCATATAAATGCCGGCCATGGGCCGAAGTCTGGTCTGCCCACCACTCCAAAAGCTTCTGGTAATCCTGCTTTCCGCCAATTGGCCAGTACAGCTGAGGGGTCAGGTAGTCTACGTAGCCTTTCTCCAGCCAGGCAAGGGCATCTGCGCCTATCACATTGTAGGCATCCATGCCGGTGGTGCCCACGGGGGTGCCGTTTTTCCATAACCCGAAGGGGCTGATCCCAAACCGCGCAGCGGGCCGGGTTGCCTGCAGCCGCTCCTGCACCAGCCGGATGGTTTCTGTCACATTGAACCGCCGCCAGTCTTTCACGGTGGGAAACCCCTTCCCAAACTGGGCAAAGTCTGGGCGTCCTCCCGGCTGATCCCCAGAAAAGGCCCTTCAGCGTAGGGATAAAAATAGTCGTCAAAATGAACCCCGTCTACAGCATAATTGGCGGCTACTTCCTGTATGACCCCGGCCACGTATTCCCGCACGGCCGGTATTCCGGGGTTCAGGATGCGCTTACCGTTGGCGAACGAGAGCACCCACTCCGGCTTCAGCACTGTAATATGGGTGGGGGCGTATTTCTTGTCAGGGAAAGAGGCGGCATTCACCCTGAACGGGTTAAACCAGGCATGCAGTTCCAGCCCCCGTGCGTGCGCCTCTTCAATGGCAAACGCCAGAGGGTCATAGCCGGGGTCTTTGCCCATATACCCCGTGAGGTACCGCGACCAGGGTTCTTGCCGGGACCTGTAAAAAGCATCGCCTTCTGTGCGCACCTGGAAAAAGACCGCGTTCAGGTTGGCTTCTTTGACCTTGTCAAAAATCTGCCGCAGGTGGTTCTTCTGGCTTTCAGCCGAGGCGCCTTGCACGGGCCAGTCCAGATTGCTCACCGTAGCCACCCAGACACCCCTGAACTCGCGGGTAGGCAATGCCTGCGAGAAACCGGTGAAGGCAAGAACAGCTGGGCAAAAATTAGTAAGGTAAGACGAACAAAATACTTCACAAGAACAGATCAACCGGTGACAGAAAAGTAATTCAGGTACGGGGGAGGCCATGAATTACTTGAAAATGAGGCGTAAAGATACGCACCCCTCCCTGCTTTCCCATTGCGGCAGGCAGAATATCCTGTGAAAGTTTCTGGTGTTCTGTACCTTGGGCAAGGAAATCAGGCGCCACAAAGCCAACAGGTACCAGCGGAACCCTAAGCCCGACATGGTACACCACTCTTGTTGGCCCCGCTCCGTAAAAACATAGATTTAACACAGGCTGCTGCCAATGACAACACCACCTCCCTTCAGAGAACGCCTATACATCATCATTCACGGCACTGACACCCCCGCCGGCAGAAGGTTTGATGTGATCCTGCTCTGGCTCATTCTAGCCTCTATTATCACGGTGTGCCTGGAGAGTGTTCCAGCTTACCGGCAGGCGTACGGCGCTTATTTTCTGGCGGCGGAGTGGTTTTTCACCCTCTGTTTCTCTGTAGAATACCTGCTCCGGATTTACAGTTACCCGCGGCCGTTGCGCTACATGTTCAGCTATTACGGCTTAATTGACCTTATTGCCATCCTGCCCACGTATTTGACGTTCTTCATGGCGGGGCTGCACTACCTCATGACCATCAGGATTCTGCGGCTGCTGCGGGTGTTCCGGATCATGAAACTAACCAGTTTCATTGCCAATGCCATGGTACTGCGGCAGGCGCTGGTGGCCAGCCTGCACAAGATCACCGTGTTCATGCTGGCGGTCTTAAGCCTGGTCCTGATCATTGGCACCTTGATCTATGTGATTGAGGGCGAAGCAAACGGGTTCACCAGTATTCCGCAGAGTATTTACTGGGCCATTGTCACCATCACCACCGTAGGGTACGGAGACATCACGCCCCGTACCCCGCTGGGTCAGATTCTCTCCTCTTTGGTCATGATTATTGGCTACGCCATCATTGCCGTGCCCACCGGTATTGTCACGGTTGAACTGTCTAAAAGCAACAAAGCAGAGCAGGGCGCAGCGTCTCCCCCCCATTGCCCGGCCTGCGGCTATCCTATAGCCGGGGCGGGTAACTTCTGTAGCAGCTGCGGGCAAAAGGTCACCAAAATACCGTCATAAATTCTCTATTTACCTATGCTGAACATTACCAGAGTGCACCATATAGCGGTGATCTGCTCAGACTACACCGTTTCTAAAGAGTTCTATACCCAGACGCTGGGGCTGAAGGTCATACGGGAGGTGTACCGGGCCGAGCGGCAGTCATACAAGCTGGACCTCGCCCTGGGCGGAACCTATGTGCTGGAGCTTTTCTCTTTCCCCAACCCTCCTGCCCGCGCCTCTTTCCCGGAGGCCGCCGGTCTGCGCCACCTGGCCTTTGAAACCGACCATGTGGAAGCCGCCAAAGCCGCCCTGAACCAGAAAAATGTGGCCACGCAGGAAATAAGAGTAGACGCCACCACCGGTAAACGTTTCTTCTTCTTTTCTGACCCAGACGGACTGCCGTTGGAAATCTATGAGCAGTAAAGCCTGGTTAAACTTGGGTTTGTTGCCTAAAAATGGGAGATAAGTCTCAGGAACAGACATTTTAAAGGGTTGGGCAGCGCTACGGTATGAAATGGTAACTGCAGGTACTTTTAAGAACATTTGGAGCACTAAAGACAAATTTTGCTAAAGGCGAAAAGGTACGGCGTGAGGTATTCTCCAGGCAGGCTTCTGCCCTGCAAGCCGCGTTTTCATGAGAAGATAAACAGGAACGCTGATCTTTGCCAAAGTCTTTTTCAATAAGGTGTAAAAAGAGGCAGCCTACTCCCAAGATGACTTTCTGTTTTTGGCCTGTTCTTAAACAAACGCAAAAAACGTACGTACCTTTGCGCCCCATCTGCCAAACCCTTTCCCATGCACCTGGAAGCGCTGAGAGCCTACTGCCTTTCTTTCCCCAAAGCCACTGAAGATATCAAGTGGGACCATGACCTATGTTTTTCAGTGGGCGGAAAAATATTCTGCGTGGCCAGCTTAGAGCCGCCCCTGTCTTTTTCCTTCAAAACCACACCTGACCAATTCCATGAACTGACGGCGATGCGCGGCATTACCCCTGCTCCTTATCTGGCCCGTTACCAGTGGGTGCTGGTACAGGAAGGGCACACCTTAACCCCGCAACAGCAAGAGGAGCTGATTCTCACGTCTTACGCTCTGGTGAAAGGCAAACTGTCAAAAAAGGACCGGGTGGCAGCGGGCGTTTAGCCTCTTGAAGTCTCCTCCAGTTTCGGGTGTTTTAGGGCTGTTTTTACAAAAACAGCCCTAAAACACCCGAAGGTCGTTTATTGAAACCTGAGCTATTTCTTCAAAGTAGGAATCCATTCAGCAGGTAAAGAGTGCCTTTCTTCAAGACCTGGAGCAAACCTTGGTGGCTCTCCCCCCTGCCAAGGACGGGTGAAAATTTTTTATCTGTTTAATTTGGAATGTGTCTAAATAGAAGTTTAGTTTGTAATCGTTTAGAAATGATCTAAATAAATTTCCCCTTAGGCGAAGTATTTGCCACCAGGCTCTTTCTTTTAGCCCATGGGCAACCGTCTGGGCGCTGTGATTCATTAACCTGTTCAACGCTTCTGTTGCTTTAACTAAGATTAAATTTTCACACGGCTGCAGCACCCCTGTTGGCACCCGTTTGTTTCATACCACACACACTTTATTCCCGCATATAGTCTATGAAGGTTTTCTTCCGCAACATTCACCTGTACCTGAGTCTGGCAGCCGGTCTGGTCATTGCCATTGTCTGTTTCACCGGCGCGGTGCTGGTGTTTGAGAAGGAGCTGAAAATGGCATTCAACTCCCACCAGTACACGGTAGAGGTAGGCACGCAACGGGTACCGCTGGAGCAGCTGGTGGCTAATCTGCAAAAGGAAATCCCCAAGGCGCAGGTAACCTCTGTGAAGGTTTACTCAGACCCTACCCGCTCTGTAGAACTTAACTACAAAGACCCCAATGCCCCTCAACCGCAAGGGGGTGAGAAAGGCGTCAAAGGCGGAGGCCGGGGCGAGAAAGCCCGGGGAGAGCACACAGAAAAGGCAAAAGAAGCCCAGGCGGGCGCGCTGGTAAAGGCGGCAAAGAAGGTGGAAAGGGAGGCAAAGGGGGAAAAGGCGGGGGAGGCCGTGAAGCCACCATCCAGGCGTTCATGAACCCGTACACCGGCCAGTTCCTGGGCACCTACAACCACCGCGAGTCTTTTTATTTCACCATGTTCCAGCTGCACCGCTGGCTGCTGGCAGAAGACACCGGAAAGTTGATTGTGGGGGTGAGCACTGTTTTCTTCCTGTTCATTCTCATCACGGGTATTGTGCTTTGGTGGCCTAAAAACAAGAAAATCCTGAAGCAGCGCTTAAAACTGAAATGGAACGGCGGCTGGAAACGCATCAACCATGACCTGCATATTGTGGTGGGTTTCTACACGGCCCTGTTCCTGTTCCTGTTCGCCTTTACCGGTCTGGCGTGGTCGTTTGAGTGGTTTAATGATGCCATTTACACGGTGACCGGTACAGAGAATAACCGGCCTGAGCCCCCTACCGCCCCGGCCCAGGAAGCCGCAGCCACCATCACCTTAGACCAGGCCATTGCCGCCGCCCAAACCTGGGAACCGAACGCAGAGTTCTACAACATCAGCAAAGGCCGCGAGGCCGGTGATGCCGTAAGCGTCACCGCCATGCCGGCAGATGCCGTGCATGAGCGCGCCTCCAACCAGCTGTTTCTGAACCCCTATAACGGGGAGCAGTTGGGCCAGCAGCTGTATGCTGATAAAAACCTGGGCCAGAAAGTACGGGCTACCTTCTACCCCGTGCACGTAGGTTCTATTGGCGGACTGGTGGGCCGGATCATCGCCTTTATCAGCTGTGTTGCCGGTACCACCTTCCCTATCACGGGTATAATTCTCTGGGTGAACCGGCTGGCAAAGAATCGCCGGAAATCTGACAAGAAGAAACGGAAAGTTGCCGCCCAACCGGCTGCTTAAGGCTTTATTAAAGTACCATGGGAAAGCGTTTTGGGGCTATTTTTTGAAAATCAGCCCAAAAACGCTTTCTTCGTGAGAAAGGAGTTCATTACCTAAAAGTAATTTGTGACATGGCAGACTGGAAGAAGTTTCTGAAACGCATAGGGGTGGCCGGCTTCCTGTTTTTCCTGATCAAGGGCCTCATCTGGATCTTCATCTTTGTGGGCGGGGCCAAGCTGCTGTTTGACTAAGGCAGCAATTCTTTCCTGCTGTCTCCAGAAAAATTTTCACCTTCTCTGTATTTCCTGTTTTCGGGCTGTTTTTCTAAAAAGAGGCCAAAAACACGTGCTGTACTACCCTTTTGGGCACTCTTTTTCATAAGTCACGCCATTCTTTTCGCATTTCGCCAGATTTTCTTTATCTTTTTTAAGAAATCTATTATTCAATAAAGGTTTAATTTCTGAAATCATAGTTGCCTGCCTCCCTCACGGGTTTTGATCTCTTCCCATTTTTAATAATATTGATGCATGCATACTAAATTTGTATCCTCGGTGATTACCGGTTCCGGCCGCTTTGTTCCCAGCCACTCCATCAAGAACGAAGAGTTCCTGCAGCATTCATTCTATGACGCATCTGGGAAGCCGTTGCCTAGTGACAATGAGACCATCATCCGGAAGTTTCACCAGATCACGGGCATTAGGGAGCGCCGGTATGCAGATGAGCAGATGGTTACCTCAGACCTTGGTTATCTGGCTGCCCGTGACGCCATCCAGAACGCGAACATTGAACCGGAAACCCTGGACTACATCATTGTCGCCCATAATTTTGGCGATGTGAAAGCTGGCAGCCACCGCGTAGACATGATGCCGCCGCTGGCCTCCCGTATCAAACATAAACTGCAGATTGCCAACCCTTACACCGTGGCCTACGACCTTCCGTTTGGGTGCCCGGGCTGGCTGCAGGGCCTCATTCAAGCGCATTACTACTTGCAGTCAGGTGATGCCCGGCGGGTGTTGGTGATTGGTGCAGAAACTTTGTCCAGGGTGACAGACCCCCATGACCGCGACAGCATGATCTACTCAGACGGAGCTGGCGCTGTGGTGTTGGAAGCGGTTGAGACAGAGTCTAAAGTAGGCATCCTGGGCCACCTCACCGTCTCAGACACCGTTACCCAGGCCTTCTGGCTTCACTCCTCCCCCTCTTACAACCCGGCGCTTCTGCAGGAGGATCTGTATATTAAGATGGACGGCCGCAAAATCTATGAATACGCCCTCACCCGGGTGCCCCAGCTCATGAAAGACTGTCTCACCAAGGCGGGCGTAGACCTGGAAGACCTTCAGAAGCTCCTGATTCACCAGGCCAATGAGAAAATGGATGAGGCTATGCTGGAGCGCCTCTTCAAGCTGTACGGTAAGAGTGCCGCTGAAATACCAGCCGGCATCATGCCCATGACCATCAACACCCTGGGGAACAACTCGGTGGCCACCCTGCCCATCTTGTATGATCTGCTCCTCAAAGGAGAACTGGAGGCACAGTCATTGGTCTCTGGGGCACCCTTGGCCTTTGCATCTGTGGGGGCAGGCATGAACGCCAACTCTGTGATTTATCTGGTGCCCTAACCGAAACAGCCCTCCTTCCAACTACGTGGAGGGCTGTTCTTATTGTGTTCCTTCTTTGCAATTTGTATAGCATTTTTTACGTTTTCTGTGGAGGTTAGCACTCTACTCAGAAAGCCCCGTAGTGTATGAAGATTGGTATAGTTGGCGGCGGAATTTCCGGTCTCACCACGGCCATTGCCCTGCAGCAGATTGGCCTTGAAGCCACCGTTTTTGATGCCGCCCCTAAATTTGAACCCGTTGGCGCCGGTCTGGCTCTGGCCGCCAATGCCATGAAGGGGTTTCAGAAATTAGGCCTGTCTGACCAAGTGGTTTCTAAAGGAAACTGCTTGGACGGGTTCCATATTTTTGACCACAGCGGTCAACTGATCAACCGCACAGACAGCCGCGCCATGAGCGCCAAATATGGCTTAGACAACTTTGTCATTCATAGGGCCAGTCTGCACCAGGTGCTTCTGCAGCACCTCTCCCCTGAGCGGCTTCAACCAAACAAGCGGGCTGTGCGCACCTCTTCCGCTGGCCCTGGGGTGACCCTCCATTTTCAGGACCAGTCAGAAGCCACCTTTGATCATGTGTTGGTAGCAGACGGCATCAACTCTGCCCTCAGGCAGCAGCTGCTCCCTGGCACCTCCCCGCACTATGCCGGTTATACCTGCTGGCGGGGGGTGATTGAAAACCCGGGGTATGAAGCCAACTATGCCTCTGAAACCTGGGGCAAGGCCGGGCGGGTGGGTTGGTCGCCGCTGGCCGAAAACAAAATTTACTGGTTTGCCTGTATCAACGCGCCACAGAACAGTCCGCACATGAAGGCGGTGCAGGTAGACGGTCTCTAACGTATTTTCAAAGAGTACCACTCCCCCATTCCCGGCTTGTTTGCGCATACTGAACCAGAGCAGTTGCTGTGGCATGACATTTATGATTTGGCCCCGCTCCCCCGGTTTGCCTTCCCCAATCTTTTACTCCTGGGAGATGCCGCCCACGCCACCACTCCCAATATGGGCCAAGGCGCCTGCCAGGCCGTGGAAGATGCCGTGGTGTTTGCCGATGAACTCCAGAAAGACTATGATTTCAACGCCGCCGCCCAGCGGTTTGAGCGCCGCCGTCTGTCCCGCACCCACTGGATTGCCCGTCAGTCCCGCTTTTTAGGGTCTGTTGCCCAATCTACCCATCCGCTTTTTATCCCTCTCCGCAACTTTGCCCTGCGGCATTTGCCGAAGGCGGTGAATGAATGGCAGTTGGAGAAGGTGTATGCTGTTGACTTTTAAAGTTTGATTACTGCTTCTATGGTTTGGGCTGCAAAGTCTGGTATGCGTAGTTTGCTGTTCTCTTGGCTGCTGCAGTGGCAATTGAGTAGTTGCTGTTCCCATGACAGCGGCTTTCAATGGTATGTGCAGTTGCGGCGGCTTTCCATCCCATGCCTCGTCCGTTGTTGCCTTGGCTGCGGCGGGTATGCGTAGTCTGCTGTTCCCTTGGCTGGACCGCTGTTGGCAATGCCTCACTCACTGTACTGTTTCATCTTTTCCGCTATGCGCTCACGGCCGCGGGGCCCCGTCCTGGCGGTGAGCACTGCTGTTAAAACTACGCCTTTGGCGTTGCCGCCGGAGCGGCACCGTATTAACAGAGGCGCTCACCCCCAGGACTGGTTTGGGTTCCTCTCCTGTAAATGCTTGTGCTATTAGATCTGCCTCTGCAGGTAACTATTGCTAATCCGCTAGCCTGAGTTGAGCCCGTGCTGCGCACATCAGTCAGAGCAGAAGTGCTAATTAACAGAGGTGGCACTAACAGAAGTGTTGATTGTTCATTGCTGCTTGTTTACTTATTGCTGCTTGTTTGCCGCTTTCTCTGGTTCAAGTTTCCAACTTGGACCTGTAATGGTGGAAGCTTTCAGCTTCCATGGGGCGGCAGCCTCACATTACTTCTGCCCTCTATAGCCACCTATGGCGCGAAAGTTACTTCCGTGCCTTCTAACGCTGCCTGATACTCCCCCTTTGAAGGGGTCGAAGGGGAGGTTGACATGAGCAGATCCACGCATTGCTGTAGGGGCGTATAGCATATGCCCCCACACATTCCCGAACACTCCCCCCTTTGGAGGCAGAGGGCTTTTACTTTCTCAGCTGTTCGCGATTTGCAATCCCGAATCAAAACTCCCCGCGGATTTGCAATCCGCAGTAATAGTTGTTCAAAGGCGGCGTAACGGGGATTACAAATCCCCTCAGTACCTGCTTCCGGATTGCAAATCCGGAAGAGCGGCGTGATGGGCGGTCTCTGGCTGCCCTCGCGGCACGGCTGCGAGATCAGGCAAGGCATTGCTGCCTCATTCGTGCTGAACTGCCTAAGATGAAAAGAAAGGGCTCAGAACTCAGAACTCAAGACTCAGGACTCAAGACCCAGGACTCACTCCGTTACTCCCCCTTTGAAGGGGGCGAAGGGGGATGTTGACACCTGCTGGTTCACGCATTGCTGAGGTACGGGTATACCGCCACTTGCCCCATGCATACCAGATCACTCCCCACTTGGGAGGGGGTTGGGGTGGGTCTCCCGCATGGCAAGTTCTTTTCCCAAACTACTCTATTCACATTCCTGGCTCAAGACCCAGAACAACCACCAGAGGCCCCATAGTGTCCTGTGGGGCTGCGAACATCTGCACAGATGAGCTGGCCAACTGTTTCTGTTTTCGCTGTTTTCTGAAAAACAGGCCAAAAACAGAAAGCCCTATCTATTTTGATAAATAGATAGGGCTCCTGGCTTAGTTGCTAATGCCAGACGCATTTCTAATAGGCGCTGGCTTGGTTGAGCTGTTCTACGTCATCGGGAGACAGGGTGAGGTGGGCGGCTTTTGCCAGATCATCCAGCTGCGCCAGGCTGGTGGCGCTGGCAATGGGGGCGGTAATGCTGGGTCTGGCCATGAGCCAGGCCAGGGAAATCTGGGCCGGGGTGGACTGGTGCTTTTCAGCCAGGGCATCCAGGGCCGAAAGGATGCGGGTGCCGCGCTCATTCAGAAACTTTTTGATTCCGCCGCCGCGGGGGCTTTTGCCCAGGTCTGCCTCTGAGCGGTACTTGCCGGTCAGGAAGCCACTGGCCAGAGAATAGTAGCTGATGACGCCCACGCCTTGCTCCAGACAGAGCGCTTCCAGCTCCTGTTCATACCCTTCCCGGTTGTAGAGGTTGTATTCAGGCTGCAGGCTTTGGTACCGCGGGAGTCCGTTCTGCCTGCTGACCTCCAGCGCCTCACGCAGCCGCTCAGCTGAGATGTTGGATGCGCCAATAGCCCGCACCTTTCCTTCTTTGATGAGCTGGTCATACGCCTGCAGGGTTTCCTCTAACGGGGTAGACGCATCATCTACATGCGATTGGTAGAGGTCAAGGTAGTCGGTTTGCAGGCGGCGCAGGGAATCTTCAACCGCTTTGAAAATGTAGTCTTTCCGGAGCCCCTTCCTGTCTGGGCTGATTTCCCAGCCTACCTTGGTGGCCACCACCACCTGATCGCGGTTGCCGCGTTCCTTCATCCATTTCCCTATGATGGATTCTGACTCGCCGCCTTTGTTGCCCGGCACCCAGACCGAATAAGCGTCTGCGGTGTCTACCAGGTTGAAACCGGCTTCCAGAAATCCGTCCAGCAGTTGGAAAGACGTTTTCTCATCGGCGGTCCAGCCAAATACGTTTCCCCCAAAGGCCAAGGGGGCCACTTCTAACCCTGAGTTTCCTAATTTTCTTTTTTCCATAGTTCAGTTACTTATTCCTTCCGAAGAAATACGCAGTGAAGGCCAACTAGATGACCCGAAAGTTATTTTGCTTTACCGGCAGGGGCAGGAAATAAGAGGTGTGGTTGTTCTGTGTCTGCCAACCCCTCACCCAATGAAGCCGGTGCCTTTGCTGAAGCGTCAAAGTCCCACCTGCGGCTCCCCTGCCCCGTACCTGCTTACGGCAATGAGATGAAAAAATCTTCTTTGGCGCGGCGCACCTTTTTGGCATTGGCCAGGAAATCTGCTTCGGCGTTACGGTAACCCAGCGTTAACAGCGTTACACTGCGCAAGCCGCGCTCCCTCAGCCCCAGCAGTTCATCCAGGGCGGCGGGGTTAAATCCCTCCATGGGGGTGGCATCTACGGCTTCAGTTGCCGCTGCCACCAGGCCGGTTCCCAGGGCAATATAAGATTGGCGGGCCGCCCACTGGAAATTCTCCTCTGCCGAACGGGAATTGAGCAGGCCTTTCAGGCTGTTGGAAAAGCCCTCTAAGGTCTCCAGGCCCACTCCCCTTTCCCGGGCAATGGCCTGCATATAATCATCTACCTGGCCGGTGGTCAAAGGGTGCCACGCCGCGAAGATGAGCAGATGCGAGGCTTCTACAATTTGAGGCTGGTTATTGGCCACTGCCTGGATTTTCTTTCTCAGGTCTGGGTCCTGCACTACAATCACCTGATACGGCTGAAACCCCATTGAGGACGCTGAAAGCCGGATGGCTTCCAGTATTCTATTTAATTTTTCCTGCGGGACAGTCTCTCCCGTCATGCGTTTGGTGGCGTAGCGCCAGTTGAGTGCAGCAATTAAGTCCATTACAATTTTTGTCTATACTTTAGTTGTATAAACAAATTTACGTACCTTTGGTTTCAAATAGATACTGGTTTACGGTTGTATACTGGTATCACACATGAAATCAGAAGAACCATGGAAGCAATTGCCAAACCTCAGACCGGCCTGTGTATTACCCACATCCTGCCCATTAGAGATGCCCTGGACATCTTGAGCGGCAAATGGAAGATTCCTATTATTGTTGCCCTGTGCGTGCATAAACGCAGATTTAAGGAGCTGCACCGTGATGTGACCGGCATTACGGCCAAAATGCTCTCTAAGGAACTGAAGGAGCTGGAGATGAACAAACTGGTGAAACGCACCGTGCATGACACCTCACCCGTGACGGTAGAATACTCCATCACGGAATATGGGCACAGCCTTGGCCCGGTCATCAATGAGTTGCGCGACTGGGGCCTGAAGCACCGCGACAAGATCATTTACCACCCTGAAGAGGCATAAACCTTTCCTTCTTTGAGCCATTTCCTGTTTCCGGGTGTTTTTCAGAAAACAGCCCGGAAACAGGATTATCCAATTTCCTCCTTGGCGCGGGCCATATCCAGTTCTTTTTCCCATTTAGAGACAAAGATGGTGGCCACCGCATTCCCAATGAGGTTGGTGAGGGCGCGGGCTTCACTCATAAAACGGTCAATGCCCAGGATAAGTGCGAGGCCGGCCACCGGAATGCCGCCAACGGCGGGCAAGGTGGCCGCCAGGGTGATGAAACCGCTCCCGGTCACACCCGCCGCCCCTTTAGACGTGAGCATGAGCACCAGCAGCAGGGTAATCTGCTGCCCCAGATCCAGGGGGGTGTCAGTGGCCTGGGCCACAAAGACCGCGGCCATGGTGAGGTAGATAGAGGTTCCGTCCAGGTTGAAAGAGTAGCCGGTAGGCACCACAAGACCTACCACGGGTTTGGCACAGCCCACATTCTCCAGCTTCTCTATCAAACTGGGCAGTGCCGCCTCTGAGGAGGACGTTCCCAACACAATAAGCAGCTCTTCTTTGATGTAGCGCAGCAGTTTGAAAATGTTGAACCCAATGGCTTTCAACACGCCCCCCAGCACCAGTACAATGAACAGCAGGCACGTGAGGTAAAAAGAAACCATCAGCAGCCCCAGCGATTGCAGGGACCCCAGCCCGTACTTGCCAATGGTGTAGGCCATAGCCCCCAAAGCGCCCAGCGGTGCCACTTTCATAATAATATGGATGACCGCAAACAGAATGTTGGAAAGGGACTGAATGAAGGTGAACACCGGCTGCGCCCGCGGCCCAATCTTTGACATGCCAAACCCGAACAGCACTGAGAAAAACAGAATCTGCAGCAGATCACCCTTGGCCAGGGCGTCTATAATGTTATCTGGTATGAGGTGCATGAAGAACCCGATGGTTCCGCCGTCTTCTGCTTTTTTAGCGCTGGTCAACGCAGACAAGGCACCGGTGTCAAGGCTGGCGGCATCTACGTGCATGCCCGCCCCGGGCTTCAGCAGGTTTACCACCAACAGCCCCAGCAACAGGGCCAAAGTGGTCAGGACTTCAAAATACAGCAGCGCCTTTGCCCCTACCCGCCCAATTTGTTTCATGTCCTGCATGCCGGCAATACCAGTGACAATGGTGCAGAAGACTACCGGCCCAATCATCATCTTCACCAGCTTGATAAAGGCATCACCCAGTGGCTTTAGCTGCACCCCCAGGTCGGGGGCAAAGTGGCCTAGCAGCACCCCAAGGGCAATGGCTGTAATTACTTGGAAATAGAGACTCTGGTAAAGCGGCTTTTTCTTTTTTGTCTGCACTGGTACGCGTTTGGGAATAAGGTAATGAAAACCACGAAGGGAAAGTTGGCCCTCGGCTGCAATATGAACGCCCAATATAGGGATTCAATTTGTTTTCCTCGTCTAGTTTTAAAGGCACGCAAACTATTTTATGACACTTGTCGTTCTTTTAATGACAACTTTCTTATATTTGACGCATTACTCCCACAGCCATGGCCAACACGTTTAACCTTGAGAAAAACCTTTCAAACAGCTCAGTAGATGACCGTGACATTCTGCTGCTGGTGCAGACGGTGCGGCAGGGTATTAAATACCCGCTGTTTGTGAAGATTGCAAGCCAAAGTCCCTTTAACCTGAGCGAATGGTCTGTGTTTCTGCATTTGTCTGAACGCACCATTCAACGGTACAAGAAAGAGAAGAAAACCTTTGACCCCATACATTCTGAGAAGATCCTGGAGGTGACCCTGCTGTACAAGCGCGGCATTGAGGTGTTTGGTGACGCAGACAATTTTAACGCCTGGCTGGAGGCCAAGAACGTAGCACTGGGCGGCATCACCCCGAAGAGCCTGCTGGACACCACCTTCGGGATCAGCCTGCTGAAGGATGAATTGACGCGCATAGAGCACGGGGTGCTGGCATGAGGGTGTACCGGCTCAGCAAGGGCCTTTATAAAAATGACCTCTCGGGCCGCGGCGCCGAACTGGCGGGCGGGCGCTGGAACAGCAAAGGCACCGCCCTTTTGTACACCTGCGAGTCCCGCGCCCTTTGCACCACAGAAATTGCCGTGCATACGCCCCTGGGTATTGTGCCGTCTGACTACTGGCTCATTACCCTGGAAATTCCTGACGCACTCCCGTTCCTTGAATTTGAGCGTACGCTCCTCCCCCCCGACTGGAAAACCTTTCCCCACCCCAATGCCACCCAACTCCTGGGCGACACCTTTGCCCGCGAAGGCAAATTTGTGGCCGCCAAAGTCCCCTCAGCGGTGGTTCAGGGAGATCACAACTACCTCCTGAACCCCAGGCACCCAGAGTTCCGACAGGTGCAACTGGTCGCTTCAGAACCCTTCCCGTTTGATGAGCGGCTGTTTGTGAAATAATGGCTGGTAGAAATAAATTTATAACTTAGAGGGAGATACCTGTACTGCTTCCGCCGGAAAGAAGTAAAAGACAGTGCAGTTATAGTGCTGATAAATGTAATTGTGACGGTTATACAGTAGTTGGGTGTCATTGTAAACATGAGTTCTAGCGGCGGCAAGCAAAAAAATCAGCAATGCCGACAAAAGAATCAGCATGCGCTGCAAAAGTAAATCAGCTAAAAAGTTAGATTAGCTTTATAAAAGTTAGGGAACGTCGCCCGACTTTGACCGAAAAATGTTGCAGAAGAAGAATTGTCGTTGCGTTCGCGCAAAAAGAATTTATCAGGAATGCGCGCAGTCCGACTTCTCAAATGCGTTTTCGGCCTCTTTTTCGGAAATGAAGCCAAAACGGACGACCAGAAAAAGTAAGTGAAGCAAAAGCAGATTCGCTTGGCAAGCTGTTTTCTGGCTATTTTCCGAAAAACAGGCAAATAACAGAAAATAAAAAATCGGCGGGCGGCGCAAAGAAAAACAACGTCACCCAACAATGTGTAAAAGTCATCTCGGCCGACGGCCTTCGCCGTCTTTTACACGAGGCCGTTGGCAATCATTAAATTCAAGAAAATGACTAAGATACTATTAGTAGTTTTTTTAACATCAGCTTTGCTTAATAAGAATAGCCCATGCAATATCCAAAAAGTATATGGAGAATGGATATTTATTAAAAGTTATAGCGGTGAATTATCAAGTATAAAAGGGTTAGGTGACAACATTTTAAAAACTAAGTTTGGTCTGATTACTATGACCTACAGCAAAGATGGACAGTATACCAACGACCAAGGTGATTATGTTACTAAAGGAAAATTCGTAATAGACAAAGGAAAATGTCTCATCAAAGAATCAGAAAAATCTAATTCCAAATCTTTAAAAAATAATTTCAAAATTTTACATGTCGACGATAAATATCTTTTGATATATAATATCGGACAAGATTATACATATTTCTATAAAAGAAAATAACGCTTGCCAACATTGTATAAACGTCACTTCGGCCGACGGCCTAGCACGTTTTTTATACTAGTCCGTTGAAAAAAATTTAAAACAAAATGAATATGAAAAATATCTATTATTTATCGAATCTACTTCTTCTGACATGGTTACTCACAGGATGTGAAAAAGAGGAGTTGCCTAAACCTACTCAAAATGGTTCGGGCATAATTGCCTGCAAAGTAAATGGCAAACCATGGATTGCGGAAATCAAAAGTCTATTTGCGAATGGTGAGAAATTCTATGTTAATTATGGGGCTAATAAAAGTCCTAAACGCTTCGTTCTTGGCGCAAGACGCACGACCGATGACCATAATAGCAGAATTGAAATCGCCCTGGAGGATTTAAGGACCACTGGCATTCAACAACTTAATTTTGACACCTATTCTTATCCTGGCAATCTTTCATTCAAGAATTACGGGGGACACAACGATTATAACGATTTCAGGGCTGAAAAAGACTTCCTAACGAATACCAGGCATACGAGGGCTGTCAACATTACGAGATTGGATACGGTGCAAAGGATAGTTTCGGGCACTATTTATTTTACGGCCGAAAACCTATCCGGAACAGGAGAAACAGTTAATGTCACAGATGGTCGTTTTGATGTGAAATACTAAAAAGGAAGAGAGTACTACATAACAACCAATAATAAAAGTAACAGTCTCAGGTTAATCTTAAAATATACTTTTGCCAACAGTGTGCAACCACCATGCTTCGGCCGACGGCCTTGCTCGCTGTTTTACGAGCCGTTGGCAACAATATCAAGATGAAAAATATAATTCTAGTTCTCCTGAGTATCATAATTAGCTATAAAACTGTAAATGCTCAAAACAACTTATCTGATACAGAAAAACTAACAGCAACTGCCAAAATCTGGGGGTTTCTGAAGTATTACCACCCGAATGTTGCCAACGGAAAGTTAGACTGGGACAATCAGTTCCTAGAAATCTTACCCTCCATAGAAAAGGCCAGCACCAAAGAGGAGCTGTCTGGCATCTTTGCAGCCTGGATCGAGTCTCTAGGCGGAATTAAGTTGTGCAGAAAATGCCAGATAAGTCCTCAATCAGCACAATTCGATAAAAACTTTGATTTGACTTGGTTTGAAAACAATAAGGTATTCACCAAAGAGCTCACGGAAAAACTTAAGTTCATAGAACAAAATAGGTTTCAGGGGAAACCTTTTTATGTAACTACCGAGGGTCGAAGCTCCAGCCTTGTTATCTCGAATGAAAAGCCATATGACAACTTCGTCTGGACAGACAGGCCATTACGTCTCCTGTCTTTATTCAGGTACTGGAATATAATCGAGTATTTCTATCCCCACAAGTATCAACTAGACACGGAATGGGATGAGGTTCTCTCCCAGATGCTTCCTAAATTTTCCTCCCCAGCTTCTGAATTAGCGTACCACTTGGCCATGCTGGAGCTTGTGGTAAAGATTGATGACAGTCATGGCTACTTTACAACTGATGTGCTGGATGGGCATTTCGGCCTGAAACAAATACCAGCGGCGTTCAGAATCATTGATGATCAGATTATAATAACGGGCATTTATGACAATGCACTGGCCAACTTAAATGACATAAAGGTAGGGGACGTCATAAGCAAAGTGGAAGGTGTTGAAGTAGCTGAGGTATTGAAGCAGATTCTAAAATATTGCAATGGATCGAACTATCAGTCCAAACTAAAACATGCTACTGTCAAAATCCTAAATGGCTCTTCGGACAGTGTCAACGTTGAAATTACGAGGGGTGGGGAAACCAAAGACCGAAAGCTGGCAAGGTACACGTTTGACCGATTTAAGTATGGTACTAATCAAAAACCGTGGGAGGTTCTTCAAGATAACATTGGTTATATTAAACTGGGAATCATCAATGAGAAAGAACTTGCTGATGCCCTTCATAGCCTGGTAAGCGCCAAAGCCATCATTATAGATCTGAGAGGTTACCCTAAAGAATTTTATGGTTACCATTTCAGGGACTTTCTGGGAGTGAGGAACGCAGAAACGAATAAAGTATTAAAGCCAGATTTTAGGTTTCCTGGCAAGTATATTTTATCCAACCATACTATTGTTCCTAAAGGGGATCCCAAGTTCACAGGTGAAGTTCTAGTTCTTGTTGACGAATACACGCAAAGCAGGGCCGAATATACTGCCATGTGGCTACAGAATGGATACCATGTAAAAACGGTAGGCAGCCAAACCGCAGGAGCAGGCGGAACGATGGTTCCCCAGGAGTTTGTAGGAGGTTACAAATCCTACTTTACGAGTAGTGCCATCTTCTACCCAGACATGGCCCCGATACAAAGAAAGGGTGTGAAAATCGATATTGAAATTAAACCAACCCTTCAGGGGACGGTTGATGGCAAAGATGAAATACTTGAACGGGCTATTGAATTAGTGACTAAAAATCAATAAATACTGTTGCCAACCACGTGTATACGGTATGTTCGGCCGAGTGCCTCGCCGCCTATTACATAAGTACGGTAGCGGTCATTGAACATATAAATCACTCACATTCAGATCTGTTTTTTTGTTTCTGGGATATTCAGAGAATGACAGGTCCTTTTGCACTTCCCTTTGACGCCGCATCCTGCTAAAAAATTTTCCTGCCGGGCAACCACTTCCTCCAAGATAGCATCTTCCAGATGGTAGCCTTCTGCGGTAGCACTAAGCCAGACCAGGTTACGTCCATCTTTTCTAAACAAGAATAACTATCATGACCAAAAGATCCTTCCTGCTGCTGTTTTTCTTAGGGAACATGGCGCTGGCAACTGCCCAGCAAACAAAAATGATAAACGTCCAAGATCATTCGCTTGAAATGGTGCAGGCAGGAACAGGCGCCTACACGGTTATCTTCGAGTCTGGCTTCGGAACGGATTATAAAGTATGGGGGCCCGTGGCTTCCGAAGTCATGCAATCAAACCAGGTCATGCTGTATTCAAGGGCCGGAACGGGTAAGTCTGAACCAAACCCGAAGCCGCAAACCTTGGAGGCAGCATTGCAGGATCTGCGCACCCTCATTGAACAGGCAAAGCTGCAACCACCCTTTATTCTGGTGGGCCACTCATACGGCGCCTTCATCATCCGCGCTTATGCGGCGCAGCATCCGGATGAGGTTAAAGGCCTGGTCTTTGTTGATCCGGCGCAAGAGAAAATGATGCAGGAGCTGAAAAAGGCAGATCCTGCCAAAGCGTTAAAAGACATTGAACTGCAAAACAGCTTTGTGCCCGCCAGGTTTCGGCAGGAAAACGATTTGATCAACCAGATATTTGACAAAGGCGCGCTGCCTGACTTCGGAAAGCTGCCACAGGTACCGGTTGTGGTGCTCACCTCTGTCCAGCACCGGGCTAACCCGGAGCTGTTTCTGCACGAGCCGAAAGGTGTGGCAATATGGCGAAACCTGCACACCGAATTCTTCAGTCAGTTTACCAACGGTGCACACATTGTAACAGCCAGAAGCGGCCACAACATACACCGCGAAGAGCCCGAGTTAGTAGTTAATGCCATTAGCCAGGTGGTGCAGGCGGCCACCAAGGAAAAGCAGCGACAGGAGCACGAAGCGAAAATGACGACTTTGGAAGCGAACATGATGCAGGCGGCCACTTACCTGAAAACACGAAAAGAGCCAAAGGCAGAAGAAGTGGTTTTTGAGGCGCTAAAGAATTCAGGTTTTAACGAACGCATGATCAACACCATTGCCTACCAGCAGCTCAGCAACCCCAACAACCTGGCTCTGGCCCTGCTGACCTTCAAGTATAACACAATCCAGTACCCGCAATCGGCCAACGCCTTTGACAGCTATGGAGAAGCCTTGCTGAAGCAGGGGAAGCTGAAACAGGCAGAACAGCAGTTTCTAAAAGCCATTGATCTTGCCGCTACAGCAAACGACTCCTCTACCCTTAAAAGCAGCCAGAAAAATATAGAGAAAATCAACCAGTTGAAAAAGACCAAATGATTCTGGAGTGGGGCTGCGTAAACCTACGGCACAAAAGGGAAAGAATTGCTTTCCCTTTTGTGCCGTAGCACCAAAACTCAAGCACCTGGAATAAGAGCGCTCTCTCTTTAGAATTTACAGTACGTAGAAGCTGAACTGAATTTAACCCATAATAAAAAACAATGTCCGCTAACAAAACCTATAAGGTAGCTGCGCCATCTCATGGCCAAACACATTGTGGCAAATTTAAATAGTAGCTTTTAGGTTAGGCAACCAGTAAATTCAGCAGCAAGCGTAGCAGAAGCAACACTAGATCTCAGCAGGAGAAGCAGAAGCCTCATAAGCGGAAGGGACGTTATGTTTGATCCGGAAAAGTCGCAAAATGCGTACAGCCCAACCTACTCCTAGAATGCGTTTTCGGCCTGTTTTCCGGAAAACAGCTCAAAAACAGACAAGAAGGATTTAGCTCGAACTCCGGTTTCCTGTTTTTGGCCTACTTTTAGAATAACAGGCTAAAAACAGAGGGAACTCCAACCCGTACAAAACCCCTAAATCCTGATCAGGCAGGTAGGAGACAGCTGTTCGTTTTGACCTCCAGAGAACAAACCCGCATGAAAGGGTCTCTTATTCATTTATGATAGTATTGCCACCATTGTGAGCGAACAGGGACCGCTAAAAAAACTCCGCTAAAGTGGGTGGCAAGAATTTATCTTCTAAATTGCACCCTCACCCATACCTGGCAGCCTTACACCAGGCACTTCCGTTTCAAGAAAGTGACAAAACCCTAGCAATACTATGCGCGCGCCATTTTCTATTACGTTAGCTCTCGCGCTAACCCTGCTCATTGCCAGCTGTGACAAGAGCCAGAAAGCACCTGAAACCCCCAGCACCTCCCCCGCACAAGACCCTGCCGGCGAAATCAACTATGGGGTGGTGAAAACCCTTCCGCATGACACCACCGCCTTTACAGAGGGGCTGCTTTTTCACAACGGCACCCTATATGAAAGCACAGGGTCTCCGGCCGACCTTCCGCAAACCAGATCGGTCATTGGCGTGGTAGACCAGGAAACCGGGCGGCTACAGGTAAAGACGGAGCTGGATAAGCAAAAGTACTTTGGGGAGGGCATCGTGATCTTGAATGATAAAATCTACCAGCTGACCTATGTGAGCAAGGTAGGCTTTGTATATGACCTGGCCTCATTTAAGAAAGTGGGCGAGTTCTCGTTCCCCAGTGATGAGGGCTGGGGCATGACCACAGACGGAACCCACCTGATCATGAGTGACGGCACTGAGCAGCTCACCTATCTGGACCCTACCACTTTTAAAGTAGTTAAAACAGTAGAAGTTTCTGACCAATACGGTCCGGTTGATGATTTAAACGAGCTGGAATACATCAAAGGCTTTCTTTACGCCAACGTCTACACCACCAATAACATCTTGAAGATAGACCCTGCAACGGGTAGCGTGGTGGGGCAGCTCAACCTCACTTCACTGGCCCAGGACGCCCAAAGACGCTATGCGGGTTCCTTAGAGCTGAACGGCATTGCCTTTGAAGAAGCAAGCGGCAATGTTTACGTGACGGGTAAAATGTGGCCAACCCTCTATATTCTAAGGTTTAAACTGTAGCAGTAGGTTTTTTCTCTCCCAGCCTCCCGTTGGCATGCCGCCTACTTGCCCGTGTGGGTAAATCCTGTAGCTTTGCCTTATGGCAACCCAGATTCAAACCTTTTTGATTGATGCGTTTACCAGTCAGCCTTTCAAAGGAAACCCGGCAGGTGTCTGTTTACTTGACTCACCGCTGGAGCCTCCCCTTATGCAGGCCATTGCCGCCGAGTTGAATGCGTCAGAAACTGCCTTTCTGGTGGCAGATGTTTCCCACAGCCACACCTACTCTATCAGGTATTTTACCCCCACGGTAGAAATCGGCTTCTGCGGGCATGCCACAGTGGCCGCAGCCAAACTGGTTCTGGAAAAGCGAAAGTGGCCGCACGTTCAATTCCGCACCGCCCATGGGTTGGTACTACAGGCAGCTCCGCATGAAAGCGCGGTGCTTCTCCAGTTCCCGCTGTACCTGCCAAAGCCTTATGGACCCGCGCCTGCCCTTTGGGAGGCCCTGGGTCTTCCTGCCCAGCCACAGGTATTTCTGGCGGAGGAGCTGCACATGCTGTTGCTGGAGGTGCCCTCCCTGGAGGATCTCCTGCTGTTGAGGCCAGATTTCACTAAGCTCCGGCAGGCCGTTGAGGGCGTAAAAGGGCTGGCGGTTACCACACAGACCCCAGATACCCCCTTTGATTTTCAATCCAGATGTTTCTGGCCATGGGTGGGCATTGACGAAGACCCGGTCACCGGTTCTGCCCATAGCGCCCTGGCGTCTTACTGGTCGCAACGCTTGCAAAAGAAGGAACTCAAGGCGTACCAATGTTCCAGACGCGGGGGCTCTATGGAGTTACGCATTACCCGTGATAGCACCCTGGAAGTCAAAGCCTTCGCTACCATTGTCTTAGAAGGCACGCTGCACCTGGCATAACTTTCTACCTCTAAAAAGATGGAGATTGTCTCTTTATAGACTCTATTTCTGTTTTCGGCTTAGTTTTCTGAAAACAGACCCAAAACGAACAAACACTGCATTCCCTCCTACACCTAAATGAACAGCAGAAGAAAATTTCTCAGATTATCTGCCCTAAGTGCCACACTGGTGGGGGGCATTTCCCCTTTTCAAAGAATATGGGCAGGTGCTCTGGAAAAGCCAAAGGCAAACAAGCCCATTGTCATTTCTACCTGGGACCATGGCATGCCCGCCAATGAGGCCGCCTGGCAGATCCTCTCCCTAAACGGATCAGCGTTAGACGCAGTAGAAGCCGGGGTGCGCGTGCCAGAGGCAGACCCCAACGTCCGGACGGTGGGCTACGGCGGTTTCCCTGACCGGGAAGGCAAAGTCACCTTAGACGCCTGCATCATGGACAAGGACAGCAACTGTGGCTCGGTGGCATTTCTCCAGCACATCAAACACCCCATCTCAGTGGCGAGAAAAGTCATGGAAGACACCCCGCACGTGATGCTGGTGGGCGAAGGGGCGCTGCAGTTTGCCTTGAGCAAGGGGTTTCCCAAAGAGAATCTCTTAACTCCAGCCTCAGAGAAAGACTGGCAAAATTGGCTCAAGGAGTCAAAATACCGGCCGGTCATCAACATTGAAAACCATGACACCATAGGCCTGCTGGCCCTGGATGCCAATGGCGACCTGGCGGGCGCCTGCACTACCAGCGGGGCGGCCTATAAGATGCACGGCCGCGTAGGCGATTCCCCCATCATTGGCGCGGGGCTGTATGTAGACAATGAAATTGGGGCCGCCACTGCCACCGGCCTGGGCGAAGCGGTGGTGAGAACCGTAGGCAGCCACCTGGTAGTGGAACTGATGCGACAGGGACTGTCGCCGGAGAAAGCGTGTCAGAAGGCGGTGGAGCGCATCATGGTGAAGCAGAAAAATGTGAAAGATCTGCAGGTTGGTTTCATTGCGCTGAATAAACAGGGGGAGTATGGGGGCTATTGTATTCACCGGGGGTTCAACTATGCTGTTAAAGACCACCGCACCAGCCAACTGATTGACTCTAAATTCAAGATGTAGCCATGGCCCCTCCTACTCCCCCCCCTATGCTGGAAGTCTGCGTGGACTCGGTTGCCTCTGCCGTCACCGCGCAGGCCGCCGGAGCACACCGGGTAGAGCTGTGCGATAATCTGGTGGAGGGCGGCACCACGCCCAGCGCTGGCATGATCAAAGCCTGCCGCGCCCACCTCACCATCCCGCTGCACGTTCTCATTCGGCCCCGCCG
This sequence comes from Rufibacter ruber, assembly GCF_001647275.1. Taxonomy (GTDB): domain Bacteria; phylum Bacteroidota; class Bacteroidia; order Cytophagales; family Hymenobacteraceae; genus Nibribacter; species Nibribacter ruber_C. Next base: position 82,051 of record NZ_LRMM01000009.1, on the reverse strand, counting down.
GGGCGATTTCCTTTACTCAGACCTGGAATATGACGTGATGCGGCAGGACATTGAGGTGGCCAGGCAGTTGGGGGCAGACGGGGTGGTGACGGGCGTTCTGTTACCAGACGGCCACATTGACAAAGCCAGAACGCACGCGTTGGTCCAGAAGGCCCGCCCCATGAGCGTGACCTTTCACCGCGCCTTTGACCTTACCCCTGATCCTCTCCACGCCCTGGCTGATCTGCTGGAGTTAGGGGTAGACCGGCTCCTGACCTCCGGGCAGCGGCCTACGGCAGCAGATGGGGCAGAATTGATCAGACAGTTACGGGTGGCGGCCAGGGGAAAAATGGCCATCATGCCTGGCGGCGGAATCAATGAGGAAAATATCACGGCGCTGATCAAGGCAACGGGTGCCAGTGAATTTCACGCTTCGGCCCGGCAGCTGGTGGCGTCTGGAATGGAGTTTAAAAGGGAGACGGTGCCCATGGGCGGCACGTTGTTGCCAACAGAATACGCGTTTATGGCCGCCTCTGGCCACAGAATTCAGACGCTGCTCCGGCTGGCCCAGAGTCAGGAGCCGGTAGAATGACGTGGTTTGGCAATCTCTGTTTTTGGCCTGTATTTTTAAAAACAGCAAAAAACATCCTGATGCGCCTTTCCCGCGTATGCCACGGAAATATTCACGAACTTCAACCGTTCATATCTACAGAAAAAACGAAGAACATGCCCAAGATCCTGATCATAGATGACGAGCGCAGCATTCGCTACACCTTGAAAGAAATTCTTGAATACGAGAGCTACACCGTTGATGAGGCCGAAGACGGGGAACGCGGCCTGGACTTGCTCCAGAAGTCAAAGTACGATGTGGTTCTCTGTGACATCAAGATGCCCAAGGTAGACGGGATGGAGGTGCTGGAGAAAGCCGCCGTGCTGGCGCCAGACACGCCCTTTATCATGATTTCGGCCCACGGCACCATTGACACCGCCGTGGAGGCTACCAAAATGGGGGCCTATGATTTTCTGGTAAAACCACCCGACCTGAACCGGCTGTTGGTTTCTGTGCGCAACGCCTTAGACAAGGCTACGCTGGTTACTGAAACCAAAACCCTCAAAAAGAAGATTTCAAAGACCTACGAAATGGTGGGCTCCTCCCCTGCCCTTGGCAAAGTGAAGTCTACCATTGAGAAAGTAGCCCCCACTGATGCACGGGTGCTGGTAACCGGACCCAACGGGGCCGGCAAGGAACTGGTGGCCCGGGCCCTGCACGAGCAAAGCAACCGCGCCCAGGGCCCCATGGTAGAAGTCAACTGCGCCGCCATTCCCAGTGAATTAATTGAAAGTGAGCTTTTTGGCCATGAGAAAGGCTCGTTCACCTCTGCCGTAAAACAGCGCATTGGCAAGTTTGAACAAGCCAACGGCGGCACCCTCTTTTTGGACGAGATTGGCGACATGAGCCTATCGGCGCAAGCCAAGGTGCTGCGGGCGTTGCAGGAGCATAAAATTACGCGCGTAGGCGGCGACAAGGATATCTCAGTAGATGTGCGCGTAGTGGCCGCCACCAACAAAAACCTGCTGGAGGAGATTGAGGCTAAAAATTTCAGAGAAGACCTGTACCACCGCCTGAGCGTGATTCTGATCCATGTCCCCCCTTTGAATGAACGCCGCGAAGATATTCCTGACCTGGTCCACAAGTTTCTTCAGGACGTGGCGCGCGACTACGGCAACAAACCCAAAACCATCACCCCAGAGGCGCTGACGTATCTGCAGGGGCTGGATTGGCGCGGGAACGTGCGGGAACTGAGAAACGTGGTAGAACGGCTGGTGATCATGAGCGATGACACCATCACAGAGGAAGACGCCAGGCAATTTGCCAAATAATATCTGCTAGTTTAACAGGACAGCCTCCTTTGTTACAGGGGAGGCTTTCCTGTTTTCGGGCTGTTTTCTGAAAAACAGCCCGAAAACAGGATTCTCTACCCTACCAATAGATTACAGCCTCTGATATCAGAATTATCAAAACGGCCTAACACCTCAAAAGTGCCGTTCTCATGTAGCTTGCCCAGGTCTTTGGTCTCAATGAAGGCACACGAGTCAACGTTGGCCAGATCTATCACATTGATTCCGCCTGAACCTGGGCCAGAAGTCACCGCAAATGGATCGTTGACATCTCTCACCAGTACTTTCAAGGTTCTGGAGGGATTAAACAGCCCGTGGCCTTTGGAATAGGCCTGGGAGAGCAGTTCGGTCATGCCGTACTCAGAATGAATCTCCCCCACCCCATAAGCCCTTGTCAACTGTTGGTGCAGTTCTTCCCGTACCATTTCACGGCGGCGGCCTTTCATTCCACCCGTCTCAAACACAGTGACATTGGAGAACTCACCGGGCTCCAGTTGGTCAGCAAGATCTAAAAGGGCATAGGTCACCCCAAACAGATAAACGTTCTTCCCTGCCCTTCTGGCTCCGGCCACCGCCCCTCTCAGAGCGGTATGGTTGTCTAAATAGAAACCTTCCTCCTGCTGGCCCGTGGCCTGAATAAAATGGTCTACCATCATCACCAATGACGAGTTGTCCTGTTCCAGGTAAGACGGTAGCAGCCCCAGCACCACACAGCCAGCCAGCGGGCCAAAACTGTCTTCAAACAAAAGCTGTGCATGGTGTTTATAAAAGGCGGTTTCAGCCACCAGATGCTGGCTGCGCTGCTGTAGCGTGGTACCGCTGCTCAAGAAGATCGTTTCTGGCTGAAAAAAATGGGAGACCACCTGATGCGTTTTGAAGAACTCTATGGGTAGAAACGGAATCTGCTCCAGGCTCCCTACTTTTTCCGGATTGGTTCTCAGGTAAGAAAGATAGTCTCTGTAGACGGGGTTTTGGCCAGCCTGAAACCGGAAAAGCAGCAAGGCGGCTTCTTCAAAAGCATGCGCATCTAAAGTGGAAAGGCTATTTTTGAAGTCAGATATAAAAGACATGTAGTCTGAGCGCATAATTCTACAACAAAGTAAACACCTGAGCGTTATGATTCGTAACTTAGGTGCTATTTCTTACACCATGAAACGTCAGAAAACTTTCCTGCCATTTGCAATGGCTTTTGCCATTGGGCTCTCCTCTTGTGTGAAAGACCCGGACTTTCCTATGGAGCCAAGTCTTTCCTTTAGGGAAGTGGAGCAATCTACTGTGACCAATAACCCTTCAGTGGGGGTATATGAGAAATTGATACTGGTACTCAGGTTTCAGGATGGAGATGGTAATCTGGGATTGTCACCTAACAGGGAAAAATATCCCGGTGATTTTAAAGGGCCATTCGCTGATAATCAGAAATACCACTATAACTGGTTTGCAACCACTTATAAAAAAGTGAACGGTAAATATGAGGTTCTTAAGATATCCAACACTCCCCTTGTCTATAATGGTCGTTTCCCAAGAATCGATTCTGAAGATCGTCAGGAGCCGTTAGAAGGAGATATCCGGTACACCATTGAAATAAACAAAAAATCAACCGGCTCGTTTATCCAAAGAGGTGATACTATTCGGTTTGATGTATTCATAGTTGACCGGGCCTTGAATGAGAGCAATACAGTGTCTACGTCAGATATAGTCATCAACTATTAGGAGAGAGAAGGCTCCTTAATCCTGTTTCCACTAAAAAGGGCTGCTCTACAAGCAGCTTTTAGTGGAAACAGGATTACTTTTTCTGTTAGTAGATACTAGGGAAGTTTTCAGGGTCTGCCTCGCTCATGATGCCATACACCACCTCAAACACATCTTCTGCGTTTGGTTTAGAGAAATAGTCGCCATCTGTGGAGTAGGAAGGGCGGTGGTCATGGGCAGAAAGCGCCGTGGGTTTTGCGTCCAGCCAGCGCCAGGCCTCCTGCTCATCTATTACTTTTTGCATCATAAACCCGGTGGTACCGCCAGAGACATCCTCATCTGTGAACAATACCCGGTTTGTTTTCCTGATAGAATCACTGATCAGGTGCTCAAGGTCAAATGGAAGCAGCGTCTGCACGTCAATCACCTCAGCAGAGATACCTACCGCCTGCAGTTGTTCGGCCGCATCTAAAACAATACGGCACATAGAGCCATAGGTCACAATGGTAATGTCTGTCCCTTTGCGCAGGATTTCAGGCATCCCCAGCGGAACCGTGAACTCTCCCACGTTGGCAGGCAGCTTCTCTTTTAAACGGTAGCCATTCAGGCACTCCACTACCAGCGCCGGTTCATCTGCCTGCAACAGGGTGTTGTAGAACCCGGCTGCCTGCGTCATGTTGCGGGGCACCAGCACGTGCATGCCCCTGAGGCTGTGCAGGATCATCCCCATGGGGGAGCCTGAATGCCATACGCCTTCTAAACGGTGACCGCGGGTACGCACAATGACCGGAGCCTTCTGACCGCCTTTGGTACGGTACTGGAGGCTGGCCAGGTCATCACTCAGGATCTGGATGGCGTATAGCAGATAGTCCAGGTACTGGATTTCGGCAATGGGTTTTAAACCGCGCAGCGCTGCGCCTATGCCCTGCCCCACTATAGTGCATTCCCTGATACCGGCATCTGTAACCCGTAGCTCGCCGTACTTTTCCTGCAGCCCGGCAAACGCCTGGTTCACATCCCCAATCTTGCCCACGTCTTCGCCTATGGCAAATAAGCGGGGCTCCCGGGCCAGGGCAGCGTCAAAGCAGGCTTGCAGCACCTCTCTCCCATCTACCAGGGGACTATCCTCCAGGTATTGGGGCTTCACCTCCTCTACCAGCAGGGCAGATTCATCTGATTGACTGTACAGGTAAGAATTATACCGTTCAGCGTTCTCCCCCTGTACCGTCTCTAACCATTTCAACAGGTCCCTTTTGGCGGCACTCTTCTCCCGCCGCACAAACCGTAAGGCTCTCCGGGCTGCCCTGATGGCATCAGAGCGCAGCGGGTTGAGCGTTTTGTTCAGTTCTTCCCTAATAGAGAGAATTTCTGAGGCGTTCTCATTCAAAGACTCGGCCAGCTTCTCCAACAGCACAAGGCATTGGCTATGATCTTCTTGAATGCCTGCATTGAAAGAACTCCAGGCATTGGCGCGGGCTATCCGGACCGCCTCTTTTGCCTCAGCCTCTATTTGGTTCAGCTCCTCATGGGTGGCATACTGGTTCTCTATCAGCCAGCGCCGCATCTGTTTGATACAGTCATACTCCTCTTCCCAGGCCAGTCGCTCCTTTGTTTTGTAACGTTCATGAGAGCCGGAGGTAGAGTGGCCCTGCGGCTGCGTCATCTCTTCCACGTGAATAAGCACCGGCACGTGCTGTTCCCGGCAAACCTGAGTAGCCTGCTGATACACCTCACAGAGACTGTAGTAATCCCAGCCTTTCACTTTAAAGATCTCATACCCTTGTTCCCCCGGCGCATTGCGTTGAAAACCGGCTAAGATTTCTGATATACTTTCCTTGGTGGTCTGGTATTTGGCCGGAACCGAGATGCCGTACCCGTCATCCCAGACAGAGACAAGCATGGGCACCTGCAGCACCCCGCCGGCATTGATGGTTTCAAAAAAAACCCCCTCAGAGGTAGAGGCATTGCCAATGGTGCCAAAGGCAATCTCATTCCCGTCTATTGAAAAGTCTTTGAACTGGTGAAGTTCCGGGTTCTGGCGGTAAAGCTTAGAGGCATAGGCCAAGCCCAGCAGACGGGGCATTTGTGCGCCGGTGGGGGAAATATCTGCGCTTGAGTTTTTGGCGGAAGTTTGCGGCTTCCATTTTCCTTCATCATCTAAGAGGCGGGTGCCAAAATGGCCCGTCATGCTGCGGCCGGCCGTAGAAGGCTCCTGCTCTACATCTGTATGGGCGTACAGCTGCGCAAAAAACTGCTGAACTGTCAACTCCCCAATGGCCAGCATAAACGTCTGGTCCCGGTAGTACCCAGAGCGGAAGTCCCCGTTGCGGAAAAACTTGGCCATTGCCAGCTGTGCCACCTCTTTGCCGTCTCCAAAGATCCCGAACTTGGCCTTGCCCATGAACACTTCCTTACGGCCAGTCAAGCTAGCCTGTCTACTTTCGCAGGCAATGCGGTAGTCCTGCAACATCTCTTCTTTGGTGAGCGAAAGCTGATTCGTCCGTTCAACGGTTTGCATGCGGTATAGGATAAGGTCCGAAAAGGATTTTTAAAGTCAAAACTACATAGATTTTAGCCCAATTTCAAATTCACCAGCCCGGGCTAGTCTATGTCCCCACATTAATACTGGAAATACGAACTATTTTTTCCTAATTTTGTTTTTGCCCATGAAGGGACCGTAAAAAGGAATAAACCCAACCAGTATTATGAAAAAAATCTATTTTTTCCTTGCCTTGGCACTAGTTGTGCTTACCCAGGGAATGGTATCTGCACAAGGCGTGCTTTCTTTTGAAAAAGAAACCCATGACTTTGGCACAGTGGCTGAAGGCCCGGTTATCACCTATGAGTTCAAAGTGAAAAATACGGGGAACCAACCGGTAGTGATTTCCAATGTGCAGGCTTCTTGCGGCTGCACCACTCCAGAGTGGTCTAAAGACCCCATTCTTCCTGGTAAAACGGCCGTGGTGAAAGCAGGTTACAATACCTCAGGCCGTCCGGGTGCTTTTAATAAAGCGCTGACAATCACGTCAAACGCCACCCCTGAGACCCAGATGTTATTTATAAAGGGCACAGTGACCGCCAAAGAGGCCGCCGCCCCTGCCCCAAGTGCCCAGGAAGTGGCCAACTCTGCTAAACTGGAGCTTACCACTACCGCCTTTGATTTTGGCAAAGTTGAAAAAGGCCAGAAAGTAACCGCCAAATTCAATATTAAAAATACCGGAAAGCAGGACCTGACAGTAAACGGGCTGCAGTCTAGCTGCAACTGCGTAGTGCACAAATTGACTCCGGCTGTTGTAAAACCAGGACAATCTGCCAAGTTGGAACTTATTTACAACCCACAGGTGTTACAGAACAGAGTAGAGACCGTGACATTAGCCTCTAATGATATCACCGGTTCTGCAGCCACTATCACCCTCAAGGCAAATGTGGTTGAAAATCTCGCAAAACAAAGTTCTGTTAAGGTTAATAAGGCGTCAGTGCCTTTCAAATAGTTTTTTCATAGTTTTATTTTGTACTAATGGCAGTGGCGCAGCTACTGCCTTTTTTTATGCCCAATCACTGCTGCCATTGCCGGCCCGTTTCCAAATGCTAAACAATTCCTGACGAACCTTACCATCACCAAATTAAAAAACGAACGGTTGTTGCAAATTTGGCAGTGGGTTCATGTATATTTGCGCACTTTTTCACCACTCTATATAAAAAGTAACACCATGATTATTGGTCTGCCCAAAGAGATAAAGAACAATGAAAACCGCGTGGCCCTCACCCCTGGTGGCGTGGCGGAGTTTGTAAAAAACGGCCACACCGTATATGTACAGGCTACAGCCGGTGAAGGAAGCGGTTTTTCTGATGCTGAATACTCGGCTGCCGGTGCCACTATCCTGCCCACTATTGAGGAGGTGTACGGCATTGCCGAAATGATTGTAAAGGTAAAAGAACCAATTGAGCAGGAATATGCGCTGATCAAAGAGGGCCAACTGCTGTTCACCTACTTCCACTTTGCCTCTTATGAGCCGTTGACCCGTGCCATGATTGAGCGCAAAGCTACCTGCCTTGCCTATGAGACAGTAGAGTTGAAAGACCGCTCTCTGCCTTTGCTGATTCCCATGAGTGAGGTGGCGGGCCGTATGGCACCCCAGGAAGGGGCTAAATACCTGGAGAAGCCTTTAAAAGGTCGCGGCATTCTGCTGGGTGGCGTACCCGGTGTAAAGCCAGCCAATGTATTGGTATTGGGCGGTGGTATTGTAGGTACGCAGGCGGCTAAAATTGCTGCCGGGTTCGGGGCCAATGTCACCATCATGGACATCAGCTTGAAGCGTCTGAGAGAATTAGATGACATCATGCCAGCCAACGTAACCACCGTCATGTCAAACCACTACAATATCAAAGAGGCTATTAAAACCTCTGATTTGATCATTGGAGCCGTGTTGATCCCAGGTGCCAAAGCACCTCACCTGATTACCCGTGACATGCTGAAAGACATGCGTCCGGGTACGGTATTGGTTGACGTGGCCGTAGACCAGGGAGGTTGCATTGAAACCTGTAAGCCTACCACCCACGAAAACCCTACTTTTATCATTGATGATGTAGTGCATTACTGCGTGGCCAACATGCCGGGGGCGGTGCCATACACCTCTACCCTTGCCTTAACCAACGCTACCCTGCCTTACGCCCTGTTGCTGGCTAACAAAGGCTGGAAGCAAGCTTGCCAGGAGCGTGATGAGCTGAAACTTGGCTTGAATGTGGTAGATGGAAAAGTAGTGTATCCTGGCGTTGCCCAGGCGTTTAATTTACCTTTGACTAATGTAGCTGAAGTTCTTGCCTAAGAGCTTGTTTTCATCTTCTTTAAAAGCTTCTGATTTCTCAGAAGGCTTTTTTATTTATGCTGCTGGCAAGTGTTGTCTGTTTTTCCCCTGACAGGCTGGTTGAGGCAGTGCCTTTGCTGTTGTAATAGGATAGTCCTTTATTTCCTTGACTGTGGCGTTAATGTACTGCCTCATAGGGTACATTGTTCCAGTGCTGCTGTTGTTGCTGCAATGCGTAGTCCGCTGTTCCCTTGGCTAGGCTGGTTGCTGCAGTGCTTCACTGGCGGTATTGTTCATCTTTTCCAGTAAGCGCTCACGGCCGCGGGGCCCCGTCCTGGCGACTCGCACTGCTGTTAAAACTACGCCTTTGGCGTTGCCTTCGGCACCGTAGTAACAGAGGCGCTCACCCCCAGGACTGGTTTGGGTTCAATTACTGATCAGCTTCACTTCTTTTGTCTGCCTCTGCAGGTAACTACTGCTGATCCGCTAGCCTGAGGCGAACCCGTGCTGCGCACATCAGCCAAGGGCAGAAGTGGTGAAAGCAGGAGTACCAGTAGCAGATGTGAGGACCATTAGCGTAAGTGAGTGGCTATAGAAGCAGAAGTGCACAGCAACAGCAGAAGCTAAATACAAGGCACTGGTTCAAGTCTGGGACCTGGCCCCAGAATGGCGGCAGCTGGCACCTGTCATGAGGCAGTAGCCTTACCCCCTCTCCTATTCTCTAATGCGCGGAAGGTTCTTCGGTGGCTTGCGGCCCCTTTACAACCTGAACCGGTTCCTTACTGTTTGCATGATAAGCAGGAATACTATTGGGTTGATTGAAGAGCACGGTAAAAACCTAAAAAGTTCTGCTACAGAATAGGCCAAAACCCTAAGAGCAGAAGAAGGAAGCTATTTTATAAATTTCTGTTTTCGGCCTGTTTTCTGAAAAACAGTTCTAAAACAGAAAAAGCAACCACGCAGGGAGACTACCGTACCCCGTCCTTCTTTAACTGGTCAAAGGGAGGTAATTCGGCCAGGGGCTCTAAGGAAACCCCGTCTTCGGCTACCCGCCAGCAGTAGTGGTGGTGCCCGTTGCTGAGCAGCAGGTAAGGCGCTTTGATGGTCTGGTTATACACCGCCGCCTGCTGCACCGTCTGGGTGGAGATAGGCACGGTGGGGGCTTTACACTCCACCAGAAGTAAAACTTTCCCGTCTCCGCCGTATACACAGATATCTGTACGCTTCTGAAGTCTGTTGTAGCGGGTGCCGCGCTCCACGCTCATGAGAGGCTTTGGGTACTGCAGATAGGCATGCAGGAAATGGAGCAGATGTTGCCTTACCCATTCTTCAGGAGTCAGGACCAGCCACTTGCGGCGTACCGCATCATAGATAAAGGTTTTACCGTCAGATTCCTTAAGTTTGTAAGAAAACGCTGGCAAAGAAAGCTGCTCCATACGGCAAAGGTAAGAAGTTGAATCCCTAAAAAGCCGTTTCCGGGCCGTTTTTCCTAAAACAGAACAAAAATAGACTATGAAGACAAAAAAAGAGATTGTGGAGAACTGGCTGCCGCGGTACACCGGCAGGCCATTGAATGAGTTTGGCGAATACATTCTGCTCACCAACTTCCTCAATTACGTGGTAATGTTCGCAGACCAGTTTGGGGTGGAGATCAAAGGCTCAGACAAGCCCATGCAAACGGCCACGGCCGAAAACATCACCATCATCAACTTCGGGATGGGGAGCGCCATGGCGGCCACCGTCATGGATTTACTCTCTGCCGTTAAGCCAAAGGCTGCGCTGTTCCTGGGCAAGTGTGGTGGCCTGAAAAAATCAAAATTGGGGGATCTGATCCTTCCCATTGCTGCCATCAGGGGCGAAGGAACCTCAGACGACTACCTTCCGCCTGAAATTCCCGCGTTACCTTCCTTCAGGTTGCAGCGTGCGGTTTCATCAATGATAAAAAAGCATGAGATGGACTACTGGACGGGTACCGTGTACACCACCAACCGGCGGGTGTGGGAGCATGACGAAGATTTCAAAGACTACCTCCGCTCCATCAGGGCCCTGGGGGTAGACATGGAAACGGCTACTATCTTTGTGGTGGGCTTTATGAATGACATTCCGCACGGTGCGCTGTTACTGGTCTCTGACAACCCCATGACGCCAGACGGGGTAAAAACCGCCGACAGCGATTTGCGCGTCACGGCTGATTACGTAACCAAGCACCTGCAAATTGGCATTGATTCCCTTCTGGAACTCCGCGACTCCGGAGAATCTGTGAAGCACCTGCGCTATGACTAAACCTTTGTATAAATTTGGCGCGTCAGCTTGTTTGGGGCTGGCGCTCCTCTCCTCCTGCTCCCAGCGGGAAAAAGCAGATCTTTTGGTGTACAACGCCAACGTCTACACGGTGAACTCCCAGTTTGCCAAGGCGCAAGCCTTTGCGGTGAAAGACGGCAAGATTATGGAAGTGGGAACATCTGAGGCCCTAAGGGAAAAGTACAGCGCGCAGGAAGAGGTAGACGCCAACGGAAAACCGGTGTACCCGGGCCTGATAGATGCGCACGCCCATTTCTACGGCTATGCCGTGAACCAACGGGAAGCAGACCTGGTGGGAACCAAATCATTTGCAGAAGTAGTGCAGCGGCTGCAGGCCCACCGCAAGGAGCACCCCGGGGCGGCATGGATTTCAGGGCGCGGCTGGGACCAGAACGATTGGTCTACTAAGCAATTCCCCACTAAAGACACCTTAGACAGGCTTTTCCCAGACGTACCAGTTATTATTGAGCGTGTAGACGGTCATGCTTCCCTGGCCAATCAGAAGGCATTAGACCTGGCAGGGATCACCACCGGTAACACCCAGGTGCAAGGCGGAAAGGTAGAAGTAATCAACGGTAAACTGACCGGGATCCTGATTGACCGCGCCTCTGAACTGGTGTATGCCAAAATGCCGTCGCCCTCGGTTGCTGAACTAACCCAGGCACTCAAAGAGGCTGAACAGGACTTGTTCTCTGTAGGGCTGACCACGGTGGTTGATGCAGGTCTGCCTAAAGAGGCCGTAGACCTCATTGATTCTTTGCAGCAGAAAAGGGAACTGAAGGTGCGGGTGTATGCCATGCTGAGCCCCTCGCTGGAGAACAAGAGCCACTATTTCAAGAATGGCCCTTATACCACAGACAGGTTGAACGTGCGCTCCTTCAAGGTGTATGGAGATGGTGCTTTGGGCTCAAGAGGTGCCTGCCTCCTCCACCCGTACGCAGACCGTCCGCTGGAAACTGGCTTTTTACTGCAAACAGTGCAGGAGTACAAAGACCTGGCCGCCGAACTGTATCAACATAATTTCCAGATGAACACCCATGCCATAGGAGACTCTGCCAACCGCCTGATTCTGCAGATCTATGGCAACCTGCTGCAAGGCAAAAATGACCGCCGCTGGCGGATAGAGCATGCCCAGGTAGTGAACCCGGCAGACGTACCCTTGTTCGGAAAGTTTAGCATTCTCCCTTCGGTGCAACCCACCCACGCCACCTCAGACATGTACTGGGCCGGAGAACGCCTGGGTACCGACCGGGTGAAGCATGCCTATGCCTTCAAAGCGCTGTTGCAGCAGAACAACATGATTCCGCTGGGGTCAGATTTTCCGGTGGAGCACATCAACCCCTTATATGGGTTTCACGCAGCCATAGCACGGCAAGACGCCAAGAATTACCCGGCCGGGGGCTTCCAGATGGAAAACGCCCTCACTCGGGAAGAAGCTTTGAAAGGCACCACTATCTGGGCTGCTTATGCCAACTTTGAAGAAAAGCAGAAAGGTAGTATTGAGGCCGGCAAGGTGGCAGATTTTGTGATCCTGGATCAGGATATCATGACCATTCCACCCCAAGCCATCAGAAACGTGAAGGTACTCAGCACCTATCTCAGCGGCGAGAAGGTGTTTGGGAAACCATAACGTTTCTGGCCTGTTTTTCGTAAAACAGGGCAAAAGTAAACAAAATCGCCCTGGCTAAATTCTTTAGCCAGGCGATTTTGTTTATCAGCAACCAACATTAAATCAACACCTTACTACCTGCCACCTCCATTTAAACTTCACGCGGCTGCAAGCAATCATTACCCTCTAAAAAGCAGACGAAGGAGATGCTGTGTATTTCTGTTTTAGGGCTGTTTTTTGAAAAACAGCCCGAAAACAGCGAGTGTATTTCCTTCGCCTGATCAAAAATTTCTCTTCTCATTTGCTAGGCAGCTAGCTCTTCAGTAGCCGCCAACTTCTTTGATTTTATAGTGAGCAGCACCAGCAGCCCAATAACAAAGAACACCAGCAGGGTCAGGATACTGTTGCGCATAGATCCAAAGATCTGCTGCGTTAGCCCAAAGGCCAGGCTCCCCAGCGCCAGCCCCACCTTATCACAGATGTCATAGAAACTGAAGAAGGAAGCATGGTCTTTGGTAACCGGCAGCAATTTGCTGTAGGTAGATCTGGAAAGAGATTGCACCCCTCCCATCACCGCACCCACCACAAAGGCCAGCATGTAGTATTGCGTTCCCGTGGTGACAAAATACGCCCCTATGGTAATCCCCACCCACACCACCACTGCCACCGCCAAAGCTTTGGTGTTGCCTATCCGGCCAGACAGCCAGGCAAAGAAATAGGCCCCTCCAATGGCCACTGCCTGAATAATCAAGAGAACGGTGATCAATGACTCATCTGGCAGGCTTAGTTCCTTAGAGCCGAAGAGAGAGGCCACATACATGACGGTTTGAACCCCCATGTTGTAAAAGAAAAAGGCAATGAGGAACTTCTTAAGCAAAGGCAGGGACTTCAACTGCCTGAAAACCTTACCCAGCTCCTTGAAACCGTTGAACAGGTACCCCCCTTTCGCCTTCTGGTGGTACGGGTTTTCAGGAAGATGGGCAAACGAATACTGCGAAAACCCGAACCACCAGAGGCCTGTCATCAGAAAGGAGATTCTGGCGGGAAGGCCCTTGTCCTCAATACCAACCAAATCAGGGAACAGCACCAACGCCAGGGAAAGGATCAGGAGAATCATACTCCCAATGTAGCCCAATGAAAACCCCCTGGCACTGAGCTTATCAAATTGGTCTTCGGTGGCAATTTCAGGAAGGTACGCGTTATAAAACACAATACTCCCGCTGTACCCTATGGCCGCTATCATGAAAAGAAGGACAGACAGGGAGAAGGTTTGCTCCGTAAAAAAGAAAAGCCCCATGCAGGCCAGGGACCCCATGTAGCAGAAGAAACGCATGAAGTTCTTTTTGTTACCGCCGTAATCAGCAATGGCAGTAAGCAAAGGGCTGAGAAATGCTATGATCAGAAAGGCGCCCGTCAGGGCGTAACTGTACAACACAGAAGCCGACACTTCCCACGCAAAGAATCTGGTCAAATCCCCCTCTGGCCGCTTGGTCAGGGCCACATAGTAAATTGGGAAAATGGCAGTGGTGATAACCAGCGAGTACACTGAGTTAGCCCAATCATAAAAGCACCAGGCGCGGGTGACAATAGGGTCATTTTTGGGAAAGGCGTGTTCCATAAGGCAAGAGCCGCATTAATAGTGTTATTATTTGACTAGTTAAGCAAAAAAGCGAAATATACGGGCATTACTGGCTGATTTTAAGGCAAGGCAATAGGATGAACCCTAGGTTCTTTTATCTTTGCATAACACTTTAACTCTCTGTGCCTATGGGTACAACCCTACCTATCTCTGATCAGGAACTGCATCTCCTGCTCAAAGCCAACGAAGCCAAGTTTATGGAAACGCTGTTCAAGCAGTACTACGGATTGCTTTGCCGTACAGCTGTGCGTTTTACCAAAGACACAGAGGCCGCCGAGGATCTTGTGCAGGAAGTTTTTTGCAAAATCTGGCAAAACCGGGAGGTGCTTGAAGTGAGCACTTCTTACAAAGCCTACCTTGTACGCTCTGTCACCAATCAGGCGCTGAACTATATTGAAAAGCAAAAACGGTTGGTTCTTACAGAAGACACCACCTCTTTTGAATCTTCCTTCTCTGCCAATACCACTATGGAAACCATGGAAGGCACTGAGATGGAGACCAGGGTGCAGAAAGCTCTGCAGGCTCTTCCACCACAGTGCCGGTTAATCTTTGAGATGAGCCGGTTTGAGGAGCTGACGTATAAAGAAATTGCTGAAAGCCTTGATCTTTCCCCTAAAACGGTAGAGAATCAAATGGGGAAAGCTCTCAGAATCTTGAGAGAAAAACTCTTGTTAATTCTCATAACTTTCTTTATTCTACTGTAGTTACACAGCTGCACTGCAAGTAAAACATTAGTTTAATAAATTCTTTAAGTAAAGATAGGGGTAACGCCCGCTTTACCTGTCTTATAGGCAACATGACACAGACAACACTCGTGCAACAAGAAAATCCTGAGTGGGTTTTGATAGCCAAAGCCCTGAAAGGAGAATTGACAGAGCAAGAGCAAGTGGAGTTTTCTTCCTGGTTAAAGGAAGATGAAACCCATATGGAATTATGGGCGGAAGCCTCTGAAATTTGGGATCAAACGGGAACGGATCAACACCTACACTTTCACCCTGACGCAGATCTTGCCTGGGAGAAAGTTTGTGCCCAGGCAAACCTTCCCCTTCACCACAACCAGCCTTCAGAGATGGAGGCTCCTGAAAAGGATGCACTCCTAGTCGCCCTCTTCCCATGGAACCAGGTATACAAATTTGCGGCTGCTTTGGTACTGGCTGCCGGTCTTGCCTGGATTGGTTACCTCCAGTTCAACAGCTCCCCTGAGTGGGAGCAGGTGGCCACCGTTTCAGGAGAAAGAAAACAGATCTATTTACCTGATAGCAGCCAGGTGACCCTCAACGGAAACTCCACCCTCAAATACCAAACTGCTTTTAAAGGCCGGGAGAGGCGGGTAGAGCTGACCGGAGAAGCCTTCTTTGATGTGAAAAAGAACCCTGAAAAACCTTTTATCATTCGCAGCGGCGAGGCGCAGACCAAGGTGCTGGGCACCTCCTTTAATGTGAGAGCCCTTTCTTCTGAACAAAAGGTTACCGTAGCCGTGGAAACCGGCAGGGTCTCCCTCTCCTCACCCAAAATTGGCAAAGAAGTTTTCTTAACACCGGGTTTCACCGGAACGTTAACGGCTAACGGAAACATTACAAAAGTTGAAACCGCAGCCAATGCTCCTGCCTGGCGTACGTTGGCGTTCAATGGTGCAACTATTGATGAGGTGGCGCTGCAATTAGAAAGCTACTTTAACGTTTCAATAAAGGTAATAGGGAAAAAATCTGCTGTTTGCACCTTTACAGGCACCTTTGAAACACCCCGCTTACCTGAAATTCTGCAGGTTCTTGCCGCCTCTAATGAGTTAGAGATTACAAAGCAGACATCTTCCCAGTACACCATCTTACGCAACAGCTGTCAATAGTCTCGCTTTAGCAGAGGCCCAGTTCTATGATTTTTACGCGCTTTTTCTCCTCAATTGCTTTTCTTGCAGTATTCCTGCTTCTGAGTGCCTGTGATATTCTGGGAGACGGGCCTTGTCTGGAGGGAAAAGGGGATGTAAAAGCAGTAACCCGTGATGTTTCTGCCTTTACAGGCATAGATATGCGTCTTCCGGGAAATGTACACGTGGTGGAAGGCCCGGTTCATTCCCTTACAGTTGAGACCTTCCATAATTTGCTTCCAGAAATTATTACTGAAGTTGTCAACAATACCCTTGTCATCAGGTCAGATGCGTGCCTTGAGTATTTTAGTAATGAGGCCACCTTTTATGTCTCAATGCCAGAAATTGAGAATGTGGAGCTCAAAAGCTCTGGTGAGGTTCGCATAGTGACGGTCCCCTCCAAGAATAAACTTAGATTAAACTTGTCAGGTTCTGGTACCATCTACTATACCGGGAGCACCAACAGCCTCAATTTGCTTCACTCAGGCTCTGGCGACATTGTCTTAGTGGGGAATGTGGGATATATAGAAACCCTGCTAAGTGGTTCTGGGAGAATACAAGGGTATTCTATGATGACAGATACTGCCAAGACTGTAATAGCAGGATCTGGTTATCAGCAGGTGTGGGTTTCACAGGTATTAGATGTATCTATCACCGGCAGCGGGAACCTCTACTATAGGGGCCTTCCTCCTTCCATAGTAATTTACACCTCTGGTTCAGGCAAGCTCATCAATCAAAATTAGGAAGTCAAAATGCACAGTGCCTGCCCAACACGGTAGGCACTGTGCATTTTGACTTCCTACTCTGCTTTGAATGTAAAATGAGCTCTTTAGAAAATAGACCTCCTAAAGCCTAGTCAAGTAGGATACAGCATAGGAATCAAATTTTGCTTTAAAACAAGCTTTCAAAGCGTTTTTGACTTATTTTTTTGAAAACAGGTCAAAAACGGTAAAGGCGTTCCATCTATCTGAAGTATTCACTTAATTCATATCTGCTGTAGGTTGAACAGGTTCTGAGGGAGCGTTACTTTTTATACCAGGTTTGACTCACCGGCGCCACTCCCGCAACAGGCTAGAATAATTATATTTCGCATTAATATTTTGTTAATAGCAGTATAAATCTGGAATTTAGCATTTAGAATTAAATCGCAAGAAAAGTATCACGTCCCAACTAAATGGCTTTGCCCAAGTCTCTAAATGCTCTTCTTTGTGTCTTGTTCCTCATATTTTTGGGTGTACAAGTGCAGGCACAGAATACATTAGAGAAGAATTATTCATTTAGTTACAAAGCGCAACCTCTTAAAAATGTACTGCAGGATTTGGAGGAAAGATATTCCATTAACTTTTCCTACAGCACCACCCAGTTACCCCTTGCCACCCCCATTACATGTAAAGCCACGTCTCTTCCATTAGAAAAAGCAATAAACGCGCTATGTGCGTGCGCTGGCTTATCTTATGTTATGATAGGAGATCAGGTTGTACTTAAAGCTGAAACTGTTTCTGCCGGCACACCGCTTGCCAAACCATTTTCGCAGACATTCAGAGGCTATGTATTAGATGGGGCCTTGAATACTCCTCTGGTTGGAGCCACAGTGGTGGTTACCTCAGCAGACCCTGCCAGAGCGGTACAGACTGGGGCAGACGGCTCTTTTGACTTCAAACAACTGCCCATAGGCCGACACTCCATCAAGGTTTCCTATTTAGGCTATGAAGAGAAGGAGATGGGCAATATTCTACTAGTTTCCGGCAAGGAAACGGTAACTACTATCTTACTCCAGGAGAGTTTTGTACAAGAAGCCGAAGTATTGATTGTGGGCGAACGGGATAAATCCTTGCCCCAAAACCCGCTCATCTCCTCATCAGTGCACACCTTACGGACTGAAGAAATCAACAGGTTTGCCGGCTCACGGCAAGACCCCAGCAGAATGGCTGCCAATTATGCCGGCGTGGTCAGCGCCTCTGATCAACGAAACGATCTAATTGTAAGGGGCAATTCCCCTTTAGGTGTTCTGTGGAGACTGGAAGGTGTTGAAATCCCTAACCCTAATCACTTTACCTTCACCCCAAACAGCGGCGGGGCTTTCAGCCTGCTCAACAACAACCTGTTGGCTAATACCGACTTTTTAACCGGGGCTTTTCCGGCCGAATACGGAAACAGAATCGGGGCCGTGATGGATGTCAAAATGCGGACCGGCAATAGTAAGAAGTTAGAGAATACCCTTCAGTTAGGACTAAATGGGCTTGAGGTGGTCACAGAAGGTCCGCTGGTAAAAAAGTGGGGTGGTTCGTTTCTTGGAAGTATGCGGCTTTTCACGTTTAGACCCTTAGAAAAAATAGGGCTGGACATTGGCTACCAAGGAGTGCCTCAATACCAGGATGGGGCTTTTAAAGTTGAATTGCCCACTCCCAAAGCAGGTCAATTCTCAATTTGGGGCATTGGAGGCACCAGCAATATCACTGTGTTTGACGTTGACACAGATACTACCACGTGGGGGAAGGTCAGATACAGGGTAGAACCTACCCTTAAAAACAGAATGTATGCTTTTGGCTTAAGCCATACCTACCCAATTACTAAAAAAACCGTTTCTCAGTTTATTGTATCCACCTCCGGAAGTCAGGTAGAGGCAACCAGTAAGGCTACTTTTAGAAACCAAACAAAAAAACTCTCTTACTACCTGAGGAATTATGAACAGCAGTTTGTTACCCGCTTAAATGTTACCCATAAATTTAATAACAGATTACTGTTTAAAAGCGGAGTTACCTGGCAGCAGTACTACTATAATAATCAGGAGATTATTTACCAGGACCTACGTGATGTATATGAAATACCTTTAGATGCGAACGGAGGGGCAGACTTGTTTCAGTACTACCTGCTGAGTAAATACTCCGTCACTCCCAGGCTTGAAATTCAGGCGGGCCTGTACAGCCAGCGTTTTTCAATAGGAAACAGAGTAGCTGTTGAGCCCCGTTTTTCCGCTGAATATTATCTGACAGATGCCCAACGCATTTATCTCTCAGCCGGGTTACACAGCCAGACACAGCCCCTGGTTTATTATGAATACAGGTTCTTCTCCCCTGAAAAGGCAGAATTTAGCCAGCCTTACAATAAGCTTGATTTTACCCGGAGCAGGCAGCTAGTGGCCGGTTATAATTACAATATCAGCTCAAATTGGCGAGTTAAAGCTGAAGCCTATTATCAACAGCATTACCGCGTGCCTGTAAGTGAACGCGAGGGAGATGAAGCTTTTTCCATGCTCAACTTGGGCACTGACTATAGCTTTGTCACGGTAGACAGTGTAGTAAGCAAAGGAACCGGCCAAAATTATGGCGTGGAACTCACCGCCGAACGCTTTTTAAAGAATGGGTTCTACGCTCTCGCCAATTTGTCTCTCATGCAGTCTTGGTTTACCGGTGCAGACCAGGTGAAAAGACCCACCGCATTCAGTGTGGGTTACGTCTCTAATATTCTCTTTGGCAAAGAGATGGCATTAGACAATGACCAAAGGCACCTGCTTTCACTAGATGTCAGGCTCAACTACTCAGGCGGTAGAAGATTTATACCCATTGATGAAGAGCGAACACGTAATGAACCAACAGATAAGATCCATTATGATGTTGCCAATGCTTTCATTCCTCAACTGAAAAGTTACTTTAGAGCCGACCTCCGGTTTTCTTATCAATTAAATACCCGCAAAACCACCCATTGGATATTTGCTGCAGCAGATAACTTTCTTAATACCAGAAATGAATTGTATTACAGCTGGGATCTAGAGGAAAACAAAGCCAAGATTTATTACCAATTAGGTATCTATCCCTACTTAGGCTATAGAATTCAATTTTAGTTTACAAATTCCAGATCATTTGAGGCAAAAGATCAGAATAATTTATCCCTATCCTTTCTATAATAGCATTATGAAAGAACGAAGATGTATTTTATTATTTAAGTTGATTAATAAGTTAATCTAGCGAAAGAAACCTGAATGTTTCAAAGAAAGAGCCTATTTACTTAAACTGCTTAGGGTGCCGAAAGAAACCTAAATAGGATAACTCAAATACCTTGACAGTATATTAAATTTACAAGGAACAAAAAATAATATTTATTAAAATTTTCAGAAAATCAGGCCAAAAACAAAAAAGTAATTTCTCCATTTCGCGTTTAGGAGGCAGCGGCCTCCCATCTGGGCGTGGCCCGTGACTTGCAGGCATTGCTCAAAACCCCGTACCAACTGCCAGACCTGAGCGGTTTCAACGTGGCCAATACCAGCCTGCCCATTTCGGTGGAGATTGAGAATCTAGAGGCTTGTCCCCGTTACGCGGGCGTGACCATTTCTGGCGTAACCGTACAGGAGTCGCCTAAGTGGTTGCAGCAGCGGTTAAGAGCTATTGGCCTGTCGCCTATTAATAATGTGGTAGACGTGACCAACTACGTGCTGCATGAACTGGGCCAGCCGCTGCACGCCTTTGACGCCGCTACCATTAAAGGCGGAAAAATCATCGTAAAAAATGCGGCTGAAGAAACCAAGTTCACCACGTTAGATAGCGTGGAGCGCACGCTTCGCACCGAAGACCTGACCATCAGCAACGCCGAGGAACCGATGGTACTGGCGGGTGTGTTCGGTGGGTTGAACTCGGGTGTGACTGCTGAGACAAAGAACATCTTCTTAGAGAGCGCTTACTTCTCCCCTGCTGGCATTAGAAAGACTAGTCAAATACATGGGATTAAAACTGATTCATCGTTCCGGTTTGAGCGCGGCACGGACCCTAATATGGTGATTACGGCCTTGAAACGGGCGGCTTTGTTGATTCAAGAAGTGGCCGGTGGCGAAATCTCTTCGGAGATTGTAGATGTGTACCCAACGCCGGTGCAGCCTACGCAAATAAAAGTGAGCTACGCGAAGGTGCACCAACTGATTGGTCAGCACATCGGCGAAGCTAGAATCAAGGAAATCCTGATGGACTTAGGCATTGAAATAGCCGAGGAAACCGCTGAAGAGCTGTTATTAACAATTCCGCCGTTCAAAGTAGATGTGACCCGTGAAGCCGATGTGGTGGAGGAAGTATTGCGCATCTACGGTTACAACAACATCACGCTGAGCGAGAATTTGGCGGCCAGCTACCTGGCGCAGTTCCCGAACCCAGACCCCGAGGTGATTACCAAGCACGTGGCTGACGCCTTGGCCGCCAATGGTTTCCTGGAAATCATTACCAACTCGCTCACCAATTCCAACTACTACCAAGACACCGAGGGCAATACACCCGCCGAGCTGGTGCCCATTCTGAACTATAATTCAGAAGATTTAGACGCCATGCGCCTGACCTTGGTGTATTCAGGGTTGGAAGTGCTGCGCCACAACATCAACCGCCGCCAGCGCGACCTCAAGGTGTTTGAGATTGGCAAAGTGTACCGCAAAGACGGCGAGAAATACAAAGAGAATAACTATCTGGCGCTGTTCCAGACTGGAAACAAAGCGGCTGAAAACTGGCAGCAGCCCTCGGCCAAAGCCACGTTCCATGATTTGGCGGGGCAGGTGCAGCAGGTGTTAACGCTTTGCCGTCAGCTGAACTATACCACCAAACCAACCGAGCATGCTTATTTAGCCGGCGGCGTCACGTATCAGAAAGGCGATGTGGTATTAGGTCATATCGGGTTGCTGAAAGACAACGTGTGCAAACAGATTGACGTGAAAGAGCAAGTCTGGTACGCTGAACTGAACTGGGATTACCTGCTGCGCAACTACAAAGCCAAACTGGTGTTTGAGGAGCTGTCTAAGTTTCCGGAGGTGCGCCGTGACCTGAGTTTGGTGCTGGACAAGGCCGTGACCTTTGACCAAATCAAGCAGGTGGCCCAGCGCGTAGAGCGGAAAATCTTGCAAGACGTGAACGTGTTTGACGTGTATGAAGGCGATAAGATTGAGGCCGGCAAAAAAGCCATCGCCATCAGCTTCACCTTGCAGGACAAGAACCAGACCCTCACCGATAAAGTGATTGACGCAACCATGAGCCGTCTCATGCAACAGTTTGAGCACCAGTTAGGAGCCGTAATCAGGAAGTAAGATGGCCAACCCAAGCTACCTACAGCAGATACAGAGTATTGAGGGCAAAGTGCACCAGTTGGTACAGCAGTACCAGGCGGGGCAGGAACGGCTGCGGGCCGCGCACCAGGAAATTGAGCGGTTGCAACAGGTGATTCAGGAACGCGAAGAGGAGATAAAAAATTTTCAGAATCAAGATAATATTACTAAAATTGTACAAACCATAGCAGTAGACACTGCCAGTTCAACGGAGCTGAAGCTGAAAATAAACGAGTACCTGCGCGAAATTGACAAGTGCATCGCTTATTTGAGAGAATAGAAAACGGCTTGCCTGGTTGCGTTATAGATAATTTCACCTTGCCGCGCCCCGGCGCGCTACAATACAGTTGAGAGAACCTAAAGGAACAGAATGCGGCTAGCTTTACTTTTACGCACTTTGCACCTTCTAACAAACAAACGCGCCACGGCAGCATTTAAGAGCATCTGGACATGAGTGAGTTATCTATACGAATCAAGATAGCCGACCGCGAATATCCGATGCGGGTAAACGAGGACGAGGAAGAACGGCTACGGCTGGCCGGCAAATACCTGAACGAGCGCCTGAAGATGTTCAGAGAGCAGTTCGGGATTCATGACAAGCAAGACCTGTTGGCCATGATTGCCCTGGAAACCGCCGCCGACAAGATAAAGACGGAGGACGCCGCGCTGGAAACCCAACACACGTTGGAACAGAAACTCTCGTCCTTAAACCAACTGCTCTCTTCTCTGCAGCTCGGCTAAGCCGCCCCCATTGGCACAGTGTCATTGCTATAACATAACCCTTTAATGTTGTAGTCATGACTATTTATATCATTCTAGCAGCCGTCATAGGCGTAGGCGTAGGCTTCTACGCCGGCCGCGTGCTGCTCATGAAGCTCTTTAAAGAGCAGGAAGAACAGGCCAAAGAACGCGCCAGACTCATTATCCGCGAAGCGGAAGCCAAAGCCGAGACCCAGAAGAAAGACAAGATGCTGGAAGCCAAGGAGCATTTCCTGAAGCTGAAAGCCGAGCACGAGGAGCAGGCCAACCACAAGAAGAACATCATCATCCAGAACGAGGCCAAGGTTAAGCAGCGTGAGCAGCAGATTAACAAGCAGCTGGAAGACCTCAAGAAAAAAGAGCAGGACACAGACGTTCTCCAGAACAAACTGAACCAGCAGCTAGAGGGCTTTAACAAGCGCAAAGAAGACCTGGAGGCCCAGTACAAAGACAAGCTGGCCAAAGTGGAGCAGGACCACCACGAAATCCTGAGCCGCCTGGAGCGCATCGCCAACCTTTCTGCCGATGAAGCCCGCGAGCAGCTGGTGGAGAACCTGAAATCTGAAGCCTCTACCCGCGCCTCTTCTTACATCAAAGACATTGTGGCCGAGGCTAAGCTCACCGCTACCAAAGAAGCCAAAAAGGTAGTGATTGAGACTATTCAGCGTACCGCCGCCGAGCATGCCATTGAGAACTGCGTCTCTATCTTCAATATTGAGTCTGATGATATCAAAGGCAAAATCATCGGTCGGGAAGGACGTAACATCAGAGCCCTAGAAGCCGCTACGGGTGTAGAGATCATTGTAGATGACACGCCAGAGGCGATTATCATCTCAGGATTTGACCCGGTACGCCGCGAGATTGCGCGCCTTTCTTTACACCGCCTGGTAGCCGATGGCCGTATTCACCCGGCCCGCATTGAGGAAGTGGTGGCCAAGACCCGTAAAAGCATTGAGGAGGAGATTGTGGAGATTGGCGAGCGTACCGCCATTGACCTGGGCATTCACGGCCTGCACCCGGAACTGATTAAGATGGTGGGCCGCATGCGCTTTAGGTCATCTTACGGCCAGAACCTGCTGCAGCACTCCAGAGAAGTAGCCAACCTCTGCGCCACCATGGCCGCAGAATTGGGCTTGAACGTAAAACACGCCAAACGCGCTGGTTTGCTCCATGACATTGGAAAAGTAACTACTGAGGAGCCGGAACTGCCGCACGCCATCATTGGTATGCAGCTGGCCCAGAAGTACAAAGAGCACCCAGACGTGTGCAACGCCATTGGCGCGCACCATGATGAGATTGAAATGACGGCCATGATTTCGCCTATCATTCAGTCCTGTGACGCCATCTCCGGCTCGCGCCCTGGTGCCCGCCGCGAAATTATGGAGTCGTACATCAAGCGTCTGAAAGAACTGGAAGAAACCGCCCACTCGTTTGACGGCGTGAACCAGTGCTACGCCATTCAGGCCGGCCGCGAACTGCGTGTCATGGTAGACGCAGATAATGTAACTGATGAGCGGGCCGCTCAGCTGTCTTTTGACATTTCGCAGAAGATTGAGAAAGAGATGCAGTACCCGGGTCAAATCAAGATTACCGTGATCAGGGAAATGCGCTCTGTTTCTTACGCGAAGTAGGAGACCTCACCCCCAGCCCCTCTCCCACGGAGAGGGGAGCCCCACTTGCTGCGTTTTGGGGCTGATTTCTGGAAAACAGGCCAAAAAACGCCTTCTGTTGAAAAACGGGAGGCGTTTTTTTTTTTAATGGAAGGAAAATTATTAGCCTTCCATAAAGAGTAATTGCAGCACATCTACTTCTCCGGGCGCAAGCGTCCGCTTGTGTCCGCACGCATTCAAGATACTCCCCTTTGAAAGGGGCGAAGGGGATGTTGACACAGGAGAAAACGCATTGCTGGTGCGGGCGTATCGCGTATGCCCCCTGCGCTTAACTGTTCCTCCCCTCCTGGGAGGCAGGGCCGTTAAGTTCTACTAGAAAAGAGGCCGCTCTTCCGGATTTGCAATTCGGAAGCAGATACTGAGGGGATTTGAAATCCCCAATCCCCTTCTCTCTTGGTTCCTGTAGCGCGGATGGCAAATCCGAGGGATACTTCAATTCGGGATTGTATATCCCGAACTGCGGAGGGAGCAGACATATAGAACCAGCCCCTCCAGGGAGGGGTTGCGGTGGGTTAATAAGTTACTGCTTACTGTTTACCTTAACTGTAAATGATTTATAAAGCAAAGGCTATCGGCACAGACACTCGCAGGTCTGAAAGACGCTGCGAGGTCTTTTGAGCATGCGGTTATAAGGATGGCAGGGTATGGATCTTTTAAGGTGAGGAGTCTATAAAACGTGCAATAAAGAAAGCGTCCTGTTTTCGGGCTACTTTCTGAAAAACAGGCCAAAAACAGGAGACTTTCTTTGGCAGACATTTCATAAGGTGAAACAATTGCAAAGTGGAAGCAGGTTAGTTTTGGCTTATTTTCTGAAAAACAGCCTCAAAACCCGAGACCATTTTTTCTACCGTGAAAATTTCAGCTTGCCGGAGCCCTTTTTGGCGCAACTGGGCACGTACTTCTGCTTGCTCTACCACTTGCCGCACGGCCTGCAAGATAGAATCACTGGAGGCTGGGTCAACGTAAAGCGCTGCCTCTCCTGCAACTTCTACCAACGCCCCGCAGGTAGAGGTCACCACCGGGCATCCCAGTGCCATAGCCTCTAAAACAGGTAGCCCGAATCCTTCATACAAAGAAGGATAGACAAGGGAGAGCGCCCGCTGGTAAAGTTGCCGCAACACTGAATCAGGGGCATCTACAAAGAGAACCTGCCCCTTCAGGCCAAGGCTTACCAGCAGGTCTTCCTCCCACACAGTGACATTGCCTGTGCACACCAGGTAAAGGTCTGGTTGGCCCTTCAGGTACGGAGCCACTGACATAATGAAAAACCTGAAATTTTTACGCCCGGTCCGGTCTCCCACAAACAAGAGAAATTTAGCAGGCAACGGCACCGCCGGGGCTTCTTCAGGCCCCGCTTGCAACAGGTTTCCTGTATAGATGGTGCATAAGCTAGTACTGTTTACCAATGAAAGGCGCAGGGTATCCTGCCGGGTAGTCTCAGAGATACAGATGACCTTAGCAGCCCTCCTGATGAGGTAAGATAATCTATCAGCATTGCTGCCGGCGGGATCAAACAACCCGTCTGGACCCAGAACGCAGCGCATGGTGTCATGCACTACCATCACAAAAGGCTTCCCCGGAGGCAGGTGTTGCAGAAACCCGTCTTCAAACACGGGGGAGGTAAGCAGGATTAGGTCATACTCCAGGGCCTTTATGGCCCTATAATACCACTTCTTAGAAAGGACATCTACCTTGTTAAGGAATTTACGGCCAAAAGGCAAGGCTCCCAGAACACTGGTTTTCTGCCATTTGCCGCTTATGAAATCACTGTTAGACCGCACCAAAGGTACAATTACTTGATGGCCTTTTTTCTCTAATTCCTCACAAAGACGGCTGTAGTACCGCACCATGCCGCAACGACCAAAGAAGAATATTTCAGGGTCTACCAGAATTCTCATTACGTAAAGATTTAACCTACACTATTCCCAGATTTCCGGGAGATGTTCAGCGTGATAACTGAATTTTTCTTTGGCCACTTGTGCCGCGGCCGCTATTATCTGGCTGTAAACGACTGAATCTGTCGCCAGTTTGACACATTGTTGAATATACTCTGCCGGAGTCTCTGCCAATAGATAATGCGTGCCGGTTGCAATTCCCAGGCCATAGGCAGCTTCCTGCGTTGCTACCACCGGACGGCCGTGCCACATAGCCTCCAGAACCTTTAGCTTAGTACCGCCACCGGCGTGCAAGGGAGCAACCACAATACCTGCCTGCGCATACACAGGCCCCAGATCTGGAACAGGCCCTGAAAACAGCACGCCTGGCTGGTTTACTAAATGTTCTTCCAATTTTTCTGAAACACCATAGCCCACTACCTGCAACTCCCACTTTCTGTCCTGCTCCCGTAGCGGAATCAATACCTGTTCAATAAACCACCTGACGGCCTCCTCATTAGGATAGTGGTCCAGGCTTCCTACAAAGAGCAGCCGCTGCACCTGATCAGGTTTCCCAAAACTATTGGTCTTCCCATACATCCGGTTGGGGAAAACTGCACCCGTCGCCGCTGGCAGCCGTTGCTCCAGCAGTTTCCGGTCCTCCCGGGAGCAGAGGTACACTTTGTCAAATTTCTTCAGGTATTGGTTTTCAAACAGGCGAAACTGGTGAGACGCCACAAATTTCAGAAAAGCCTTCTTGTATAATTTCCCCTTTAACAAGATCCGGCTGGTTTTCAAAAAGGTAGAAGACTCAATGTCATCTAAATCCAGCTCTACTAAAGGGGTATTGGTCAGCTGTTGCAGAAAGAAGGCATACTCACTGGTGTATAGCCTGAATGCCAGTATTTTGGCAAAATCCTGATCCTGATAGATTGGGCGCAGCGCATCTTTCTGTGGCTGCCGCAGGGGCATCCATTCCAGCAGAAAGGCCCCCTTCACCGGCCCCACTAGAAAAGATAACACTGTTTGCAGCAGTTGCGCCCACCGTTTCCATCTGGGGTATTGCAGCAGCACAGCCTGGGTGTGGGGTAGTAGTTGCGCCGCGTCTGCCAACTCCTGGCTATAGGTAATGACCAGCCACTGCACCGTATATTTCTGTGACAGCAGCATCAGCCACTGGTGGGCTCTCTTTTCCCGCCCGCTGCCGTTGGCATTGGGGAGAACAGGGCTAAGAAAGAGAAGTGAATCCTTTGCCATACCGCTTCTGCTAAGTTAAATGCACGGTATAGGTGGCAAACAGTTCAGCGGTAGACTTGCGGTGGGTAATGAACAGCACCGCGCCTTTTTGAAGGCATGCGTTTATGTTGGCCATCACTACCTGCTCGGTTTCCTCATCTAAGGCAGAGGTTGCTTCATCTAAGAACAGCAGGTCTGGGCGTTTGTACAGGGCACGGGCAATTCCCAGCCGCTGGCGCTGCCCCCCTGAGAACATGACCCCGTTGTCTCCAATGGGCGAAAGAATACCCTGCGGGAGCTGTGACACCAACTCTTTCAACATCACGGCCTCCAGTACCTGCCACGCCCAGGCCTCATCAATCGCTGCTTCGCCAAACGAGATGTTCTCCAGTACACTGCCGCTCAGCAGAACCACTTCCTGCGGCACGTAGGCTCTTTTAGGAGTATGCCCCCCAGTACTGCTAATGATCACCTCCCCAGCAGTGGGCTCTATCAACCCCGCTGAAATCATGAGCAGGGTACTCTTGCCCCGCCCGGTTTCCCCCAGCAGGGCAATTCTATCTCCCTGGCAGATAGAGAGCGAAACATCCTTCAGAACGGGTTGACCGGCAGTATATTGGAATGAGATCTGCCGGAGTTGCAACAGCTCTTCTGCATTCAAAGAATTGCTCCTTTGCAAATAAGTCTCCGGCCGGCCTTTTTGGGCCAGCTCTTTTTCTATCACCTCTATATTGAAGACACTCCCATCTAATTCAGAGAAGGCAGACAGGAAAGCCGCCATAGCGGGAATGATGCGCCGGGCCAACACTACAATGGTAGCCAGGTTGGCAATGAGTTCACCAGAACTGTACGTCTCCACCCAGGTCACAATCAAGAGAGTGGCGGCCAATACCAGGGTAAGGATTGCCTCCAGCACAATTCTGGGGATATGCGGCAATACAGACATATCTATTTTGGCATGGTTAAGCCTTTTTAGCTCTGAAAAGACCGCCCCCTGAAAATAATCTTTGACCCCGAACACATTGATTTCCCTGGGCAGGCTGAGGCTCTCGTGCATTCGCTGGTAGAATCTGCGCTGATACGTATCATGGTCTGTCACGGCCTCCTGCAATTTAGACTTGATCAGCTTTTTAGAGATAACTGAAAACAACGCCAGAAGACCAGCTCCTGACAAGGCCACCACCGGCATTTTCACCAAAGCAGCAATCCCTAGCACCAGAAGGGAAATGGCGGCCCCTATCAAGTTGAGCACCACCTGAAAAGAATAGGCACCGTCTAACGCGGTCACCGTACAATGCTTCACCCTTACCGCTTTGTTTTCCTGGGTGTACTGGAGCCAGGGCAGTGACAGGTACTTCTCCAGCAACCTGATTGAAAAAGACTGGAAAATCTCCTGCGAAAGTGTTCTGGACACTCTGATGGACAGATACTCCACCCCCTGCCGCACCACCGTGATCATTACAAAGGCCCCAATCACCCAGCTGATTTCACCGGCCCTAAGCGTGGTGCCCAGCACATGCACCGCCTCCCCCTGCAGGACCATGAGTAACGCGTACATCCAGAAAGCCACTGCCAGATCAAGCAGCGGGATAAGGATAACGTACAGGGTAGAAAGGTAAAATTTAGGTTTGAGCACCTTTGGTGCCGCGTTTAATACCAGTGCTACCTTCTCCTTAAGTCCCAGTAAAGATGAAACTGCAATAGCCATGTAGCGCAGGTTAAAATTTATTCTGTAAGTACTGCCTTATGTTTCTTAATCTGCCCCGCAGTTCTTCTTTTCTATATTCAGAAACAGAGACAGGCACTTGCCTGGGTAAAAACCGTTTTGCAATAGAGGCAAAGGTGGTGGGGGCAAACGCTACGTAATTAGGCGTAAGCCGCAGATGGTTGAAATAGGTAAAATCTGTTCTGGAGGGGCTCCACCAGAGGTGGTTCCAGAGATGCATGCTGTAAATCCCTTCCAGCTTTGTCTCCTTGCGCTCAAACAAATCTCTGATTCCTTTCTTGCTCCAGTCAAAGAAGAAGAACGACCGCTCAGGTTCCACATGAATCAACGCAGGATTCTCCTGGCTTAACCTATAAGGCAAGAAAGTAGAATGTGCGCTCCAGCTGCCATCAAATTCCTGGTAGGTTCTTTCCAGCCATAGTTTGATAAAGGAAGAGTCTTTTTCTGCCAGTATCCAGGCATTGCACAGAGACCCTCCGGCCTTGGCGGCTGCCGGTTCCTGCCAGTTCACCTTTTCCCGGCCCATTACACAGGGCTTCTCATAAAATTCTGCGGGAAGCTCATGGACAAAGAGAGTATCCATGTCAGCATATACCCCCCCGTGTTTCAGGAGCACCTCCAGCCTTACTATATCAGCCAGATGGGCATACCTAAACGTTTCTATCTGTTTGTCTTCATACTGGAACGACCGTATAAAATCATTCTCTTCTACCTGATGCAGCGTCAGGAAGGGCTTTATAAGGTCCCACCAAGGCCCGTACGGCAGGTTTTTATAGTGAAAGTAAATAGCATCTGGCTTGTTGACCTCCAGACAGGAAGCCAGGCACAGATAGTACAAAAGATGAAAAGGTTCTGTCTGCGGTCTTAGACCGAACACGAAGTGGTATATTTTAGGCACTCTACTCATGGCGGTTTCTTCTCTACTCTCTGCTGTTATTAGACTTTTCTCCCTCTGCGTACCCAACCGCGTGTTGCTCTGCCCCACTCAGAATCTGAAGGCATCTATGGGCAATGGCCGTTGCACTGAAATTCTCCTGCAGATGCCTTTGTAGCTTGGCCCCCTTTTCAGAAGCTTTCTGCCGGTTCTCGAAGATATCACGCAGAACCTCTCTGGCCTTTTGCACCTCCACCTCAGCCCACCGTTGATTAGAGCTGTAAGATTCCTGCCCAAATGAGGTCTTTACCGCTACTAACTCATAAGGTACTAGATACGCATGTTCTTCCGGCAGATAATCTAAAGCCCCACCGTATGCGGTCATGATCACTGGCTTGCCAAACCAGGCAGCTTCATAGGCTCCCATTCCCCACCCTTCCCCCCGGGTAAGTGACACAAAGCAATCACCTCTGGTGTGCAGCCGCGCCATGGCTTGGTTAGAGAGTTCCTGATCCAGATGGAACACCTTAGCCCCACCTTTCTCACTACACTTTCTCAAGGCCACCGCTGCCCTCCCAAATCTTTTCCTGAACAGCCTATCCCACCTTCTTTTGCAGGGGCTGGTCCAGTCTTCTACTCCGGTCTTCAGGAGCAGCGCCACCTTCTCATCAGGTTTAAATTCTTCCTGAAACGCTTTGATTAATACCCAGGGGGCCTTCCGCTCATTCCAGACGCCTATGCTGTAGAACAGGAAATGCCCTTTGGCAGCTCTGAAGAGACTGTGCAGGGTCTGGGAAGGTTCTGAGTCACTGCCCGCCTTACCCTCAAACTCAGACACATGGGGCAGCACCAGAATAGGCACTGTGACCCCGCATTGGGCAAAGACTTGCCGGTTCCAGTGGCTGGTGACCATAATGCCGTCCATCTGGTTTAACAGCGCTGGCCAATGTGACGGCAACCGGTCTGTCTCCCAGGTGGTATATCCCCACACCGATTGAGGAGGGGTAGCTTCTTTTTCTTTGCGGACCCAATAAGGATAATATTCAGGAACCGTATGCACAATTGTATACCGGCAACGGGCAGCGGGGGGCAAATCTGAGGTTAGTACCACCCCACCATCTTCAGGGGGGCCAGCTTGTACTTGTGTAAAAAAGACGGTTGTCCCGGTTTTTCTCAACGCCTGCACCAAGGTCTTTGCCGCCACCCCATATCCGGTTGTTTCGCCAAACCCAACATAATGGAGACAAGTCCCCTCCGGGCTTTCGTCTGAAACCATATTGCTCATCTTCCCGCCTCCTGCGTTTGAGGGATAGCATCTGCCGCAGGCTTTGGCAGGTTAAACGCCGGGGCCAACGGCGCCAAAACCGGAGGTGTCAAACTGGCACAGCCAGCCGTCTTGGGTTTCCGGTGCCAAAGACCGTCCCAAAGGCCAGAGGCCGTCACATACGCATGCGCTCTCCTGGTACCCGTGAACCTGAATAGCTTTGTAGTGAAGGCAAGCGCATACTTTGACAGATAGACTGCGGCCCACCAGCCAAAATGCTTTCTGAGAACCATCCCAAATCCGTAGGAATAGCCGTATTCCCGTTTCAGGTAAGAATCTGGAAACGGTGGCATTACCCGCGGATGGAGAATATGGATACCGGCATCAAACTGTATGTCTATTTTTTGGGTGAGGGCCCTTACCGCCAGTTCATAAGACTCAGAGGAAAAATATTTGCCACCGGGTCCAAAATCTTCATTAAACCCACCCAACTGCTCAAAAATCTCTTTCCTGATAAATAAGGCCGGTTCAGACACTTTACCAATAAAATTCAGGAGACTTACCTTACAGCGGTTCAACAGAAACCGGTTCAGGGGCCTGCCATCAAAATCAAGCACGGTTCCGGTCACAACGTCAGGGGCATGTTCAGTGATCACCCCCTGTACTTTCTGCATGGTATCAGGGGTATACTCACAGTCATCGTCTGGAAAACCAATCCAGCTTCCGGTGGCCAGGGCAGCGCCCGCATTTCTGGCCTTGCTGGCATTCTTCTGCTCAATTTTGCAGTGCACCAGGTGGAGCTTATCTGTGAATAGCGGCACAAGGTCAGCTACTCTGTCATCACTGTTTTGGTCTACCAGAATTACCTCAAAATTCTTAGAGGGCAATTCTGCCACAGACAAGAGAAACTGTTGTAGTTCCTTTGTTCTCCCCACCGTAGCCACCACCAGGGAGAAAAATATATTTTCCTGCATTCTGTCTTCTTCCAAACTTTATCTTCACAGGGGGAATAGCAGAACAAATTAACTAAAAGGGATCTGGTTCACAATTATATCCTAATTAGAATCAACATATCAATTCATATAATCCAATTTAGAACCTGTTTACATTTGCCTTTTGCGCTGCTAACGGGCATCAAAAGAAACTGACCTGGCGGTTACCTCGCACCAAAGCCCTGCTACGCTGCTCAAACAACGGAATAGAAGAACCTTTCGCTCCCCGTTTTCACCTGCAAAAACCAAACTGTACACATGCTCTTAAAGATGAACTTAAAGTTTGTTTGCGTCTTTAAAAGAGATAAAGCTGTTTTGAATGTTCCTGAATTCTGGCGCAAGGGTCTGCCTGCGCCGCTGAGTTTTCTGTTTCTGGCCTGTTTTTAGAAAAGTAGCCCCAAAACGGTCAGACAAGCAGGCGCGTGACCAGACACCCCCACAGGAACAGCAGAACCCTAAACCAGCTTTGGTATTTACATAAAAAGAGAACCGCAAATGACTTCTGTCACCGCGGTTCTCCTGGCCCATTGCCTTGCGGCGAATGGGGTATATTATATAAGAGTGGAAGTACTACTTAATCACCTTACTCACGCCCACCACCACGGCGGCAATGCGCACGGCATCAAAAATGCGCTGCTCAGAGGCGCCCAATTTGCGTACGCTTTCCTCATGCGAGGTCACGCAGCGCTCACAGCCGTTAATGGCCGAGATTGCCAGACTCACCAGCTCAAAGAACTCTTTGCCGCCCACCGGGTTCATCATGATGTTCATTTTCACCTTAGCCGGCGCAGACTCATAGAAGTCTGTGTGCATGAAGTGCTTGAAGCGGTAGAGAATGTTGTTGGTGCTCAGCAACGAGGTCACGGCCACGGCCTCAGCCAGTTCAGCGTCAGTAGCGCCGTGAGAAGCCGCCAACGCCTTGAACGCCTCAGACAAGGTGTTGTTTTCTTCATTCACCGCCGCCGACAGGGCAATGAGATAGGCTTCTTTGCTGGTCACGTTCTCAGACTGCAGCGCGGTTTTCAGGTTGATGCGCAGGTCTTTGAGGTACTTGGAATCACCTTGCACCAGTTGGTCCAGGCGGGCAAATTCCTGGCCAGACAGGCCCAGGTCTTTCAGGAAATCTTGTTGGGTTTCTTGTATGACGGAAAGCATTTTAATTGCTGATGGTTAATGGATGATGGTTGAATAATTCTGACAGGGAAGTGGTGTGCTGATTGTTTTGTTGCTGTTTAACTTGTAGGACGTGTTGATTGCTTTAGACATAGACGCTCTTTTGTCATTCTGAAAGAACCCTGGTAGCGAACGGCAATACCTGCACATCACTACTTTTCTAGTTCACCCACAAGTTCCTTTCAGGATGACAGAGAGGAAGATGGCAGGCTGTTGAAAAAGGGAACTCTGCTAAAGAGTATTTAAACAAATCTTGCTTACCTGCCTTCTCTGACCTCTCCCTTTCTTCAGGCAATACCCCCGCGTGAGGGATAGCAGCGGAAAGCCCGCAGGGCAAGGCACGACGCCCAAGGGCTTGCAGCGCATAGCCCGGCCCGCAGGGGCACGCCCAAAGAATTAGGAACTTTAAATGGGGAATTAGGAGTTGGAAACGTTCAGAAACTGCTTCAGTTAGTTGCTCTTTTCTGTTTCTGGCCTACTTTCCGGAAAACAGGCCAGAAACGGGAATAGCGTTTTCCTGCGTTACCGGCAAAAATACTTTGCAGAATTCACCGCGCTGAAAACCTGCTTTTTACCCACATTGTATCTGCCGTTTGCGTGAAAAAGCTATCCCCTACTAACTAAAAACTAAGAACCAATAACTACACTGAGAACGAACTTCTAATTTGTCTGCGGGGCCGGTAAGCGACAGACATTAACTTCCGGCTTTCCCGCAGACTTCCCCTTTAAAACAATTAAACGGTAAGGGTGGCTTCGCCTTTTTTCCAGTTACAGGGGCAAAGTTCATCGGTTTGCAGGGCGTCCAGCACGCGCAGCACCTCGGCCACGTTGCGGCCCACGCTCAGGCCGTTCACGCTCACCCACTGAATAATACCCTGGGGGTCTACAATGTAGGTTACGCGGTAGGCTACTTTTTCCTCGGCATCTAAGATGCCCAGTTCTTCGGCCAGGGATTTGGAGGTGTCTGCCAGCATGGGGAAACGCAGGCCGCGCAGGTCGTCGTGGTCGCGGCGCCAGGCGGCGTGCACAAACTCAGAGTCAGTGGAGGCACCAATCAGTTGGCAGTCGCGGTCCCGGAACTCGTCATAGTTTTTGTTGAATTCGGCAATTTCTGTCGGGCACACAAACGTGAAGTCTTTGGGCCACCAGAACATCACCAGCCACTGGTCATTGGCGCGGTGCTCCTGCTCAGTGATGGTTCTGAACTCCTGGTCTTTCTCTAAAGAGACAACAGCTTTTTTAGAAAACGCAGGGAACTCCGCCCCAACAGATAAAACTCGGTTTTGGTACATGGTTATAGGAAGTTAAAAGAAAATAAAGGGTTTAGTGGCGCGGCCTTAGGAGGCCTGGAAGGCGTTGAGCATCCAGAGGGTTTTCTCCAGGGTGTTGAGGTCATCTGAGATGAGCCCCTGGGTACCCTCGTCGTCATGCTCGGCGGCCAGGGCCAGCACCTGGCGCTCCAGTTGTATAATCTGGCCAATGTTCTCCACGGTGGCGGCCACGGTGTCTACGTCGGTTGACAGGTTCTTGCGCTCCTGCACCGTAGAGGTGGCCAGAAAGTCTGAGAAGCTGTGCAGCGGCGTGTGCCGAAGGGTAAGGATGCGCTCGGCTATCTCGTCAATGGTTTCAAAGGCGGCGGTGTAAAGCTCCTCAAACTTGGCGTGCAGCGCGAAGAAGTTCCCCCCCTTGATGTTCCAGTGGAAAGCGCGCAAATTCTGGTAGTACACGTGGTAATTGGCCAGCAGTTCGTTTAGCTTTACGGCCAGTTCTTTGGTGTCTTTGCGTTCCAATCCTAATTCGTTTTGTGATTCCATAGTCTTGTGTTTGGTTAGGTCTTACAAGTTTCTCTGCCTTACCATACGACAAAGGTGCACGAAGTGATTTTATTGTTCAAATTGATAATAGCTATCACCTTATCAACATAAACTATTACCTTTGTTCAGTTTCTTGCCCCTTAACCAGTTAGCCCGTCAAAACAGATGGTAAAATCGCTACATTTCCCTTTCGGCAAAGCCGAACAAGAATGGAGGCTGCTAATAACTTTCAGTTTCCCTTTGCATGAAGTGCGGGCCAGGGGCGGCGTTTTAGGGCTCCTTTTTGGGAAACAGCTTTCAACAGGAGCCCACCAAACCCAAAGGCACCAGCAGACGCCTGCGCCGGAGCGATAAACGAAAACATTGACCACGTTCAGTATAATGGCCACACTTTCCCCCTCATTTCCCACACCGCCTATCAGGTGTTTTCTGTTTTGGGCCTGTTTTTGGGAAAACAGGCCAAAACAGAAAACACCACTTACCCCTTCACTCATTGAACCTATGACCCTGACCCAACTGGAATATCTGCTGGCCGTTGACACGTACCGCCACTTCGCCACCGCGGCTGAGAAATGTTTTGTCACCCAGCCCACCCTGAGCATGCAGCTGCAGAAGCTGGAAGACGAACTGGGCGTGCAGGTCTTTGACCGCAGCCGTGTGCCGGTGCGCCCCACTGAGCTGGGCAAAGATGTGATTGCGCAGGCGCGCATAGCCGTGGCCGAGTTTAAGAAGATTGAGGAGCTGGTGCAGGTGCAGCGCGACGGCATTGCCGGGGAGCTGCGCCTGGGGGTGATCCCTACACTGGCGCCGTACCTGGTGCCGCTCTTCATCACTGACTTCATTCAGAAATACCCCAAGGTGCACGTGTCTATCCAGGAGATGGTGACCACCAGCATTGTGGAGAAACTCAAGCTGGAGCTGCTGGACGTGGGGCTGCTGGTGACGCCGCTGCATGACAAGACCATTCTGGAGATTCCGCTGTTCTATGAGGCGTTTGTGGGGTACCTGCACCCAGACCACCCGCTGTCCAGGCAGGAGAAGATCACCTCAGAGTCAATTGACCCCAGTGACCTGTGGCTGCTCAATGACGGCCACTGCTTCAGGAGCCAGGTGCTGCAGCTCTGCAACCGCGCCAAAAACACCCGCAACGTACACCTGGACTATGAGAGCGGCTCCCTGGAAACCCTCAAGCGCATTGTGGAGACCCAGAGCGGCATGACCCTGCTGCCCGAGCTGTCTGTGCAGGAACTCCCGCAAGACCGCAAAGCCATGGTGCGGCCGTTTGCTGAGCCGCAGCCGCTGCGCGAGGTGAGCCTGGTGGTGCACCGCAGTTTCCTGAAGAAGAAGATGATTGAGTCTCTGCGGGACGAAATAGTGGCCCACGTTCCCAAAGACCTTCTGGAGCGGCACCCGGTGCGGGTAGTCAAAATTAAATAGGGCTGTTTTCGGGCTGTTTTTCAGAAAACAGCCCAAAAACAGGAATCTGAAACAGCTATACGATTGTCACCTTCACCCCCATTCCCTGCAGGGAGTTGAGGGTGTGCTCAGAAATGCCTTTGTCTGTAATGATCTGGTCAATGTCTTCAAAGCCGCAGATGCGCCCAAAACCGCGCTTCCCAAATTTAGAGGAGTCTGCCAGCACAATGGCCTTCTGGGAAATGTTGATCATCTGCCGGTTCAGGTGCGCCTCCATGACATTGGTGGTGGTCAGGCCAAACTCCAGGTCAATCCCGTCTACCCCCAGAAACAGCTTGCTGCAGGAGAAATCTGCCAGAATGCTCTCTGAGTAGGGCCCGGTGACAGAAGAGGAGCTGCGCCTTAACAGCCCGCCCAGCTGCATCACCTCCACCTCGGGGTGCCGCAGCAGTTCCAGCGCCACGTTCAGGGCTGAGGTGATAACAGTCAGGTTTTTCAGGGCATGCGGCTGAATGCTTTTGGCCAGCGCCATGACCGTGGTGCCAGAGGCAATCAGGATGGAGTCATTGGGTTCAATCAGTTTGGCCGCGGCAATGCCTATCCGGGTCTTTTCACTGATCTGCAGATGCTCCTTTTCATTTACCGGCCTGTCAATGGTATAGGGGTTGTTCTGGGTGGCTCCCCCGTGGGTCCTGAACAGCAGCCCTTTGTCTTCCAGCAGCTTGAGGTCTTTTCTAATGGTGACAGATGAGACGCTCAGCTGGTCACAAAGGTCTAATACATTCACCTGCCCCTCCTGCTGTAGTTTATTAATTATATGTTGATGTCTTTCAGTTATACTAATCATAGTAGCGCTAACAAAATAAAACGAAAGTATCTACCCCTGGCATTGCCCTTAACAAATGTAGAGGAATTCACCATCTGAACCAACAGCAGCAGCGCCAGCTGCATGCCTGGAAGCTCCCTCATCTTAGAAGGCCTCCCTTCTCTCTACCTTTAAAAGCTTCACCTCAAGATAAAATACACGCAGTTAGAAAGCTAACTATTGCTAGCTTTTCATTCACTTTTACTCTACCACTGCCTTGTTCCACCCTACAAGCCCGGCTTCTCCTGAGGTAAACTAAACCTATCTTTCCCCCTGGCCCCCTCCTGTATTCTTACAGTTTTCCTTTCCCTCACAAGGTGCTATTGGCATTTTTACAAAAACTACATCGCTTCAGTTAAATATTTTAATTCATTTCATTTGCTTTTGTTATTTGAGTGACATAATTTTAAAACGAAAGTAAAAGCAACCTTAACTTACTAATTACAACCCACGTGAAAGAGAAAGAATCAGCTGGCCAGTTTTTCAAGCGAGAACAGTTTTTAAAAAAAGCGCAAAATACGGCTACAGAGTGGGATATGATTGTTATTGGAGGGGGAGCCACTGGTTTGGGAGTAGCCTTAGACGCGGCCTCGCGTGGTTTCAAAACCTTACTGTTAGAGCAATCTGACTTTGCAAAAGGAACTTCCAGCAGAAGCACCAAACTGGTACACGGCGGGGTGCGGTATCTGGCACAGGGTGACGTGAAGCTGGTGTACGAGGCGCTGTATGAGCGCGGCCTGCTCCTGCAGAACGCCCCGCACCTGGTCAACATTCAGTCGTTTGTCATCCCCAACTACAGCTGGTGGAATGAGATGCTATATGGCGTGGGCCTAACCGTGTATGACCTCATGGCCGGCCGCTACCGGTTCAACAAGACCCGGCTCCTCTCGGGCAAAAAAGTAACCAACCTGCTCTCCAACATTCAGCCCAACGGCCTGAAAGGCGGTGTGCAGTATTTTGACGGTCAGTTTGATGACGCCCGCCTCGCCCTCAACCTTGCCCAAACCTGCGCCGAGCAAGGCGGGGTTTTGCTAAATTACGTGCAGGTGGTACAGCTCCTCAAAGACAGCTCCGGCAAAGTGGCAGGGGTAAAAGCAAAAGACCTGGAGTCTGGCCAGGAATACCTGCTGAAAGCAAAAACGGTGGTAAACGCCACGGGTGTATTTGTGAACGAAGTATTGCAGATGAACGCCCCCACCCAACAGCCCCTGGTAAGACCCAGCCAAGGTGTGCACGTGGTGCTTAACAGTACATTCCTGCCAGGGGAAAACGCCCTGATGATCCCCAAAACCCCAGACGGGCGGGTACTGTTCGCGGTTCCGTGGCACAATCACCTGCTGGTGGGCACAACAGATACGCCCTTAGACAAAAACAGCCTGGAGCCCCAGGCCCTTGACCAGGAAATAGACTTTATTCTGGAAACCGCCGGAAAGTACCTGGTGCGCAAGCCTACCAGAGCAGATGTACTGAGTGTCTTTGCCGGCCTCAGGCCTTTGGCGGCGCCTACCAAGAACACCAACAGCACCAAAGAGATCTCCAGAAGCCACAAACTACTGGTTGCCCCTTCTGGCCTGATTACCATTACCGGCGGGAAATGGACTACCTACCGCAGAATGGCCCAGGACACTGTAGACAAAGCCATGGAAGTAGGCACCCTCCCGCAAAAGGCATGCGTGACTTCTTCCTTGAAAATACATGGCCATGCCACAGGTAAGGCCGCCTCAGGTCACCTCTCTATCTATGGATCAGATAAGAGCCTGATTCAGGACATGATGGCAGAACGCCCTGAACTGGCGGCCCCTTTGCACGAGCGGTTCCCCAACACGGCCGCAGAGGTGGTATGGGCAACCAAGAATGAAATGGCCAGAACCATTGAAGATGTACTGGCCCGCAGAATGCGCATCCTGTTTCTGGACGCCCGCGCCGCCATAGACATGGCACCCAAAACCGCCCGCCTCATGGCGGAGGAGCTTGGCCAGGATGCGGCATGGGAACGGCAACAGGTACAAGATTTCACCTCCCTGGCGTCTAACTATCTACTGGAGCCTTATACCCCGGCTGAGGCAATGACCGCCCCGGCTATGAGCTATAAAACCAACTAACTACTATGGCAAACTATATACTCTCTTTTGACCAAGGCACTACCAGCTCCCGCGCCATTGTCTTTAACCAGCAGGGAAGTATTGTCTCTTTGGCTCAGAAAGAATTCACCCAGATCTACCCCAACCCGGGGTGGGTGGAGCATGATGCCAATGAGATTTGGTCAACCCAGCTGGGGGTGGCCGCAGAAGCTATCTCTAAAGCGGGGCTGAAGGCGGAAGACATAGCAGCCATTGGTATCACTAACCAGCGGGAAACCACCGTGGTCTGGGACCGCAGAACCGGGGCAGCCGTCTGCAACGCCATTGTGTGGCAAGACAGGCGCACCGCGGCTTACTGTGACAGCCTGAACGAGCAGGGCCTGGAGGAGATGATCCGGGAAAAAACCG
The DNA here is from genome assembly GCF_001647275.1 of Rufibacter ruber. Taxonomy (GTDB): domain Bacteria; phylum Bacteroidota; class Bacteroidia; order Cytophagales; family Hymenobacteraceae; genus Nibribacter; species Nibribacter ruber_C. The sequence goes on along the minus strand of NZ_LRMM01000009.1, from coordinate 42,044 downwards.
GCCTGGTGATTGATGCCTATTTTTCAGCCACCAAAGTAAAGTGGATCCTGGAAACGGTGCCCAACGCCAGAGAAGACGCCGAAGCCGGTCACCTGGCCTTCGGGACGGTAGACTCCTGGCTTATCTGGAACCTGACGGGCGGCAAGGTACACGTCACAGACGTGACCAACGCATCCCGCACGCTTCTCTTTAATATACACACCCTCACCTGGGACCAGGATTTACTCGCCCTCTTTGACATCCCGGCCAGTATGCTGCCTACGGTGGCATCATCTAGTGAAGTGGTGGGGGAAACCTCCTCTTCCCTGTTCGCCACCCGCATTCCCATAGCGGGTATAGCCGGCGACCAGCAGGCCGCCCTTTTTGGCCAGATGTGTACCAAACCCGGCATGGTGAAAAACACCTATGGCACCGGCTGCTTTATGTTGATGAACATTGGCGAGAAACCCATTCTGTCAAAGCACAAGCTGGTCACTACCGTAGCCTGGAAAATCAAGGACCAGGTGCACTACGCCCTGGAGGGCAGCATTTTTATTGCCGGTGCAGTGGTCCAGTGGCTACGTGATGGGCTAGGCGTCATCTCCAGCTCTGCTGAAGTGGAAGAACTTGCCAAAAAAGTCTCTGGCAGCGACGGTGTCTACCTGGTACCTGCCTTTGCGGGTCTGGGTGCCCCGCATTGGGACCAACACGCCAGAGGTACCATTGTGGGTATGACCAGAGGCACCACCTCCGCGCACATTGCACATGCCGCCCTGGAGAGCATCTGCTACCAGACCATGGAAGTCTTAAAAGCGATGGAGGCTGATGCCGAGATCGCCATCAAAGAATTACGGGTAGACGGCGGGGCAACGGAAAACAGCCTGCTCATGCAATTACAGGCAGATATTCTGAATGCCCGGGTGGTTAAGCCAGCCATCACCGAGGTAACCGCAATTGGCGCCGCCTACCTGGCAGGGCTGGCGGTTGGTTTCTGGGACAGCCTGGAAGATATTCAGGAGCAGTGGCAGGTGAAAGATAGCTTTGACGCCAATCCCGGCACAGAAACAAAGCACTTGATACAGGGTTGGCACCGGGCAGTACGGGCAGCCAAGGCCTGGGCGCAGGATACTCCGGTAGAAACAGTTTCCCCCTTAACCTAAAAACCATGTCAGCATTCACGGCAGAAGTGATTGGCACTATGTTCCTGATACTCCTGGGAGGGGGCGTTGTAGCCAATGTGGTCCTGAAAGGCACCAAAGGCAATAACAGCGGCTGGATGGTCATTACCACCGGCTGGGCGCTTTCTGTGTTTGCCGGGGTGGTCATAGCGGGTCCCTACAGCGGCGCGCACCTGAATCCGGCGGTTAGTATTGGCCTGGCCATAGTTGGTAAATTTTCATGGAGTCTGGTGGCGCCATACATTGCCGCTCAGATGCTAGGGGCTATTCTGGGTGCTTTTCTGGTGTGGCTCTTATACAAACCCCATTTTGACTCCACTGAAGACCCATTGGCTCAGTTAGCGGTATTCAGTACTGGTCCGGCCATCAGGCATCCGGTTTCTAACCTGTTCAGCGAGGCAGTAGGCACCTTTGTTTTGATTTACGTGATCCTGTACATCACCACCCCTGAGATGGGTGATCAGAAAACACCTATTGGCATGGGCTCTCTGGGGGCACTGCCTGTCACCTTTCTGGTCTGGGCAATTGGACTTTCACTAGGTGGGACTACTGGCTATGCTATTAATCCGGCACGTGATTTAGGCCCCCGCATTGTGCATGCGCTTCTGCCTATCAAGAACAAATGCCACAGTGACTGGCGCTATGCCTGGGTTCCAATTCTTGGCCCAATAGCAGGAGCAACGGCAGCTGCCCTGTTGTACCTGTTGTTACAGTAGCTATGATTGGGAATAAATCTGGCTGCCATGTTAACCTTTTGTTAAGTTATACCCTTTGTGCTTTCATGAAGGAAAACCAGTGTAATTTTGAAGCTAAATTGATTTCTACCGCTCTTCCATAGCCGATTTCCTGAAGCTTCACTTAAAAGAAATTAACAAATTAAAACGTTGGACAAATACCATTCTGAGGCAACCGCCACTCCACCCCGAAAGGGACTATTTGCCCCTGCTCCGCATGCAGAACCGTTACCCCTGCAACGCATTGACCCCGTTTACAAGCAATTGCGGCTTCAGGTCTTCCTGGGTATCTTTCTAGGCTATGCGGGCTATTATTTAGTGCGCAAGAATTTTTCACTGGTTATGCCAGACCTGATTGAACAGGGGTATTCCAAATCTGACTTAGGCTTTGCCCTGTCAGGCGTGTCTATTGCCTACGGCCTGAGTAAGTTTCTGATGGGAAATGTCTCTGACCGAAGCAATGCCCGCACCTTCCTGAGCGTGGGTCTTCTGCTTTCGGCGCTGACCATGGTCTTCATGGGGGTAGCGCCTATCGCCACCAGTTCCATCACCATCATGTTCATTCTACTGTTCCTGAACGGCTGGTTCCAGGGCATGGGCTGGCCTCCGTGCGGCCGGGTCATGGTCCATTGGTTTTCCACGAAGGAACGTGGCACCAAAATGTCTATCTGGAACGTGGCCCACAACGTAGGCGGCGGTTTGGTAGGCCCTATTGCTATTGCGGCAGTTGCCATCTTTGGCACCTGGGAAAGCAAGTTCTATTTCCCTGGTTTGGTAGCCCTGGTATTTGCCGCCATTGCTTATATGCTGGTGCGGGACACGCCCCAGTCTTGTGGCTTGCCCACCATTGAAGCTTATAAGAACGATTATCCTGCCAATTACTCTGCTGCCCAAGAGCAGGAACTAACGGCCAGGCAGATCTTCTTTGAGTATGTTTTCAACAACCGGGTGCTTTGGTACATCGCCTTCGCGAATGCGTTTGTGTATTTAGTGCGCTACGGCATTCTGGACTGGGCTCCCACATATCTGGAAGAAGCCAAAGGGTTCTCAGTAAAAGAGACCGGCTGGGCCTACTTCGCCTATGAATACGCAGGAATTCCCGGCACCCTGCTTTGCGGCTGGATCAGTGACAAAGTTTTCAAAGGCCGCCGGGCCCCTGCCACCATCATCTACATGGTTCTGGTTTTAATTGCAGTACTGGTGTATTGGAAGAACCCGGCAGGCAATCTCTGGATAGACAATGTGGCCTTGATCTCCATTGGTTTCCTGATCTACGGCCCCGTGATGCTGATAGGGGTTCAGGCCCTGGACCTGGTACCCAAAAAAGCAGCCGGCACTGCAGCCGGTCTCACGGGTTTATTCGGCTACCTGGGAGGTGCGCTGTTCGCCAATATTGCCATGGGCTTCATTGTTGACCACTGGGGCTGGGATGGAGGGTTTACCATGCTGGTAGCTGCCTGCGTGCTTTCCATCCTATTCACCGCCTTCACCTGGAAAAGAGAAAAGCTTCACCTTAATCTTCAATAGAGTACAAATCTTCAACAGCAACAAACTACTTATATGACAACATTTTTACAGCCACCACCTTTTTCCAGAAAAAGCCTGGGCAAGGGAATTCTATTGGGCACCTGCCTTCTCATGATGGGTACCAACTTGTTGCCAACTCCAGCCGCGGCGGCTGGTTATTTTCAACAGTCCCCCCAAACTGACAAAGTACCCGTAAAGGGAAAAATTGTTGACCCTCTGGATGGCTCCGCTATGCCAGGTGTTACCATTTTTGTGAATGACCAAGCCATTGGTATGTCTAATGCAGACGGTACCTTTCAAATGAGTGTAGCAAGAGGTGCCACCATTTCTTTTACATTTATAGGGTATCAGCAGCAGAAACTAGTCATCACCAAGCCAGAAGACAACCTCATCATTAAGTTGGCTACAGATGCAAAACAACTGAATGAAGTAGTAGTCACTGCCCTAGGGATTGAACGGGAGGAGAAAGCACTAGGCTACTCAGTGACTACAGTGCAAGGAAACGAAATTGCTGAAACCATGCCTAATAACTGGACAGACGCATTGTCTGGCAAGGTTGCGGGTGTAAATCTTGTTAAATCTAATGGTGGCCCAGCCGGCTCTAATAAAATTATTCTGCGCGGCGAAACCTCACTGGATGGCAATAATGAAGCTTTGATAGTTGTAGATGGGGTTGTAACAAGTTCCAGTGGTGGTAGAAGAACGGGAAACGGTAGTTCAGCCTACTTATCAGATGACTCTCCAGTAGATTTTGGAAGCAGTTTAGCAGATATAAATCCGGAAGACATTGAAAGCGTGTCTGTACTAAAAGGCCCAGGGGCCTCTGCACTCTACGGTGCCCGGGGAGCAAACGGTGCTATCATCATCACCACCAAGAAAGGCTCTTCCATTCAAAAAGGAATGGGCATCACCTTTAGCTCCAATACTACCTTCGCAACCATTAACCGCTGGCCAGATTATCAGAACGAGTACGGGCAAGGAGCCACCGCGCAAGACCTGCACTACTCGTATGGGGCCACAGAAGACGGCCCTAGCACATTTAGCACTAGTTCGGCCTGGGGGCCAAAGTTCAATGGGCAAATGTACTACCAGTATGATCCCGCCACCTATAGACAAATACCAACAGGAAGGACATTATGGCGAGCTTATCCAGATAATCGCAAAGACTTCTTTGAGACGGCCAAGACTTTCACCAATAGTGTAAGTGTATCAGGGGGAACAACCAATACCTCTGCCCGTCTCTCTTTCACAAACTCACAGAACAGTTGGATTGTGCCCAATACCGGGTATGACCGCAACACCGTTGCACTTCAAGTTAGCCATAAAGTTAATGACAAGCTGAAGCTAGACAGCAAAATCAACTACACCAACCGCTGGAGTGACAACTTGCCTACCACTGGATATAACAACCAAACCATTATGTATTTTATTAGGGGGCTTACCCCTAACATGGATATCAACTGGTTCAAAAACTATTGGGTACCAGGCAAAGAGCAAATTGAGCAATGGAAACCCTTTAGCAACCTTCTGGACAATCCTTATCTACAGGCTTATGAGATGCTTAACAAATCTAACCGTCACAACTTTGTAGGCAATGTATCTGCTACGTACAGCTTCACAAAAGAACTAAGCCTTATGGTAAGATCTTCTATAGACTTTATGTCTGAAGCAAGGTCTCAGCAAAGACCAAAGAACACCAATAAGTACATTGATGGCATGTACCGGGAACAGGAAATCAATACGCATGAGCAGAATAGCGACTTCCTGTTACGTTATGAGAATAACAAGTTGAGTGACTTTGAATTCACGGTTTCGTTTGGGGGTAGCACCATGAACAACAAGTATAGCATGAATGAATACAGAGCAGAGAAATTACTCTATCCCGGTATTTATACACTCGCAAACAGTAAAGTAAATTTGATACCCATTAAAAGAAGAGAGGAGTTTGGAGTGAACAGCTTATATGGATTGTTTACCGTGGGCTACAAAGACTTCTTGTTTTTAGATATTACTGGTAGAAATGACTGGACCAGCACGTTAGTTACCCCTGTGACTCCAACTTCAGTTACAGAAGAGAAACGCTCTGTTCCATCTTTTTTCTACCCATCATTTAACTTAAGTGCCGTTTTATCAGAAGCATTTGTATTGCCAAGTCAAATTTCCTTACTAAAACTGAGAGGTTCCTGGGCTGAAGTTGGAAGCGGAGGAGTTGAGCCTTACCTAACCAGCTACACGTACAATCCAAAAGTTAATTTCGCCTCAGGTTTAGGCAACCCCACTACACTTCCCAATCCAGACTTACGGCCACTGCGCACACAAAGCCTTGAGTTCGGACTAGATCTAAGACTATTTAAGAGCCGCCTTAACCTAGATGTAGCCGTTTACAAAAACAACACCTTTGACCAGATCTTCAACCGACCAATTGACCCAGCCTCGGGTTACTCATCCATTGTCACCAACTCTGGCGAGGTAGAAAACAAAGGAATTGAGATTCAGGTAAATGGAACCCCTATCAAAAACTTGAAAGGCTTTACCTGGAATGTCTTTGGCACCTATGCAGCCAACAGAAACACTGTAGTCAGCTTATCTGACTCTACCAACGCTCAAGTGCTCACCACTGTGTACGGCAGCAGAGGAACTGTAGAAGCTCGCGTAGGCGGACGCCTGGGAGACATGTACGGCTTCGGATATGAACGCTCTCCAGACGGGCAGATTATCTACGAAAATGGGTATCCAGTATTAGGAGACTCCCTTATATATTTAGGAAACTATGCTCCAAAATGGCGAGCCAGTTTAGGAAACGAATTCAGATACAAGCGCTTTAAATTAAACATCTTGTTTGATGCCCAGTTCGGCGGGGTTGGGTATTCTTTGACACACGCCGTGTTGATGGAGGAGGGTAAGCTGAAAAAAACTTTGCCTGGCCGCTACAACGGTATAATTGGTGATGGAGTCATTGCCAATAGCGATGGTACCTACAGACCCAATGATGTGGTAGCCACTGTTATCAGAGACTACTACTATGCACACTTTAACCGAGATAACTTAGAAGCCAACACCTTCAGCACAGACTTTATTAAACTGAGAGAATTAAGATTAGATTACAATTTACCTTCTTCTCTTACTAAGAAACTCAAGATGCAGAATGCCAGCATAGGCATCTATGGCCGTGACCTTTTGGTATTTTCCAACTGGCCAGCATTTGACCCTGAGTTTGGTACGTTAGGTGATGGGGATATCTCTTCTGGTTCTGAGATTGCCCAATTCCCTTCTACCAGAACCATGGGTGTAAGCTTAAATGTAAGTTTTTAATTAGCAGATTCTTATGAACAAGATAAAGATTTTAGCCTTTGCTACCTTTCTAGCGGTAGCAGCTGGCACCCCGTCCTGTAACCAGGACTTTGATGAAATGAACGTTAACCCCAATACATCAAGGGCAGCCACTCCAGAATCACTGTTGGCTCCTGCCCTGCACAATGTGGTGGTTAACAACTTAGACCGGGCGCTCAGGATAGGCAATGAGCTCATGCAGGTGCATGTAACCACCAATAACTCCAGAGAGTTTCACCGGTACAACATCAGACCCAGTGAGTCAGATTTTATGTGGCGTAACTGGTACCTGCAACTCACCAACTTTAGGGATATGTATGAGAGTGCAGCCTTTACCCAACAGCCAGCCTATAAAACTTACATGGGTATGTCTCTCATCTTAGACGCCTGGGTAACCTCACTTATCACAGATATGTACGGTGATGTTCCCTACTTTGAAGCGAACAAAGGCAAAGAGGGCATCCTTACCCCTAAGTTTGATAAACAGCAGGCTATCTACACAGACCTTTTCCGGAAACTGGAAGAAGCAAACAAGCTACTTTCTGAAACCACTGATTTACCAGATGAGGTCAAACCTCTAGATCCATTATATAACGGGTCAATGCTGGCCTGGCGGAAATTTGGAAATTCAATGTATCTGCGTCTCCTCATGAGGGTGTCTGGCAGACCAGAAATGAATGTGGGAGATAAGATTAAAGACATAGTAGAAACCAGCAAGGCGAAATACCCAATCATGGAGAGCAACGCTGAATCTGCTGTCTTACGGTTTACCACCACACCGCCCTTGACCTCAGAATTCTTCAACTACCGTGATCTTGATTTCAATGGAGACAAAGGCTATACAGATTTCTTCATTAACAACCTTAATGCATGGACTGACCCACGTAGAGAGAAATGGGCCACCTTGGCGGGAGGTACATACATGGGTATCCAGAGTGGTTACCCGATAGGGCAAACACCAGAAAGGCAATCCTATCCTAAAATTGAGTTGAAGAACGAGCCTCTTTTGGGTAATATCTTAAATTATGCTGAGGTGCAGTTTATATTAGCTGAGGCAGCATTGCGGGGCTACGTTACTACTCCAGCAAAAACCTACTATGATAAAGGGGTAGAAAATGCAATTACTTTCTGGGGATTAGCTCTGCCAGCAGGTCACTTAGAGAAAGAAGATGTTAAATGGAATGAGAATGAAACGTTTGAGCAAAAGCTGGAAGCTATTCATCTACAAAAATATTACACGCTCTTCTTTACAGATTTCCAGCAATGGTATGAGTATCGCCGTACAGGCCACCCAATACTACCAACTGGGTCTGGTTTGATGAATAATGGCCAAATGCCTTCACGTCTGCGCTACCCTATTAATGTACAAGCGTTAAACGCAGCTAATTACCAAGCCGCCGTGGCCGCCATGGGTGGTCCAGATGATATCAATACCAAAGTTTGGTGGGACCAATAATTAAACTGTCATGAAAAACTTCAGAATGAAAAAACTAATGGGTTCAGTGGCAGTTGCATTGGCTGCCCTGGCATTCACGTCTTGCCTGGAAGATGATGGGAACCCATCAATAGGAAGACCTAACTCAATGGCCTCATTACATGTGGTACGGGAAGTCTACAGAGATACTGATGTGAAATTGGGGCCAGAGGTGCTAACAGGAGCCTTTAAAACTGCTGGGACCGTGATTTCCAACCCGTCTGGAGGCAATTTGCCAGCCGGTTACGTAGTCATACAGGGTAGTTGGCGTGGGCTAATGCGGGGCGTTGTCTTGGCATTAGACGCCGCTACTGCCGCAACCTATATACCGGGAGACTCTTTGGTAATAGACCTTTCAGGAGCCACGTTAACCAGGAATACCGGTCCTTTACAGATTACCGGTTTAACCGCAGACAAGATAAATAAAGTCGCCTCAGGGCGGCCTGTGATCGCAAGACCAGTCTCAATCACTCAACTGAATTCAAAATTCCAGGAGTATGAAAGCACACTGGTGAGCCTTACCGCTGATGCTAAACCCTACCCTGTAAGTGGCGAGACCATGGCGGGTGCCAAGACGCTAGATGACGGCGCTGGTAATAGCTTCACCCTCTTCACTGACCCACAGGCTTCGTTTGCCTCTTTCCGTATTGCCCCAAATGCTACCTATATTGGCATCCCAATGCTGGTGCAAAATGAAAAGCAGTTGCGTCTTAGATTTGAATCAGATATCATTGATCCAAGCGGCCCACTTTACCCTGGTTACCCTGAAAATTTTGACTACCCTGATCAATCTGTAAAGAACACGTATGCTACAAAGGCCATTGACTTGCGTACTGGCAACTGGACCTTTAACCAAGCTATCTTAGGCAACACCGCTAATAGAGATAGAATTGTTTCAGGAGCACAAGCAGTTCGCTTCCAACAGGGGCTTACCACCCCTGCTTATTTACAAATGAACTATGACTTGCTAGACGGCGCCAGTAAGGTAACCCTTTGGTATGGCTCCTATTACACAGACGTTTCCTCTACCTTCGCCCTGGAGTACTCAACTGACCAAGGCGCCACCTGGACCGAGATTGGCCGAAGATCAGATGCCCACCCAACTAACCAAAGCCTTCAGGCCAAACAAGCAGTTTTCCTGATGGACATCAAAGGTCCGGTACGTTTCAGGATTAAGAAGCTTGGCTTGGGAGCAAGTAGCCCGCCCAATGTTTTCAATGGCCGTTTGGGAATGGATGATTTCGCTGTTTACAAAAGCTACTAATCCCTTGCCCCTCTAGCTTTAACCAATACTACCATTCCTGTTTTAGGGCTGTTTTTCTCAAAACAGCCCTAAAACAGGAATGGTAGTATTTAAAGAATGTCCATTTTCTTTAATACTACTTTCACTCGTGGAAAAATGACTAATTTTTGTCATTAAACTGTTCTTCTCTAACCTAACATTAACCCCAAGAGCTTCGCACACCGGTGTACCTGTAGCAAACCTCACCTCCAAGAAATAAAATCATCAAACTATAGGACTAGCTTTCAAATTAAAATTCCACACGCTGCCGTCTGTTAAACCCAGTATACCCAGAAGCGCAGAATGCAAACAGATCGTTAGAATATTTACCTGTTCCCCATGAAAAGAATAACGCTTCTATACATTATCTTTTTGTTATGCACTGGCTGCAGTAGCAGCGAAGATGCCTCCCCAGAGCCCGTTGACCCCGGGGCGGGCAAACCCTTCACCATTGAGTTACCTGCCGCCGCTTTCACCAACTTGTCTAAAGTGGGGAGCGGACTTGCCTCGCCAGATATCATGAACCAGCTCATAGCCCTGGTTGACGCCGCCCCGGCAAACGCTAACATTCACCTCAGCATATTTATATTTAATTACCAGGCGCTCACAGACGCGCTCAAAAGAGCCAGTGACCGCGGAGTAAAACTGCACCTCATGCTGGACTTTAGCCGGGATGAGTCTCTCGCAGACAACCCAGCCACAATCTCACAGCTCAGGGGCTTTTTAAAGCCAACGTCTGAATTGGTTCTTATCACCAGTGATGCCAGTGGATCTTCTATCAACCATAACAAATTTGTGCTGTTTTCAGAAATTACTACTGCTACTGGCAAACAGCAAAATGTAGTATTCCAGACGTCGCATAATTTTACTTTAAGTGACTCTAAAAAAATTCAAGATGCCCTCATTTTCCCCAATGCCGGGTTATACGGTGCCTATCTCTCGTACTGGACTGACATGAAAGAGAAAGCGGGCAGCGGCATGAAAAACTTCTTTTACCGCGAGTACCATGATGAAGCCGCTGGTATTTCAGCACTCTTTTTTCCAAAACGCCGCAATGGTACTTCCTATGGGGCTGATACTGCCATTGAGATTCTGGAAGGCTTAACTGAACCCGCCACCGCCACTGTGCGTGTCTCCATGTCTGATTGGACCGCCACCCGCCTGAATGTGGTAGATAAACTTATCCAGCTAAGGGAGCAAGGGGCCACCATTGAGGTTATTGCCAAAGACAAGGTAGACCCAGAGATTCTAACGGGACTGCAGCGGTTAAAGAGCAAAGGGGCGCTAGTGAAAATCTACAGCATGGCGCAAACCAACAACCACTCCAAGTTCATGCTCATAACCGGTCAATGGAAAGGGGCGCAAGTAAACCTGCTGGTCACCGGCTCGCATAATTTCACAGTCAATGCCCTCCGGAACAACAATGAAGCCATGATTCTGCTCAAGAACCACCCCACGCTCTTCAATACCTATCTCAACTACTATAGTGACATGAAGAAGATCCCCAGTTCATAAAGGGTTTAAGCTTCTCTAGTTTTGTTTCTGACGTTTTTAGTCTAATTTCCAAAAAACAAGACCAAAACGGCAATGAAATCACTAAAAATTTTGTCATTCTTTCAACCAAAGCCCATGAATGGGAGCAAATATCAAGCAGTGAATTTAATTGGCAACATCATTTCCCTTTACAGGCAATGGTTCACTCTCTTCTTATGGGCTTGCTTTCTACTCTTAAACAGTCTTTCTACCCTTGCCCAGAAAGACAGCACCAACAACTCTTTTTTCAAGCTGCCCAACCTTCCCGGCTACCTCACACTCAAAGGCGATTTTCACATGCACACTGTCCTTTCTGACGGGTACGTGTGGCCGGCGTTGCGGGCGCAGGAAGCCATACGTGACGGGTTAGACGTGATCTCAGTAACCGAGCATGTAGACTTTGAACGGTACCCCAACGACATTAAGCGAGACATGAACCGGTCTTATGAAATCGCCAGGAAAGCTGCCGGTACTTCAGGGCTGTTGGTGATCAACGGGCTGGAGATTTCGCCGCGCGTACCGCCGTACCACTGTAATGCCATCTTTATGCAAGACGGCAACAAGGTGCCGGTGAAATACATGAAGCAAACCACAGAGTCGTTCAAGATGAAGGACAACCCCACCCGGGCAGAACTCATGGCCCCGTTCCTGGAAGCCAAAAAGCAAGACGCCTTTGTGTTCTACAACCACCCCAACTACTCCTGGTGGGACAAAAAAAGTAAAGAGCTGTTCACAGACTTCCACCAGGAACTGCTGGACAAAGGCATTCTCAAAGGCGTTGAGGTGGCCAACCGCGGCGGCTACAACGTGATAGCCCACAAACTAGCCGCTAAATACAACCTGGCCATGTTCGCCAACTCAGATGAGCACCGCGGGCTGCCAGCCTCTACCAAAGAGACCCACCGGCCGGTCACGCTGGTGTTTGCCCAGAGCAAAACCCCGGCGGCCCTGAAAGAAGCCATGAACGCCCGCCGCACCGCCGTCTATTTTGATGACTACGTGATTGGCCGTGCATCTGAGATGGAGCCGTTTTTCAAAGCAGCCGTCACCATTACGGCCGTGCAGGAAAACCGCAAAGGCGAACCCATCATTGTCCTGAACATCAAGAACAATTCTACTATCCCGTTCCAGGTGAAACTCAAGTCAGACTACAACCTGGAGAAACACCCGCTGGGCGCGGTCACCTTGAAACCAGAAGCCGTGACCAAAGTGACACTGGGTGCGGTCTGGGAATACCCCGCCCCCCTGCTGGTAAAATGCACCGTTGACAACATTCTGGTAGCCCCAGAGGAGCCGCTGCAGACAGAATTCAAACTGACTACCGTTCCCGGAAACAAGAAAACCAACAGCCCGGGGCAAGACGCAGACACAGACTAACCTTACCTTATCTTTCTCACCCCCTTAACAAACAAACCGCATGAACCGCCGCAGACTTCTCAAATCACTGGGCCTGAGCATTGGTGCCGCCGTCATCAGCACAGAGGCGCTGGCCAAACTGGGAGAAAACAAATACTCCTATTCCATTCCGCCCAACCCGGAGCACAAGCCGCTCAACAAAGCCGTCACCGCCATCACCATTGGCGCAGGCAGCCGGGGAACGGTATACGGCAACTACGCCGCCAAATTCCCGGAGCAATTAGACATCATCGGCGTAGCCGAACCCAACCAGTTCCGGAACGACAAATACGCCAAGCAGCACAACATCAAAGACGAGAACCGCTTCAATACCTGGGAAGACGTCTTCAAGCGTCCCAAGTTTGCAGATGCGGTCATCATCTCTACGCCAGACAATCTGCATTATGCGCCGTGCATGAAAGCGCTGGCCATGGGCTATGACATTCTGCTGGAAAAACCCATTGCGCCTACTGAGAAGGAATGCCGTGATATCTTAAAACTGGCCAAGAAAAACAACCGCATTGTGGCCGTATGCCACGTGCTGCGCTACGCCCCGTACTTCGTGAAGATGCGCGAACTCATTCAGCAGGGCGCCATTGGCGACATTGTGAGTGTACAGCATTTTGAGCCCATTGAGCACCTGCACATGGCCCACAGCTACGTGCGCGGCAACTGGCACAACTCCAAAGAGACCACCCCAATCATTCTGGCCAAGTCCTGCCATGACCTGGACATCATGCGGTGGGTAGTGGGCAAACCCAGCCTAAAGGTAGCCGCCATGGGCGATTTGAAATGGTTCCGGAAGGAAAATGCCCCCGCCGGCAGCACCGCCCGCTGCACAGACGGCTGCAAAGTGGAGCGTGAGTGCCCATACTCGGCCATCAAGCATTACTATGAAGACCGCCGCCGCCTGGCCGTGCTGGATCTTCCCGCTGACAAAACCAAGCACCCCGAGGTGATCATGGAAAAACTCAAAACCACAAACTACGGCCGTTGCGTGTACCGCATGGAGAACGACCAGCCCGACCATTACGTGGCCAGCATCCAGTTTGCAGACAGCGTGACGGCCAGCTTCTCCATGGAGGCCTTTACCTCGTACCACGGCCGCCGCACCCGCATCATGGGGACCATGGGCGACATGGTAGGCGACATGACCGAGCTGGTGGTGACTGACTTCCGCACCCGTAAGGAATTGAAGCTGGTGCCCAAGGCCGAAGACGTGGAAGGCTACAAGAACAGCGGCCACGGCGGCGGCGACTGGCTCCTGGTGCGCGACTTTGTGCAGGCGGTGGGCCAGCAGAACCCCAAGCTGCTCACCTCTACTATTGACGAGTCTATTGAGGCGCACCTCATGGGCTTCATGGCCGAGGAGAGCCGCAAAAAAGGCAAAATCATGGACATCAACATGAGCGTGTAACTTTCTGTTTTCGGCCTGTTTTCGCCAAAAAAGGCCAAAAACAGAAAATGAGGAAGCTATGCGTGAAGCCACTCCAACTTCTTCCAGGAGGGGAGTATCTGCAACAAATTGGCTAAAGGGAATTTCTATTTGGGGCGGCAAGGTTCTTTGGGACAGCAAGCTGTTAGGTGCTACTTAAACGGCGCAGGCTAAGGCTCAAAGCGCTCTTCCGGATTTGTAATCCGGAAGCACCTACCTCGGGGATTTGCAATCCCCGTCTCTGCACGTTTCATCAGCACGCGCCGCGGATTGCAAATCCGCAGGTAGGAAAATTCGGGATTGCAAATCCCGAATAGCAGGAGAAAAGCGGAAGAACAGCGGGAGAATAGCTGAAGAGGGCAGAGTTTACTTTATCTGAAATTCCCCTCCTCAAAGGGGTAGGGGTAGGTTGCCTGCAAATCTCAAATAGTTTGCACAAGCCACAAACCTAGGTTTATAAGTAAAAACAGCGATTTACTTAAAAGAAACAGATGGCATAAAGAAACACTTCCGCCTTTGGGCGGAGATAAAATTATATTCTGTTTCTGGCCTGTTTTTTGAAAAACAGGCCAGAAACAGAAACAAGACAATCAATCATTAACAAAGAGTACCTTCCGCAACCCCATGAAAAGAAGAACCTTTCTCCAGACCCTCGCCCTGTTCTCCGGAGGCCTGGTGTTGGCTGGCCCAGATGTCTTTGCCAGAACCAGAAAAGCAAAGCAAACCCTTACCGGCACAGTGAAAACCCGCGGCAAGAAATTGGCCGATGTAGTGGTATCAGACGGTTTTACCGTGGCAAAGACCGACAGACGCGGGCAGTTTGAGCTGCCGGCCAACCCGCAGGCCCGCTTTGTGTTTGTCTCCATTCCGGCGGGGTACGAGTTCCCGCAGGAGAAAGGCCTGGCCCGGCATTACCTGCCCATTTCTGGCGGCAAAGGCAAAAAGTATGATTTTGAGCTGCAGCCGTTGGGCCGGGATGACAGCAAACACTCGTTCATTATCTGGGCAGACCCGCAGGTGAAAGACGCCACAGACGTGAAACTCATGATGCAGGACTCGGTGCCCGATGCCCAGAAACTGGTACAGAGCCTGGGCAAAGACGCGCTGGTGCACGGCATTGGCGTGGGCGATCTGGTCTGGGACAACCACAAACTTTTCCCGGATTACAGCAAAGCCGTGGGGGCCATTGGCATTCCGTTTTTCCAGGCGCTGGGCAACCATGACATGGACTACCGCCAGGGCGGCGACGAGACCTCTGACGTAACGTTCCAGAAAATCTTTGGCCCTACGTATTACTCGTTCAACCGCGGCAAGGCGCATTACATTGTGCTGGATGACGTGCGGTACCTGGGCAAGGAGCGCGAGTATGACGGCCACCTCAATGAACAGCAACTGGCCTGGATCAAGCAGGATTTGAGCCATGTGCCCAAAGACCATCTGGTGATCATCAACGCGCACATTCCCATTTCTAACGCCGTGAAAAACCGCGAAGAGCTGTTTGCGCTGCTGCAGGGCTATCAGGTGCACATCATGACCGGCCACACGCACACCAACTACCACATGCTGCGCGAAGGCGTGCATGAGCACGTGCACGGCACGGTGTGCGGCGCCTGGTGGTCAGGGGCTATCTGCACAGACGGTACGCCCAACGGCTACGGCGTGTATGAGGTGAACGGCAACCAGCTGCAGTGGTTCTATAAGTCAACTGGCAAAGACAAATCGCACCAGATCAGCCTGGACATGGAGAAACTCACCGGCCAGAACCGCTTTATTGCCAACGTCTGGAACTGGGACCCCGCCTGGAAAGTGGAGTGGTACGCAGACAGCAAACCCATGGGCGCGCTGCAAAACACCAAAGGCTATGACCCCGAGGCCGTGCGCACCATGAAAGGGGACAAACTCCCCGCCCGCCGCGCCTTCGCTGAGCCCGCCAGAACCGAGCACCTCTTCATGAGCCACGTGGGGCCAGAGGTGAAACAAGTGCGGGTGGTGGCCACTGACCGCTTCGGGAACCAGTACGAGGCCACGGCCGCTACGGCGTAATTACTTTTCACGTTGCTGCTGGCATTACATGGCGCAAGCGTCCGCTTGTGACTGCACGCATCATGAATCAGCATCCGTAGGCACAAGCGGCGCTTCGCCATAACTTTCCCTTTTGTCCTCCTGAAATGGATCTTGGTAGCGAACGGTAAATGCAGTTCACAAATGCCTTTCTAGTTCGCCCACAAGATCCTTTCAGGAGGACAATAAAATACTTATGGTTGGATCTGTCTTTGTGCTTAGTTCCTGTTTCTGGCCTGTTTTTCAGAAAACAGCCCGAAAACAGGAAGTGCGGGCAAATCTGCCTATCTAATTGATGCACCGCAAAGCGTGCCTCTTTTACCTGATAATGCATCGCCCGCGGGCGGAATTTTTCAATGTCTCACCCAAACATGAACTACAAACTACTCCTGTGGTCGTTGCTGCTTCTGTTGCCTTCTGGACTACTTGCGCAGGCGCAGCCAACCACCAAACAAATCCTGGTACAGACTGATAAAGTCACGCTGGCGTTTACTGTGGGCAAGAACCAGAAGCTGTACCAAAGTTACCTGGGCCCCAAACTCACCAATGCGCAAGACAACGGTCAGCTGAGTTCCACGGCGCATGAGGCGTACATTCCTTCGGGCACCGACAACCTGTTTGAACCGGCTATCAGGGTGTTGCACAATGACGGCAACCCATCTTTGGAGTTGAAGTATGACCGGCACACCACGCAGCAACCCGAGGCCAACGTGACGGCAACAGCCATTCACCTGAAAGACCCTAAGTACCCGGTTGAGGTGATTCTGCATTTCCATACGTTCCAGAAAGAAAACATCATCAAGGCCTGGACCGAAATCAAACACAAGGAGAAGAAGCCGGTGGTGCTGGGCAACTTCGCCTCGGCGATGCTGCACTTTGACGCACCCAATTACTGGCTCTCGCAGTTCCACGGCGACTGGGCGGGCGAGATGCAGTTGCAGGAGCACCAGCTTACCAGCGGCATCAAGGTCATTGACAGCAAACTGGGCACCCGCGCGCACAAATTTCAGAGCCCCACGTTCTTGCTTTCCCTGGACAAGCCTTCCGGCGAAAACCACGGCGAAGTCATTGCGGGTACGTTGGCATGGTCTGGTAATTTCCAGTTCGCGTTTGAGCTGGACGAGAAGAACTCGTTACGCGTGATCGCGGGCATGAATCCGCACGCGTCTGAATACCATTTGGCACCTAACCAACCGTTTGTGACCCCGGCGTTTATCTTCACCTACAGCCAGCAAGGCAAAGGCGAGGCCAGCCGCAGTTTCCACCGTTGGGCCCGCAACTACGGTATTCTGGACGGCAACAAACCGCGCCTCACGCTGCTCAACAACTGGGAAGCCACCTACTTTGACTTTGATGAGAAGAAGCTGGTAGAACTGTTTGACGGCGCCGCCAAATTGGGCGTGGATTTATTTTTGCTGGACGATGGCTGGTTCGGGAACAAATATCCGCGCAACGCGGCCAACGCCGGGCTGGGCGACTGGCAGGAAAACAAAACTAAGCTGCCCAGCGGCATTGGCTACTTAGTAGAACAGGCCGAACAGAAAGGCGTGAAGTTTGGCATCTGGCTGGAGCCCGAAATGGTGAACCCCAAAAGCGAACTCTATGAAAAGCACCCGGACTGGGTCTTGAAACTGCCCAACCGCGACGAGCATTACCAACGCAACCAACTGGTGCTGGACCTTACCAATCCCAAGGTGCAGGACTTCGTGTTTAACCTGGTAGATGATTTGCTCACCAAGAACCCGCGCCTCGCTTACATTAAGTGGGACTGCAACCGCACGTTCACCAACGCGTTTTCACCCAACCTTAAGGTGCAGTCGCATTTGCCTATTGACTACGTGAATAGCTTGTACAAAACGCTGGCCAGAATACGCAAGAAATACCCGCACCTGCCCATCATGCTCTGCTCCGGTGGCGGCGGCAGGGTAGACTACGGCGCGCTGCCGTACTTCACCGAGTTCTGGCCCAGCGACAATACAGACGGGCTGGAGCGCGTGCTTATTCAATGGAGCTACTCTAACTTTTTCCCGGCGGTGGCCATGTCGGCGCACGTGACCAGCTGGGGCAAGCAACCGGTGAAATACCGCACAGATGTGGCCATGATGGGCAAGCTGGGCTTTGACATTCAGGTGAGTGAGTTCAATGAGAAGGAACTGCAGTACTGCAAGCAAGCCGTGGCTAACTATAAGCGACTGAGTGACGTGATTTGGTTTGGCGACCAGTACCGGCTGGTGTCTCCGTATGAAGAGAAGCGCGCGGTGCTCATGTACGTGAACGAAGCAAAAAGCAAATCAGTGCTGTTCGCCTACAACCTGCAAACCCGTAACCGTGACCGCTTCACGCCGGTACGTTTGCAAGGGCTGGACCCGCAGAAGAAGTACCAGGTGCAGGAAATCAACCTCATGCCAGACACCAAATCCACGTTTTCGGCCAATGGCAAAGCCTACTCCGGTGATTATCTCATGAAAGTGGGTATTGCCGTGTCGCCCAACACCGCCATTACCAGCGCCGTGTTTGAAATCACTGAAAAACCTTAGTTTATATATCTCCAGATTAACCTTTAGAACAGAATTCTTACCTGCTATCTTGAGCACACCATGAACAAAACATTTTCTGCCCTCTTACTCAGTGCCACCTTGTTGGCCGGTTGCAAAAGCTCTCAATCTGTGACCCAGAACTTACCGCCGTTGCCGACTTTCGGCACCGAAGGCCACCGCGGCGCCCGCGGCTTATTCCCGGAGAACTCTATCCCGGCCATGCGCAAAGCCCTTGACTTGGGCGTGACCACCCTGGAGATGGACTGCCACATCACCAAAGACGGCCAGGTGGTGGTAACGCATGACCCGCACATCAATCCGGCGTATGCCCGCACGCCTAAAGGCGAAGACATACCCAAGGAAGACGCCAAAAAGTACGTGGTCTACCAGATGAATTATGACCAGGTGCGGGCGTTCGAACTGGGGACTAAAGCGTACTCCCTTTTTCCGGAGCAACAGCTGGTGAAAACCTATATTCCGCGGTTAGCGGAGCTGATTGACTCAGTACAGAATTACCTGAAAGCCACGGGTAAACCGCAGGTGTTTTACAACATTGAGACCAAATCAAAAGCCACGGGAGACAACAAACTACACCCGGCCCCAGAGGCCTTTGTGAAGGCGCTCATGCAAGTGATTGAAGACAAGAAAATTACCCCGTACGTGATCATTCAGTCATTTGACCCACGCACGTTGCAGGTGCTGCACCAGAAACACCCGCAGGTGCGCACGTCTTTGCTCATTGATAACCAAAAGTCTGTAGAAGAGAACATCAAAGACCTGGGCTTCACGCCGGTGGTGTACAGTCCGCACCGCAAGCTGGTAACCGCCGAGCTGGTGAAGCAATGCCATGCCCTGGGCATGAAAGTGATTCCCTGGACGGCGAATACGCCGGAAGACATTGCCCGCATGAAAGCGTTGGGCGTTGATGGCATCATTTCTGATTACCCTAACCTGTTTTTCCAGTAGTAGCAAAGTTTTCTGTTTTCGGGCTGTTTTTCTGAAAACAGCCCGAAAACAGAAATTCATATTCATTTCTCTCACGCAAACAAAATATATGAAACTGAAACGCACTTTCCTTTCCGCGCTGTGCGCGCTCTTGCTGGGTTTTCAGGCCCAGGCCCAAACCACTGCTGCCAAGTGGGACAGCACCTACCGCCCAGCGGCCTATGAGCTGAAGGTGGCCCAATTCAAGTCATACCCAAACGCGGCCAATGACATTGTGTTTTTGGGCAACAGCATTACCGCCAACACTGACTGGGCTGAGCTGCTGGGTATGTCTAACGTGAAAAACCGCGGCATCTCGGGGGACATCACGTTTGGCGTGCTGGAGCGCCTGGACGAAGTCATTGAAGGCAAACCCGCCAAAGTGTTCATCCTGATTGGCATCAATGACATCTCGCGCAACATTCCGGACCACGTAATTACCGCCAACCACCGCAAAATGGTGGCGCGCATCAAAGCCGGTTCACCCAAGACCAGGATTTACTTCCAGACGCTCATGCCGGTGAACAATACCTTTGACAAGTTCAAGAACCACTACAACAAAGACGAGCATATTGCCGCCGTGAACCAAGGCATTAAAGACCTGGCCAAGAAAGAGAAGATTGAGGTGATTGACTTACACCCGCACTTCCTGGACAGTGACAAGCGTCTGGTCAAAGAATACACCCATGACGGCCTGCACCTGACCGTGGCCGGCTACCAGAAGTGGGCCGACGTGTTGAAAAAAGGTAATTACCTTAAGTAGAAACGTCACCCTCGTTGTGCTTTAGAGAAGCCGTGGACACTTTTCCTGTCGTACCAAGGCAGAATGGTGTGCTATCATTCCATTAGCTCCGTTCTGCTATTCGGGATTTGCAATCCCGAATCTGGTATCCTGCGGATTTGCAATCCGCGGTGCGTGCTGTTCAAAAGCGCAGGCACGGGGATTGCAAATCCCCGAAGTACCTGCTTCCGGATTAGAAATCCGGAAGAGCGTTTTAGGAGAGATGGAGAACATTGAGCCTTCGCTTTTTCTACTCAAGCAGCCAATTCCCCTCCTGGGAGAGGCAGGGGTGGGTTTCACTTTTGAGAGGTGAAAACCGCAACTTGGATTTCGCAATTCCAATGAGAAGTTTTTCTGTTTTCGGTGTTTTTCTCAAAACAGCCCGAAAACAGAAATTTGTTTTTCCCTGGAGCTTCCGCTGTTCACTTGTTTCTCTTTTTGCCCAACTCATCAATTATTTGGTAAATTAGGCACAGTGCTTTCACCGCCAGTTACTTAAATTGAATATTGAAAAAGAACTACCAAACTATGCAACAAACCTTGTCTAAATTTTTCCTCCTGCTCACGGCTTGCTTGGTGCTGGCCGGGGCCGCGTACGCCCAGGACGCCAGCCGGTACGCCATCATTCCCAAGCCGGTGAAACTCACCCCCGCCAAAGGCCACTTTAAACTGAATGCCAAGACTCAGATTGTACTAGGTTCTTCTGCGCCAGACCTGAAAACCGCCACAGATTTTCTGGTGAACCTGGTAGAAAATTCAGCCGGTTACAAGCTAAACTACAGCGCTGGCGCGAAGAAAAACACCATCACCTTTGCCCTGGACAATAGCATTACCAATGACGAAGGCTACAAACTGGAGGTGACCAAGAAAGAAATCAAGGTGACGTCTAAGACAGCCAAAGGCGCTTTTCTGGCCATCCAGACGCTGCGCCAGCTCATGCCTGCCGCCATTGAGCAAAAGAACGCTGGTCTGAAGAAAATAGAGGTGCCCGCTGTTTCTATTGAAGACGCGCCGCGCTTTGCCTACCGGGGCATGATGCTGGACGTGGCCCGCCATTTCCAGCCCATTGACTTCGTGAAACGCTACATAGACTTGCTGGCCTTTTACAAAATCAACACCTTCCATTTCCACCTTACTGAAGACCAGGGCTGGCGCATTGAAATCAAGAAATACCCTAAACTGCAGGAGATTGCCGCCTGGCGGAACGAGACCCTGGTGGGCCACTCCCGCGACAAAGAGAAGAAATATGACGGCAAGCGCCACGGCGGCTACTACACCCAGGAAGAACTCAAAGACCTGGTAAAATACGCCCAGGACCGATTCATTACCGTCATTCCTGAGATTGAAATGCCCGGCCACTCCCGCGCCGCGCTGGCCGCTTACCCGGAGCTGGGCTGCAAAGACAGCACCTACACCGTAGCCACCACGTGGGGCGTTTTCAAAGACATTTACTGCCCCAATGAGAACACCTTCACGTTCCTGGAAGACGTCCTGACCGAGGTGATGGCTATTTTCCCCAGCAAGTACATTCACATTGGCGGCGATGAGGCGCCCAAAGACGCCTGGAAAAAGTCAGCGTATGCGCAAGGGCTTATCTCCTACCACGGGCTCAAAGACGAGCACGGGCTGCAGAGTTACTTTATCAGGCGCATGGAGAAATTCCTGAACTCCAAAGGCCGCGCCATTATTGGTTGGGACGAAATTCTGGAGGGTGGTCTGGCTCCCAACGCCACCGTTATGAGCTGGCGCGGTGAGAAAGGCGGCATTGCCGCGGCCAAAGAACGCCATGATGTGATTATGACCCCCAACTCGCACCTGTACTTTGACCACTACCAGACCAAAGAAGGCCGCAAGGCCGAACCGCTGGCCATTGGCGGCTTCTCTTCGCTGGAGAAAGTGTACTCGTACAATCCGGTGCCGGCGGTGCTCACCCCAGACGAGGCCAAGCATGTGCTGGGCGTACAAGCCAACCTCTGGACCGAATACATCCCCACCAAGGAGCACGTGGAGCACATGGCGTTCCCGCGCGCCTGCGCCCTGGCCGAGGTAGCCTGGACACCGGTAGCAGCCAAAGATTACGCTGACTTCACCCAGAGGCTGGGGCAGAACCTGAAGCACCTAGACGCTCTGCAGGTCAACTACTCCACCTATCACCAAAACCAACCAGCCGCTGCCTCAGTGAGCCAGGCCAATTCTAAGTAAAGTGCCAATGGCCAAAGCAACACGTTTGGCATACCGTCACGTCTAGGTTCTGTTTTGGGGCTGTTTTCTCAAAAACAGCCCCAAAACAGAAAAGGCTGTCCTTTGCAGGACAGCCTTTTTTTATATCTGATTGATATTGTGCTTATGCGTTGGCAGCTTCGCCTTTCAGCACACGTACCATGGTCTCGCCAATTTCAGCGGGAGAATCCACTACGTGAATGCCGTTCTCGCGCATGATGCGCATTTTAGCGGCGGCAGTGTCATCGGCACCGCCAATGATGGCACCGGCGTGGCCCATTCTGCGTCCGGCCGGAGCAGTCTGGCCCGCAATGAAACCAACCACTGGTTTTTTGTTACCGGTTGACCTGATGTACTCCGCGGCAACGGCCTCATAGTTCCCGCCAATCTCACCAATCATCACAATGGCATCGGTCTCTGGGTCTTCCATTAACAGCTCCACCGCATTTTTGGTAGGCGTGCCAATGATGGGGTCACCCCCAATCCCAATAGCGGTAGAAATACCCAAACCGGCTTTCACAATCTGGTCGGCGGCCTCATAGGTCAACGTACCGGATTTAGACACAATCCCGATTCTACCGGGCTTGAACACGAAACCGGGCATAATGCCTACTTTGGCTTCGCCTGGCGTGATCACACCTGGGCAGTTGGGGCCAATCAAGGTCACCGGCTTGTTTTTGATGTAGTTCTTAGCGGCTACCATGTCTTTCACCGGAATTCCCTCGGTGATGGCCACAATCACTTCAATCCCGGCATCGGCGGCTTCCATGATGGCATCAGCGGCAAATGCGGGTGGCACGAAAATGATGGACACGTTGGCGCCTGCTTTCTGTACGGCCTCGGCCACGGTGTTGAATACCGGACGGTCTAAGTGGGTAGAGCCCCCTTTGCCCGGGGTTACGCCACCTACCACGTTGGTGCCATACTCAATCATCTGCTGTGCGTGGAAAGAACCCTCTGAGCCGGTAAAGCCCTGCACAATCACTTTGGAATCTTTATTTACTAAAACACTCATGTGTAGTGGATTATGTGAAAGATGTACGCTCTCTGTTAAACTGTACGCAAAAATAGGCTTTTTTGCCGCGCTTGCAAACGGAGAATTTGAGATATAGCCCGGGTTCACCCATTTCTGTTTTTGGCCTGTTTTTAGAAAAACAGCAAAAACACCATTCCCCCGGCGCAGAACCCATCTTCTCCCCCGCCGTTTACTAACCAGAAACATCTGCCCGTGGGCAATGGTTACCTGTACGTAAACCTCTGGAACATGAAGATTGGATACCCTTGCGTGAATGAGTCATTGGACTGCAGCTCGTCTGGCACGTTCCGGCTGGCCTCGTATTCTGAAGAACGGCTGGTAGAAACGGTAGAGAAGAACCTGGCCTGCCTGCGCCGTATTCTGGAGTACAACCTGGAGCACGGGTTCCTGTTCTTCCGGATGAGCTCTGGGCTGGTGCCGTTTGCCAGCCATGCCGTGAACACCTACAACTGGCAGGAACATTTCAAGCTAACCTTCAGGCGGCTGGGCGATTTCATAAAGAAGCACGGCATGCGCATCTCTATGCACCCAGACCAGTTTGTGGTGCTCAACTCGCCAGACGAGCGCATTGTGCGCAGCAGTATAGCCGAACTGGTCTACCAGGGCAGCGTCATGGATCTGATGGGGCTGGACGCCACGGCCAAGCTGCAGATTCACGCCGGTGGCGTGTACGGCGACAAACCCGCGGCCCTAAAACGCTTTATTCACACCTACCAAAACCTATTGCCCGAAGAAGTGAAAGCCCGCCTGGTGGTGGAAAACGATGACCGCCTCTACAGCCTGCGTGATTGCCTGGAACTGCACGGCGAAACCGGTATCCCCATTCTGTTTGACAATTTTCACCATGAGTGCCTGAACCAAGGCGAACCCATGGCCGATGCCCTGCAACTGGCCGCCGGCACCTGGCACCTTGAGACAGACGGTGTACTCATGATGGACTACAGTTCCCAATCTATGGGTGAGCGCAAGGGCAAGCACACCACCAGCCTAGATACAGATTTGTTCCGGGAGTTTCTCACCCACCTCAAGGGTCTGGACGTGGACATTATGCTGGAAATTAAAGACAAGGAAGCCAGCTGCCTCAGGGCGCGGCAGGTGCTGGAAGAACTGGCACTGGTATAATCCTGTTTCCGGGCTGTTTTTCAGAAAACAGACCCAAAACAGAAACTTTCTCCGCCGCCACTGAGAAACTCATTTAAGGGCATAGTTGGTGTCTTTTCATATAGAAACTGTCTTTTAAGAGCTTGTTTACATTTGTCTTTCGCGCTGCAAACAGGTAACAAAAGTACCTGATCTCGCGGTTGCCTCGCCCCATGGCGCTGGTATGCCGCTCTAAAAACGCAACCGAAGAATCCTTTGCCCCCGGTTTTCGCCTGCAAAAGCAAACTGTAAACTGCCTAAAGGGAGTGAGGCCAACTTGCTTTTCTGTTTTAGGGCCGTTTTTCAGAAAACAGACCTAAAACAGAAGACATTGACCGGGAAGCGGAACTCGTAAAGCAAAGCCAAGGCATTTGTGGGATCGCTTCTAAGCCCCAGGGCCAGGACAGGGTTGCCAGAGGTGTTTTTTGTTGCCAGAGGTGTTTTTTGCTACCGTCATAGCAGTTGCATGGCAAGAAATCTCCGCAACAGCTACGCAGTTTTTTCGGACGGCACGTAAGATAAACAGTAGCCTTGTTCGGCCATTCACAAACTTTTAACTACCGCTGTCTTTCCGGCGGCTGCGTAACACTAGAGATGAAGAAGCTTAACGTACTCTTTTCAGCCCTGTCCCTGTCTATGACTGCCATCACCGCCTGCCAATCCCCCTCAGAGTCATCTGCCCCTGCCCCGTCTGCGGTGATCACCAGAAAGATGGAGCTCAAGGGCATACCGTCAGCGTCTGGCATTGAGCGGGTAGGCAACCGGTTCTACGTGATTGGCGACGACTCGCCGTACCTTTTCTGCCTGAACGCGCAGTATGAAATTATACAGAAAACGGCGTTACTCGCGTCTAGCGCCCTGCAGAACGGCCGTATCCCCAAGCCGGTCAAGCCTGACCTGGAGGCAATTACCTCCCTTACCCTGGAAGGCCAGCCGTACCTGCTGGTGCTTGGCTCCGGCTCCACTGACAAGCGCAACCACGCCTATCTGGTGCCTATTTCCAGCCAGGGGGCAGGCGCGCCCCAGGCTATTTCGCTCGCTAGCCTTTACAAAAGCCTGAGCACTGACACCGCGGTGGTAGGAGGGGCCTCCCTGAACATTGAAGGCGTGGCCGCCGATGAGGAATACCTGTACCTGCTGCACCGGTTTTCGCCCCAGGGGCACAACGCGGTGCTCATTTACATCATGGCCTCTGTCTCCCCGTTCCTGCAAGGCAGAGCCGCGGCCCCCAAACCGTACAAGGTGCAGACGTGGGCGCTGCCTGATCTGGAAAATATCAAAACCGGCTTCTCTGGGGTAGCCTCTGCCCTTGGCGGCAAACTGCTGTTCACGGCCTCTGCCGAAGAAACCCCCAACGCCGTGCTGGACGGGGAAGTGTACGGCAGCATGGTAGGCTGGCTCAACGTGTACCATACCTCTGCCTCACAGCCCTCCAGGCCCAGCCTGGTGAGCCCCATCACTGAGGCGAACGGTACTTCCTACAAAGGTAAAATTGAATCAATCAGTGTCCTGAAGAACACCTCAGACAGAAGTTTGACGGCGGTGGCGGTGGCAGACAGTGATGACGGCCTCTCTGATTTGATTGAGCTGGAATTCAACTGGTAAACCAACCACTTTACAAAATTCAAGCACATGCTCTGCATCATCAACTGGATAGGAGCTGACGTGTGAACCGGAAGCGCCCAGCAGACAGGCTGCCTCCCCCACCGGTTGAAAGTAAAAAAAACAGGCCTGTTTCTGTTCGTGAGCTCCTATCACCTGCAAAAAAGCATGGGTCTGTGCCGAAATATCCGCCACAGCCCCATGCTCATGCTTTCTTCCCTTCTATCTCAACTTCACCCGTACCTTCTTCCAATACACGGTGGTAGGGGTTTTCACTTCTACCAGGTAAATACCGGCCCTAAGTTTGCCAATGCTCATGGGCTCTGCCAGGGTATGGTCACCGGCTGCAATGGGTTTGGTAAACAGCACTTTGCCAGAGGCGTTGGTAAAATAAAGGGTGCCGGCTTCCTTCATTTCCTGCTGAAACGAAAGCATGAACGCGTCATCGTTCTTTTGAACCGGGTATAGATCCAGCCCAGAGAGGGTCTCCCGCCGCATGACCGGCGTCTCTTTGCCGGGGGCGGCCATGGCCACCATCCTACCCTGGAGCGGGGCGGCAACTTGTTTGGTTTGGGCCTGGGCGGGAACAAAAGCTAGTACAGCAAATCCGGCCATCAACACAACGCTTGCGTAGTTTTTTCTCAACTTCATAGTACTAACGGTATGGGTATAACATGTCTGCCACGGTGGCAAAAGCACCTATACATATTCCGTTCCAAAAATGAAGAAGCGGAGAAGAAGTTATTCGTTTACTATGGCTTTGGCCGAAGGCAGTGCCCGCTGCGCCCACTGGAGATACATTTTACTGCTGTAGTGCAGCTGGTCTGGGGCCAGCATGTCTGGAGACTGAAGCACCAGCAGCGACAGGTCATTCACATCTGCCACGGCCACCCCCTTGGCGGCAGCTTCGGCCTTGATCACGTCATTGAACGCTTTGACCTGCGCAGTGATTTGGGCACGGTTACGGCCAGCGGCAAACGGGGTGGCCCCCCAATCTGGAATGGTCAGCACCAGCACATTTTTAGGGTTCTTCTGCGCCAGGGTGGTGCTAATAGACAACAGAGTCTTGAATTCATTCTTGAACTCATCTAAACTGCGGCCCTGAAACTGGTTGTTCACCCCAATCTGAAGCGTCACCATGCCGTAGTCATTAGGGATGCTCACTGACCGTAGCCGCTTTAACAAATCAGCGGTAGTCCATCCAGATTCGGCAATCACCAGGGGTTCGCCCACCTCAATGTTTTCCTGGCTCAGGAGTTGGGAGAGTTGCGTGGTCCAGCGCCCATTAGGAGTTATTCCTTCGGCTTTGGTATAAGAGTCACCAAGTGCCAGAAATTTGGCAGAGGCGGGCAGCGGCGAGTTCAGCGCTTCATTTAATGGATCATCTGTGCTTTGGCACGAGGCAAAGGCGAGGGATACGAACAGGAGGAGGAAGTTGGAAAGCTGGCGCATCAGAAAAAAAAGTTAAATTCTTTGAAACCTATAGAAAAGCAACCTCGTAAAATGCCCTTCTTTTCTCGCCAACAGCTACCTTTCCGGAAATGTTCAATTTAACTATTTTTTTCTTTCTCCGGCAACAGTAGCGTAGCTGATTTACACGGGCCCTATTTTGGGGCTATTTTCAGAAAAAGAGGCCATAAACTCCCCCCGCGCGCCTTCCAGATCTGCCATGAGCTTCTGTCTTTGGGCTAGCAAGTGCTGCAAAACAACAGAGCGTTTATAGAACAATGTAAAAAAAATCCAATGCCTGCGTGCCACTTGAATACGGTGCCAGTAGTGCAGCACAAAAAAGCCGGTCAGGGGAAGCGCCACCAGATACGCTACCAGCTCCCAGCCAGAGAGCCCCCACCAGTGGTGCCCTCCCCACCCTACCAAGGCGTAGAACAGCGGAAAGGTGAATATGCCAATGCTCATCATCATGGGCGCGTGAAACTCAATATCTTTGGTGAGCGCACGTGCAATTTTGGCTGGCAGAATATACGGCAGGTAGTTGTGCACCAGCCCAAACAGGTAAACCGGCAAACCCAGCACCAGGTACACCAGCGTTTGCACGGTTCCCCATGCCACCCGGCTGGTTTTGGGGGTCGCTTTCAAAGCTTCGGGCTGCAGCCCAATACTTTTGAGGTGCTGCAGGTAATCGTTCAGTTCGGTACGCAGCTGGTGCACCCGCTCGGGCTGTCGCGCCTCAAAGTATTGAATGCTCTGCACAATGCCTTTGGTCACCAGAAATTTCTCCTCCGGCTCTGTGGGCGCCAGATCCAGCTCATCTACCAGTGTCTTCTGGTACACGGCCTCCACCTGGGCAGCCAGGGCATCTTCCTCATCGGTCTCAGTATGGATCACCAGTTCCTCCATGCGCTCCTTAAGCAGGTCAGTGAGGGTTTGGGCGGCTTTGAAGGCGTCTTGCTCATAGGCTTCCTGAAAGCTTTTTAGAACAATGGGCTCCCCTACTTTCACAAATACCTCGCTCCTGAACCGCGAACCTTCTTCATAGTTAATGCCCACCGGCACAATGCGCACCCCCAGGTTAAAGCCATGCTGGGCTTCGGCCCCCAGCCCAATGCGGGCAGTACCGGTTTTAATGGGCCGCAGGCGGCGCTGCATAAAGCTGTTGCCCTCCGGGAAAACCATTAAGGTTCCGCCGCCGCTCAGGAACTCATAGCACTTGGCAAAAGTGGCGTCATTCTGGGCTTTCACATTGCCCCCCACGTCTTCCCGGCGGTACACCGGGATCATGAACAGCCGGTGGAACAGCCAGGCTTGCCAGCCGGGTTTAAAGAAACTGCTCTTAGCCAGAAAGTAGATGTTCTGCTTCATGAGGCTGGCGGTGATTACCGGGTCCATGAATGTGTTGGGGTGGTTTGACACCACAATCACCGGTCCTTTGCCTGGCAGCAACTGTTTATTCTGCACGGCAATACGCCTGAAATAGATGCGCGACGCAGCCGTTAACAATACCCTGAGCAGGAAATACAGCATAGACTCTCCAATTAGCAGAGAAAGCTACGCATTTTTGGCCTGTTTTCAGAAAAACAGGCCAAAAACAGAAAAACAGGCGGGGCACCATGGCCCCTGCACCCGCCCGCGTTGCCTACGGGGTACGCCTTGGTTGTGCACCAGAAACCTCAGACAGCAGCTTCAGATCCACTTTTGCAAGTTGACTCAACTCTATTAGTCTGAGAATCTTTACCCTTTCAGGGGTGCCATACGGGCCTGGCATGGCTTTACAGCCACAAAAAACCGCTTTCTGTTTCACAATGCCGGCTCTTACCTCCTTTGCAAATCACAGAACCAGAAACCGGTATCATAGGAGGGCGGCGGCACCGAAACAAAACAATCATCTTGGTTAGAAACAGGGGCGTAGCTTTTGAATACCACCTCCCCCACCTGCACTGGCACCGGGTGCCGGAAGTTAGGCCCGTCATAGACAAACGAATGGAATTCGCCGTTTTCCCCGCAGGGATCTACACCCGCCGGAAGGTCTTTCACTAACCGTTCATCCAGTTCCCGACCCGCAAAAGAGGCGTCCAGGAGCTTCGCGTTCACACATACTACCTTGGCTTTGAACCCCGCCCGCCAGAACTCCTCCAGAATACTCTCAGGCTTTTCCTGCCACAGCGGAAACAACGCCGTCACTCCTACCGCCTGCAACTGCTCTTCGCGGTACTGCCGCAGGTCCTCCAGATAAATATCTCCAAATACGGCGTGCGTGATACCCTCTCCTTTCAATTGCTGCCACTCCTGCTGCATCTGCTGGTTGTACACGGGCATGCTGTTGTTCTCTGGCAGGTAAATCGGCCTCCAGGGCAGCCCCACCGCTCTGACCTGCGCCTGCATGAGCTCCTGACGCACACCGTGCATGGTGACCCGCTGGTGCGCCTGGCTCATCGTCGTCAACAGGCCGCACAGTTGGTACTGGTCTTGTTGCTGCACGCGGTGAAGCGCCAAGGCAGAATCTTTGCCGCCGCTCCAGTTGAAAATGGCTTTGGGTTTCATGGCAGCAAGGTACTGAAAAGCGGCCACTCCTGTTTTTGCTCTATTTTGGCTAAAACAGGCCGGAAAGAGGAAGTTGCGCCCTGCTTAGCACAACATAAATGGCATAATGCCTTTTCCCTCAGTCCAGATAGTTAGATAAGGTGATATATAACTTTTCTTAACTATCGGGCTAGAGACATGTTACATCATTGCTACCTCTTCTGCGGAAAATCATGTGTCAATTAAACAAACCACACACACCTGCTGCCCCAAAGTACTGAGGTAGAAGAAGTATTCTCTTCTGCTTACAGATAAATATTCCTTTGCGACTTCCTTCAACAACAAATTCACAAGCTATCTGATTCAAAATCAGCATTTTATTATATAATCAATAGTCAAGAATGCTTATTAACAAAAAAAAGGCTCTGAGAATATTCAGAGCCTTTTTTTATGCTTAAAATTTATTACTACTGCTGATTAATAGAAATCCCTATACGCTTATAATTTTCATTAGCTGGCAGGTTTTCATTCCCTACTAACTCTAAGACTAATCTTACAGCTGTAGTAGAAGAAACACCGGGATTTAGAATTGGAATAGAAACTTCACCAAAACTTGAATTTGCCGGTATAGTTACTTTTCCCGCAAGAGGGCTATAATGAGTACCCGCAACCGCAGTAGTCTCCTCAGCAACTATTTTGTAAGCAACCTCTGTCTGTTCAGGTCGGTGAGGCCCAACTAAATTAACCCTCAAAGTAATAGTTCCTGACGCTCTGGTTATAGCAGGATTTGAAGTAGAAACTAATTGACCATAATTAGGCCTCCTGGTTAATAACGTATAATTCTTTGCGACACCATCAACTACTGATTTAGCATTCCAGGTAGCCGCATCAAATTCTACCACACTCTTTTCATATATTATCTCATCATTTTCAATGCATGAAAATGAGAATAACGCCACAATGGCAACTAAAAGAAAATTTAATTTATTCATTCTCTTAAATGTCAAGTTTTTAATAACCAAAGTTCTGCTTAAAGTCAGGATTGCCATCTGTCTCAGATATTGGAATCGCTGGCAAAATCACATCATCTTCAAACAAAATAGTAGGCACACCTGGTTGGGCTGGTTTTACAATATTGAGCCCTTTTCTCTTAAGATCAAAGAACCGGTGACCTTCAAAAGCGAACTCAATTCTTCGCTGTAGCATAATTTCATTTTTGATGTCTTGTCCAGTGACAACAGCAATATCAATTGCAGGCAAGCCCCTACTTACTCTTAATGTGTTAACATCTTGAAGCGCCAAGCTATTATTATTGAGCTCAGCATAAGCCTCTGCCCTATTCAGGTACATTTCTGCAATCCTTAAAACTGGCACGTTATCCAAATTAACAGTTCCATTTTTACCAATGAACTTAGTTGTTTCAATATTCACAGTAGATCTACCGGTTCCTCCTGCTTCAAAAAGGCGGCCACGAATGTCGCTTGAATAGGTAGCTCCAGTGATTGTACCTGCTGCATTTCTCACAGGGGTTACCCCTAGTGCTGCTAACAATGGATCAGTTGGCACCAGATCACCAAACCCTACTGCTGACACCCTTGTACCTCTTATTGTCATAGTTGTAAATGTTGCTTGAAGGGATTCATTTACACCTATATTCTCATTAGTATTCCTGAATTCTACTTCAAATAAGGATTCTGGATTTACTGCAGTAGACCAGCCATTTAGGTAGTTACTTGTATTTAATAAAGTCCCTCCTCTTGCTGTGATAACTGCACTAGACATATCAATGACTTTATTCCAGTCTTTTCTGTAAAGTGCTACCCTTGAGAATAGTGCTTGCGCTGCTTGTTTTGAGGCAACATTAGGACGACTAGTTGCACCTAGGCTCCCTAGTTTATCAACTGCATCAGTTAGATCAGCATAAATTAGATCATAAACCTGATCTATTGACGCTCTTGTTGGCTTATAAGCGATCCCCCCTTCGGCAGTTCTTATTGCCGTTGTTATGATAGGAACCCCTCCTCTGTTTTTAGCCTCAACTATAGCACCAGGAATATATGCATATGCGCGCACTAGATCAAAATAATACAACGCCCTTAAAAATTTCACCTCCCCAGTCCAGGCTGTTTTCTCAGCCTCAGTAACAGTTGGGTCAGCCATGTTTGGGATTGCTTCTAGAACCAGATTAGCCCTATTTATTGCACTATAGCTATTGGCGTAATGCGTAAAATGTGAACCTCTTGCATTTCTAGCCTCAGTCACCAAACGCCCTGAGTGGTTTGTAGCTCTCCCATTATCTGAAAGTGCTTCAGGCAGAGTAATTAGTCTATTACCATAGTTTGTGGTGGACTTAAGCGGAGAGTAAATCCCCACAATCGCTGCTTTAAGATTATCTTTAGAGGCAGTCAAGGCACCTTCGGCATCTATGGACTGAGCGGGATCCTGATCAATTAGATCTTCACAGGAAACAAAAGAGAATGACATACTTGACGCAAGTGCTATCACTCCTAATTTATATAAAAATCTGTTCTTCATTTTAATAATAATTAAAAGCCTATTTGCAAGCCCACTGTTACATTTTTAGACTGAGGAACTATACCAGTTGCTTCACCGAAATATTCAGGGTCATACCCCAAATGATCATCATACGTGAACAAGTTGGTGCCTTGCACATACACGCGTCCAGACTTTAAGTGTACCTTAGACAACAGCCCTTCTGTGAAATTATACCCAAACTGGACTGTTTTCAATCTGATGTAATCTGTCTTACGGAATGTTCTGGTAGAACCTAATATGTGATTAGACCCCTGATCTTCAGCACCTGTGTAGTACGGTCTTGGAACATCTGTAATTTGCCCAGGTGTTGTCCATCTTCTATTGAAGATGTCAGTGAAAGCGTTCAGGTTTCTAGTACCATTCTCCAACAAAAAGTTCACCTGCCCATCAGATTGTCTTCTTCCATACTGATACTGGAACAAGAAATCCAAGTCAAATCCTTTGTAGGAAACTGTATTTGTCAAACCACCCGTATGTTTAGGGCGCGTGCTACCAATAATTCTTCTGTCAGTAGAAGCTGCTGGTTGATACGTTATATTACCATTTGCATCATGCCACATTGGGCGGCCAGTAGCTGGATTAACACCCGCATATGAATAAGACCAGATGGTACCAATGTCCTCACCTACACGCAAAGAAGGGTCAGAAGGCAGCACTTGCTGTCCACCATACAATTTAGTTACTTCATTGTGAATAAAAGTATAGTTAAAATTGGTTTTCCACTGGAAACCATTTAGATCTAGATTTACTGTATTCAATTCAAACTCAAGCCCCCTTTGCTCCAATGCCCCAACATTGACTCTAACTGATGAGTAACCAGAGGTAGTAGGCAGTGGTTGAGAGAATAACAGATCGTCATTGGTTTCAAAGAACCCACCAATTGTACCGGAAACCCTATTTGACAAGAAAGCAAAATCTATACCTAAATCAATCATTTCCCGCACTTCCCATTTCAAATCTGGATTAGGTAAGCCACTTGGCCCTATACCAGATGCACCGCCATATACACCCGCGCCGCTATACAAATACCGGGCATCAAAGTTACCTATACCATCACGCCCATTCCTTCCCCAGCTTGCTCTTAGCTTTAAGTTATTAACCCAGTCAAAGGATTCCATAAAGCTTTCCTCAGAAATATTCCATGCTGCTGCAATACCCGGGAATAGACCAAATCTGTTGTTAGCACCAAATCTAGAAGAACCGTCATACCGCAAGGTACCTTTAACAGAATATTTGCCATTAAATACGTATCCTAAGGTTCCAAACACAGCGGTACGCTTATAACCCGTTTGGAAACCACCTGTACTTACCGGGTTCGCTGCTGAGTTGATGTTTTGAAATTCAAAGGAAGGAAAGTTATCTGCTGAGGCAGAGAAACCTTCATTTTGGTCACTTCTGTATTCAAAACCCAATTGGGCATCTACTTTATGTACTTCTGCAAAGCGGGCACCATACGTCAATAACTGCACGGTTTGAAAATTGGTATTCCAATCAGACTGTTGTTGTGCTAAACCTCTTCTAGCAAAGCCATCTTGAGTTCTTGGGTCACGGTAAGAGAAACCTTGTGTCAAGTTGTAATCTAAGCTGTAAGAAGAACGGAAGTTTAATGATGGTAGAATTTTATATGCAAAAGCAAACGTACCTATCACCGCATTAGTTCTCTGAGTAGCCTCATTAAACTCATTCACAGCCAAAACATTTTGATTTAAAACACCTCTAAAGGAAGGTGTTGTACCTGGTAAACCATAATAAGTTCCATCTTCTTTTCTGAATGGGTTAGATGGCAATATCAAGCTTGCAGCGAAAGGCCCTCCCCCAATAGATGTTCCTGAAACAGTAAAAGGAGCATTTTGTAAAATGGTACTCAGATTCAGGTTTGTCTCAAAAGAAAGTTTATCCGTAGCATTATGGTTAACATTCATTCGTAACGTAGCCCTTTCAAAATCAGCTTTAGTAGCTATCGCTTCCTGCTTATTATAACCACCAGAGATATAGAATAGGGTTTTCTCATTCCCTCCACTGGCTGAAAGTTCATAATTCCTTACTTTTCCAGTACGAAAAACCTCACGCTGCCAATCATAGGTAGGTAGAGCAGAAATTTCTGTATCTGGGGCGGCGTCCGCAAGCCCAAAATCTCTACGAGCCAAAATTCTAGCATTTGCTAAGCTATATCCGTAGTTAGAATAAGCTTCTATTTTCTGGGTATAAAGTTGCTGTGTATTTAGCACATCAAAGTATTTAAGAGGCTCTGACACACCTCCATAAACATTTGCTGTAAATTTAGTCCTACCAGCCTTACCTCTCTTAGTAGTAATTATAACAACTCCATTAGCCGCCTGAGAACCATAAACAGCAGCCGTTGCTGCATCTTTAATTACTTCAATAGACTCTATATCATTGGTATTGATTGAAGCCAATGGATTTGACTGGGTAAATGAGGCACGATCTGACACGTTCAGCTGCACACCGTCAACAATATAAAGCGGAGTAGTACTAGCGTTGATAGATCCAACTCCACGAATCTGCACATTAATAGCTCCCCCTGGCAAACCGTTGGCTGATTGAACCACCACCCCGGCAGCTCTTCCTTGAAGGGCTTTGTCAAGCGAAGCTATTGGTTGATTTTCAAAAGAAGCACCTGATACTTGCGCAATTGAACCAGCCACTTCCCGCTTTTCCTGCACACCATAACCGGTTACAACAATCTCTGAGATTTGGCGGTTATCTGCCGCCAGGCGCACATTCACAGTTGACTGAGAACCAACTGCCACTTCTTGATTGGTATACCCTATAAAGGAGAACACCAGGGTTCCACCCGCAGATGGCACGTTGATAGAGTAGCTACCATTCACATCTGTTGGAGATGCGGTACTGGTACCTTTGAGTTGAACTGTCACACCAGGCATTCCCTCTCCTGATTGCGCGTCAGTCACTCGTCCTGTTACAGTTCGGTTCTGCGCCCACGCCTGCCCCACAAGCGCTAACACAAACACGAAGCTGAATAGTAAAGCTTTCTTCATTTGGTTTTAAGGTTTGTTTGTAGATAATTATTGTTAATAACCAAATATAAGCACCGGCTCAATATTAACAAAGTCTTAACATTTAATTTTTCACAGAACAAGCAACTTTATTCAGCCGACTACGTAACCCTTCATCCCGCTTCTATGACTTATTATTATTTTTAATAAAGTTTGTTTAGCTTATATTTAAAATATGACAACAATAATTAAATAACTTTACACTATTCACAAGACAGCAACTCTATACTTACACAATCACCAAATATCTCCACTCCCAAACAGGAAGAGCCCCCTGCTTATGTAAAGCAGGGGGCTCTTCTGTTTGGGAACCTAACTTTTTAATTCCAGCCGAAGCCTATCCCAGCCATAGCGGTAGAGTATTTTGCAAAAGTGTACTCTCCGTAGATTGAAAAGAACGCCAGTTTCAAACGCAGGCCAGCATTCAGCCCAAACTGACTGTCTTTCATGGAAACATCAATGGGCTCAGTGATATCTTCTACGTACCTTTGGTAAGGAGGCGTAGACCTGATAGAAGGAACCGGATACCTTCCCACCGCTGTCAAATCAGTCTGCACGTTGCTATACTTCATCCCGGCATAGCCGGTGATCACACTTAATGTTTTGGAGGCAACCAGACTGGCTGTCCAGGCTTTAGTGGTCAGTTCAATGCCCTGGCCATCATAGTAGCCCGGGGCGCTCTGCGCAGCAGAAGGGTTGTCAGCAGCCTCAGGGGTTACCTCTATGCCGCGGTAGGCACTTTTAAGATTGGTATAGCCGCCAAACACCGTTATGTCAAAACCAGGCACTTTGCTTAGTACCGGAATCCACTGTTTGATGCCGTGCTTCAAACCCACCCCCCAGAGGCCGGCCTCAAAATCATCAAATTTGGTATTCGGCACAAAGCGGACGGCAATCTCTGTGTCTTTGATAAGGCCTACGCTTAGCTGCGCAATAGGGAAAGGCAATATATCTATCCCAGAACCCGGAGGCGAGTTGAAACTGGCAACCTCCTGTTTTATTTCTACCCCGGCAGGTGTTCTTGTCTTGGCATAAATGGTCAATTCAGGGCCGTCTTCATCACGCCCGAAGAACGTGGGCGCAGTAGTGGACTTACCAGAAACCACTACCTGGTCACTCAGACCAAGGGTAGCCAGGTCAAAGGTCTTGGCTTCATCTGGGGCAAAGGTGGCCGTACCAAAAATACGGATGTCAAAGCGGCCCAACCCCATGGCTTTGCCTGAGTTGAACCAGCCTCCGTTCAGGCTGTGGCCCAAAGCCTTCCCCACAGGATCTGCATAGGCTTTGATTAACTTGTTGGCATCGCTCTGGTTAGCCCTGATAAAATCACCCACCTCATCCTGCGCCTGCGCAGAGGGCAAGGCTAGAAAAAGCCCCACCACGGGTAGAGCCCATAACACTTTTTTAAGTAGAGATTTTCTCATTCTGATTTTTTGTTGTCTGTCTTAATTAAATTTCTCAACATGCTAACTTCTGTATAAATCAGAAACTTTCAAACAGGCGGCAAAAGAATACTCACAATTGAGTAGCTGTTTTAGGCCTGTTTTCCCAAAAACAGGCCTAAAACAGCGCATTATGAAAACGTATCATAGGCAAACTTGAGAATAATGGCCGCCACCACCACCAGAAACAGCTTTCTCACAAACCCAGAGCCTTTCGCCAACGCAATACGGGTCCCCACCATGGAGCCCAAGACACTGCTCACGGCCATGGGAATTCCAATATGGTACAGGATGTACCCTTTGTACCCAAAATAGAGCAACGCCGAAAGATTGGTGGCCACATTCACCACTTTGGCAGAGGCCGAAGCCGCCAGAAAGTTAAACCCGAAAACGCCTACAAAAATGAACATGAGAAAACTACCGGTACCGGGGCCAAAGAAACCGTCATAGAACCCAATCACCAGCCCTACTGCCACCCCGTACCACAGCTCCTTGCCGGGCGGGAGCTTGGGGGAGTGAATCGCCCCGAAGTCTTTCCGAAAAAAGGTGTAAACAGCCACCGAGATCAGAAGAACCAGAATCAGGGGCCGCAGCAGGTCGGCGTCAAAGTGGCTGAGGGCGCGGGCCCCCAGAAAGGAGAAGACAAAGGCGGTTACCGCGGCCGGCAGCAGGGCGCGCCAGTTAATCTCCACGTTGCGCGCGTACCGCCACATAGAAACGGTAGTGCCGGCTATGCTGGAAAGCTTACCGGTACCAAAGACCGTGGGAATAGGCACGTGGGGCAGAAACACAAAAAGGGCGGGCAGTTGAATGAGGCCTCCCCCACCTACAACAGAATCAATCAAACCTGCCAAGAAGGCAAACAGGCACAGGTACACAATCTCCACGGCGCAAATATTAACCCAGAGCGGGCGGTTAGGCCACAAAGATTCTGAAAAGGAAAGGTGATTTCAAACAGCCCCAAGCGCAGCTTTCTGTTTTTGGCCTGTTTTTCTGAAAACAGGTCAAAAACGGCCACCCACCACGGCGGTTTCTTTCAGCACCTCCCTGCCTCCCTGCAGGTTGAACAGCTCCACCAGCACCACATAGTACCCAACAGCAGCTTTGCCCCCGGTGTCAGTGAGGCCGTCCCACTGCAGCAGCGTTTCTGCGCCCAGCAAAGTATTGCCCGCCAGTTTCCGCACCAGCCTGCCGTGGGCATCAAAAATGGTAACGGTAGCGGCAAAACCGGGCTGCGGAAGGTTAAACTGCAGCAGAAGGGCATCATCCTGCCCGTCACCGTCTGGGGTGAACGTCTTGGGGGTAAGGGTCAACTTGCCCGTAGCGGCAACACGTTGGGCTTGCGAGTTCTCATAACCGGGAGTGGCGCCTACTGGCGTGGCCGCCGAATGGAAATTTGCCGCAACCGAGGGGCCGGTGACCGAGATACGCTCCAACGAAACCCCTTCGGCATCACTGATCAGCCTGAAGTGCTGGGAACTTTGGTAGCCCACCTCATCTGCCACGGCTCTGTCTGGCAACAGGAGCACCACCGTACCGGCGGCATCTGGATAAGACGGGAGCGATCCCATTCCCCAGAACCTCTCTGCGTTCCCGGCCGGGTATTCCCGCAGCAGGACTTCGGGCGAAGAAGTCAGCACCAGGTACTGCCCCGGCTCCAGCAACAGCGGCTGGGCCGTGATCACCCGCTCATTTGCCACACCCCCAGCCTCCCTGTTGGCCAGCCGCCAGTTCTGCAGGCTTACCACCTTGCCGCTTCTGTTTACCAGCTCCACAAAATCAACGCCACCCGTTCTGGGGTTAAACAGGATCTCATTCACTACCACATCACCTGCCTGCGCTGACGCCGGCAAGACCACCACCCTTTGCTGCCCGGCAACTGCCCGGTTCCCAGCACAGTCCCGCAGGCCCTGCACCGTCACCACATATCTGCTGCCGGGCTGCAAAGGGGTGGCCAGGGTTAGCTCAACCTCAGAGAGAGAAGCCCCTGTTACCTGAACCCTGCTTACCGCACCCCCCGGCGAGACGGCATATTTGCTCACCTCTGCCGCATCCAGGCTGTCTAACGGCTCATCAAACTGCAACCAAATCTTTTCAGGCCCGGTGGCGAAGGCCTGCAGTAACACGGGCGCGGCGGCATCTGTCTGCCGGAGGGAGTTAGGCTGCCCCGGTGTGCCGCCCCGCGGGTTCTCAGAGGCTTTCCATTGGGAGGCACCAGTGCAGAGGCTGTTCACCTGCATCAGTTCCAAAGACCAGCCGCCCTCCCGCTTAGCCGCCTCCC
This sequence comes from Rufibacter ruber, assembly GCF_001647275.1. Classification (GTDB taxonomy): domain Bacteria; phylum Bacteroidota; class Bacteroidia; order Cytophagales; family Hymenobacteraceae; genus Nibribacter; species Nibribacter ruber_C. Next base: position 2,524 of record NZ_LRMM01000009.1, on the reverse strand, counting down.
GGTACCAGGAGGAGGTGTAGCGCACCAGATCAATTAACTGCCCGGCGGCATCAAACAACTCCACATCATCACCGCTGTCATTGAGCGATGGAAATATGTTCAACCCCACCACCGAACCGAAGGGTTTGTACAGGGAAGTGTCAGCTGCAGCACATATTATTATATAGGTTTCCGGTTTCAGCAGATAGGCCGGAAACGTGCCGGCGTTGGCCGTGGCATCTGAGTATTTCCACCCCTGCAGGTTAAAGGTCTTGTTGCTGCGGTTGTAAATCTCAATGAACTCGGCAGCAGGCAAATCCTGTAAGGGATTTATATCGGCGTAGATCTCTGTAATGACCACATCGCCTTTGGCGGCGGGCGGGGCAAACGCAAAAGAACCGGTAAGATTTTGGGCAATATTCCCTTCAGTATCTACCGCCCGCAGCACCTCCAGCACGTTGTTCCCTGTTGCAAACTCTTCATCAAAGCGCAACCGCACGTGCTGCGGCGTTGCCTGCTGCCACACAACCGCAGCTGGCGTTCGGTTACCGTTCAACCGGTAGTTGGCCAGATTTCTGGCCTCAGACTCCCTGAGCGGCTCAGAAAACGTAAGCAGCAGCGCCTGGCTGCCTTCTGGCACCACTGAGATGAAAGAGGGGGCCGCAACGTCTCTCACCATGAAATCATCAAAAAAGAACTTCTGCGCGTTGGCCTGTGAGTACCTGAACACCACTCCGGCGTACGCCGAAGTGGTATACCTGCTATCCTGCACCGTGCCCTGCAGAACATAGTTTTGCCGGGTACCGGTTACATCCAGCTCCAGCCTCCATTCATGGGTAGCGGTTCTGGTGACCCGCACCCAGAATCTGTTGTCTGAGGCGGCAATAGTTTTGTCAGGGCCATTTATGATTTTGGTGACGGTGCTGCCGTCTTTGCGAAACAGGCTCACCTCATCTTCTGTGCCGCCCATGCGCACAAAATAGCCACGCACGCTTCCTTTCAGCTCGGGGCCGTCAGCTGTCAGGTGCACTTCAGCGTAGTTTCCAGAGGAAGTGGCCAGTGCCAGCTGCACGTAATATTCCCACTGCACGCCCACCGCCAGTTGATTAGCCGTGGCCAACTGCAAAGTGGTGCCCGTCACGGCCGGACCTTTGCTCTGGAGCTGCCGCGCCGCGTTCACCTGAAAAAGGGGGATATCCCCCACCCAGGCAGGGTTTTGGGTGAAGTCCCCGTCAGAGAAAGACTCCTGCACCTGCGCCCGCAGTTGACAAATTCCTGCTATTCCTATAAGAATTATGAGAAAGAGTGACCTCATCTCCTAGATCTACTTTAATTATTGTAAAAAGTTGGTTTCCTTTGCGGAGGCGGCTCCCGCGTTTTTGGCCTGATTTTCAGAAAATAGCGCCAAAACAGAGATTGGCAAGCATTGGCAGCAACCGCCTGTTTACCTCAATAGAACTGTTAATTATCTAGATACACCCTTACATGAAAGTAGCTGTAGTAGGCGCCACCGGGTTAGTGGGTGGCGAAATGCTGAAAGTACTGGCGGAGCGTAACTTCCCGGTAGACGAGTTGTTGTTAGTGGCCTCTGAGAAGTCAGTGGGCCAGAAGATGAGCTTTAAAGGCAAGGAATACACGGTGGTGAGCATGGCAGACGCCATTGCCCAGAAGCCCCAGATTGCCATTTTCTCGGCTGGCGGAAGCGTGAGCAAGGAGATGGCCCCTAAGTTTGCCGAGGCCGGCACCACCGTGGTGGACAATTCCTCTGCCTGGCGCATGGACCCTACCAAGAAGCTGGTGGTTCCGGAGATCAACGCCAAAGAGCTGACCAAGGAAGACAAGATCATCGCCAACCCCAACTGCTCCACCATACAGATGGTGGTGGCCCTGAACCTGCTGCACCAGGCGCTCAAGATCAAGCGCATAGTGGTGAGCACCTATCAGTCTGTAACGGGTACGGGCAAAAAGGCCGTGGACCAGCTCATGAATGAGCGCGCCGGCAAAGAGGGCGAGAAAGCCTATGCCTACCAGATTGACCTGAACGTGATCCCGCACATTGACGTCTTTGAGGCCAACGGCTACACCAAAGAAGAAATGAAGATGGTCAATGAGACCAAGAAAATCATGGGCGATGACTCTATCAAGGTAACCGCTACCACCGTGCGCATTCCCGTGGTAGGCGGTCACTCTGAGTCTGTGAACGTAGAGTTTGAGAAGGATTTCACCCTGGAGGACGTGTACCGTCTTCTGCAGGAAACCCCAGGCGTGGTGGTAGTAGATGATGTGGCCAACCTGCAGTACCCCATGCCCAAAGATGCCCACGGCAAAGACGAAGTGCTGGTAGGCAGAATCAGGAGAGACGAAACCCAGGAGAGAACCTTGAATATGTGGATCGTGGCCGACAACCTGCGTAAGGGCGCCGCCACCAACGCCGTTCAGATTGCCGAATACCTGGTGCAAAACGAACTGGTATAGCAGCGCGTATCTTCTGTTTTCTGTTCTCAACATTGTCCAAAATCAGCCAGGTTTAAACTTCAAAACCCCA
>NZ_LRMM01000089.1 GCF_001647275.1 Rufibacter ruber | reverse complement strand
GTTTTCGCCTGTTTTCTCAAAAACAGGCCGAAAACAGAAACATAATCTTTAGCTCCAACAGATTTTTAAGAGTACCTTATACTCTACCCTACTCGTCCTGCCCCGGCCTGTACTTACAGCTGGAGCGGGACGTTTTCTTTACGCTAGCGCATCAGTTTCAGGATAGTTTGCGCTTTTGACCAAGAATTACCCCGAAGCCCATCCCCGAGGCGGCTTCTTTGATTTCCGCAGGAAGTGATGAAACCGGCCCCTCCCGCAAAGCCGGGCCAGGAACAGCACATTTCTCACTACGTGGTAAAGCTTACTTACCGTTCTGCCAGATCACCTCTAGCGCTTTCACTTCCTGGTCAAAATCAGGGCAGGTCTCATCTCCATTATAGCAGAGCAGGTTGCCTTCACAGTCATAGACGGCCTTAATTGAAATGACATTGGGCGCACAGGTGCCTATCACAAAGACGCTGTGCCCGTTCAACGTGCCCCGCTGCACCACCTGGCAATACTCTGAGGTCTTCCGTTCTTGCACCTTTTCCTTCAGCCATTTGATGTTCTCTACCGGCTCTACAATAGCACAAGACTTTTTGATTGTTTCGTCTTCACAGGAAGAAACAATAAGCAAAAGGGCTGCACAAAGAGCGTATAGTTTTTTCAAAGCGGGAACGTTGTACAGAAAAGATACATGTTTTGCCTATTTGGTTGCTTCCGTTAAAAGAAAAACTTGCACCTCTATCACTAGAAGCTTTCTCATACATGCCTGATCAGGATGCAGGTTCTGCCCGGGGAGGAGTTCCCTCTGTTTTTGGGCTGTTTTTCTGAAAACAGGTCAAAAACAGAACAAATTTTTCAAGCACTTTCTGATGGCTGAACGCAGCCTTTTGGCACCTCAATCTACAACATTGTTTCGGCTCCCGCCATGTAAAAAGAGACTAACCCAAAACCAATCTCTGCAAATAATTGACAACAAGCCTTGAAGCTGTTTAGGCGTGGTTTCTTTTTCTATGGTGATGGACTGTGGCTGGCCCTGGCATGGCGTAAGCAACTGCTTGTGCTTACGCTTTGGCGCTATTTTCCCAAAAACAGCCTAGAACAGGAGCTTACCTATCCTAAAGGCACAAGCGGCGCATGCGCCATAACCACAAGTATAACCCCTAAACAACAAACCTTTTTAAAGCAGCTTTAGCCCCCCAAGAAGAGACCATCTACCAGGGCTTCTTCTTGGGGGGCTAAAGCTGCTTTAAAATAAAGAGGTCTTAGAGCCTGTGGGCTATTTCCTACTCTTTTATGATACGGTGAACGGTTCTGCCGTCTTTGGTTGTGACAATTACCAGATATGTTCCCGGTTGCTGCTTAGATAAATCAAGACTAGCTTTCTTATCAGGCAGGTTTTCTTTCACCAAAAGCACTCGCCCAAACATATCAGTAACTTGTATGTACGCCCCTTTCAGCACAGACTGCGGCAGCTCTACAAATACCATTGCTGTTGTAGTGGGCACCGGATACACTTTTACGGCAAGCGCATCTTTGTCATTTCTAGGGCCAATTTCTGATTTAAACTGTAATGGCACCAGATAGTAGCCGGTTACATAAGGAGGCGTGTCCTGGTATTGCCGCACCACGCCTTCTAGTTTAAGCATACCACTTGGCGCGGGGAGGTGGTACAGTGATGAGGAACGCGGCACCAGCATATTGACAATTCCGGCTGTAGACTCCAGTGTCACTTCAAAACCATGGTAGCCTTGGCCGGCGGTCCACTGACTTTTGTCTACAGGATACGCCTGATGAAGGGTCACCGGAACAGACTCTAATTCTTCGCCAATGGCTGTCACGGTAGCACGGGCAGGCAATGGTCTATTTGTACCAAGCAGGAAGAGGGAGTCAACATCTACCCGCAGCAACCCATTGTTGTTGCGCAGTACCCCAATGGCGGCAATGCTGTCTTTCACCTGCGGCACAAATGTTCTTGCCCCCTGCGCAGCCCGGTAAAGCTGAACCGCCTTTCCGCCACTCATCAAAGACAAATCCAGATACGCCCGGGAGAGATTAGGGGTAGCCACCACACCCTTCAGCAATACATATTCGCCTACGTGTATTTCTTTACCTGCGGCATCCACTTCACGCGCCTGGGCAATAGTGTACTCCCGCAGCCCTTTGGGCTCTTCCTTGACATTTCCATCACTGGGCAACACATAGCGATATACATTTCCTACCGCAGAAGAGACAATATACGCCGTGTCTAAGCCTGGGCTCAAGGATAAACCGCGGAGGTCAGTGCCGTGAATCTCTGGCAAGGAGAGGGTCCAGGAGAGCTTTTGAGCCGGATTACTGTCATCTCTGAAGATGAGTTTGGCAGGCTGGTCCCCACTAGCATCTACCACGGCATACATGCGGTTATTGCTCGCTGCAAAAATGGACTTGGAGTTTGATACAATCCTGATCACCTCTTCCAGTTTCCAGGTAACCCCGTCAGTACTGGTGTACTTATCAATCTTATTCCCGGAGATGTACGGAACATAGATGATATTCCCTTCAGGCGCCATCGCAGATGCCCTGGCCACAGAACCAGAGGCCCGTGCTGGCAAGGCAGTGGCATTTGCCAACGTCACCACCGCTTCAAAAGATGTTGGATCTGCAACGCTTTGCCTAAAAATATAGCTCTTATTGCCTGTGACAGAGGTGACAAAGATGTTTCCGTTGCTATCTGAGGTGGGGTTGGTCAAGGAAATATCTGTGTCAACGCGGGCCAATGGCTCTCCGGTATTGGCATCTAACTTGTAGAGAATGGTGTTGAAGGCTACCAGGATATGACCGTCATGCGCTAACCCTATCCCCGTCACTAACCTTACTTCATCTCTAAAGCCTTTGAAATTTATAAAGTGCAGATAAGACTTATCAGCCTGATAAAATTCCAGTTTGTCACTGGTGAACTCCCACTTGGTAGCATCTGGGTTATGCACCCGCACACCCCGGCTGTAGCCTACTGACCAAACTTTCCCTTTTCTGTCTACCGTGACCCCATGGGCATTGGTAGTTGGGGCAGGGGCAAAGGCAGCAATACAGTTGCCATCTGGGTCTTTCACCCTGCAGTCATACACAAACCCTGGCGCCGGAATCTCAACTGGCCCTGTGATAGGGGCATTGCTCTTTGAAAGTTGCAGAGCCACAGGCACACTTATGCTCACTGTTTTCCCGTCAGAAGCAATTACGCGGTGATACAATGTGACGGCTTGCCCTACAGGCGAATCCCCTAAAACGGCATACCACTCTTCCTGGGGAACGCTGTACTCTGTGTTCAGGCCAACGGGTTGATGCAGCAACAATTGGCTGAACTGGGCATCTTTGGCTAGTTGATAGGTATAGGTGACCGTATTTCTTTCGGCATCTGCCTCAGCATCCCATTTCACAGAGAAGAAACCTTTAATGTTTCGCACCGGGTAAACGGTAGCGGCATCATGTGATGTAAAGACTGCAGCGGCAGGACCAGCATTAGAAGCCTTATAGAGCTGGGTGCGTATTTCACCCTCCGGCAGAGAATCAGTTTTGATAAGAACATAGAATGCTCCCATGCTCATAAGCTCCTTCACGGCGTAGTCTGCAGGCAGACTGCCGAAAAAAGTACCGCTATGGCCATCAGCAGACTCTACTTTCAGAGCCAGCTTCAGGGTTCCCTCTTCCGGGTATAGCCCCTGGTATAAAGCTACAGCCGTTCTCTCAGGCAAAACAGCCCCTTTCAAACCGCTGAATGTGCCTACTATGCGAATATCATTTCCAACTTCTACCGCCTCTACAGTGCCACTAGCCTGCCCAACCGTAGAAACCCGTTTATTATAGGAAGAGAGGGTCCCTACCGCTGCCCCACTGATTGGCACATCACGCCTGATCAGGTGCCCGTTGGCCCCCACAATTACCTCTGGCAGGCTCTTCTCATTGAAAACGGCCATGGCATCAGCATCTGGGTTCTTGATTTCAAACGTGGTGTAGATGATTGTGTCCTGCTCCAGGAACACATCCATCAAAGTCACGGTATTAGGTGCTACTGCGTCATAACCTAAGTACTTACGGGGGCCAGAGCCCGCCGCCCCGGCATTCATGAATTCCACCCCTCCGTGCGTTCCCGGATAATAAGCATGGTGGTGACCGCTAATGTACGTGTGCACGTCCAGCTCTTCCATCATGGCTTGCAAAGCGGCAGCGTTGTTCAGGATGTTGCCTGCAGAATTGTACTCTTGTGCAACGCCGTACAGCGGCAGGTGCCCCACTAAGAATCTGAACTTGGCGGCTTTGGCTGCCGGGCTGCTAAACTGTGCCCGCACCCACTCAAGTTGAGCCGGGCTAATGGTGGCGCTGCTGGCTTCCCAGGACACAAAGAAAATATCTGAGTCAGCCGCAGGCTTGTAGGAGAAGTAAAATGGATAGTTAGTGGTGTCTACCGGGTGCCAGTTAGGGAAGTTGCCAGGCTTTCTCCAGTAATTAAGAGCCTCTTGTCGGTCAACAGGCATACCAGCGGCGGCATCATGATTGCCCATGGTGAAGGCAAACGGTATACCTGCCTCACGCAGCGGCTTGGCCACTTTTGCATCAAAGCCCTTCCACATGTTGGCGACCTGGGTGGCATTCAAAGAGGCTGACTGGCCCGCAATCATGTCACCGCCCGCCACCACCATATCTGGCTGCCATAAGCGCGGAATACGTTGCATAATGCTGTCTACCTGCCATTCATACGTTACTGATCCAAAACCTGAGTTAAGATCACTAATAACTGCCAATCTGAAATCGCCACGTGCCGGCATGACTTTGACCTGGTAGGTGCGGCTCGCAGTGGTGTTCCGGACATCAGACACTTCAAACCTGAACTTCACCTTACTGTTCACCGGGTCTTCCAGCGTATGCGAGAAGGTGTACTCCTGCTGAGGCTGGGCCTGAAGGGCAATGGTACTGCCCAGCTGTTGCTCAGCACCCCCCTCTACAGATTTAAAGACTTTCAGTTCTTTCAGGTTGATGTTCTGTACACGGGTTTCCAGACTTAGGTCTAAGGCGAGTGTCTGCCCTAAGGAATGGCGCCCAAACTCTTTACCACCCTTGAACACCACCTGTGTAAGTGATACCACCCGGTATTCAAAGTTTTTGGAAACAGTACGCCCAAAGCTATCCTCTAATTCAAACCGGAAATACACCGGTCCCAGCGGGTCAGAAGCCTGGTAGCTAAAGTTATAGGTATGGCTGTAACTGCCGTTCAGCTGAATATCATTGCCTACCTGCTGTTCCTGATTTTCACCAATCTTTTTGAAAATGCGCAGTTTCTGTACTGTAAAGCCAGAGTTAGGGCTGGTAAGGAGAACATCAAACGAACTGGTGCGGTCTTGTACTACTTCTTCTAACTCTACAGCATTGGAGAAAGCAATTGCGGGAAAACTTTCCTCCACCTTCACCAGGGAGAGAGCGTCTGCCGTTACAAACTGCCCTGACGCCTGGTTGCTGATGACAATGGAGTCATCTGGCCCTAAATCAAAGGTGCCCAAAACGTTAAACTTGCTTCCATTCACGGTTTGGTTTACACGCACCGTGTCTGGGGCAGTAGTGCTATTTCTGTAGATGATGTAAGGTGTGTTGGTACTACGGTTACTGGCGGACACCCACCAGGCGCTTACCTGATAGCGGCCTGCTGAAATCCCTCTCAGTTTATAGGTGGCGTAGTTTGTGCCATTGCCAGTAGCCATCACCCTGGCCTTAGAGGTCCCGTAGAACCCGGTATTAGATGACTCAGTCCAGGCATTACCCCGTTCTGCGTAGAGCGCAGGATTGTCTGTGTCATACACGTGCGTGCGGCGTTTCAGGATTAAGGCAGTGGGTACGGGCCGCTGTAAACCGGCATCTGAGGGGCGTATAGTCCATTTTCCGTTAACAGACATGGCAGAAGACCCTCCGCCGTCTAAGTTCATCGCCTCCTGGGCCCCAATGCTTACCAGCACATCTGCCATCTGCGGAAGGCTCAGTCCGGCACTAATGCCGTCGTTCCTACCTTCCACTACCATTAAGATTACTTTGTTATCAGCAGTGCGCCCAATAGCGGTACGGGGTTCCCGGTTGTCACCGCTGGCCCACATGAGCTCTTCGTCTTTGGTCATTCGCTTTACGCCGTTATGCACCAATACGGGCCCTGCGCCAATGGCGGTAGTGGCCGGCCACAAGGCTGCTCCCGCAGGGGAGGTAGCGGTTGGCCGCACAGTGAGTTGATCAACCGGGTTAGGGTTAGGGTACTGGTACATTGTATTGGCGGCACCCACATGGTAAATCCAGGCAATGTCTGCTATGTTACCCGGCAATACCCCAAAGGCACTCCGGGTAGGATAATTACCTCCGCTGGATTTGGCGTTGATTGCCAGTATTTTGCCGTCCTGAACGGCTGTACCCATGGCTTCATACGTGGTGGTGTTGAAGAAACCGCCGTTGATTACCGCATACACCGGGTCTTTCTCCAAGGCGGCCCACCCATCTGGGGTTTTAGCCGAACTTACACCCGTGCCTCCGCCATATACCGCTTTGAACTCCATGTTGGGGTCATTGAGGTCTACTAGTGCATAGTACATCTTGAGCGGTGTCACGCCTGGGGCGGCAGGGGTTTCAGAATAGAAAACCTTAATAGAGGGAGGAAGCCCGGCATTTAAATGTTCAGGCTGTGTCCAGGTGTATTGGGCAAACAGCGGCTGCACCCATAAGAGCAGACATGCCAATAGTGCCAACCGGACTTTGGGGGGAAGTACGTGTTTTTTCATGAACGAATAGGTTAATTATGGGGGAAAGTTGAAAACGCGTAATGTATCCGTAAAAAGACGGGATGGGTATGCTTGTGTTCACTTATAATTAACCAGTTCTACTACCATGCTTTTGCACTTCCTGGGCTACTTTCTTCCCTACTTCTTTTCTGGTAGACGTTAGTATGAACTGACTTGGGAAATGTATTGGTTATTTATGTAATGATCAACAACTTAATAACAATTTTTAATTTTTAATTCATTTTTGGTATCTGTTAAGCCCCCGAACCAGAGAAGATGTTAAATTAGTTTTAAAGTATAGTTGAAGAGTCATACTATTCTGATACTAATCAAGAAAAGAAGACGCCCTATTCCTACAAAAAGAAAGCCCATGCCAGAAAAGGGAGTTCCTTTTCCGGGCATGGGCTTCATGTACTTCAACCGCTTATATCTTACCTACTGATACTGAATATACAACGGCTTCGGGTTCAAGGCTAGAATTCCTTCGGGACTGTAAAGCTTCCAGCCCTTCTTCTTAGTATCATTATAGTAGAAGAGCTTGAACCCGGTGTATTGAACCGGCTCCCGCTTGATATATGAGTTATAGGTGCTCTTTTTGAGAACCCTATCCCCCCAGCCATCCATGTGAATGACAATCTGCACGTTGGGCCTCAGCTCTATCTGCTTGTAGTTGGTGACCATGCGCTGGGTAAACCGGTGCACCACCAGTATTTTGGGCGGTATATTATAGCGCTGGGCCAGGTCATTCAGGAAACCGGTGGCGTAGTTAATTTCTTTGGCATCAAGGGTGCCCACTCTCCTGCCGGGCACGGCTCCGTTCTTCATGGCAAACTCAGGGTCTATGCCTAAATGCACCTGCGGCAGTTTGAGCCATTTCTCCAGCCTGGGTATCTCCTCCTCCAGGGTACTCTGCCCAATCTGAATATCCAGAAACACAATGGCATCTCGTTGCTTGGCCCAGGAGATCACAGAGTCTGCCACGTGGTCACTCATGCGCAGGCGGTACTTGCCGCCGCTGCCGGGCTTGCCTTGGGCGGTCACCACAATTACATGCAGGGCAGGTTGTACGGGCGTGGCAGGGTCAGCTGTGTTCCAAGCCTTTACCTCCTCGTCCAGTTTGGCCAGCATCTGCGCCGGAGGCAGTTCGCCCAAAATCCCCATACGTTTTGATAATGGGTTGCCATAATACGCCACAATACGTTTGTGGGGCAGAATGGCGCCGGGCTTAGAAGCCGCTTCGTCTTTCACCACAAAAGCCGTCTCTTTGGCGGCGGCGGCACTGTCTGCGGCGGGTTTGGCCGCCACTGAGTCTTTCACGGCCGCTACGCTGTCTTTCTTCTGAACCGCCCCAGAGTCTGCCACGGCGGTGGCCGTTACAGCAGTACGGGCCTCTTTAGGCGCGCCTTCAGAACTACAGCCCTGCGTGAGCGCCATACAGCCTACGGCGGCTGCCCCAATCCAAAACTTACCCAATCTCATTGCTATCTTCTTCATGTATCTCATCTCCGCCGGCAAGGCGTACCATTTTGCGTCAGGAAGTTACTTTATTTCCCGGGTTAAACCATGTGCAGCCCCTGTAGGTACGCATATTTCAGGCTATTTCCAGCACATTTCTTCCCCTACGCCTGTTGCCGCTCTCGCGGAAGGCAGGGCCGCTCCCCGTTTTCTCTGGGGCATACGAACAGACCAGGCAAAATTTGCAGCTCCAGACCACTAATTTGCGTATAGAGGGAGCCTTGGTGTAGAAACAGGCCATTTTAGCGTGTATATTTATGCGGTGCTTTTGACCTGGAGCGAACAGCATACAAAGCCCCTACCGTTTAAGCCAACAACCCAGTACTATGGAAAAACTTAGCCGCATTTTGCTCATTGATGATGACGAGATCACCAATTACATGAACAAGCGCGTTCTCAATAAAGCCGAAATAGCCCAGCACATAGATGTGGTCACAGACGGCCAGGCCGCCCTGGACTACCTGGCCAGTGCAGAGCATGCCAACTCCAGCCTTCCGCTAGACCTTATTCTGGTGGACATTAAAATGTCAGTGATGGATGGGTTTGACTTCCTGGACCAGTACCAGCACCTGCCCGAAGGCAAGAAAGCCAAAAAGCTCTTCGCCCTCTCCTCTTCTGCCAGCTTCTACGACCTGCACAAACTCAAGGAGTTCCCAGATGTAGACGGCCACCTCTCCAAACCCCTCACCCAGGCAGACGCCCTGGCCCTGGTGAACGAGCACTTCGGGGACGGCACCGAGCTGGGAAACACCCCAGATTCTCCAGAAGAAGACGAAGAGGCAGAAGAATAGCTCCCGTTTCCGGCCTGTTTTTCTGAAAACAGCCCCAAAACAGAAAGCCCCGCCAGTAGTTGCTGGCGGGGCTTTCTGTTTTACTTTGGGCAGGCTAAGCATCAAAGCACCAACTACTTTCAGGTAGAAACACGGTTTATATCCCCTTTATGGTCCATCCTGCAAGCATCTTGCGGGCGAACGGCAGTAGCAGAAAACCAGGGCTTCACTAGTTTTGCCATTCGGCACTCTTCCTCTCCCTCCTCCTGTTTTTGGCCTGTTTTTGGAAAAACAGCCCCAAAACAGAAATTCCTGCTATTCCCGCCCTCTGCGTTCAGGCGCTTTCAAGGTAAACTCCTGCGTAGTGGTTTTGCCGTTGCTCTCCAGCTCCACCACATACTTGCCCGGGCGAAGGTAGAATCTCTGATCGGCTGAGGTTGCCATTTTCACGGGCTCTCCGGCTTTGCGGCCCTCGTTCAGGGCTTTCTCATAGGCACCCGCCGCTGAGGAATCAAGGGTAAGGTCATAGCTGGCATAGTTCAGGCCCCGCTCGCTCTGGTCTTTGATCTCCTTCAGCACCTGCCCCTTGTCGGTTTTGATTCTGAGGGTAGTCACCCCGGCCGCATTTACGTAATACGGAATGGAGAGGCTAGGCGCGAAGGTGTTATCCCAGGTGCCCCACTTCTGCCCCCAGCGCTCTGAATATTGCGGCGCCTGCAGCGGAAAGGCATGCACCGCTTTGCCCAAGACGTCTGCGGTAAGCTGCTGCAGATGCGCCACATTGGCAATGTAGAGCGAGCGGCCGTGCGTGCCCACCACCAAGTCATTCTCGCGCGGGTGCACCACCAGATCATGTACCGCCACCGACGGCAGCTCATCTCCGCCCATGGCCTGGAATGTTTTGCCCTTATCCAGGGACACATACAGGCCGTTGTCAGAACCCACGTACAGAATATTCGGGTTCTTTGGGTCTTCCTTCACCACGTTCAGCGGCTCTTTGGGCAGGTCGGTTCCCAGGCGCTTCCAGGTTTTGCCGTAGTCTTGGCTCACGTACAGGTACGGCGTGAAATCATCCCAGCGGTAGCCGTTTAGGGTGGCGTAGACGGTGCCTTCATTTTCGGCTGAGGCCGAAAGACTACTGATCCAGAGATTCTCTGGAAGTTTGTCAGACACTTTGGTCCAGCTGTAGCCGCCGTCCCGGCTCACATGGATCAGGCCGTCATCTGAGCCCGTGTACAGCAGCCCGAACTTCTTAGGCGACTCTTCAATGCTGGTCAGGGTGCCGTACCCTACATCACCTTTCCTGCCGCCTTTGGTGAGGTCACCAGACAGGGCTTCCATGTTTTCGCCTTTGTTCAGGGAGCGGTGGAATTTATTCGACCCAAAATACAGTACGTCCTGGTTGTGCCGTGACAGCAGGATAGGGCTTTCCCAGTTGAACCGCAGCGGCCGCTCCCCCAATTCATGCTTGGGCTGAATGTAGGTGCGCTGGCCGGTGGCTTTGTTCAATCTAAAGTAAGCGCCGTACTGGGAACCGGTATACACCGTGTTGTTGTCCCTGAAATCAACCTGCACCATCATGCCGTCGCCGCCGCCCAGACGCTGGTACGGATACCGTCCGTTGTCAGTCCACGCCGAGCTGGCCTGGTAGGTGCTGGGGCCGCCCCAGACGCCGTTGTCCTGCAGGCCGCCGTACACATTATAAGGCGTGGCCATGTCAATGGCTACCGAGTAAAACTGCCCTACCGCCGGAGAATTGGCCTTAAACCAGGTTTTGCCGTCATCATAGGTGATGTTGATGCCACCGTCATTGCCGTTCACCAGGTGACCGGGCCGCGTAGGGCTCACCCACAGATCCTGGTGGTCTGAGTGCACATTGTCGCCGGCAATCTCTTTCCAGGTTTTGCCCCCGTCTTCAGATTTGATCAACGGCACCCCCAGCAGATACACATGGTCCGGGTTCAGCGGCGACACCCTGATCACGCCAAAATAATAGCCATACGTGTAGTATAGGTCATCTATGTAGCCATCATGCGTCTTCTTCCAGGTTTGGCCGCCGTCTTCAGAGCGGTACACCTGCGCGCCCGTCACCGGCGTCTCTATCATCATGGAATTAGCGTCTACCAGAAAATCTGACAACGCCACCGGTCTGATTTTCTCAGTGCGCACCATCTCCTTCACCGCTTTGGCCGTGTACTGGCGCGGAAAATTATTTTCGTCTAAGAAAGTATTCACCGCCGCATTATCCAGCTTCAGGAAATCTTCTTTAGAAAAGTCTTTGAACTGCTCTTTGCGCAGCTTGTTGGGAGTGGCCGCCACCGCGGGCTTCACGTCTTTGCGTAGCTCCTGGTTGTCAACGCTGGCGTAAATAATTTTGGGGTTCTGCGGAAAAACACTCAGGCCAATCCGACCCACGCCTTCCCCTTGCGGGAAACCGGTGTTCAGCCGCTGCCAGGTTTCGCCGCCGTCAGTGCTCTTGAAAATCCCGCTGCCAGGACCGCTTTCCACAAAGTTCCAGGCCCGGCGCTCGCGCTCCCAAAGGCTGGCATACAGGGTACTGGGATTGGTTGGGTCTACCACCAGGTCTACCGCGCCCGTGTTCGCATTGGCACCCTTTAGAACATGCTTCCAGATGTTGCCGCCGTCTGTGGTCTTGTACACGCCGCGTTCCTGGTTAGGAGAGTACAGATGCCCCAGCACCGAGACCCACGCGGTGTTAGGATCTGAAGGGTGTTGAATGATGCGGCCAATATGATGACTCTCAGGAAGCCCTTTGTGCTGCCATGTCCTGCCGCCGTCTGTACTGCGGTAAATGCCTACGCCCGAGTAAGAGGACCGGCTGGAGTTGCTTTCACCGGTGCCCAGCCAAATGGTGTTGGTCTTCCAGTCCACATAAATATCCCCAATGGTAATTACCGTCTCATTCTGGAAGAGCGGTTCAAACGAGAGGCCGTTATTGGTGGTGTGCCACAATCCGCCGGAGGCGTAGGCCACATAAAAATTGGTGGGGTCTGCGGGGTTCACGTCTACATCTACCACGCGGCCGCTCATGACGGTGGGCCCCACGTTCCGGAACGGCAGGTTGCTCACCAGGGAGTTTCGTTGCAGCTGGAGCCGCTGCTGGTAGCCTTCCAGGCGTTCTTTGGCCGGGGTGAAAGCGGGTTGTTTGTCTTTGTTCTTCTGGGCGAAGGCAGGTGAAAAGCTCAACAGCCCCAGCAGCGCCAGCGGGTAGAGTGGTTTGCGTAGCATAAAATGTGTAGGTTGGGTTGCCCTTCGGGCGAAGCCTGAAGTTAGAGGAAATTCAGGAGTTAATAAAATACAGCACCCCGCCCCGCAGAACGGTTGCCAGGCAAGGCCTGAAAGAAATCTACCTGAAAAAGAAACCTGTTTTGGGGCCGTTTTTCTGAAAACAGCCCCAAAACAGGCTCTGGCAATTGCGAAGCGTACGGCTAAATCATGGGTTGCCTGCTGGCGGCTGCGGCACCGGCGGCGCTACCTCCTTCAGCTCAGAGTGCCTGATTGCGCCCCCGGTAAGCCCGGTCCAGACTAAAAGGGCAAACGCGCCAATACTAACTACCAGCGTAACCACGGCCCACACCTTGGGCTTACGCGCCCGGGCCGGGCGGCTAGACGTGGTGAGCAGGCCCAGCAGCGCGGCCGTGCCGGCGGTGCCCATGGCCCACAGCGCCCATTCGGCCATTTGCTCATGGGCCTCAATGTCAGCATGGTGAATGCCGGGCAGGTGCTCCACCACTTCCTCGGCGCCCTCGCCCGTAAAATAGGCCGGCATGGTTAGCAGCGTAGCCACCAGCACGCTGGTCAGCCCCGCTTTTACCAGGCTAATGTTGCGGGCCAACAACCCATACAACAACAAGACAATACCAAACAGCACGGTGTAGACAGGCGCATGGTTCAAGAGCAGATGAAAGTACGCGTTGTTCATTTCTCCGGATCAAAAGACAAGAGGTTGGGGCTTATAACTGAAAATGAGGCTAATACTAGTTAAAAAATAGTAAAAATGCTATATCTAAAACAGAATGTATAGCTTCTTCCTAATATACGAAGGCAGAGGGGCCCTAAATGAAAAACCACGTTCTGTTTTGGGGCCGTTTTTAAGAAAACAGGCCCAAAACAGAACGTGGTTCTAGAGGCTTGGCCTTGGGGTTACCCCAGAGGCGTTGGGGTCAGGACGGCAGCAGCTCGGCAAATTTGAGCAGGGCCTGCCGGGTGGGTGCGGTTCTCTCAAACATGCCCATGTGGCCCACCTGACCCAGAAAATACGTCATGCAGTTCTCCGGCAGGTGGCACTGCTGCAAGGTGGCTTCCAGCGGCACCGCCAGATCTTCTTTGCCCGCCAGGAACAGCACCGGGTACGCAGCGTTTTTCAGCACTTCGGTGCGGTCTGCCCGGTCGCGCATGGCTTGCAGGCAGCCCACAATTGATTCTGGCGGGGTGGCTTTGCCAATGGCTTGCATTTTCTCAATGGCCGCCTGGTTGGCCTCCCGGTTGCCGGCCGCGAAGAGCGGGGCCACAAAAGAATCCATGAACTTGTCTACGCCGTGCTTCCGCACGAAGTCAGCGGTCTTGTCCCGGTTTTCCCTTTTCTCTGGCGTGTCTGGCAAGGCGCTGGAATGGAACAGGCAGAGCCCGCGCAGCAGCTCCGGGTATTTTTCGGCGAAAGCCAGTGACACATAACCGCCCATGGAGTGGCCCACCAGCAGGCATTTTTCCACGTGAAGCGCCTGCAGCGTCTGGTGCACCTGCCGGGCCTGCGCCTCCATTGTAAAATCATCTGGAATTGGGCTTCGGCCGTGGCCGGGCAGGTCTAGGGTGATAATTCTAAATTGGTTTGCCAGCGGCGTGACAAAATCAGTCCAGACCTCTTGGCTCTCGCAGAAGCCGTGCAAAAAGACAAGGGCCGGGCCAGCGCCCGAAACAGTGTAGTGTAGAAGGGAGTTGCTCATAGTGCGGAGGTGTGTTTTTGGCCTGTTTTACGCAAAACAGACCAAAAACGGAAAAGGGTTATTGAACAGAAGTGGGCGGTACAGGCGTTTGGGACACAGCGCCTTGCAGCGCTCTTTCTTTTTTACGCACACTGTTGCGGCCCATTAGCAGGCCTATGATAAGAATGATAGGCCACTTGCTCTGGAGGTTGATGTAGGTGAACGCCTCCTGAAAAGATAGGGGCTCGCCCACAAAAAGGTGCTTGAGGGGCACGTACAGGTCAATCACCACGTAAATGAGGAGCACCAGCAGGAAAGAGGCAGCGTACGCTTTGATTTTTTGCGGAAGGGGAAGCGTGGGAACAGACATAGCCAGGAAAATAGTTGCTTAAAGATACCCATTTCCAAGCGAACACCAGAAAAACTGACTTCTGGCGAAAAGCGCTTTCCTGTTTCTGGCCTGTTTTCTGAAAAACAGGCCAGAAACAGGAACATGAAACACCGGCTGGTCATAAATAGCCTGCTCCCCTATGGGCATTCTGGAAGAATCTTAGGGAACAGTGGGCGGACTAGAATGGCTAAAGCTATTTCCCGTTTGCCGCCTGTTCCTAAGATTCTCCCAGAATGACAAAAGAAGGAAGTACTTAAAAGGAGGAAGCTACACGTTAAAAAAAGCGTTGCAACCGGTGCCTAATTTCAGCGGCTACCGCTCCTTGTAAAAATCTGGGATGGGGTTCAGTTTGAGGTTCTGGCGCTGGTGCCAGTAGGGGTAAATGGGCGGTACTTCGCTGGCTTGGTCCAGCTTCTTCACCTGTTCCAGGGTCAGGTTCCAGCCCACGGCCCCCAGGTTCTGCCTGAGCTGCTCCTCGTTCCGGGCCCCGAAGATGATGCTGGAGACCGTTGGCCGCTGCAGGAGCCAGTTCAGGGCCACCTGCGCCACGGTTTTCCCGGCTTCTTCGGCCACTTGGTCTAAGGCGTCCAGGGTGTTGTAGAAAACTTCTTCGTTCACCACGGCTTCGGGCACGGGGCTGCCGCCTTGCGCCACGCGGCTGTCTGCGGGCAGGGGCTGGTTGCGGCGGTACTTTCCGCCCAGCCTTCCGGCGGCCAGCGGCGACCAGATGATGGCCCCTACGTTCTGGTCCAGCCCCAGCGGCATGAGTTCCCACTCGTATTCGCGGTTGGCGAGGGAGTAGTACACCTGGTGCCCCACGTATTTGTTCCAGCCGTAGCGCTCAGAAACCGACAGCGACTTCATGAGGTGCCAGCCTGAGAAGTTAGACGCCGCTATGTAGCGCACCTTCCCGCTCTGAATGAGGTCATCCAGGGTGCGCAGCGTTTCCTCTACGGGCGTGTTGCCGTCAAAGCCGTGCATGTGGTAGATATCAATATAATCGGTGCCCAGGCGTTTTAGACTGCCCTCTACCTGCTGCAGCAGGTGAAACCGGGAGGAGCCTTGGTTATTCGGCCCTTGGCCGAAGGGGAAGGTGCCTTTGGTGGAGAGAATCATCTGGTGGCGTTTGCCGGCAATGGCCTTGCCTAAGATTTCTTCGGCCAGGCCCTGGGAGTAGGTGTTGGCGGTGTCAAAGAAGTTGACGCCCGCGTCCAGGCAGAGGTTGACCAGGCGGGTGGCCTCGTCTACCTGCGTGCTGCCCCACGCTTTGAAGAACTCATTGCCGCCGCCAAAGGTAGCCGTCCCGAAGCTCAGCACCGGCACCTCCAGCCCTGATCCCCCTAATCTTCTGTATTCCATAGTTTGTGTGTGTATGATTGGGTAGTAATGTTTATTTCACTACGGAATTTATTTGAGGATATCTAATTATGAACCTCTTACAAGATCATACTATTAGAATTACCTAAAAATTAAATTTCTTTCACAAACACAGCTATTCCATTCTCAAACAACACATAGTAATCATCATATATAGCAATCGCTATTTCTAAGCTTTCATTTACATTCCTCAGAATAATATCATTAGAGCTCCCTAAAATAGCTAGAACATCTGGAAATGCAAGACCAACCACTACCTTTCTCTGTAGTATACAATCCGCTACAAAATCACCGTGAATCTCTCTATTCACTTGATGAGTAGTTTCTACTTCTGTAAGAATTTTCTCTGAAAATGTAGGTTCAATATAAGTAGGCAAATAAAATACCCAACATATATTATGTGTCCGGTATAAATTTAGAAGCTGTTTAGAGTTTAATAACTTCCAAAGAATTAGGGAGGTAAAAGTGTTTGCGACAACATTTCTCACCAAGCCCTAACTCAATGGAAGCGATAAG
>NZ_LRMM01000088.1 GCF_001647275.1 Rufibacter ruber | reverse complement strand
TATTTTATTCTTGGTTTCGGGTTTGTTTTAACAGAAACAGCGAAAAACAGAAACCACTGGCATATGAAAAAACTTATCCGGTAGCCTTTGCCTGGCAGTTACAAAAACTCTAAACAGCTTCCTTGTTTAATAGTAAAGCAAATAGGAATCAATTATAACGTTTCCGCAAACCTTTATTTGCGGAAGCTTTTCCTGAAAACAGACCAACTGCGCTTATAGGGAAAAAGGAATATTCATAAGAAATCGTTAGTTTTAAGAACAAACCAAAAATCAGTGCCATGGCCTTTGAAACAATCAATATTCAGAACGAAGCTGGTTCACAGGCAATACGTATTCCTGAAAGCCACAAAATAAATGATGATAAAGTTTATGTCAAAAGGCTAGGGAATGCTCTTTACCTTATCCCCTACCACAACCCCTGGCAGAATCTTTTTGAAAGTTTAGAGAAGTTCACCCCTGACTTTATGGAAGATAGAAGTCAGCCGACAGAACAGAAAAGGGAGGCATTTGACTGATGGAGTATCTTCGGGACACAAACATCTGCATCTACATCATAAAGAAAAGGCCAGAGATTGTACTGGAAAGGTTCAAGGAGTTACCTCTCGGAAGCGTAGGAATTCAGCTATCACCCTGGCTGAACTGGAGTTTGGGATAAGAAAGAGCAGCAACCCAGACAGAAACCTTGAGGCGTTGAATCAATTTCTTGTGCCGCTTGACATCAAAGATTTCAACTATAATGCTACCGTTGAATACGGTAAAATAAGGGCGAACCTTGAAAAAGCAGGTATACCCATAGGGCCGCTGGACACCCTGATTGCCGCACATGCCGTTAGCCTAAATGCCACGCTAGTGACTAACAACGAGAAAGAGTTCAATAGAGTGACTGGTTTAAAAATTGAGAATTGGGCAAACTAAATCTGCGTAAGAATTAACACACATTGGCGCAAGCGTCCGCTTGTGTCCGCACGCATTCCTGTTTTTGACCTGTTTTTGGAAAAATAGCCCTAAAACGTGGACACAAGCGGACGCTTGCGCCAGAGATTGGAACAAAACCTTAACTGTTTAGGAAAATCTATTCAGTTACAGAACGATAGGTGCATCTGCATAAAAATAAAATTTCCTTACCCCCCACTGTCATCCTGAAAAGGACCTTGTGGGCGAACTAGAACAGCGGACAAGTAGCGCTTTCCCTTCCGCTCCCAAAATCATTTCCCACTGCTGTTTTTAGCCTCTTTTTCTAAAAACAGGCCGAAAACGGAAGATCTTTAGGGGAAGGAAAGCACGCCGCTTTTCCCAGACAAACACCTCCCCTATGAAAACAGAAAAAGAGAAAATGCTCTCGGGCGAGCTCTACAACGCTCTGGACCCGCAGCTGACCGAGGAACGGACGCAGGCGCGCCTCCTGCTCAAGGCCTTGAACGAAAGCCGCGAAGACCAACCCGAAGAATGCTAGCGCCTTCTGCGGCAGCTCCTCCCCCACGCCGCCGACTGCCTCTGGATTCAGCCACCCTTCTACTGCGACTATGGCTACAACCTCACGCTGGGCGAAAAGGTGTTCATCCACTTTAACTGCGTGGTGCTGGACGTGATGCCCGTGACCGTGGGCAGCCGCACCCTCTTTGGCCCCAACGTGCAAACTACACCGCCACCCCATGCACCACCAGGAACGGGCCAGCGGACTGGAGTTTGCCAAACCCATCACCATTGGCGAAGACGTCTGGATTGGCGGTGGCGCCATCATCTGCCCCGGCGTGACCATCGGGGACCGAACCGTGATTGGCGCAGGCAGCGTGGTCACCAAAGACATTCCCTCAGATGTGTTCGCGGCGGGGAATCCTTGCAGGGTGGTAAGGGGTTGGAGGGGTAATTAGACCAAGCTTTTATATATGTGAGAATAATTTTATTTTTTGCATTCTGTTTTGTAATTTGCCCTGAACATATTTATAAATACTGTATTCTAATTCAAAAAGTAATTTAATCAATTGAGAGCATGGACATAATAAAAGTTTGTGTACTTTCAATACTTTACAACAATTAATAAAAAGATGAATGGAATCTAACATTGGATTAATAAATGATTTAATAAATCAGGCTGAGGAAATTTCCTATCATAATGGTGAAAGAGACAGAGTTATAAAGCGGTCTGAAATGCTTTTTAGAAAAATATTTGGCAATGACACCCACTATATATCAGCATTAAAAAAAATAAGATTTTCACCCCAAATTTTTTCAACAAGCACACCCAACAGTACGTTCGAAAGAGCTTTTAATAATGGCAAAAGGGAACTGTTAAATCTATTAAGTGTGATCGCAGAAGATTTGCAACTAGAAAGTGTCATAAATCAGCCTAAAGCAACAGATAGCTCTATTAAAAATGATTCTAAGACTATATTTATAGTACATGGTCATAATGAAGAAATAAAATTAGCAGTAGCTAGAACATTAGAAAAATTAAAATTAGACCCAATAATACTGCATGAACAACCAAGTAAAGGCAGAACAATAATTGAAAAATTTACAGAAAACTCAGATGTCTCATTTGCCATAGCGATTCTATCTGCAGATGATATTGCATATGCTAGAAATGAAAATCCTGAGAATCTAAGATATCGAGCAAGGCAAAATGTAATATTTGAACTTGGTTATTTTATTGGAAAATTGGGAAGAGATAGAGTTCTGGCATTACATGAAGCAGTTGAAGATTTTGAAATTCCGTCTGATTATAGCGGTGTCCTTTTTGTGCCATACGATAAAACTGGTAAATGGCAATTCAATTTAGTTAAAGAATTAAAAGCTGTTGGAGTATCAGTCGATGCAAACAACATAATTTAACTTTAAAATTAGCTTTTTAAAATACATTTCATCTAGGCTCATTTAACAAAACTTTACTTCTGCCTTCTGCTCAATAAATTACATGAAAAACGGAGTGATTTTTACGGTCTTTAAAGTTCTATTAGAAGGTCTCAACTATTTATCACTTGTTGAGTTCTTTAAGTATATTTCTATTAAATATTTTGCAAATCCTAATGATTTACAAAGTAGAATTACTGCATCAAGATTAGCTGTTGATACATTTATCATATTAAAGTGGCTATTATTAATACTTGCTATGATTAATGGTTGGACTTCTATTTATTTAACTATAATAGTATGGTATTTAATTTATTCTAACCTTTATACATATTTCTATTATCATGTATGGAGCAAAGATTCAATGAATACTGAAGATTTTGATATTGACAGGGTTCGTAGACGCTTTATAACTTTGATGCTATCAATTGGTTTTTCAAATTTATGTTTTGCATATCTTTTTAGATTTCCTTACATAAAGAATTTTGAGTGGAGTGATAAAATCCCCCTTAACACAAAAGCTATTTGGTTCAGTTTTGCTAACTCACTTACAGCAAATTATGAATATGTCAAACCAATTACACAAAATGGCGCTGTAATAACAGTTACGCAATTAATTGTTAGTTTTATTTTCCTAACCCTAATTCTTGGCAAATCATTACCTCAAACTAAATCAATTATATAATTATGGCCTACAGAATTGGAACATACGTCGCATTTGCAGCTGACGGAAATACTGACTTTACAAAATCAGATATTAGATTCTACAATCTATTAAAAGGCTGGAATTCAATGAAAGACAGAACTTTTAAGTTCATCAATCCTCATGAAAAAGGGCCCCAACTAAGAGGAGAAAGTCAAGAGGAGACAATTAAAAGAACTTTGCGTTCAAGATTGGATAATAGCAAAAGATTTTTACTTCTTGTTGGAAATACAACTAGACTTGATAATGATTTCGTCCCATATGAGATTGAATATGCTATAGATAAGTGTAAATTACCAGTTATAGTTGTTTACGTAAATTATAAAGTCAGAATTACAGATTCTTGCCCTACAAATCTTAAAGCGTTACTTCCTAGCTCCCTAATAGAAAGAATTAATAATGGGACAGCAAAAACAATTCATATTCCTTTTCGTGAAAGAATAATTAATAAAGCAATTAAAGATTTTGATTTCAACAGTCTTCCTTCTTATAATTTTAGTTTATATTTAGATTCAGTATATGATTCTATTTATAAGCCAGGTGAAATTTAAACTCACTACAATTTTTAAATACCAAAAAAATAAACTTAAAAGGTATAATAACTAAATTAATTTAAAAAAATTTGATAAAAACAACAATATTTGGTCTAAAATTTATAATACTTCAATCGCTAATTATTTTTTGTTTCACCCTCTTTTCCAAAAACTAGCCCAAAAACGTAGTATCTTTACTGTCCGCGCCAGACCATAAGATACTACACCCACATGTACTCGTTCCTGCGGCAGACCGCCGAGCATATTTACCAAACCTACGCAGACCGCCTCAGCGACCTGTGCATTGTGCTGCCCACCCGTCGGGCCACGCTGTATTTCAAGAATGCCCTGGCGCAGGCCGCGCCCACGGGTATCTGGTCGCCGCAGATTTACTCCATGGAAGACTTTGTCTGCAACATGGCCAACGTAGAGGTGCTGGAACCGCTGCACCTGCAGCTAGACCTTTATGACCTCCTGCTGCGGGTAGACCCCAAGCTGGACTTCGACCAGTTTGTGGGCTGGAGCGCCACCCTGCTGGAAGATTTCTCCCGCCTGGACATGGAACTGGTAGATGCGCACAAGGTATTTGAGTACGTGAGCGAGGCCAAGGCCCTGGAGCGGTGGGACCCGGGCAAACCCGGCAGCAGCGCCCCCACCCCCAACGTGAAGCAGTATTTCCAGCTCTGGGCCAACCTGGAGCAGACCTACCACGCCCTGCAGGCGCACCTGCAGCAAAACAAGCAAGCCTATACGGGCATGGCTTTCAGAATGGTGGCCAACCGTATCAAAGACATCGCGCAAAGCGAGCAGGGCCCTTACCGCTACCTGTTCGTCGGGCTGAACGCCCTGAGCCGCGCCGAGCAGAAAATCATCCAGACCCTGCTGGAGGCCGGCAAAGCCGAAGTCTTCTTCGACTCAGATGACTACTACATGGCCCCCGAGGCCGATAAGCGGGCGGGGCATTTCCTGAAGCGCTACAAAGCCAAATGGCCGCTGCCCCAATGGAACTGGCAACAGAACCTCCTGCTCTCAGATACCAAAGAGATAAACGCCATTGGGGTGGCCAACGCCAGCATGCAGGGCAAGATTGCGGGGCAGCTCCTGCGGGAAATCCGCCAGCAGGACCCCTCCGCCGAAATCGCTATCATTCTGCCCGATGAGACCCTGCTCCTGCCCGTGCTGCACTCCATCTCAGACGAGGTCACCGATTACAACGTCACCATGGGCTTGTCGTTCAAGGGCACGCCCCTGTTCAACCTCATTGACCTGCTCTTTGAGGTGCACCTCACGGGCGTGGTGCAGCCAAGTGATACGGGTTACAAAATCAACCGCTACCACCACCTGGCCGTCACCAAACTGCTGCAGCACCCTTTCCTGCGGCGCTATGAACAGTATCTTAACAGCATAGCAGAGCGCGAAGCCGATTTAGACCTGTTCCAGCACGTGCTGGACGAGATGGTGGCCCGCAACAACGTCTTGCTCACCGCCGAGGAACTCATCAAGCTGGGCCGCGAGCACCCTATGTTCATCACGCTCTTCAGAACCTGGAACGACTGCACCGACCTTATTGACACGCTTTACCAACTGGTAGATGCCCTGGGCCGCATTTACCGCGTGGAGACCGAGAACCCCATTGAAACCGAGTATCTCTATATCCTCTACACCATCGTGAAGCGGCTGGACACGCTCTTTGACTGCCGCGAGCACAAGATTTCGGTACGCAGTTTCAAGAAGTTCCTCTACGAGCAGATTGGCAACACCAAGCTTCCGTTCAGCGGTGAGCCCATCTCGCCCACGCAGGTCATGGGGATGCTGGAAACCCGCGCCCTGGACTTTGAGAACCTCATCATCTTGAGCGTGAACGAGAACGTGCTGCCCCAGCCCAAGAAGCAGACTTCTCTATTTCCGTATGACGTGCTGCGCACCTTCGGGCTGCCTACCTATGCCGAACAGGAAAGCATTACCTCCTACTATTTCTACCGCCTGCTGCAACGCGCCAAGCGGGTGAACCTGCTGTACGTTTTGCCCTCAGACACCTACGGCTCCGGCGAAAGGAGCAGGTTTATTCTGCAGTTGCAGCATGACCTGGCCCTGCGCAATCCCAACATCAAATTCAGGGAACTGACCGCCGTTGTAGAACAGCTGGACACGAAGGAATACGAGCCCGACATCATCATCCAGAAAGACGAAGAAGTACTGTTCAAGCTGAAGGAACAGCTCCGCCGCGGCCTGTACCCCTCGCACCTGAACCAGTTCGTGAACTGCTCCCTGCAATACTATTTCAGCCGCATCGCCAAGCTGGAAGAAGTAGAGGAGATAGACGAAGCCATCGGCGCCGACACTTTCGGGACCATTGTGCACCAGGTGCTGGAGGACTATTTCAAGCCCTACGCCGAGGAAGGAAATCCCATAGAGCGGTCCGATGTGGAGCGCATGCTGGCGGGGCTGGAAACCAAAGTGCAGCAGGAGTTCAAGCGCGGCACCCTGGGCAACCTGCCAGAGCAAGGCATGAACCTCATTCTCTACAAAGTAGCGGTGCAGCTGCTCACCCGCTACCTGCAGGGGCTTCTGGAGTCAGAGGAACTGCCGCTCTACATCTTGCAACTGGAAGAAACCCTGCTCACCGATTTAGACGTCAGCCTGCCCTCCGGCGAGAAAATCACCGCCCGCATCGCCGGTAAAGCCGACCGCATTGACCTGAGCGGCACCACCCTGCGCGTGATTGACTACAAAACCGGCAAAGTAGAAGCCCGTAACCTCAAGGTCAACCCCGAGGACCTGGAAACCACCCTCCTCCACGACCGCCACCTGGATAAAGTCCGCCAGCTCTGGCTCTACCGCTACATCCTGGCCAAGGAAATCCAGAAAGGCAGCCTCCTAGAGAGCAAAGTCCTGAACCTGCCCAAAAGCCACTATGATTTTGAAGCGGGCATTATCTCCTTCCGGAACCTCGGCGCGGGTGTGTTAACCTCAGAATTGCCTTTTGTAGACGCCGCCGGTGCTCCGGCAGATTTTATGAGTACTTCTGAACGGCTGTTGAAAGAGCTGGTGCTGCATATGCTGAACCCAGAGGAGCCGATTAGAAAGACCAATGATTTGGAGACTTGTCAATTTTGCCCGTACAAGACCATTTGCGCGCGGGGGTAGTGATTGGCCCAGACGCTCGCAGGTCCTCCGGACGCTACGAGGTCTTTTGAGCAGGCGGTGAAGCGGTGGCTTGAGTAGATTCTGTTTTTGGCTTGTTTTCCAGAAAACAGGTCAAAAACAGAACAGCGGTGTTCCTTATCCCTGGGGGAGAAGGTCAGTATGAGGGGAGAAACGGTTCAATTGGTAGTGCAACGGCTACTGGCACAGACGCTCGCAGGTCTGTAAGACGCTGCGAGGTCTTTTGAGCAGGCGATATTAAGATGACTGGCAAATTGAACCCACCCCTGCCCCTCCGAGGAGGGGAATTATCTGGAATGCGTAGACCTGCTGGTGCAAACATCCCCCTTCGCCCCCTTCAAAGGGGGAGTATCGGAGTGAGTTCTGAGTTCTGAGTCCTGAGTCCTTTCATTTTCCCTTAGGAGATTCAGTACGAACGAAGTAGCAATGCCTGGTCTCGCAGCCGCGCCGCGAGGGCAGCCAGAGACCGCCCGTCAGCTGTAGGCACGCGTCTGGAGGCTCGCGCAAGCGGGAATATCATCTGGAGTTAGAAGGCACGGAAGTAACTTCCGCGCCATAGAGGGCAGAAGAGGGAGTTATAGAGGGCAGAAGTAATGTGAGGCTGCCGCCTCATGGAAGCTGAAAGCTTCCGCCATTATAGGTCCAAGTTGGAAACTTGAACCAGAGAAAAACAATCAGCAACAGACAATCAACAATTCTGCCCCTGGCTGATGTGCGCAGCACGGGCTCGTCTCAGGCTAGCGGGACTGCAATAGTTACCTGCAAACCAATTAACAACCAGAGAAGCTGATCAGGAAAGGAACCTGAACCAGTCCTGGCGGTGAGCGCCTCTGTTAATACGGTGCCGCTCCAGCGGCAAGGCCGGAGGGCCTAGTTTTAACAGCAGTGCTCACCGCCAGGACGGGGCCCCGCGGCCGTGAGCGCTTACCGGAGAAGATGAAACAACACAGCTCGTGAGGCACTGTCAACAGCAGACCAGCCAAGGGAACAGCAGACTACGCATTCCTGCAGCAGCAAGTGCCACCGCCAAGGGAACAGCAGACTACGGCACAGCAGCCCAGCCAAGGGAACAGCAAACTACGCATCACCACAACAGCAGCAATAAGTCACTAACCCCAGCATCAAAAAGCTCAGCCAAGAGAGCAGCAAACTTCGCTCTGGAGTTTCCCGCCATACCAGGGCAACAGCAAACATCGCACGGCGTAAACCCCAAGCCAGGGGAAAAACAGACCCAGCAATGCCCATGAACGCATCTCCCTTCCTTCGGTAAGCACAGAATGACCAAAGGAAATTTACTATAAAGCGTTTTTGGCCTGTTTTTCCCAAAACAGGCCGAAAACAGAAAGGCCCTTCTTCTACCGTTTCAGGTAAAAGAAGAGCCTTGTGCTAAAAGCAAACAGCTCTATTTCACTACCAGCACCCCGTCTGCTACAATTTCAATATCACGCTTAGGCTGGGTAATGGCGGCGATCTCTTCCTTGCTCTTGCCGGCATCCTGCGCGAAGTGCTGCAGACGCTCCACAGACGTTTCCTTCACTTTGGCGTTGCCTTCCACCACAACGGTTTTACCTACAATGTCCTGCGGCATGAAGAACGCGTAATCAGTGAATTTCACCATCACGGGTTCGCCGTTGGCGCGGGCCAGTTTCATGAAGCAGCCTTTTTTCTTGCATACTTCCACCACGGTGCCTTCAATCTTGCCGGTGTACTCGGGGGCATTTTCCAGTTTAGAAGCCAATTCAGGAAGTTGAACCGCTTTTTTGGCGGTTACTTTTTTGCCATAGGTTACCCCCGGTTTGGCAGAAGGAATGTCTTTCTGCTGAGCAAACGCGAATGAAACCGAGAACAGGGCAAGCAAGAGAAAGGAGGCTCTTTTCATAGTAACTATTTTTTATGGTTGAATGACAAAGACTTATGCAAGAATATTGACAGCAAAACAACATTGTTTCTGGGCACAAATATAAAATACTTCGCATACCAATGTGCACACACAACGTGTTTACTTCCAAATAAATTCTATCAGTCCCCTGTAAATTATCCCTTTCCCTCAGAGCATGTTTCAATCTGACTGCTGGGCAGCAAATGGGCACCAAAAGAACCTGGCCGCGTGGTTGCCTCGCACCCTTACGGGGCAATGCCGCTCAAAAACGCACTAGAAGCACCTTTAACTCCCCGTTGTCACAGACAGAACAAAATGTAAACCAGCTCTAAAACGTTTTCGGCCTGTTTTTCTCAAAACAGCGAAAACGGAAAAAACCACCATTCAAAAAAATCACCATTAAAATTGGACGGTCTCACGCCTACCCATGATGGAACGGACATTTAGACAGGGTGGTCATTCCCGTATCTTCCTCCGCCACCTGTCTGCCCCTCACCTGCCGCATGATGAACTTGCTCTTGGGGTAGGTGGGCATCCGGTGCAGGCTGAAAGACAGATCCTGCGGCGGCACGTCATACTCCAGGTATTTAGAAAGATACAGCATTGACACTTTCATGGCTTCAATGGTCACCCATTCGCCGGCGCAGCGGTGGCCGGTAAAATGGTCGCCCCCGCCCTGCGGAATAAAATCATAGGCGCTGCCTTTCCAGTCTCTGAACCGGTACGGGTAGAACTGGTCTGGGTGCTCCCAAATCTGCGGGTCATGCAACGCGCCGTACATGTCTAACAACACCAGCGTGCCTTTCTGGAAGTCATGCCCGCCCCAGCTGAAATCATTTTTCACGCGGTTGCCCAGAAACGGCCCGAACGGATAATACCTGCGCACTTCCTGCACAAACCACTCCAGGTAGTTCTCTTCGCCCTCGGCAATTTTTTGGCGGGCTACGGGGTGCTCATGCAGCGCCACCGCCCCAAAGGTGATGTACCAGGCAATGGCCACCATGGGGCGCAGCAGGTTTATCAACTCAATGGCCGCCATGCGCGGGTCCAGCAACTCGTCTTCTAAATCCCGGTGGAAGGCAATGACGTGGGCGGGGGATTGGTCAGGGACTGTTATCTTCCCTTTCCTGATGTCTTTGATGATCTGCTCCACCCACTTCTCAGTCCTCCTGCGGGCGCGCCTGCCGCGCCAGTGCCTGGGGCCCACCCCCCCGAACGCATCAACCATGGCGGTGAAATCCTGCGCCCAATACCGCACCTCGCTTTCGTTCACGGGTACGCCCGTCCAGGCGCACGCCACGCGGCAAAGTAGTTCCTGGCTTTCTTCAAACAGCACCACCTCCTCTAGCTGCTCCCATTTCTGACTGAACGCCTGCCACTGGTCCAACAGCAGCCGGTTCAGGGAATGCAGACTGTGTGGTGTCATCAATGACATGAACATGGCTTTGCGGTGCCGGTGGGCGTCGCCGTCCATTGTCTGGATAGCGTTTTCGCCCATTAATGATTTCTGGATTCTGCCCGGAATAGCCCCAAAGCGCATGAACTTGTCAAAATCATAGAAGACTTTGGCTCCTTCTTCGCCGTGCAGGCACACCACGTTCTGGAGCATGACGCGGGTTTTGAAGATGTTGGAGTTGAACTTCTCAACCCGGTTCTGGATAAACGGGAATCCTTCCTGCAAGAGGTGGTGGGAATGGTCCAGGCCTTTTTCTTCCGGAATGGTACTCATGTGCAAATGCTTTCGTTCTTTAGATATGATTCTTCAGGTAAGAGCTTGTTTCAATTTTGTTTTTGCCCGCGAAAACCAGGACCTAAAGGTTCTGACGAAGCGATTTTTGAACAGCGTAGCAGCACTACGGTGAGAAAAAATGGCAAAGTCAGGTACTTTTGATACACGTTGGCAGCGCAAGAGATAAATTGAAACATGCTCTAAAGCGTACGCATGATTCCCCCGGGTGTTTTCTTCCCAGATAAATGTAGTAGTTACCGCAGGAACAACAGTAGCGGCAGAATAAGATGGATTCTTCTAAAAGAGGGGAGCCGGCTGTTTTCGGGCTGTTTTGGCCAAAACAGGCCAGAAACAGAAATGTGTTACTGTGGCGGCAACACGCGGTGCAGCAC
Source organism: Rufibacter ruber (assembly GCF_001647275.1). GTDB lineage: Bacteria > Bacteroidota > Bacteroidia > Cytophagales > Hymenobacteraceae > Nibribacter > Nibribacter ruber_C. Next base: position 5,096 of record NZ_LRMM01000088.1, on the reverse strand, counting down.
CTTCCGGCTGGAGAAGTAAACGGCCAGCCCAAAGGGGACGAAGCAAAGCAACCAGGCCAGAATGCCTACCAAATTTGCCACCCACAGCTGTTGCAGGGCGTGCAGCCAGTCGGCGGCGAACATGGAGGTGAGTTTGTCAATGGAGAATTGTATGGGTGTTACCGGGAAAATGGTTTGGCCCAGGTCTACAAACGGCACGTAAAGCGCCAGCTGGAACGGCTGCATGAGGTAGCCCAGCACAATGGTAAACGCCACGTTCAGCCGCAGGCGCAGCGCCCAGAAGGTACACAACACAGTGGTGAGGCCAATGAACGGGATCATCCCGAAGCCCGTGCCCAGCGTAATGGTCAGGGCCAGCTGGTGCGGCGTAAACCCCTGCTTGGCCAGCGCCATAAGCGGTTCCCACAGCTTCCGCCGTATAAATCTCCCTATTCCTATATTCGCTCGTAAAATCACGGCCATACTGCTTATTCTTCCTGAACTTGTTCCTGCACTCCCCTTACGTAGGTAACGTTAAAAGTTGTGCCGGCAACGCATTTTGGGCCAAGAAAAACCATTTTTCTTTTTTATGGCCCGCTTCCCTTTCCCCTGCCTGAGAACAGGCACGTTTCAGGCAGGGGAAAGAAGGAAAAGTACATTCATTAATACCGGAAACCCCGGCAGGTAACCACTCTACAACAGCTTAAATTCGTCATTGTTTACTGTTACTTCTTTATAGACAGCCAAAGGGCTTGCTAACCCTATTGCCTTTGCGAATTTTTTTAGCCTTCGGCACTTTTGTAGTACCTTTAACTGTTCCCAAGGCTAAACAAGCTCCGCTCCCATGGATTTTACGCTCCCGCTTCTCGCTTTTCTGGTTGGCGCCATTCTGGTGTATTTTCTGATTCAGTCCCGGCTTTCCGCTCTGCGGAACACTATGCAGCAGCATGAACTGGACAAAGCCTTTGCGGTGAAGCAGCACGAAGCCGCCGTACAGGAGGCCCAGAAACTGCAGGAATCGCTACGCCGCGAGCAAAGTAAGGTGCTGGAGCTGCACGCCGAAGTCACCCGTGCCGAAAACGATATTTACCACCTCAAGCAGAAACTGGCAGACGAGCGGGCCGAGCTGTCTCAGCTGCGCGAAACATTCATGCAGCAGTTCACCCAGGTCTCTAACCAGGTACTGGTGACCAACGCCGAACACTTCCGGAAAGCCTCGGCGGAGAATTTGGAGCAGGTGCTGAGCCCGTTGAAAGAGCGCATCAAGGAGTTTGAGAGCAAGGTGGAGCAGACGTATGAGAAGACACTCAAAGACACCACCTCGCTCAAAGAGCAGATCACCTTCATGGCCAGCCTGAACCAGCAGATGAGCCAGGACGCGCTCAACCTCACCAAAGCCCTGCGCGGCGAAAAGAAAGCCCAGGGCAACTGGGGCGAGTACCTGCTGGAGAACCTGCTGGAGAAATCTGGGCTGGAGCGCAATGTGCATTACCGCCGCGAACAGGTGCTGCAGCATGACGACGCCAAAATCTACCGCCCAGACGTGATCATTGACCTCCCTGACAACAAGCACCTCATCATTGACTCTAAAGTGAGTCTGGTGGCCTATGACGCCTATTGCAACTGTGAAGACGAGGCCCAGCAGCAGTTGCACCTGAAAAGCCACGTGCAAAGCCTGCGCGCGCACTTCACTGATTTGAGCCGCAAAAATTACCAGCACCTGCACGGCATCAGCTCCCCAGATTTTGTGCTGATGTACATCCCTATTGAACCGGCCTTCAACCTGGCCATACAGCAGGACCGTGATTTGTTTCTGGAGGCGCTGGACCGCAACATTGTCTTTGTCACCACCTCCACCCTGCTGGCTACCCTCAGAACCGTGGCCAGCGTCTGGAAACAGGAAAGCCAGAAACGCAACGTGCTGCGCATAGCCGAGGAGAGCGGCAAGCTCTATGACAAATTCGCTAACTTCTTAGAAGACCTCAAAGACATTGGCGTAAACCTGGACCGAAGCCAGCAGAAATACCACGCAGCCATGAACAAACTCAGTGAGGGCAACGGGAATCTGCTGAAAAAAGTGGAGCTGCTCAAAAAACTGGGCGCCCGCACCAGCAAAACCATGGAAACCCAGTGGCTGCACAACACATCAGCGGTAGCCCCTGCCCTGCCCTCTGAGGCAGAACAACCCCAGGAAAACCTGGAAGAGGTGTAATCAAGCTTCTGTTTCCGGGCTACTTTTGGGAAAACAGGACAAAAAGAAAGGCAGCTGGTATGAGCTGCCTTTCCTGTTTTAAACCGTTGGCTAGAATCAACCACCAGTGGTGGTGCCTCCTGTAGTGGTTCCGGTGGTTCCGGTTGTACCAGTGGTTCCGGTAGTTCCTGTTGTACCGGTCGTTCCGGTGGTACCTGTGGTTCCGGTAGTTCCAGTTGTACCAGTGGTTCCTGTTGTTCCTGTCGTACCAGTAGTTCCAGTTGTACCAGTTGTTCCTGTTGTTCCTGTTGTACCAGTAGTTCCGGTCGTACCAGTGGTTCCTGTCGTACCAGTGGTACCCGTAGTACCGGTTGTTCCAGTAGTACCGGTTGTTCCAGTAGTACCGGTTGTTCCGGTAGTTCCAGTGGTTCCTGTTGTTCCGGTAGTTCCAGTGGTTCCTGTTGTTCCGGTAGTTCCAGTGGTACCTGTGGTTCCGGTAGTTCCAGTAGTACCGGTTGTTCCGGTAGTTCCAGTAGTACCGGTTGTTCCGGTCGTACCGGTTGTTCCGGTCGTACCAGTGGTTCCTGTTGTTCCGGTGGTACCGGTTGTTCCGGTCGTACCAGTCGTTCCGGTAGTTCCGGTTGTGCCCGTACTACCTGTGCTACCAGTAGTGTTGCTTGATGGGTTTACTGTTGAATCATCATCGTCATCACAGGAAGCCAATGTTACTGCCGTCACAAACATAGGAGCGACCAGCAAGGATAGCCATTTCTTTTTCATAGTCTTACTTTATTAATATTTTAAAACAAACACAGGTTTCTTATACGTTTGTTTTTTAATAAGTTATCAGCAATTAAAAAGAATAAATACGTATTCTGCCATTTACATCCTCTCCACCTGTATATTACAATAATACTATTCTTTAATTTTTACCTTTAACAATACACTATATTTTACATAAGAAAAAAATAGATTGAGCCCCTCAAATGGCTCCCCTTTTCCAATCAACAGTTTCAGCAACTGCTGATATGGGCAGGTGAAAGCAGTTCATGAAAATTGGTTAGAAAGAGGGATTGGCGAAGAGGTCACAGGAAATTCCAGGGAAAGTAGCCACTCAACCACGTTCCAATAGGTTGAGCAGAGGAAAATCAAAGGCAACAAGCGTTTTCGTCCTGTTTTTGGAAAAACAGCCGAAAACAGAAGGTAAAACTGATTGCCCAAGCCGGAGCAAAAGCTATTATGAATATATGATTTTTTGGAACGTTTACAGTGGGCCAGAGGGAAGTGAGGCTGCAGCGGTTTTAAGCCTAATGCAGCACAACCAAGCCTAGATTAAACGGAAACATGTTTCACACAGCCCCACGGCGGCACACGTAGAACCGTACACACAGGACTTAATTGCTATCAATAATTGGCTTCTACCCCAGGCAAATCAATTAAAATAAATGAACTGTCGGCTGTGGCTCTGATCCGGAGGGCATCAATGTCTGAGGAACGCACCTGGTCATTTTTCTGCACCTGCATCCCGTTCACAAAGATCTCTCCGCTGGTCACATATATAAAGCCTTTCCTGATGGGCGAGGTTTTGAAATCTATTTCTTTTTCCTCCTCCAGATTGGCATAATAGATGGTTGAATTTGAGTTGATGTAAACAATGTCTTCCAGCACCTTCTGCCCCGTCACTAACGGCAATAAGGTGTTTTTCTCCTTTAGAAAATTGACTTCTTTTTGTTCATAGCTAGGAGAAAGCCCCTTTTTGTTGGGGATAAACCACAGCTGGTACAGATGGAGGTCGCTGTCCTGGTGGTTCGTTTCAGAATGGCTCACTCCCGTACCGGTGGTCATGCGCTGCACTTCGCCGGCACTGATCACCGTTTTATTCCCGAGGCTGTCGGTGTGAGAGACTTGGCCCTCCAGCACAATAGTCACAATCTCCATCTCAGAATGGGCATGCTCAGGAAATCCGCTTTTTGCAGAGATATAGTCATCGTTGAAGACCCTGAGCGGCCCCCACTGCAGATTGTTCATGTCATAGTGCTCGGCAAACGAAAAGAGAAAATATGAGTTCAGCCAGCCGTGGGAGGCATGGTACCGCTCAGACGCTGAGATTACATTAACCATGAGTACGTAGTTTTCAGGATAGTAAGTAGTATTAACCCTCTTACGTACACCCCGGAGTTGGGTTCCTGCGGGTAAAAGCACCACTTTTAACCTGAGGGTTCAGAAATGCCTGCATGGTTTTGTTCAGCCAAGGGGCGCAGCCCTCCCCCATATAATTAAGACATTTAAACGACCGTGGCTGTATGCAACTTTTAGGCAGACAGCCTTCTTTTTCTATCCCAGTAACCGGCTTTACCTTTCTCCGGTAAAAGCAAGAACCAGAGATAGAACCAAAAGTCAGATCATAAAAAGCAGCAATAATTATCCGACTCGTTTTTGGCCTGTTTTTCATAAAACAGACAAAAAACAGCGATAACTCCTACCCTTTGCAGCACCATTCACCTTAACTAGGCATGATGCAGAACTTCTTTAGCAAAGGTGCATAAGCAGCTGCTAGAGGCAGTTTGGCTATGGTTGATTTAGAGCAAGAGTCACTATTGATTTGTGAGGGTAGAGTGTCAGGCTGTTTTCTATATGGCCCCGGAGGCTCATAGCAGCAGTTGCGCCAACCAGGTGATTAACTGAGAGAACGCAACCTCTTGTTACGGTTCTTTACTATATGAAACCTAGATCTACACTACTCAGCGGGCGAAGATTCAGAACAGAGAACCTGGTGCATAGACAAGCTTCCATTTCCAGATTAGATTAACTCTCCGGTCCCGCCGGGATCCCCTGCCCCAAGGTCGCCTTTACCGCTTTTAGAAATCTGATAATGTTCAGGGGAAAACAAACACCCCTCTGTTTTGGGGCTGTTTTTCAAAAAACA
>NZ_LRMM01000087.1 GCF_001647275.1 Rufibacter ruber | reverse complement strand
TTGGCCTGTTTTTTTCAGAAAACAGGCCAAAAACGGGAGACGTTGCTTTTACTGAACCTATACTATTTTTCTAGACGCTACTTCAACCCCTTCACAAAAGCACTTACCTCTGGTACCAAAGAAGACGCTAAGGGAAGTTCTGGATTCTTATAGGAAGCAACATTGGCATTGTAGTCTGTCCCTACCTCTTTCAAGACGTGGTTCATGCCTGAGAGGACCACCAGCTTACTTTTAGGCGCCGCTGCCAGCAACAGGTCGGCCTCTTTTTTGGGTACCTGCAAGTCCTGATCACCCTGTACCAGCAGAACGGGCACTGTCAACTTCTTCAACTCAACCTGCGGGTCATATTTGAACCAGGAGATGAGGTACGGCTGCACGCTGGGGCGGAGAAGGGCGCCCAGCATAGGATTGACATTGGCCACTGTTTTGCCCAGCTTCAGAGAGTCTAAGGCCGGATAGGCGATGTCTGTCACCGCTTTAGGCTGCAACAGCAACTGGTTCCTGATGATTTTATCTGCCGGTTGGCCCGGGCCTGACAGGGAAACAAAGGCGTCTGCTTTGGCTTGCTGGGTGGCCAGCATGCCAATCAAAGAGCCTTCACTGTGCCCCATGACCACCACCCGGTTGAAACGCTTGTCCATCTTCAGCTTCTGCACCCAGTGGGTGGCATCGGTCACATAGTCATCAAACCGGAGGTCTTTTTCTTCGCCTAAGGCGGAGATACTCTCCCCTGAGCCGCGTTTGTCATAGCGCAGGGTGGCAATACCCTGCTGATGCAGCCCTTCAGCCAGCAGTTTCAGGCTGTTGTTCTGGGTGGCTACGCTGTTCCCGTTGCGGTCTGTGGGGCCGGAGCCGGCAATGATCAGCACCACCGGCAGGGGTTTAGAAGACACCGGCACCAGCAGGGTCCCTTTTACCATGCCCTTCGGCGTAGCCAGTTCAACGGGTTCTCCGGCAGCAGAACTGCCTTGCCCTAGAACGCGGGTGCACACTGCCAACACAAGCAGGAGGAGAGGGAATAATCTGTTTTTCATCTGTTTTCAGAAAAAGAGCCGATAAACGCCCGAGAAGGCTAGGCCAGTAAAGGAGCGGCGGCTTCTTTGATGCGCTGTTTCAGGCTCTCTGAAGCCGGCGCCAGCGGAAGGCGAACGTACGGCTCACAGATGCCCGCCTGCTGCAGCACCAGCTTAATACCCACGGGGTTGGCTTCTTCATACATCAGCGGGTTGATCTTCCCGAAGGAACGTTGCAGCGGGCCGGCTTCGGCAAAATTCCCTTCCAGCGCCAGGCGCGTCATCCGGCTGAACTTCTCCGGAAAGGCATTGCCCAGAACGGTAATAATGCCGTCTCCACCCACTGAGATAAGGGGAACGGTGGTCATGTCATCACCGCTGATCATCAGAAAGCCTTCCGGTTTTCCTTCAATAATGGCCATGTACTGCTCCAGGTTTCCGCAGGCGTCTTTGGTGCCAATGATGTTGGGGTGCTGGGCCAGCCTGAGCGTAGTGGCGGCACTCATGTTAATGCCTGTCCTGCCCGGCACGTTGTACAGCAGCACCGGCACCGGAGAAGCGTCAGCAATGGCGGTATAGTGCAGAAAGACGCCCTCCTGTGAGGGCTTGTTGTAGTAGGGGCATACTGAAAGGATGGCGGCAATGCCTTCAAAGTCAAGGCCTTTGATCAGGTCCAGTACATAGTGGGTATCATTGGCCCCTAGGCCGTACACCAAGGGCTTACGGCCGGCAATGCGCTCTTTGGCAAAGGCCAGCAGCTCTTTTCTCTCAGCGGGGGTGGTGGTCACAGACTCGCCGGTGGTGCCGTTCACAATCAGGTAATCTACGCCGTTCTCTATGGTATAGTCAATCAGGCGGCCAAATCCTTCAAAATCAACGCTCAGGTCTTGGTTGAAGGGAGTTACCAGCGCCACGCCCGTTCCTCTTAATGCTTGCATGTTTGTTTTCTATGGGTTGTGTGGTCAAAGATAATGATTCACAAGGTAATATGTGAAACGTTACTAACGCTTGTTTTGGAAAGCCCTTTGCCTCAGTTCTGTATTGGGGCTATTTTCTGAAAAACAGCCCCAATACAGAAAATCAGGTTTGAGAGGAGCTAAAGATTCTTACTCTCCACCCAGCGCATAAACTCCTCGCGGTAGCTGTCTCCAATAGGGATCTCCTGCTCTTTTATTTTAATGCGGCTTTTCTCTATGGCCTCAATATGCGGGAGGGAGACAATGTATGACCGGTGCACCCGCGCGAAGTCATGTTCCGGCAGTTTCTCCATGAGCTTGTTCATTGATAACAGCGTGATAATCTTTCGGTTTATGGTGTGCAGGATCACGTAGTCCTTCAGGCCTTCAATGAATAAAATGTCTTTCAGGTTCACCCGCAGCGTCTTGTAGTCAGCCTTTACAAAAATGAAATCCTCGTTTTCGGCCGGGGCCGAAGGCATAACCGGGGCCGGGGCTACAAGTTGCTGCTGCAGCTGCGCCCGCTCATGCACTTTGTTCACGGCCCGCAGGAAACGGTCAAACGGAATGGGCTTGAGCAGGTAGTCTACCGCGTCTAAGCTGAACCCCTCCAGGGCGTACTGCGGATAGGCGGTGGTGAAAATGACGGCGGGGCGGTGGGAGAGTGACTGTACAAACTGCACGCCCGTCAGTTCTGGCATTTCTATGTCCAGAAACAGCAGGTCAATGGGCTGTTGCTGCATCACTGCCATGGCTTCCAGGGCGCTGGAGCAGGTTTGCACCAGTTGCAGAAACGGGATTTTGCTGATGTAAGAGCGCATCAGATCCAGCGCAAGGGGCTCATCATCAACGGCAAGACAGGTGAGTTGCATAGAACAAGGAACGGTTAAGATAGCAGGGTGAGCACCAGGGTGGTTTCAAATTGAGACCCATGCGCTCTGCTTGAAGGGAGAAGGAGCTGGGGTACAGCAATTCAAGCCGGCGGCGCAGGTTTTGTAGACCAATTCCGCCGTAGGCGTCTTTGGGGGCGTTGGGCTTGAGGGTGTTGTCTGTGGTGAAAGTCAGTCTATGTTGCTCCACTGCCAGCCTCAGTTGCATGGGGGCGGTGGTGAGGCCGTGCTTGAAGAGGTTTTCCACCAGGGGCATGAGGAGCATGGGCGGCAACTGCACGCGGGAGACATCACCGTACACCTCCAGGGTCAGGAGCGCCGGGTTGGGCAGCCGCAGGCGGTGCAGGTCCAGCAGATGCTGCAGGTGCTCCAGCTCTTTTTCCAGGGGAACCTGCGCCGTCTGGGTTTCATAGAGCTGGTACCGCAGCAGCAGCGAGAGCTTCATGATGGCATCTGGCGTACTGGGGGCGTTCTGGTAGGCGAGCGAATAGATGTTATTGAGCGTGTTGAACAGGAAATGCGGGTTCACCTGTGACTTGAGCAATTCCAGTTCTGTATGGGTGTGCTGAAGCTCCAGTTCCTTCCGGCGGCGCTCGTTGCGCAGAAAGTCCCCCGTTACTTTTAAAGCCGAACTCAGGAAGATGCTCATCACCCCCGTCACGGCAATCTGGAGCATGTTGTGCCCAAAATTCAGGAGGGAAGGGTGTTTCTGTAGTTGTTGGGCCATTCTGGCTACTTCCTGGGCTATGGCTTTTTTCTCCCAGATCTCAATGGGCGCCCGCACCGCCGCGTAAACCGCCAGGGTGGCAATAACCGCCAGGGCGTACCATACCACCCGGTCTTTGGCCAGGATCTTGGGCACCAGCACAAACCAGTTGAAGTAAAACAGCAACAGGTGAAAAAGAATGGTTTGCGTCACGTCCAGCGCCAGCCAGGGTATGGGAATCCAGTTGGGTTCGCCCATGTTGAAGTGCACCAACAGGGTCAATGCCAGCAGGGTCACCCAGAGCAGCACATGCAACAGCAGCGGAATGTGTTTCTTCATTTCTCTTCTTAAAGCTATCCAAAACTACACATTCAAAACAGGTTTGCGTTAAGATGGAGGGACATTTAGACCAACGCCCCAAATGTATAGATGAACAGGTTGAAGGGGATGAACCGGTGATTCGTCTAAAGGAATGGCGGGTTGGTATAGTTTAGTTGCAGACGGCCGGGTAATGGACTTCTTTTGGACATCACTTCGTCACCACGCCATGAAAGACCTGCTCATTCACACCCAGAACCTCTGCTACCGCTATGGCCGCCAGAATATATTGAAAGGGCTGGACTTGCAGATCCCCAAAGGGAGCATCTATGGTTTTCTGGGACCCAACGGTGCAGGAAAGACCACCACCATCCGGTTGCTGCTGGGCCTGCTGCACCCAACAGCAGGAGAAGTACAGCTTTTTGGGCGCGAACTGAGGCAGCATAGAGCAGAGGTGCTGCAGAAGGTGGGCGCGCTCATTGAAACGCCCAGCCTCTACAGGCACCTCACCGGAACCGAAAATCTGGAGGTGATGCGCCGCCTCCTGGGGGTGGAGAAGAAACGGGTTGCAGCGGTGCTGGAAATGGTACGTCTTTCGGCAGATGCCCACCGGCCCGTCAGGCAGTACTCACTGGGTATGTGCCAGCGGCTGGGAATTGCCCTGGCCCTGCTCTCTGACCCTGAACTGCTGGTCCTGGATGAACCCACCAACGGGTTTGACCCCAGCGGCATCAGGGAAATGCGGCAAATGCTCAAAGACCTGAACCAGCAGCACGGCAAAACCATTTTCGTCTCCAGCCACCTGCTCAGTGAGATAGAGAAAACGGTGACGCACCTGTCTATTCTGCATCAGGGGAAACTCTCTTTTGAAGGCACCGTGCAGGAGCTGCAGCAGGTAGCCATACAAGCCAACGTGTTGGAGCTGGAGGTGGCCAATACCCTGCTGGCCAGAGACGTATTGCTGGCGCACGGCCTGGCGGTAGAAACCATGGGCGGGAACTGGCTGCGGGTGGCCGTGCAGGAGAAAGCCGAAGCTGCCGTTCTGAACCAGCTGCTGGTGGGGCAGGGGGTAGCCGTGACCGGACTGGTTTACGCGCAGCAAAGCCTGGAGGAGCTGTTCCTGGCCATGACTGAGGTTCCTTCTGTTGAAACCTCTATTCCCCAACCTCTAGCCCTAGTTTAACCCATGGAAGCAATTGGCATCTATCTCCGCCGTGGCCTTTCGGCCGAAGCGTTGAAAATTAAACGCACCTGGGCCTTCTGGCTGGCGCTGCTGGCTCCACTAGCTGTGGTGAGCATGACGTTTCTAGTCTTCTTCTTTAGAGGCGAAAAATTAATCAAGCCGGGCGAGGATCCTTGGTTTCTCTGGGCGGGGAACAATTTCTACGCCACCGCCCAACTGCTGGTGCCCATGTACCTGGCGCTTATCACCGCGCTGGTGAACGGCACCGAACATACCTCCCACGGGTGGAAGCAGCTGTACGCCTTGCCAGTGCCTAAATGGAGCGTTTTCTTGAACAAATACCTCCTTCAATTGGGTCTGGTGTTGGCCACCTACTTTACATTTCTAGCTGCAATGCTGGCGGCGGGTTATGTGCTGGGCTGGGTGCGGCCGGAACTAGGATTTCAGCACTACCACCACGTGGGAAGCATCAGTTTGGGGTCCTTCCGGATCTTCATTGGCTCGCTGTTCATCTTCACCCTGCAGTTCTGCATCAGTTATAGGTATAAAAGCATTGCCATGAGCATAGGTTTGGGCATTCTGTTCACACTGGCATTCCTGATTGGGTCACGGTGGGAGCACATTGGCTATTACCCGTACAGCTGGCCCTATTTTTCAGCAATGGGTTTCTTTACCAAAGGCGCCGGGGTGTTTGTGCCGCAGATGTGGTACAGTGTTTTGGCCAGCCTCAGTTTGCTGCTGCTGGCCCTCTGGGCTTCGGCCCGAAGACAGATTCTTTAGTTTTCCCCTCTTTTCACTAAAACAGGTCATAAACAGAAACCATGAAAATTCTCTTCACTTTAGTAGTTGGTGCCGCCCTGGGCTGGGTAAATGCGCAGTGGGACGTACAGGGGCAACTGGCCCTGGAGCAGTACCAGCAACAACTGGAAATGAAAAAAGACACCGTCTTCAAAGCAGCAGTGGGCGAGGTGGAGGAGAAGCTCCAATTCCCCACAGAGCTTTTGCGGTGGCGGTAACCCTGCTTCCTCAGTTCTAGCTCAGACCACCAGAAAGTGTCTGCTCTTGCGTTTTGGAGCTGTTTTCTGAAAAACAGGCCGAAAACAGAAATTCACCCCGGGCCCTTTATGACAAGGCTGGTGAGGGAGCGGTCAACGGCCATGTGGGGAGGGCTGCCAAAAGAAAGGTCGGGGTTGACCCTACCGCCAGGCGGAAAGCTGGGTGGCAGGGGAAATAGCAGATTTGTGCGCTTGTAACTTTGATATGTAAGGTAATAAGGGAGAATGTTCTCTGGTGGTAAACCTTTTCCTTAGAAGTCGGTTTTGTCTGTAGTTGTTAAAGAGTAAGATTGTTTTAGTTGTAATAAGTGGTAGAAAAGCGGCGGGGGTTCCTGCCGCTTTTCTGTTTTCGGGCTGTTTTTGGGAAAACAGCCCGAAAACAGAAAAGCAGGCGGCTGGCTGCCTGGCAAGGCAGTGGGGTGCCGGTCCACTTATCCTGTGCCAGGGGCTGGAATGATTAGGAAATCATCTGGTTAAACTCCTCTTCGCTCACAATTTTCACCCCCATTGCGGTGGCTTTCTCTAATTTGCTGGGCCCCATTTTATCACCGGCCACTAAAAAAGAAAGTTTTTTGGAGATGGAGCTGACCACTTTTCCGCCGTGGGCGGCAATGGTCTCTTGCAGTGCATCACGGGAATAGCCGGAGAAGACACCGGAGACCACAAACGTGAGCCCTTCCAGCTTGTTGCTCTGAGGCGCAACTACTTCCAGTTCGCCCAGGTCCAGCAGCAGGCCGTGCTCCTTCAGGCGCTCCACCACGTGCACATGGGCCAGGTCCTGAAAATATTCGCGCACGGAGGCGGCAATGCGTCCCCCAATCTCCGGCACGGCAATGAGTTCCTCCTCAGAGGCGGCCCGCAGGGCATCTATGTTCCGGAAATGCTGGGCCAGCTTTTGTGCCACAGTGGCACCTACAAACCGGATGCCCAACGCAAACAGCACCCGGTCAAACGGCACCTCTTTTGATTTCTCTATGGCGCTCAAGATGTTGTCTACTGTCTTCTTCTGGAACTTAACGGTGCGGGTTTTGCCGGTTTCCTCGTCTTGGTACACTTTCTCCAGCCCAAAAAGCGTGTCATAGGTGAGATCATAGAGGTGCTCTGGGCTGGTGACCAGGCCGCGCTCGGCGAGGAGTTCTATTTTGCCTTCGCCCAGGCTCATGATGTTCATGGCTTTTCGGCTGATGAAGTGTTCCAACTTGCCCTTCACCTGCGGCGGACAGCCTTTCTCATTGGGGCAGTAGTGGTTGGCTTCCCCTTCGGTACGAATAAGGGGGGTGTTGCAGGCGGGGCAGGTGGTGGGGTAGACAATGGGTTCTGCGTTTTCTGGCCTGAGTTCTGTTTTTACGGCCGTTACCTTGGGTATGATCTCGCCGCCTTTCTCCACCATTACCTGGTCGTGCAGCATGAGCCCCAGGCGCTCTATCTCATTGGCGTTGTGCAGCGAGGCCCGCTTCACCGTGGTACCCGCCAGCAGCACCGGTTTCATGATGGCCACCGGGGTCACGGCGCCGGTTCTGCCCACGTTGTATTCAATCTCCAGCAGCTCGGTCACGGCTTCCATGGCTTTGTACTTGTATGCCATGGCCCATCTGGGACTTTTGGCGGTGTACCCAAGTTCCTCCTGCTGCGCGTAGGAATTCACTTTCACCACAATGCCGTCTGTGGCTATGGGCAGCTCAAACCGTTTGGTTTCCCATTCGTGTATGAAGTCCAGCACCTGGTCAATGGTCTGGCACACGCGCCAGGTAGGCGACACATTCAGCCCCCACCGCTGCAGCGCCTCCAGACTTTGAGAATGGCTGTCAAATAAAGTTGGCGTACTCCACAAACCGTAAGCGAACATGCTCAACCGGCGGCGGGCCACTTCTTTGGAGTCCTGCAGTTTCAGGGTTCCAGACGTGGCGTTGCGCGGGTTGGCCATCAAGGCTTCGCCTATCTCCTCGCGCTCCTTGTTTAGTTCCTCAAACACGTTGAACGGCATAAAGACCTCGCCCCGCACTTCTACCTCTGCCGGTACATCTTCGCCGTGCAGGTGCAGCGGAATGGTTCTAATGGTGCGCACGTTGGGGGTGATGTCATCGCCACGGGTACCGTCACCGCGGGTCACGCCCAGGCTGAGGGCGCCATTGGTGTAGGTGAGGCTGAGGGCCACACCGTCAAATTTGAGCTCGCAGACATACTCCACCTCGTCGCCGGTCACTTTGCGTACCCGCTTGTCAAATTCCCGCACCTCTTCCTCAGAGTAGGTATTGCCCAGGGAAAGCATAGGGTACTTGTGCTTCACCGTAGGGAAATTCTTGGTGATGGTACCGCCAACGCGTTGGGTGGGGGAGTTGTCTGAGCGGAACTCCGAGTGCGCCTCTTCCAGCTCCTGTAGCTCTTTCAACATCTGGTCAAACTCAAAGTCAGTTACTTCTGAAACGCTGTTCTGGTAGTACTGGTAGTTGAGGTAGTTCAGACGGTTGGTCAGCTCCAGAATACGGACTTGCGGGTTCTGCTCAGGCATGGCGGGTGGTGGTAAAGTTTACCCGGTAAAGATAGGGAAAAGGAGGGTTCACCACCCCCCGCCTCTCCTAAATTAGAGGGGGGGCTGCTGCCCCGGCAAAAAAGAAGTCCCTTTGTTATAGCAAGCACTTGATTCACAGCAGGCGTTTGTTTATGGCCTCTTTTTGAGAAAACAGGCCGAAAACAAGTAAAAACCATAACGTAGTCTCTCTATTCCTTTAGATAGGCTACATTGTGAGCCCAGGTGGGGAGGGCGTCCATTTTATAAACAATTGGCATGAACCTCTTTTTTGTGCCCTCTCTACTTGCCATGACCTTAAAGGGAAAAATCAGGTACAAGGGAACGGAAACTACATCTATGCGTACCTCCTGGTAAGAATCCAAACCTTACCCTATGTCTTACCTTGTAATGGGTGTGTCAGGGAGTGGCAAAAGCACCGTGGGCTATCTGTTGGCCCAGCAGCTGCAACTTCACTTTATTGATGCCGATGACTACCATCTGCCAGCAAGTGTGCAGAAAATGAGCAAGGGCAATCCGCTGACAGATGATGACCGGAAGGACTGGCTCCTGCGGCTGAACCAGCTGCTGCGGGAAGCTGAAAAGGCGGGGCAGGAGCTAGTCATGGCTTGTTCAGCTTTAAAAGAACAGTACCGTCAGGCGCTGCAGCAGGATCTGGCCTCCCCGTTGAAGGTGATCTACCTGCACGGGGAGAGGGAGGTGCTGCAGGAGCGCATTGGCAACCGGGCGGGTCATTTCATGCCCAGGATTCTGCTGGAGTCGCAGCTGGAGACCCTGGAGGTGCCGCAAACTGCCTTGCACCTTCACATTGTGCATTCACCTGCGCAGCTTGTACAACAAATCATATACCATTATCACGTTATGGCCGCCACTGAAGAAAACTCTGATAAAATGCTGGCACAATTTGGGGTGATTGGCATGGGGGTGATGGGCAAAAGCCTTGCCCTCAACCTTGCGGGCAAAGGGGTGCCGGTGGCCGTGTACAACCGTACGGTGGCAGGGGTGGAAGAACGGGTGGCTGAAGATTTTGTGCAGGCCCACCCTGACCAGCCCCTGCAGCCGTTTTCTAAGATGGAGGCCTTTGTGCAGTCGCTGGTGCGGCCAAGAAGAATTCTGGTGATGGTGAAAGCGGGCGGGGCCGTAGATGCCGTCCTGAAAGAGCTCAGGCCGTTACTGCAAGAAGGGGATCTGGTCATGGACGGAGGAAACTCCCACTACCTGGACACCCGCCGCCGGACCCAGGAAATGAAAAGCCTGCATCTCCATTTTCTGGGCGTGGGCATTTCTGGGGGCGAAGAAGGCGCGTTGAAAGGGCCGTCTCTGATGCCGGGCGGCGAACGGGCGGGCTATGACAGCGTGGCTCACCTGCTGGAGCGGCTGGCAGCCAAAGACAGGAAAGGCAATGCCTGCTGCGCGTACATAGGCCCCGAGGGCGCCGGGCATTTTGTGAAGATGGTGCACAACGGCATTGAATACGCTGAAATGCAGGCGCTGGCAGAGGCGTACCAACTCATGCGGTTTCACCTGGGTTTTTCCCCGTCGGCCGTGGCCGAAGAATTCCAGAACTGGCAAAACAGCGGTTTAGACAGTTACCTGCTGGAGATCACCGTGGCCATTTTGCAGAAGCAGGAAGACGGGGAACCGCTGCTGGATAAAATTTTAGACGCCGCCGAACAAAAAGGAACGGGCGGCTGGAGCACAACTGCCGCCCTGGAGTTAGGTGCTTCCCTAGACCCCATTGCGGCGGCGGTGATGGCCAGGTACCTTTCGGCGCAGAAGGCGCAGCGGGTGCAGGCGGCAAAGGTGTATGCCGTAGAGCCGGAACAGCTGGTGGGCGTGCCGCTGCTGCTGGTGCAACAGGTGAAAAGCGCCTATGAGGCGGTGCGGCTGGTGAACCATGCCGTTGGTTTTGAACTGATGCGGCGGGCATCTGAAGAGTACCACTGGCAGCTGGACTTGAGCAGCATTGCCCGCATCTGGACCAACGGCTGCATTATTCGTTCCCTCCTCATGGAGGAGCTGGCAGATGTTTTAAAAGCAGAAGGCCCCCTTCTCCAGCAGGCGCGGGTGGTAGAGAAAATGACGACGCTACTGCCTTCCTGGAAAGACGTAGTGGCCTCTGGTTTGAAAGCTAACGCGGCTTTGCCCGTCTTCTCATCTGCTTTGAATTACGTTTTGGGGTACGTGAGCCAGCAATCACCCGCCAACCTCATTCAAGCGCAACGTGATTACTTTGGGGCCCACACCTTTAGAAGAGTTGACCAGCCTTTAGACCAGTATTTTCACGTGGCTTGGTAACAATTGAAGCGGGAGTTCTCAACCTGAATTTCTTGGCAGGATTGGTTAGAGGCTGCTCACTTGGATTCCTGTTTTTGGGCTTATTTTCTGAAAACAGGCCAAAAACAGGAGTGGGTTCTGCCTTATAATAGTTTGAGCGACTGCAGGAGGTGTTTTAAAGGTCTTTGACCAAGTGGTTAATATCTGAAGGGAGCACCCGCTTTTCCTCTGTTTTAGAAATTGTCCTGTAATCTTAAGTGGCATAGGCTTCTGCAGTGGCTTGCCATGGGAGTTGCGTGTGCATGGTGTTGTTTAAGGGTTTCTGGAGTATCAAAGGCGAAAGTGTGCGCTAGTGTATTTAGGGCTAGCGTGGAAGAGCTTCCTGTTTCAGGGCTATTTTCTGAAAAGTAGCCCTAAAACGGCGGCACAAGCAGGCCTTGCGGCATGGTAGAATTATTCAGAAAGAACAAGAAGAACGTCTGAACAGGTTCTTCAGAAAACATCTTATCCCGAAAAGAACCTCACCTCCAACTTTTGCCATCTTCCTGCGGGAAAGACCTGTATCTTTGTGACTTTCCATACATGTCACTATGTCTTTTGCAGAATTAGGTTTAACAAAGCCCCTGGTGAACGCCGCGGCGGCCCAGCAGTATGATCAACCCACCCCCGTACAGATGGGCGCCATTCCGGCGGTGCTCAAAGGGAAGGATGTGCTGGGCATTGCGCAGACGGGTTCCGGGAAAACCGCCGCGTATGCCTTGCCGCTGCTGGACCGGGCACAGACCAACCGTGCGTTCAGAAACCGGTATGTGAAGGTGCTGGTGCTGGTGCCTACCCGGGAGCTGGCGCTGCAGGTGGGTGAAGTGTTTCTTTCGTTCAGCCGCCATATACCAATTCAGATCAAGACGTTAGCCGTGTTTGGGGGCGTGTCCATCAACCCGCAGATGAAGCGGCTGTCAGGCACCGACATTCTGGTGGCAACCCCGGGGAGACTGCTGGACCTGGTTGAGTCAAAAGCGGTACACCTGGCAGATGTGGAGACGCTGGTGCTGGATGAGGCT
Organism: Rufibacter ruber; assembly: GCF_001647275.1. Taxonomy (GTDB): domain Bacteria; phylum Bacteroidota; class Bacteroidia; order Cytophagales; family Hymenobacteraceae; genus Nibribacter; species Nibribacter ruber_C. The sequence goes on along the minus strand of NZ_LRMM01000087.1, from coordinate 4,410 downwards.
GATAAAATGCTGAACCTGGGCTTTGAAGAGGAGATGCGGCAGATCCTGGCGCTGTTGCCCAAAAAGCGGCAGAACCTGCTTTTTTCTGCCACCCTGGACAACCAGGTGCGGGCCATTCAGGAGACACTGCTTCATGCCCCAGAGGTGGTGGAGGTAAAGGACGAGCAACGTCTGGTACCGGCGGCTATCAAAGAGATCGCCTATCTGGTGGACACCGAGCGGAAGGGCCCTTTTCTGCGCTATCTTATTAAGGAGCAGAAGATGCAGCAGGTACTGGTATTTGTGTCAGCAACCAAGCGGGCAGATCACCTGGTGACCAAATTGAGCAACAACGGCATTAAAGCAGTGGCGCTGCACAGCGGTAAAAGCCAGGGAGCCCGCACAGAAGCGCTGGACTTGTTCAGGAAAGGAAAGGTGCCGGTACTGGTGGCCACAGACCTGGCGGCCCGCGGCATTGACATTGTGTCTCTTCCGCACGTGATCAACTATGACCTGCCCCGCTCCTCCAAAGATTATATCCACCGCATTGGCCGTACCGGCAGGGCCGCCGCCACCGGTGAGGCCATTACCCTGGTGACCCCAGAAGATGCCCACCACTTTAAAATTGTGCAGAAACAAACCAAACGCATCATTCCTGCGCAAGAGACAACAGAGATTGACCTGAAGGGCTTCTAATCTGAGTAGTTAGAAAGACAAATGCGTTTTAGGCCTGTTTTTCTGAAAACAGCCCTAAAACGAATTTTTTATTTTTCGGCACCGCCGTTTATGGATTGGTAGACCAGATGCCCGCTTCCTTGATGAAGACCCTGCGGTTGAGGGTGAGCTGGCACACCAGAAACTCGGCGAAATCCTCGGGTTGCATGACTTTGTCAGGGTTCCCGTCTGTGAGTTTCAGTTCAACGGCCAGATCTGTGGCCACGGTGCTGGGGGTGAGGGTGGTGACCCTGATGTTGTGCTTTCTTACCTCCTGCATCAGGGACTCGCTCATGCCAATCAACCCGAACTTGGAGGCACTGTAGGCGCTGGTGACCGCCGCGCCGCGCTGGCCGGCGGTAGAGGAGATGTTTACAATGTCACCGGTTTTGTTGGAGATCATGGCCGGGAGTACGGCTCTGGTCACATAATAGGCCCCCAGCAGGTTTACTTTGATGATCTGCTCCCACTGCTCGGGCTCCAGATCCATGAACTTGCCAAACGAGGCGGTACCGGCATTGTTGATCAGGATGTCAATGAACCCCAATTCCTGCTGCACCTGTTCTACTGCTTCGTTCACGCTGTGAATATTGGCCACATCAGCAGTAACCACAGAGGTTTCCACCCCCAGTTCCTCCAGTTCGGCGGCAACTTTCTGCAGGTCTTTTTCAGTGCGCGCCAGGAGCCCCACGTTTACACCTTGTTTTGCGAGGGCAATGGCCACGGCTCTTCCTATTCCTTTTCCGGCTCCGGTAACCAGAGCGGTTTTCCCTTTCAGTGATTCCATAGTTTGTCAGTCTGTTTTAGATCAAAACTAGCACATGCAGGCTTCTCTAGAATAGCCAGCCACGGTATCCTACAGGATACATGCTTCAGTCTCTTTTACTAACGGAAATTCTTTTGGTGTGTTAAGGTCTGTTGCCGCCGGTACTTTTTTTACCCACACGTTCTTTCCGTTTGGTCAGAAAGCCACTCAAAAATTAACAGGCAGGCGGAACTCAACCGAACCGGGGAAAAATAGGATACAGTTGTGTGTATTTACCCAGAGGAGGCCCTGAGGCTGCCCAGACTGGTGCCACCCCAGCTGTAGTAGCACCTTGTTAGTTCTGCAACGCCTGTACCGGGGCGCGTTTGGAGATCAGCTCCAGGCCTTTGGCTTTCTTGCCGCGTTTGTTCGTGAACTGGCATTTGATGATCCCGTGCTCAGGCGAGAAAAACTCCTCAACCTGGTAAACATCCCGCAGGGCAATGCCTCTGGCGTCTAGCTCCACTTCATACTGGTAGGTGATCTTGAAGCAGTCAAAGGTGCCGGCCGGGGTGGTGAGTTTCTCTTGAGCCACTACCTTTCTGTTGCTGGCCACCATGCTAATGGTGCTGATGTCTACATTGGAAGAGCGTACCCGCACCCCCAGCTTTCCGGTGGGGAGCTGTTGCCCCACCGCCAGCACCTTAGGGTAGGCTATGTCTTTGGGGGTGAAGTCAAAGTCTTTGCCGTCAAAGGCTTTGAGGGCCTGTTCACGCAGCAGAAGCTTGGCATCCAGATAAATACTGTCCCCGTTGCACCTGATCTGGAATTCTTCTATGGTTTTGGTGCGTTTGTTCTTGTCCATGCGCGCGCTCTTGAAGGTGGTGGTAAAGACGCCGTCCTGGTTGTTCATCTGCTGCACCACCTTGTTGTGCAGAATCCCGTTTTCCCGGCCTTTGTCTGTGACCTGGTAGATGAATTCAGTATTTTTAGATAAGCCCAGCGGTTGCGTGCAGTCCTGGGCGAAGAGGTACTCAGGCAAGAAGGCGAGCAAGGTAAGAATGACTAGTTTAGTAATTGTTTTCATATAAAAGAAGGGCTGGCAAGCCACAAATGAGGTTGAGGGGTATACGTAAAACTACGGAGGCGGGATGTGCAGAAGTTGTACTCCTGTAAGAATTGAAAACTGATGCCCCCTCTACCCGTATTTACGTCTGATTAACGTATGCCTTATGGAAAATTCAACCCACCCCATTCAGCAGCTTTCAGAACTGGCAGAGGTCCTGCTTCAGAAATTAAAAGCCACCCAGACAGATATCACTTTAGAGTTTGATGACGTTCAGCTACAGGGGCCGGGTCCGCAGGGGCAGCCGGGGCAGTGGCGACTGAACGGGAAAGTCTCTTTGACCAGCAAGTCAAACGGGCAGAAAGGAGCATAGGAATGGAATTCCCCTTTGATATTTCTGCCCAGGTGGTGTTCACGGTGCAAGAGGACCATGTGTTTCTGGTGGCTGAGGAAAACTACATCATTGTGAATTTTCAGGACCACGCGGCCCTGGAACGGGTGATGCAGAATATTTTACCGCCCTCCTCTGGAAAAGGCGGGGGCGGCATTAGCGGCAGCCTGGACAAGGCGCGGGATCTGAACGCAAAACTCTTAGCGGCCGGGCTGGTGGTAGACGTGCGGGTGAACAATAAAACCTATATAGAGTTTGGTACCTCGGCTTCACCTAAGATCACCGCCAATGCCGTCTTTGGCAAAGTGGGCTCCTGGTTTAAACGGGGGTAAGCAGTGGTTTTCTAAGAGGCGGGAGGTGCTTAAGCCAAGTGTTGCCGCCGCTATACAATTTAAGGAAAGCAGGTGCAACCCCTTTGGAAAGAAAAGCATCTTTTTAGCATTAACTGGCAAACATTCTGCTGATTGACATGGTATTACAGTATGAATGCGCCGTCTGAACAGAAGGCAGGCACGGTGGGTTGAACGTATTAACAGACATGAAATCTGAGAACCAAAACAAAATAGGCGCTGGCAAACTCCCCAGCTTTGAACAAATTGAGAAGGTGCCGCCTCTCAAAATGATCTTGTATGTGAGTATGGCCGGTATGGGCGTGCTGTTCTTCATCCTGACCGTCATCTTTCTAATGAAAGCAGGGCAGGTGACCAACCAGAAAGAAATCCTGTTACCCAAACTATTCACGGTGAGTACCGTGGTGATTCTGGTGAGCAGTTTCTTCATGCAACAGGTGCCTGACCAGTATCAACAGGATAACCTGGTGCAGCTGAAGCGACAGCTGGGCTGGGCTTTAGTATTGGGTTTTGTGTTTGCCACTGCCCAGGTGGTGGCTTGGTTTGAGCTGGATTCAAAAAATGTTCTGTTCAACGGCCACACCACCGGTACGTTTCTGTACCTGCTCTCTGCGTTACACCTGCTGCACATAGCGGGTGGCCTGGCATTTTCTGCGTTTCTATTTATTAAGACCAGCCGCGCGTCTGCAGATCCTATTAGAACCCTGGTGTTCATCAGAGATCCGTATAGACGTATGCAGCTGGAGATGCTGCGCAGCTATTGGCATTTTCTGGATGTGGTTTGGGTGGCTTTGTTCTTCACCTTCCTATTCGCCCTTTAACGGAAGAACCGGTTTTAATTTCTGGTAAGATGTTTCTAAACCTGGGGCTATCCCTCGTGTCTAGTCTGAAGGCGTGCATCATCTTATGGTAAAAGACTTTCGTCTCACGCTTGGGATTATGTCTGTGATCCTGCCTGGAATAAAAGTTACGGCTGGGAGAGGCAGACTGGTAGAAAGAATCAAGTACATGGTAGCGGGCGCAAGTACCTGACTCTGAGGTAAAGGAGGAGCCGTTTATAGCGGCCCAACCTTCAATCCTTTCCTAAACAATCAGTTATAGCTTCTGATTAGCCAACCTCCTGCTGTCTGTTTTGCTGTTTTTTGAAAAACATGGCCAAAAACAG
>NZ_LRMM01000086.1 GCF_001647275.1 Rufibacter ruber | reverse complement strand
CCGTGTTCGGTTTTGACAAAAGCCACTTAAATAACAAGGACAAAACAGACTGTGTCCTTAACTTCGGCAGAATCGCAGCATAAACTGTCCGAAGTATTGCCTGAAAACAGGCCGAAAACGCAACGCACTATTTTGTCATCTTGGAAAGATCTTGTGGGCGAACTAGAATAGCCATTCTTCAAAAGCAGTTACCGTTCGCCCACAAGATCCTTTCAGGATGACAATATGGAGTGAGTGAGTGAGTGAGTGAGTGAGTGAGTGAGTGAGTGAGTGAGTGAGTGAGTGGCGGTTTTGCTTTTGTTCGCTGAGGGCGAGTGCGGGTTTTGCGGTAAAAAAACCTTTGCCCGCTACGCACAAACTGATACATTTACCTCCCAAGACCTTCGGCCTATGAAAAAACTGCTGCTACCCCTTCTGCTTTTCTCTGTCCTTCTTTCGGCGCAAGCCCAAGACCGGCAACGGGCCCGTGAATACGGAGTGAAAATTGGCGTGCTCCCTACCGGAAAGATGAATGCCATCACAGACGTGGCGGGCGTAAAAGTGGGACATACCACGTTGGTGAAAGGCAGCCAGGTACGCACGGGCGTCACGGCCATTCTTCCGCACAGCGGAAACCTTTTTCAGGAGAAGGTGCCGGCGGCGGTGTTTGTGGGCAACGGCTTCGGGAAGTTGGCAGGGAGTACGCAAATCATAGAGCTGGGCAATCTGGAGTCGCCCATCATTCTCACCAACACGCTGGGGGTGGGCACGGCCATGAATGCGGTGGTAGACTATACCTTGAAACAGCCCGGCAATGGGAAGGTGCAGAGTGTGAACGCGGTGGTGGGCGAAACCAATGACGGCGGCCTGAATGACATCAGGGGCAGGCATGTAAAGGAGCAGCATGTGCAGGAGGCAATTCTGCAGGCGAAGGAGGGGCCTGTGGCCGAGGGGAACGTAGGGGCCGGCACGGGAACGGTCTGTTTCGGGTTCAAAGGCGGGATTGGCACCTCTTCGCGGCAACTGCCCCAAAGCCTGGGCGGCTATACGGTGGGCGTGCTGGTGCAGACCAACTTTGGCGGCGTGCTGCAGATAGACGGGGCGCCGGTGGGGGAGGAACTGAAGCAGTTCTCCTTCAGCAAACAGGTCCTGGAAAAAGCCGACGGGTCCTGCATGATCATTGTGGCCACAGACGCCCCCGTTGATGCCCGTAACCTGGAGCGCATGGCGCAGCGGGCCATGCTGGGTCTGGCCAAAACGGGTGGCATTGCCTCTAACGGCAGTGGTGATTATGTACTTGCTTTTTCGGCCCACCCCGGGCTGAGAATTCCGTATAGTGCAGACCAAAGCACCCAAACGGTGACGCTGCTGCGCAATGATGACATGTCGGCCCTTTTCCTGGCCACCATTGAGGCCACCGAGGAAGCCATCATCAACTCGCTTTTCAAAGCCGAAACCATGCAAGGCAAAGACAACCAGACGGTGCAGGCGCTGCCCTTAGATAAAACCCTTGAAATTCTAAAGAAACACCATGTCCTCCAACCATAGATTGTACGCGTACCTGAATGATGAATTCCTTCCGCTGGAAAGCACCTATTTGCATGTGAGTGATCTTACCATCCAGCGCGGGTACGGCATTTTTGACTTCTTCAAAGTGCAGGGCGGCCACCTGATGTTTGTAGACGATTACCTGAACCGGTTCTTCTCATCGGCGCTGCTGATGGGCTTGCCGGTGCCTTACTCTGAACAGGAGCTGAAAGACATTCTGGTGCGGCTGGTGCAGATGAACGGCATGCCCGACGCGGGCGTGAAGATGATCCTGACCGGCGGCTACTCTGAGAACGGCTATGACCCGGCAGCCCCCAACCTGATCCTTCTTCAGCAGCCCCTGACCCTGCCTTCTGAGGCGCAGGTGGCCACAGGCATCAAGATCATCACCCATGAATATGTGCGGGAATTGGCGGCGGCCAAGACCATTAACTATCTAGTGGGCATCAAACTGATTCAGCAGGTAAAAGCCAAAGGCGCACATGATGTGCTGTACCACCACAACGGCCTGGTGACTGAATTCCCAAGAAGCAATTTCTTTCTGGTGCGCCAGGATGATACGGTGGTCACCCCCGCCAGGGAAGTACTCAAAGGCATTACCCGCAAAAATGTGCTGGAGTTGGCGGCCAAAAAGTACCAGGTAGTTGAGGCTGATGTGACGCTGGAAGACATTGCCACCGCCAAAGAAGCATTCATGACCAGTACCACCAAACGCATTCTGCCCATTATAGAGATAGACGGTAAACCAGTTGGCAAGGGAGCGCCAGGTGCCGTGACCTTAGATCTGCTGCAGGATCTGGTGGAACTGGAGAACCGGCAGGTGGTGTAGCAGGAGGCCGTCACTTTTCTGTCTGCTGAAAGTCTCCTTTTTTATTGCCTGTTGGTGGTGAAAATTTCAGATTAGATAAGCAAGAGCAGATACCTCCAGAAGAAGTTGCAGCAGGATTTCGGTTCAAATAATGAGAGGATACTTGCTGAATTGCCCTTGAAAGCTGTTTTCGCTGTTTTTCTGAAAACAGCCCGAAAACAGCTTTTGCGTCTGGAATGATTTACTAACTGTACAGGTAGAAACAGGATTTACCTCTCTCCAGCACTGGAAAACAAATGCCACCTGTCCAGAAAAGTCTCCTGCCCAAGAACCGCTTTTGAGTTTTTCTCCATACTCTAGCTGCCCCATTCTTTCAATATCTAGCCCGCGCTGTCATGTTGCCCCGGCCTGAAGTAGAAGAATTCAAAGTTGAGTAGAGCCTGCCGCTTCTATTTTCCAATCAAGGCCTTCCTGTCATGACAACAACAGCGGTCGGCTGTCTTTTCTAACGTCTTCTTAGGCTGTACCTCTTGCTGATGAAGCCCCCGCCTGCTTGACTGCCTTCTCTCTATAGTAAGACTAGTCGTATTTTGAAAAATCTTTAGTAAGAAGATGTTCAGGTGTGATAATTGTAAAATAATTTTATTGCAATCGGTTTCATTTTAAGAAAAGGAAGTATAACTTCACCACCCGTACCACTAACCTACATGCAAATGATCCACAAGCTTTCCTCTCGTCCGGCGGCCTTGGCCTTCATGGCGGCGTCTGTTCTCGCGGCCGGTTGTCAAAGTAATACAACTGACAAGGCCACTAATAAGGCAGAGACCACTACTACAGAGGCAACTGACAAGAAAGCCTTTCTCTCTGAGCCACTGGTGAAAGAAATTTACACGGCAGACCCCTCTGCGCATGTGTTCAACGGGAAGATCTACGTATATCCGTCGCATGACATTGATGCCGGTATTCCAGACAATGACAACGGAGACCAATATGCCATGAGAGATTACCGGGTCTTGTCTATGGACAGCGTGGGGGGGAAGGTGACCGTGCATGATGTGGCCTTAGATATCAAAGATGTTCAGTGGGCCGGAAGGCAGATGTGGGCACCAGACGCCGCCTATCACAACGGCACCTATTATCTGTACTTCCCGGTCAAAGACAAGCAGGATATATTTCATCTGGGCGTAGCTACCAGTTCATCGCCTACCGGGCCGTTCAAGGCGCAACCAGAACCCATCAAAGGCAGCTTCAGCATGGATCCGGCTGTTTTTAAAGACACAGACGGCACCTACTACATGTATTTTGGCGGGATCTGGGGCGGGCAGCTGCAGCGCTGGAGCACTGGCAAGTACAATCCGAAGGATGAATACCCGGCAGATGACCAGCCGGCGCTGATGCCCAAAGTGGCCCGTCTGACCAAAGACATGCTGCAGTTTGAAGGTCCGGTGAAAGATGTGCAGATTTTAGACAATACCGGCAAACCCCTGCTGACCGGTGACAACGAGCGCCGCTTCTTTGAGGCAGCCTGGATGCACAAGTACAACGGGAAGTATTATTTCTCTTACTCCACTGGTGACACCCACTACATTGCCTACGGCATTGGAGACAGCCCTACCGGGCCTTTTACCTACCAGGGGGTTATTCTGAACCCCGTGCTGGGCTGGACCAACCACCACTCCATAGTGGAGCACAAGGGCAAATGGTATTTGTTTTACCATGACGCCTCCCTTTCAGGGGGCAAAAACCACCTGCGCAGCGTGAAGGTAACCGAATTAAAGCACCGCCCAGATGGGACTATTGAGACCATTACGGCGTATCACCCTAACTAAGTGTACTGGGTTTATTAATAAAAAAGCCCCGCTTGTTCAGGCGGGGCTTTTTTTGTTTGTTAGCAAGAACGGTTTTTGCTGACTTGGCCATGTTTGGGGCTGTTGAAGATGCTTCGGGGCAGTTGCAACTGCCCAGAGATGTTGCCCATGGTAAAAGTGTGCCGCAGCGTGCCTGCTTCTATATTTTCTGATTTTAAATGGGAGATGCTAACCGTAAGGCAACTGCTGAAAAGATCAGACACGGCAGGGGAAAATAGTTTTGCGTTTTTTGCTGTTTTCCAGAAAACAGGCCGAAAACGCAATGGGTTAATTGCCTGGGCTTTATTTGTTGCGTACCGCCTGCACAATGGCGTTGAGGGCGGGCTTGGGTTGGTAGTTGCGGTCAAAGACCATAGGGTAGCTGGTGCGCCCTTTGATGGGCCAGTCGTTCAGCCACGAGTCTTTGTCAGTGACGCCCCAGAAGGTGACGCGGCTAATCTTGTCACGGTGCTTGTGGAGCAGGGCAAACAGGTCTGCGTAGCGTTGGGTGAGCTTTTGCTGTACCTCCTCCGGCAGGCCGGTGGTGTACACGTTGTATCGCTCATCAAATTCAAACGTGGCGTCAATGTCTGCACCTTGCCGGTTGCTGGGGTTGGGGAGCACGTCAATGTCCAGCTCGGTGATCATGACTTTGCCCAGTTTAGAAAAGGCAAGAATGCTTTCTTCAATCTGCTGCAGGCTTGGGTTCTCCAGTCCATAGTGCCCCTGCATGCCAATCCCGTCTACTTTCAAGCCTCTGGCCTTCAGGCTTTGCACCAGTTTGACGGCCCCATTCCGCTTGGCGGGTTTCCAGAGGTTGTAGTCATTGTAGTAGAGTTCTGCTTTGGGGTCTACGTTGCGGGCGGTTTCAAAAGCTTTGGCCAGATAGTCTTCGCCGGTGATCTGGTGCCATTTGCTCTGTCTGAGGGTGCCGTCATCATTCAGGGCCTCGTTTACCACATCCCAGCCGTTGATCTTGCCTTTGTAGCGGCCTGCCACGGCGGTAATGTGTTCTTCTATGCGCTTGAGCAGGACCTCCTTGCTGGCGGGCTGGCCTTGCCCGTTCTCAAACACCCACCGGGGGGTTTGCTGGTGCCACACCAGTGCGTGGCCCACAATGAACTGGCGGTATTTCTGCCCCAGGGCCACGTAAGCATCGGCGGGGCCGAAATTAAACTGCTCCGGCTGCGGGTGAACACTTTCCCACTTCAGGAGATTCTCTGGGGAGATGGTGCTGAAATGCTGGGCAAGGATGACCTCCGCCTGTGGGTCCTGCCCCATCACCTGCCGGTAGTTGAGTGCCGCTCCCACCAGAAAATCATTTTTGAATACCTCTTTCAGGGAGGTGCCGGCTGCTTTAGGGGAGTTTTGGTTGGAGGTGACGCAGCCAACCACTACAGCCGCCGCCAGGCTGGCGGCCACCAAAGTCTTGGTTAGTTTCATAGGGTTTGAAATAGGGTGCTTAGTTGGAACAGTAAAGGTGCGGTGGCGGTGGCTGAATATCTGGAAAAGGGGAAGGTGGTGGTGTCCTTCCGCTGCTGAGGCCGGGGCCGGAGCGGCGGAGGAGCCGTTTCTGTTTTCGGCCTGTTTTCAGGAAAACAGGCTGAAAACGCAGTGTATGGAAATAAAAAAGCCGAGACAACTTGCCTCGGCTCTCTGGTGCATTGGGAGAACTAGTTGTTGCCTTAACCTTCGGTTTCGGCACCGCCTTTTTTCTTCTTGCCGTCTTTCTTGGCTTTTTCAGGACCTGGCGCCTGGCCTTGGCCGTTACCGGCACGCTCTCTCATGCTGTTCTGCTGCTGCTCAAATTTCTCTTTCTGGGCAGGGGTCAGGATGGCTTTGATGTCATCTGTGCGCTTTTGGTTAAGCGCCACCATGGCTTCACGGTTGGGCTTGCCCGCAGCGCGCATTTTGTCAATTTCCTGGGCAGAGGCCAGAATGATGGCCTGTACTTTGGTGGTTTGGTCTGGCGTGAGGTCCAGCTGCTTCTGGAAACGGCTGGTCTGCGCCTGCACCCGCTCCTCTAAGGTGAGCTTGGCGCGGCCTTCCCCCGGGCCTTGCTGGGCAAAAGCCGTGCTGCCAAAAAGAAGGGCTACCGCCAGAAGGGCTGCTGAGGTGAGATTTTTCAGGGTCTTCATACAAATGTTGTCTTAAATACAGTTTAGTGCTTAGAGCAGAAACTGCGGGTTTGGTTTAACCGCCATACGTAAAATTCTTATTCTGGTAGTAAGGCAATCAGGAAATGGAACGCTTTTACAAATATTTAAATTAATTTTAAGGACGTTTACCTGTGAAGCCACCGGTAAGCCCGCCAAACTGACTGAACAAGACCCTTTTATTTTTTAACGCTTTTTGAATGAAACGTAAATTGTTGAGTACCCTGTTGCTGGGTGCCAGCCTCACCGCTGCCGCGCAAAGCAACAAGATTGACTTCACAGAGTACGACCTGCCCAACGGTCTGCACGTGATTTTGCACCAGGACAAAACCACCCCTACCGTGGCCGTGACCATGATGTACCACGTGGGTTCTAAGAATGAGGCGCAGAACCGTACCGGGTTTGCCCACTTCTTTGAGCACCTCATGTTTGAAGGCTCAGAAAACGTGGAACGCGGCAACTACATCAACATGATTCAGTCTGCGGGGGGGGCGGTGAACGCCAACACCTCGTTTGACCGCACCTACTATTACCAGATTCTGCCGTCTAACCAGCTGGCCCTGGGCCTCTGGATGGAGGCTGACCGTTTGCGGGCCGCCAAAATTGACGAAAGAGGCGTAGAGACGCAGCGGCAGGTGGTGAAAGAGGAAAAGAAGCAGCGCATAGACAACCAGCCCTACGGCACCTTGCTGGAGAATACGTTTGCCACTGCGTTTGAAGTACACCCGTACCGCTGGGTGCCCATTGGCTCTGCCCAGTACATTGACAAAGCCTCTCTGCGGGAGTTTATGGACTTCTACAAGACCTTCTATGTGCCCAACAACGCCACGCTGACCATTGCCGGAGACCTGGATGTGGAGCAGACCAAGAAACTGGTGGAGCAGTACTTTGCCCCAATTCCCAAAGGCACCATTCCCATCATCAGGCCCAGCGTAGAAGAGCCCAAGCAGATGGAGGAAGGCCGCAAGGTGGTGTTTGACAACATTCAGCTGCCGGCGGTGGTGCAGGCGTACCATATCCCTAAGCAAGGGTCAGATGACTCGTATGCCATTAAAATGCTGACCACGCTGCTCTCTGGCGGGCAGAGCTCCCGTCTGAACAAGGCGCTGGTAGATAACCAGCAGAAGGCGGTGACGGTGGCCTCTATCCCGTTGTCTATGGAAGACCCGGGCCTGTTTATCAACCTGGCGGTGGCCAACATGGGGGTAGACGTACACGAGCTGGAGCGCGCCATAGATGCGGAGCTGGACCGCGTAAAGAAAGAGCCTATCTCTGACCAGGAGTTCCAGAAACTGCGCAACCAGATTGAGACCGAGTACATCAACGGCTTGACCACGCTGGAGGGCCGCACAGAGAAACTGGCCTCTTACCACGCGCTGTACGGCAACACCAACCTCATCAACACTGAGCTGGACAAACTGCTGGCCGTGACCAAAGATGATTTGATGCGTGTGGCCAACCAATATTTAACCAAAGAAAACCGGGCGGTGTTGCATTACCTGCCTAAGGCGGCGCAAGCGAGATAAGCAGTTGGTTTCCTTTATTCTTTAGAGATTTCCATGAAAAAATATATTTCCATTTTCTTTCTGGCGCTATCTGCCGCAGTAGGCAGTGTGGCGCAGACAAAACAAACTCCGCCGGCGGCGGCCCGGCCCCTACCATTGAGCTGGGGAAAGTAGAGCAGTTCACCCTCTCTAACGGCTTAAAAGTGTACGTGGTAGAAAACCACAAGCTGCCCACAGTGGCCATGACCCTGGTGCTGGACAGAGACCCTGTGCTGGAAGGTGAGAAAGTAGGCTTGACGGGCGCAGCGGCGTATCTGATGCGTACCGGTACCACCACCCGCTCTAAAGACCAGCTAGACGAGCAGATTGACTTCATTGGTGCCACCTTAACCACCTCGGCTACCGGTTTTTCGGCCTCCAGCCTGAAAAAGCACCTGCCCAAGCTCATGGAGCTGAGCGCAGATGTACTGCTCAACCCGCAGTTCAAGCAGGAGGAGCTGGACAAGTTCAAAAAACAGATGGCCTCTAACTTAGCCGCTTCTAAAGATGATCCGGCCACCATGGAGACCAACCTGCAGCAAGCGCTGCTGTATGGCAAGAACCACCCGTATGGCGAAATCCTGACAGAGAAATCCATTGAGAACATTGCCGTGGCTGATGTGCAGCAGTTTTACAGCTCGTATTTCAGGCCAAACATTGGCTACCTGGCCATTGTAGGCGACATTACCGCCAAAGATGCCAAGAAGCTGGTGAAGCAGTACTTTGGCAAGTGGAAGAAGGGTGATGTAAAGCAGGCCGCGTATCCGGCGCCGGCCGCTTTAACCGCCAATCAGGTAGCCATTGTGGACCGCCCTAACTCGGTGCAGTCAAATATCTCTGTTACCTATGCCGTTGACCTGAAACCGGGTAGCCCAGACGCCATTGCGGCCACCTTGATGAACAACATTCTGGGCGGTTCCTTCGCCCGGTTAGATGCCAATCTGCGGGAAAAGCGCGCATACACCTACGGGTCTAACTCCAACCTCTCTACAGACCGCTTATCAGGGAGGTTTGTGGCCTATGCCAGCGTGCGGAATTCAGTGACAGACAGTTCTTTTGCCCAGATCATGTATGAAATGGACCGCTTGCGCAAAGAGCCCGTTTCTGCTGATGAGCTGAAGAAAGTGCAGAACATGATGACCGGCTCGTTTGCCCGCTCCCTGGAGAACCCGCTGACAGTGGCCATGTTCGCCATCAACACCGCCCGGTACAACCTGCCCAAAGACTACTACGCCAACTACCTGAAGAACGTGGCCGCCGTAACGCCCGCTGACATTCAGCGCGTGGCCCAGCAGTACCTGCGTCCAGACAAGGCTTATCTGCTAGCCGTAGGGAACGCCCGCGAGATAGCTGACAAGCTAAAGCCTTTCAACGTGAACCAGCCGCTGGCCTACTATGACGCCTTCGGGCAGAAAACCGAGGCCCCGTTGATGTCACTGCCTGCTGGCGTGACCGTGCAGTCTGTGCTGGCCGCTTACGTGAACGCCCTTGGCGGAAAAGCAAACGTGGAGAAAATAAAAGATCTGACCATCAAACGCACCATGACCGTGCCAGGAGCCCAATTGCTGGTGACCCAGCAGCAGAAAGGCGTAGACAAATCTTTAGTAGTGACCACTTATGGACAGAATGAGATCAACCGGGTCATCATCAACGGCACCAAAGGGGCCATCAACACCCAGGGGCAGGTAAAAGAACTGGACGGCACTGAGGTGCAGGACCAGAAACTGGACAACTGGTTGAGCTTCCTGAGCTATGATCAACTGGGGGTGAAGCTGGCCCTGAACCAGATGGAAAAAGTAGAAGGCCGTGATGCCTATAAACTGGAGTTGACCCTGCCCAGCGGAAAGAAATCCTTTCACTACTTTGACAAAGAAACCGGCCTGAAAGTACGCGAAGTGGCTACTGAGCAAACCAGCATTGGTACTGCCAACCAAACCACAGACCTCAAAGACTACCGCGAGGTGAACGGCATTAAGTTCCCGCACCAGATTGACCTGCACATTGGCGGCCAGATTTTGTCTTCCAAAGTGACTAGCGTGGAGGTGAACAAGAACCTGAAAGATGACCTCTTCAAGGTGAAGTAATTCTTCTTTTAATCTTTGGGCCGCTGCGTTTTAGGCCTGTTTTCCCAAAAACAGGCCTAAAAACGCAGCGGCTTTTTTATGTCAAAATGTATCATGCAGGCTCTGTCGCCAATCTGCTTTAAGCGCAGCCTTAATTTTCATTTTCCCCTGCTTTCCCTCTTTGACATTCTCCCCGGTGATAAACTACTCCTCCCTTTTGTCCTCCTGAAAGGATCTAGTGGGCGAACGGTAAACCAGTTACTACTGTGCTTTTTTTAACGTGTAGAAGCTCTTGCTAGAATATTTTAATAATGGCTTTTGACATAGAAGGCGAAGCTGTTTCTGGCCTGTTTTTCAGAAAACAGCCCCAAAACAGAAAACGTATTTCCGCACATCCCAATCCTGCCCACTTCTGGAATCCCTGTCCACTTCTGGACACTTTCAACTGTTTGACTTGAATATAAAGCGCTGTTGATCAGTGCGTAATAAATTGGCATAACCCTTGGATACCAGCCTGCACCAACCAAAGTGTAAAATGGACAGAGAAATACCCCAGGCTGTAGTGCAGAAAACCAGACGTCGCCGCCAGTGGCAGGCGGGAGGGGCTCTGGTGGTGGTGCTGGCGGCGGTGCTCGCGTTCCGGTGGGTGCTGGAAACGGAGGTGGCCAGAACAGATCTGCGCTATGCCACCGTAGAGGTAGGCGCCGTAGAAACGTCCCTCACCGCAACAGGCACGGTGGTGCCAGAGACCGAAGAGGTCATTGCCAGCCCCATCCAGGCCAAGATTGAGCGCGTGCTGCACCGGGCCGGTGACCACGTAGCCGCCAACGAACCCCTCCTGCAGCTGGACAAGCAAACCTCGCAAACCGCCTTTGAGAAACTCAGAGACGAGCAGCAGCTCAAGCAGAACAAAACCGCCCAACTCCAAAACGACCTCCAGAAGAACGTGAACCAATTGCGTTCCCGTTATGCGGTGCAGGAGGTCCGGGTGAAAAGCCTCCAGGCGGCACTCAATGATGAACAATACCTGCTCTCCATTGGCGGCGGCACCCAGGAAAACGTGAAGAAAGCTGAATTAGACCTCAAAGTTGCCAGGTTAGAATTAGCCCAGCTCCAGCGCCAGATACAAGACGAGCAGGCCGCCGCCCAGATTGGCATGAGAGCCGTGGGCTTTGAACTGGAAATGCAGCGCCGGGACATTGGCCAACTGCAGCGGCAACTGGAGCAGGCAGACATCAAGGCCACTAAAAAAGGGGTGGTCACGTGGGTGAACGAAGAAGTGGGGGCTAGTGTGAATGCGGGTGAGCCTGTGGCGCGGGTGGCAGATTTGAGCAGCTTCAGAATTAAAGCCACTATTTCAGATTCGTATGCCCAGCAGGTGAAGACCGGCGGCCCCGTCACGGTGCGGGTCAACAACACAGACCTGCGCGGCGAAGTTGCCAGCGTGCAGCCCAAGGTGGAAAACGGCATCATTACCTTTTATGTGCGGTTGCAGGAGAAAAACCACCAGGCGCTGCGGTCTAACCTGCGGGTAGAGGTGTTTGTGCACACAGACTTTAGGCCGAACGTGTTGCGGGTGAAAAATGGCTCCTTCTACACCGGTACCCCAGAGCAGGCGGTGTTTGTGGTGCAGGGCGACAAGGCCGTGCGGCGCATGCTCAGAACCGGAGCTAATAATTTAGACTTTGTAGAGCTGCAGGGAGACATCGCCGCGGGCGAAGAAATCATCATCTCCAGCACCAAAGAGTACGCCCACCTGAAGGAACTGCAACTCTCAGACAACTAACCCTGCCATGAAAAAGACTCTATTATATATAGTGTGCTGGGCGCTGGGGCCACTGACCATGGCGCAGCCGCTGCGCCGGTCACTCACGCTGCCGGAAACTATTGATTTGGCCTTGGCTTCTTCTATTGCGGCCAAGCAGGCCACTACCAACCAAACCAGCAGTTACTGGCAGTACCGCACGTTCAAGGCCAATTACCGCCCGCAGCTGGCGTTGAGCGGCACCTTGCCAGACTTCTCTAGGAGCACCATTCCCGTGGTGCAGCCAGACGGGACAACTGAATTCAAAGAGGTTTCCATCAGCAATTCAGACGTGGCGCTGTCGGTGAGTCAGGCGGTGGGGCTCACGGGTGGGCAGTTCTTTATTTCTTCGCAGAGCCAGCGGTTTGATGACTTCAACCAGGGCGTAAGGCGCTACAACACTTTTCCCGCCATCATCGGCTTTAGCCAGCCTATTTTTGGTTACAATGCCCTGGCGTGGGCCAAGAAGATTGAGCCCCTCCGCTACGCGGAATCTGAGCGCCAGTACCTGGAAGACCGCGAAACCGTGGCCACCACCGCCACGCAGCGCTTCTTTGAGGTGCTGCTGCAGCAGGTGAACTATGAGATTGCCACTAAAAACGTGGAAAACAACCAGGCGCTGTTCAGGGTGGCCGAAGAAAAATACCGGCTGGGCCGATTGTCAAAGAACGAATTGCTGCAGCTCAAGCTGAGCCTCATGAACGCGCAGCTGGCGCAGGCGCAGGCGTCTACTGAGCTGAAAACCGTGGCCATGCAGTTTGCCGCGTACGTGGGGCTGCCGCAGGGCGAAAAGGTGACGGTCCAGGCGCCGCAGAACGTACCCGCGTTGGTAGTGGAAGAGCAGTTGGCACTGGCGCAGGCCAGACTGAACCGGAAAGAGCGCTTCCTGTTTCAGCGCCAGGTGCTGGAGGCGGAACAGAAGATGGCCGAGGTGCGCGGCAAAGGCGGGTTCAACGCTGATGTATATGCCACCTTCGGGCTGACCAAGAGCGCCAACAGCTTTTCTGAGAGTTATGTGCGGCCAGAGAACCAGCAGCAGGTGACGGTAGGCTTTAGCGTGCCGCTGGTGGACTGGGGGCGGCAGAAAGCCAACGTGAAAACCGCGCAGGCGCAATTGCAGCTGGCGCAGTACACCGTGCAGCAGGAGCAGACCAATTTTGAGCAGAGCGTGCTCACGCAGGTGAACCAGATTGACCTGCTCAAAGAGCGCCTGCGCATCACCGCCTCGGCAGACTCCATTGCCCAGGAGCGCTATGACATCACCAAATCCACGTTTCTGGTGGGCCGCATCAGCATCACAGATTTGAACATAGCCCTGCAGGAAAAAGACCAGGCCCGCCGCGCCTACGTGGAAGCCCTGCAAGCGTTTTGGGTAGCCTATTACCGCCTTCGGGCGCTCACCCTCTATGATTTTGAGCGCGGGCAACCGCTGGCGGACCTCACCCCCAGCCCCTCTCCCGCGGAGAGGGGAGCAAGGTAATGTGTTTTTTGCCTGTTTTTGGCCAAAACAGGCCAAAAACGGGGAACAGCTCTTCTGGTTGTGAGTCCCTCTTTGAAGGGCGAAGGAGGGATGTTTACACAGGAGGGCAAACATTGCTGAACCAGATTCTTTTTATGGCGCGGAAGTTACTTCCGTGACTTTCATTATTAGTCACGGAAGTAACTTCCGCGCCATAGTTGGGGACGCCATGACCAGCAGGTGTCCCCCTTCAATGGGGCAGTATCTTCTGAAGTAACAGATTGAAGTGAACAAGCATACATTAAGAAAATAGCACAACAGCACATTAAAAAATTAGCACCTTAGCATATACATTATGATACAGTTAGTTGACATTGAGAAAGTCTACCGTACCAAGACCATAGAGACGGTAGCCCTCAGCCGCGTGAACCTGTTCGTGGAACGTGGGGAGTTTGTGTCTGTCATGGGGCCCTCGGGCTGCGGAAAATCTACGCTGCTCAACATCATGGGCCTGCTAGATGACCCGTCTAGCGGCCACGTGGCCATTTACGGGCAGCCGGTGAAAACACATTCAGACAAGCAGCTGGCCCGGCTGCGCAATGAGAAGATCGGGTTCGTGTTCCAGAGCTATCACTTGATTCATGACTTGAGCGTGGTAGATAATGTAGAACTGCCGTTGCTGTACCGGAACGTGAGCGCGGGTGAGCGGCGTAAGCGGGCGCTGGCGGCCCTGGAGAAAGTAGGCCTGAGTGCCCGCACTAAGCACTTCCCCAGCCAGCTCAGCGGTGGGCAGCGCCAGCGGGTAGCCATTGCACGGGCCCTGGCGGGAAACCCGGAGATTATCCTGGCAGATGAGCCCACCGGAAACCTGGACAGCGTGATGGGCGACGAGATCATGGACATTCTGCTGCGCCTGAACCAGGAAGAAGGCACCACTATTGTGATGGTGACCCATGACGAGCACATGGCGCTCAAGACCAACCGCCTCATCAGGTTCTTTGACGGGCAGCAGGTGGCAGATTCAATGGTAGTAGAAGCCCAGATTTAACCGTACGGCCATGTTAAAGAATTACCTGAAAATTGCCTGGGCGGTCCTGCTGCGCCGGAAGTTCTTCACCTTCATCAGCCTTTTTGGCATCAGTTTCACGTTGATGGTTTTGATGGTGGTGACCTCGCTCTTTGACCACGTGTTCGGGCCGCAGATGCCGGAGCGGGAGACCGACCGGTTGCTGTTTGTGAACAACCTGCGCGAAGAACAGGGCGAAGGCTACTCCAGCAGCGGCCCGCCCAGCTATTACTTCCTGAACCGCTATGTGCGGCGCATGCAAACGCCCGAGAAAGTCTCCGTCCACTCAGTATTTACGCAGGTGAACAGCTACATCCATAACAAAAAGCTGGCGCTGGACATCAAACACACAGACCAGCAGTTCTGGGAGATCCTGGACTTTCACTTTCTGGAGGGAAATCCCTTTGGGGCGCAGGAGGTGAAGAACGCCAGCCGGGTGGCCGTGATCAACCAGACGACGCGCAAGAACTACTTCGGGGCGGGGCCGGCCCTGGGGCAGACCATTGAGGTAGACCAGGTGAAATACCGGGTCATTGGCGTGGTGGAAGACGTGCCGGTGCTGAGAATCCAGTCCTACGCCGATGTCTGGGTGCCCATCACCCTCAAAAGCCAGGAATTTAAAGACACCGGCCTGCGAGGCGGTTATTTTGCCACCATCAAAGCCCGACAAGCGTCAGACATTCCTAAGATAAAGGAAGAATACGCCCACATAATCCGGCAGGTGAGCCAATTGGACCCCAAAGAGAAAAAGCAGGTACACTCTTACCCAGATACCATTGTGGAGAGTTTCGCCCGGAGTTTTTTGGGCAGCGGCAAAGAAGACAAAGTAGGTTTCCTGTACACCATGTTAGCGCTGGCGGCCTTTCTGTTCATGCTTTTGCCTACCATCAATCTGGTGAACATCAACATTAGCCGCATCATGGAGCGGTCTTCTGAGATTGGCGTGCGCAAGGCGTTTGGGGCTTCGTCTAATACCATCATCGGGCAGTTTGTGGTGGAGAACGTTTTCCTGACGCTGCTAGGAGGTGTGCTGGGTTTTCTGCTCTCGGCGGGGGTGCTGGCGCTGATCAATGACAGCGGCATTATCGTCTATTCGCAACTGGGGTTGAATCTGCGGGTGTTCGCCTGGGGGCTGCTCCTGTGCCTGGTGTTCGGGTTGATTTCCGGGGTGTACCCCGCTTTTAAAATGTCACGTTTACACGCCGTTGAGGCTTTGAGAGGAGGCTCCAAATGATACGCCATTTATTTAAACTGATCTGGAACCGGAAGAAAAGCAACTTCCTGCTCATCACTGAAATGTTCTTCTCATTCATGGTGCTGTTCGCGGTCATCAGCTTTGTGCTCTACAACTACCATAACTATAAGAAACCGCTGGGCATTCATTACCAGAACGTGTGGCAGCTCTCCTTCAGGTCCAACGCAGACTCCATGGGGCAGGCCAAGGCCATACAGGAGCAGATGATGCAGCGCATCAAATCCTTCCCGGAGGTAGAGGCCGCCTCTCTGACCCACAACAATGTTCCCTTTGCGTTCAGCAGCTGGAGCATGGGGGTTTCTTACGGGAACAAAGAATCGGTGCAAACCAATAATTACGAGGTGCAAGATGCCTACAAAGACGTCTTCCAGTTGTCGGTAGACCAGGGCCGGTGGTTCGGGCCGCAGGATGCCGCTGCGCTCCACCCTTCAGTGGTTATCAACCAGGTCTTGAAAGACCGGCTGTTTGGCGAGGGAGAAGCGCTGGGCAAACAAATAAAGGTAGATGATTCTACCAGTTTTACCGTGGTGGGTGTGATGCCCCATTACCGCGCCGACAGCGAGTTTGCCGAAGAGGAACCCGCGCTTTTCCAGCGCATCAACCTGGAGAAGGCCAAACCCGATCAGCTGTACTCCAGTTTGCTCATCAAGGTAAAACCGGGCACGGGTGTGGTCTTTGAGGAAAAGATGGTGAAAGACCTGTCGCGCATTGCCAAAGACTGGACCATAGAAGTCACCACGCTGGAGAAAATGCGCCAAAGCAAATCCAAATTAACCTGGGTGCCTATGGTGGCCATGGGCGTGGTCTGCGGTTTCCTGATTTTCAACGTGGCCCTGGGCTTGTTTGGGGTGCTCTGGTACAACATCAACCGCCGCTACTCAGAGATTGGCCTGCGCCGAGCGCTGGGCGCCACCACCAAACAAATCCGGAACCAGTTTGTGGGCGAAGTGCTGGTGATGGCCACCTTCGGGCTGCTGCTGGGCCTGTTGCTGGCGGCGCAGTTCCCGCTGCTGCATGTGTTCCAGCTTTCCACGGAGATTTACTGGCAAGGCATAGCAGCTGCCGCGCTGCTCATCTTTTTGCTGGCTACTGTCTGTGCCGTGTACCCCAGCTGGCAAGCCGCAAAGATTCATCCGGCCGTGGCTTTGCATGAAGAGTAAAACCTCACCCTCTGGCCCCCTCTCCCACCGGAGAGGGGGGCCAGGCAGGGGTGGAGGTT
>NZ_LRMM01000085.1 GCF_001647275.1 Rufibacter ruber | reverse complement strand
CGGTTATTTGCTGTTTTCGGCATGTTTAGAAAACAGCGAAAACAGAAAAATACAAAGGCCAAGTGCCCAGACCCAAGGGGCTTTACTTTTAACACTTCACAGAATGTTAGGCTTCAAGCCATTCTTGTGAAGGGTAACTGAAGACAGCATGACCTTCTCAACTAACATACCTTCCTTTCTTCTTTCCCATAGTCATAGCAGCACAAAGAAACAGTCTCTTCTTTTGGCTTTAGTGGGAGTGCTGCTGCTATTTGTGCAGGCACAACCTGCCTTCGCGCTGGAAGACAGACTGTACATTTCGGGCCAGAAAAGTAAAGGAGCTTTTGCCCTGGCCTCCTCCGGGAAGCCAGTTCCCCTCTGTGTCAGTGACAGTGATTTCCCGGGAGTGATCAGAGCGGCCAGAGACCTGCAGGCAGACCTGAAACGGGTAACGGGAACTGAGCCAGCCTTCACGGCAGCGAAAAATGTACCAAAGCAAAAACAGCTGGTATTGGTGGGAACCATCGGAAAAAGTCCGCTCATTGACCAGCTCATCAAAAAGAAGAAGCTGGATGTCTCTGGCATTATTGGGAAGTGGGAAACCTTTCTGGTGCAGGTGGTTAAAAAGCCCCTAAAAGGCATAGACGAAGCGTTGGTCATTGCGGGCAGCGACAAGCGGGGCACCATCTACGGGATCTATGACGTGAGCGCGCAGATTGGCGTAACACCGTGGTACTGGTGGGCAGATGTGCCCGTAAAGAAGCAGCTGGACCTGTACGTGCAGGAGGGGCGCCATACCAAGGACGAACCCAAAGTAAAATACCGCGGCATCTTCATCAATGACGAGGCACCGGCGTTATCTGGCTGGGCGCGGGAAACATTTGGTGGGTTCAACCACCAGTTTTACGAGAAGGTGTTTGAGCTGATCCTGCGCATGAAGGGTAACTACCTGTGGCCCGCCATGTGGGGCAGCGCCTTCTCAGATGATGACAAACTCAGCCCCAAAGTAGCCGATGAGTACGGTGTGGTCATAGGAACCTCGCACCACGAGCCGCTCATGCGCGCCCATGATGAGTGGCGGCGGTACGGCTCCGGCCCCTGGAACTACAACACCAACCCAGAGAAGCTGCGCGAATTCTGGAAAGGCGGCATTGAGCGCATGGACAATTTTGAGAGCCTTGTGACCATAGGCATGCGCGGCGACGGCGACGAACCCATGAGCGAGAATAGTAACATCAGCCTGCTGGAGAAAATAGTGACAGACCAGCGCAAAATCATTGCTGATGTAACTGGCAAACCTGCTAACCAGACGCCGCAAATCTGGGCCCTTTACAAAGAAGTGCAGGACTACTATGACAAAGGCATGCGCGTACCAGATGACGTGACCCTGCTGCTGGCAGATGACAACTGGGGCAACATCAGGAAACTCCCAAAAGTGGGTGAAAAGCAGCATGCGGGCGGCTACGGCATCTATTACCATTTTGACTACGTGGGCGGCCCGCGTAACTACAAATGGATCAACACCAACCCAATCGCCCGTATCTGGGAGCAGATGCACCTGGCGTACCAGCACAAGGCTGACCGTATCTGGATTGTGAACGTGGGCGACATCAAACCCATGGAATTCCCCACCGAGTTCTTTCTGGACTATGCCTGGAACCCGGAGAAATGGCCCCCTGAAAGATTGAACGACTATACGCGCCTTTGGGCAGAGCGGCAGTTTGGGGAGAAGCATGCTTCGGCTATCGCCGAGATTCTGACAAAGTATACTATGTACAACAGCCGCCGCAAACCGGAACTGCTGTCACCGGACACCTACAGTTTGGTGAACTATCAGGAAGCCGAGCGGGTGGTGGCAGACTATACCCAACTGGCCGAAGAGGCAGAACGAATCAATCAGCTGCTTCCCCTGGAATACAAAGACGCGTATTACCAGTTGGTGTTGTACCCTGTGAAAGCAAGCGCCAACCTGAACGAACTGCACGTGACCACCGGCCGCAACCGCCTTTACGCCCAGCAAGGCAGGGTAGCCGCCAATGATTTAGCCGCCAAAGTAAAAGCGCTGTTTGACAAGGATGCCGAGCTTACCCAGTATTACCACAAAGGCGTAGCCGGCGGCAAATGGAACCACATGATGTCACAGACGCACATCAGCTACACGTATTGGCAACAGCCGGAGAAAGATGTGCTGCCCGAGGTAAAACAGGTGAATCCCGTAGCCGGAATGGCCATGGGCGTAGCCATAGAAGGTTCTGCCAACTGGTGGCCGCAAGAGAAAGGGGCGGCGCTACTGCCGGAGCTTTCCCGGTACCAGCCGCAGGGCCGTTACATTGAGATCTTCAGCCGGGGCCAGAAACCGTTCCCCTATGAAGTAACCACGGGGGCGCCCTGGCTGAAGGTGTCGCAGAAAAACGGGACGGTAGCCCAGGAACAGCGCCTGTGGGTGAGCGTTGACTGGAGCCTGGTTCCGGTGGGCAGGCACAAAATACCCGTGACCATCACAGGGCCAAACGGAACAAAAGTGGTGGTGCAGGCACAGGTGCACCACCCGGCTTCACCAGCCCCGGAGCAGGTGAAGGGCTTTGTGGAGAGCAGTGGCTATGTTTCCATAGAGGCCGAACACTTCTCCAATACCGTTGAAACCAAGGATGTTTCCTGGGAAATAATCCCTAATTTAGGGAGAACCCTGTCTGGGGTGACTACCTTTCCGGTGACGGCTCCAAGCCAGACACCAGGCGGTAACAGTCCACGGTTAGAGTATCCAATTAATCTATTTGCTCCGGCCGAGGTGACGGTTCAGGTACATCTGTCGCCTACGCTGAACTTCCACAACACCCAGGGGCTACGGTATGCGGTTTCCTTTGATGACCAGCCCCCGCAGATCATCAACATCCATACCACCACAACTGAGCGCGAATGGGAGAAAAATGTAGCCAACAACATCAACTTGACTATTTCTAAGCACCAACTGAGCGCACCCGGGCAACATGTATTAAAATTCTGGATGGTTGATTCTGGGGTGGTTCTACAGAAAATAGTGGTAGATGCCGGTGGCCTGAAACCCAGTTACCTAGGTCCGCCAGAGAGCTTTCATCAGCTGGTAAAGCAGGCCAGGTAATGTCTGTTTTGGGGCTGTTTTCTGAAAAACAGCCCCAAAACAGAAAGTGCGGGGCAAACTATGAATAGGTACAATTTCTGAAAACAAGCTATACATAGGCAACATGAATTTTTTGAAAATTACGTGGTTGGGAAGTTTCGTGACGGGGCTTCTTTTTATTTCCATAAGTATGCCAACGTTGGCACAGCAGAAGCAGAGGTTCCAGAACCCTATCTTCCCGGGCTTTTATCCTGACCCGGCGGTGCTGCGCGTGCAGGATGACTATTATCTGGTGCACTCCACCTTCGCGTATTTTCCCGGCGTCCCCATCTTCCACAGCAAAGATCTGGTGAACTGGAGGCAGATAGGCAATGTGCTGGTCCGGCCGGAGCAGCTGAACCTTGATGGCCACAGAGCCACCAGAGGCATATTTGCGCCCACCATTTCGTACAAAGACGGCACCTTCTACATGGTCACCACGCTCATTGATACCGGCGGTAATTTTGTGGTGACGGCCACCAACCCCGCAGGGCCGTGGTCAAACCCGCATTGGCTCCCCAACGTGAACGGAATTGACCCGTCGCTGTTCCATGATGACAATGGCAAGTCGTACCTGGTCTACAACTCTGATGCCCCAGATAATAAGCCAGAGTATGACGGCCACCGCACCATAAGGATCTATGAGGTAAACTTAAAGACCATGCAAACGGTAGGGGAGAACCGCATTCTGGTGAACGGGGGCGTAGACTTCTCTAAAAAGCCGGTCTGGATAGAGGGGCCGCATGTCTACAAGGTGAACGGGTACTATTACCTCATGGCCGCCGAAGGCGGAACCAGTGTGCAGCACTCAGAGGTAATTCTGCGGAGCAAAAATGTGCTGGGGCCTTATGAACCATATGACCAGAACCCCATCCTGACCCAGCGGCACCTGCCCAATAACCGGCCCCATCCGGTGTCGGCCACGGGGCACGCTGATCTGGTGCAGACCCAGAACGGGGAGTGGTGGGCGGTTTTTCTGGCTACCCGTCCGTATGATGGCGTGCAGGATTACTACAACACCGGCCGCGAAACGTTTCTGGCCCCTGTCACCTGGAAAGACGGCTGGCCCGTCATCAATGCCGGGCATGATCTGGTGCAGTATTCTTACCCCAAACCCAATCTTCCGGCGCAGGCCCCACCCAAAATCCCGTTGACCGGGAATTTCACCTACCGCGAGGAATTCAAGGAAGACAGGTTGCCCTTGCACTGGATGCAGCTCAGAACGCCCCGCTCTACCTGGTACCACTTGCAAAACGGAAAGCTGGAGCTGGAGGTAAGGCCGCAGAGTCTTTCAGAAAAGGAGAACGCTTCTTTTCTGGCCCGTCGGCAGCAGCATCTAAAGGGGAGTGCCAGCACTATGGTGGAGTTTACCCCAAGGCAGGAAAATGAATTTGCGGGTTTGGTAACCTTTCAGAGCGAGCAACATTACTATGCCCTCGGGAAGACCTTGAACGGCAACACGCAGGTAGTGCAGCTACGTAAACCAGACGGCACGGTACTCGCCCAGAAAGCGTTAACCAAACAGGAAGCCCAAATGCCGCTGCTGCTAAAAGTAGAGTTTGACGGTTCCAGATACAGCTTCTCCTACGCCACCAAAAAGAATCAATGGCAGCTGCTGCAAGGCAGCGTAGACGGTACCTTTTTAAGCACCCGCACCGCGGGCGGATTTGTGGGGGTCATGCTAGGGTTGTATGCCACCTCCCACGGGCAGCCAGCCACCAACAAAGCGGCTTTTGATTGGCTGGAGTACACGGGCAATGATGCTACCTTCTCACAACAACCTGACCCAAAGAACTAAAGGGTTGCCTGTTTTGGGGCTGTTTTTCGAAAAATAGCCCTAAAACAGGAAAACGCAGCTTCAGACGAACACCTACTATTACTGACACGGCAGAACCAGCTGAATTCTCCTTAAGAACTAGTACAACCTCATTCACCCCTAAAATAGAACGGCTATGAAGTTTTTCATTGACACCGCCAACCTGGCACAAATTAAAGAGGCCCATGATCTGGGTATTTTGGACGGCGTAACCACCAACCCGTCGCTCATGGCCAAAGAAGGTACCAAAGGCCATCAGGCTACCCTAGATCATTACAAAGCCATCTGTGAGATTGTAGACGGAGACATCAGTGCCGAAGTGCTGGCCACCGACTTTGACACTATCCTGGAAGAGGGCAAGGTATTGGCGGCGCTGCACCCCAACATTGTGGTGAAGGTACCCATGATCAAAGACGGCCTGAAAGCGATCAAATGGTTCACTGACAACGGCATCAAAACCAACTGCACCCTTGTGTTCTCGGCGGGACAGGCTATTCTGGCGGCCAAAGCCGGTGCCACCTATGTAAGCCCATTCCTGGGCCGGGTAGATGACATCAGCTGGGACGGGGTGCAGCTTATTGAGCAGATTGCGCACATCTACAGCGCACAGAGGTTCACCACTCAAATCCTGGCTGCCTCCATCAGGAGCCCTCTGCACATTGTAAAATGCGCCGAGGCGGGTGCCCACGTGTGCACCTGTCCGCTGGACCCAATTTTGGCGCTGCTGAACCACCCGCTCACAGATAAAGGGCTGGCCACTTTTGTGGCCGATGCTGCCAAGATGAGAGACGTTATTGAAGACGCGGAATAGGTTACAAGGAGTGAAGGTGTGATGGGAAAAGAATGAATTCTTCTAATTCAGAACGTATTTCCTCACTCACTCTTTCACTCATTCACCCAATCACTCCTTCACTCATTGCAACATGGAACAACAAAGCATAGAAGAACTGGAGCACGTGGCCAAGCAGGTGCGGCGTGATATTGTACGCATGGTGCATGGTTGCCAGTCAGGGCACCCGGGGGGCTCCCTGGGCTGCACAGATTATTTTGTGGCGCTCTACTTCAGAATTATGAACCACAGCAAAGACTTCAACATGAACGGCGAGGGCGAAGACCTGTTCTTCCTCTCCAACGGCCACATCTCGCCCGTTTGGTACAGCGTGCTGGCGCGCTCAGGGTACTTTGACGTGAGCGAACTCAAGTCCTTCCGTAAGCTGGATTCCCGCCTGCAGGGGCACCCAACCACCCATGAAGGCCTGCCAGGAGTGCGCATCGCCTCTGGGTCTTTGGGGCAGGGCATGTCGGTGGCCATTGGGGCGGCGTTGACCAAGAAGCTGAACGGTGACACGGGTCTGGTTTTCTCCCTGCACGGTGATGGCGAGCTGCAGGAAGGGCAGATTTGGGAGGCGGCGCTCTTCGCCCCGCACAACCACGTAGATAACCTCATCTCCACCATAGACGTGAACGGCCAGCAGATTGACGGCCCCACTGAGAAAGTATTGGCACTTGGCAACCTGCGGGCCAAGTGGGAAGCCTTCGGCTGGGAGGTACTGGAGATGAACGGCAACGATCTCACAGACGTGATTCGGGTGCTGGAGCTGGCCAAGGCCAAAGCGTTCAAAGGCAAACCCATCATGATCCTGATGCAAACCAACATGGGCCACGGCGTTGACTTCATGATGGGCTCACACAAATGGCACGGCGTGGCGCCCAATGATGAGCAGTTGCAGCTGGCCCTGGATCAGTTGGCTTGCAACCTGCAAGATTACTAAACTGCGTTTCTGTTTTGTCCCTGTTTTTCAGAAATCAGGCACAAAACAGGATATGCAGCTAGGAAACCATGTTGAACAAATTACAAAAGAATTTCGCCTGTGCTCAACGTAAACAAACGCATTAGTACCCGTCTCAGAAGCCAGTTCCTCCTGTTGGTGGTGCTCCTAATGAGCGGTACCTCAGCATTCAGCAACATTAAACTGCCAAAGCTCATCAGTGACGGCATGGTGTTGCAGCGGGACACTCCCCTCAAGTTATGGGGTTGGGCTTCGCCGAAGGAGCAAGTGACCCTGACCTTTGGGGGGAAACAATTCACTGCAACCGCTGACCAGGAGGGAAACTGGATGATCATGCTTCCTGCGCAACCAGCAGGTGGCCCCCATGAACTTAACTTTCAAGGCGAAAACCAGGTGGCGGTGCGAGATGTCCTGTTCGGGGATGTCTGGCTCTGCAGCGGCCAGTCTAACATAGAACTCACCATGGACCGGGTTAAGTACAAATACCCAGACGTGGTGCAACAGGTGAACCTGCCGCAGATAAGACAGTTTGAAGTGCCGGACGTGTATGATTTCCAGGGGCCCAGAAAGGAGGTGTCGGGGAGGCAATGGTTGCCCGCCACTACCCAGAATATTCTGAAGTTTTCGGCGGTGGGGTTCTTCTTTGCCAGAGACTTGCATCAGAAGTACCAAGTGCCCATTGGATTGATCAATGCTGCCTTGGGTGGTTCTCCCGCTGAGGCCTGGATGAGTGAAACTGCCTTAAAACCGTTTCCCACTGCGTACCAGGAAGCCCAGCAATATAAAGACCAGAACTTCATCAAGCAGGTGGAGGAGAAGGACCGTGACGTGCAGAACAGCTGGTACGCCCGCCTGAACCAGACTGACGAAGGCCTCAAAAACAACTGGCGAAGCGCCACCCTGAATGACGCTGACTGGAAAACCATGAACCTGCCTGGCTTTTGGGCAGACGGCGAATTGGGAAATGTAAACGGGGTAGTATGGTTCAGAAGAGAAGTGCAAATACCCGCGTCTCTGGTTGGCAAGTCCGCCGAAATTCTTCTGGGCACCATTGTAGACGCTGACTCAGTGTTCATCAACGGCCAGTTTGTAGGCACCACCAGTTACCAATATCCGCCGCGGCGCTACAAAATTCCCGCTAACCTTCTAAAGGAGGGCAAAAACGTGGTCACGGTGCGGGTGATCAATTCAGGGGGCAGGGGCGGTTTTGTGCCCAACAAGCCGTACTACATTCTGGCAGGGGAAGAGCAAATTGATTTAACTGGGCCTTGGAAGTACAGATTGGGTGCTAAAATGGATCCTCTGCCTGGGTCTACCGTCATCCGCTGGAAACCGACTGGCCTATACAATGCCATGATTGCGCCCCTCACCAACTACTCCCTCAAAGGCGTGTTGTGGTACCAAGGCGAATCTAATGCGGGCAGACCCGGGGACTATGCCGCCTTGATGAAATCCCTGATCATAAACTGGCGCGCCCAGTGGAACCAGGGCAACTTCCCTTTTCTGCTGGTGCAGCTTCCCAATTTCATGGCACCCAAAACCACCCCACAGGAAAGTAACTGGGCCGCTATGCGGCAGGCGCAACTGGAGACACTGGCGGTGCCTAACACGGGCATGGCCGTGGCCATTGACGCAGGCGAGGCCAATGACATTCACCCGCTTGACAAGCAGACCGTGGGGCACCGGTTGGCGCTGGTGGCGCAGCGGGTGGCCTACGGGGATAAGAACGTAGTAGCCACCGGGCCACTTCTCAAGTGCATGAAACGAAAGGGGAACAAGCTCGTCCTCACGTTCACCAACACTGGCAGCGGCCTTGTTTCTAAAGACGGGAAACCGTTGAGTTACTTCGCCATTGCGGGTTCAGATCACAACTTTGTGTGGGCCAAGGCCGAAGTTAAAGGAAAGAAGGTGACGGTTTGGAATGATGCCGTGGAGAAGCCCGTGAAGGTGCGCTACGCGTGGGCAGATAACCCTGAGGGAGCCAATTTGTACAACCAGGAAGGGCTTCCGGCCTCACCGTTTGAGGCGGCAGTGGGTGAAAAGAAGTAATGCAGGAGAGGAGCAGTTTAGTAAATTCTCCCCTTGAGGGGAGATAAAGAGGGGTGTTTACACAGGTGATCAAGTATTGCTGATAGTTTTAATGTTGATGAGAAAGCAGTTAGGACTGATAGGACTCTCGGGAATGCGTAATCTGCTCGAGTAAATTAGCACAAGTTATCAATCCCCTACCCCCTTCAAAAGGGGACGGAAGGCGTGCAGAATTCTGTTAGAATTATCTCTAAATGTGACGCAGTAGCTCAATGGTCATTTTAAATCATGTATTGCTTTTTCAGGCTGTTTTGAGAAAAACAGTCCCAAAACAGAAAATAAATGCAGTTGCTTGACAGCTGCCCTAAAAGAAGACTCAAAAAGTAATGAAGAAATACGCCTACACAGAATCAAAAGACACCCGCTCGGGTTTCGGGGCGGGGCTGGTGGAAGCCGGCAGAAGAAACAAAGACGTGGTGGCCCTCTGCGCCGACCTGGTGGGATCGCTGAAGATGGGGGACTTCATCAAAGAATTCCCCGAGCGCTTTGTGCAGGTGGGCATTGCCGAGGCCAACATGATGGGCATTGCCGCCGGTATGACCATAGGCGGGAAAATTCCGTTTACGGGCACCTTCGCCAACTTCTCCACTGGCCGCGTGTATGACCAGATCAGGCAGTCTATTGCCTACTCAGACAAGAACGTGAAGATCTGCGCCTCGCACGCGGGACTTACGCTGGGGGAAGACGGTGCCACGCACCAGATTCTGGAGGACATAGGCATGATGAAGATGCTGCCCGGCATGACGGTGATTAACCCGTGTGACTACAACCAGACCAAAGCCGCCACCATTGCCATTGCCGAGCACCACGGGCCTGTGTACCTGCGCTTCGGGCGGCCGGTGCTCCCGGTGTTTACGCCTGCTGATCAGGAATTTGTCATCGGCAAAGCCTGGATGGTGAATGAGGGCACCGATGTGAGCATTTTCGCCACCGGCCATTTGGTTTGGGAGGCCATCAAGGCAGGGGAGAAGCTAGCCGAAATGGGCATCTCTGCGGAGATCATCAACATTCACACCATCAAACCGCTAGACGAAGAGGCGGTTCTCATGTCTGTGGCCAAAACGGGATGCGTGGTGAGCGCCGAGGAGCACAACCGCCTGGGTGGTCTGGGTGATAGCATTGCGCAGCTGCTGGTGAAAAACACGCCAGTACCTATGGAATATGTGGCCGTGAATGACTCCTTTGGGGAGAGCGGCCCGCCAGCGCAGCTCATGAAAAAGTACGGGCTGGATGATGCGCACATCCTCAAAGCTGTGCAGAAGGTGATGGCTAGAAAAGCGGGCAAGGTTTCTTAAAATAGAAACGCCTGCGCTACTAAAAGGGCAGGCGTTGCAAGATCTTCGTGAGAAGGATTAGGATATAGGGAAAGGCGGGCTCTTATGGAGCCCGCTTTTTTTATTTGCCAGAGAACTTGTAGACAGTGGTTTGCCGGTACACCTGCCCCGGCTCCAGAACGGTGTTGGGAAAAGTTGGCTGGTTAGGCGAATCCGGGAAATGCTGGGTTTCCAGGCAGAAGCCCATGCGCTTGGTAATGGGTTGTCCCTTTTTCCCGGTCAAAGTTCCATCTAAAAAGTTTCCGGAGTAGAATTGCACCCCAGGTTCAGTGGTGAAGACTTCCATGATGCGGCCGCTTTGGGGTTCCACTACAGTGGCCGCCAATGCCAATGCCCCCTCTGTTTTCCTGAGGACGAAGTTGTGGTCATAGCCACCGCCCTCCACCTGGCTGATTCTCTCGCCAATGGAATGCGCTGTGGTAAAGTCAAACGGCGTACCGGTCACGTTCCGGAGTTCGCCCGTTGGGATCAGCGTATCATTCACTACCGTGTATTGGTCAGCGTTCAGCGTGAGTTCATGCCCCAGAATATCCTCTGCTTCACCGGTTAAGTTGAAATAGCTGTGGTGTGTGAGGTTGACAGGGGTGGCCTGGTCTGTTGTGGCCTTGTAGGTCAACACCAGCTCATTCTCCTCGGTGAGCGAATAGGTGACAGAAACCAGCAGCGTTCCCGGATAGCCCTCCTCGCCGTCTGGGCTCAGGTAGGTGAATTGAACGCCATTCTGCTCCGGCAGCTCTTCAACGCCCCAAACCACCTGGTCAAACCCAATATTTCCGCCGTGGAGGTGGTTGGGCGCGTTGTTGGTGGCCAGAGAATATTCTTTGCCATTCAAGGAAAACTTACCCTTGGCAATACGGTTCCCGTACCGGCCGACAACTGCCCCAAAATACGGATGGCTTTTCTGGTAGGCCTCATTGGTATATCCGTCTAAAGACGGAAACCCCAATACCACATCTTCCAGTTTACCATCCTTGTCCGGTGCCAGCACAGAGGTGACAATGGCCCCGTAGTTGGTGACGCTTACCTGCATTCCCTTTTCATTCTGAAGGGTGTACAGCTGTACCTCTATTCCGTCTTTCGTTTTGCCAAAGGTCTCTCTCTTGATGTGCATACACGTGGATGGTTGGTTATGTGAATGGCTGAAATTAGGGATAAATCCCTTTCGGAGGAAAGGAAGTTTTGGTTTTCATTCCTGATTTGCACATACGCCTTCTGTTTTTGGGCTGTTTTGGGAAAAGTAGCCCAAAAACAGAAATTGGTACAACCCTCGCAGGTCCTCCTGACGCTGCGAGGTCTCTTGCGCAGGCGGTACAGCGGGGCAGGCGTAGGTTCTGTTTTCTGGGGTGTTCCGGAAAACACCTCAGAAACGGCATAGCGTTGTTCCTTCTCACTGCGGGAGAAAGTCAGGAGGAGGGGATAGACGGTACAGTGGTAATGGCAAAAGCAACTGGCACAGACGCTCGCAGGTCTGAAAGACACTGCGAGGTCTTTTGAGCAGGCGGTACAACGGTGGCAGGTGTATGGGACCCGCCTCTCCCCCTCCCAAGAGGGGAGTAATCTGGCATGCGTGGGGGCAAATGTAAGGGGCCAGGACTCAGGAACGCGTAGATCTCGGCTTTCTAAGATTTGCCATTCCGGACACAGTACCTGCGGATTTGCAATCCGCGGCCCCTGCAGATCAATCATGCCGCTGTGGGGATTGCAAATCCCCGTGTACCACTTCCGGATTAAAAATCCGGAAGAGCGCGATGCTAGGCAGGGCTCAACTATATGTGGCACCATGTGAACGCACATCAGCAATGTGTGGACCGGCATGTGTCAACATCCCCCTTCGCCCCCTTCAAAGGGGGAGTATCGGAGTGAGTTCTGAGTCCTGAGTCCTGAGTGCTGAGTCCTTTCTTTTTTCTTTAGGCAATTCAGCACAAATGAAGTACAATGCCTGGTTTCGCTACCGTGCCGCGGGGGCAGCCAGAGACCGCCCGTCATCAGTAGGCACGCGTTTGGAGGCCCGCGCCAGCGCGAGAGTATCAGGTAGCGTTAGAAGGCACGGAAGTAACTTCCGCGCCATAGAGGGGCAGAAGTATTGTGAGGCTGCCGCCTCATGGAAGCTTAAAGCTTCCTCCATTATAGGTCCAAGTTGGAAAGTTGAACCAGAGAAAGCGGCAGGCAAGCAGCAATAAGTAAACCAACAACAATGAACAATCAACACTTCTGCTGGTGCCACCTCTGTTAATTAGCACTTCTGCCCCTGGCTGATGTGCGCAGCACGGGCTCGTCTCAGGCTAGCGGAACTACAGCACTAACCTGCAAACAATCTACATCAAGAAAAGCAATAGAAGGAGAGGAACCTAAACCAGTCCTGGGGGTGAGCGCCTCTGTTAATACGGTGCCGCTTCAACGGCAAGGCCGGAGGGCCTAGTTTTAACAGCAGTGCTCACCGCCAGGACGGGGCCCCGCGGCCGTGAGCGCTTACCGGAAAAGATGAAACAGTATAGTGAGTGAGGCACCGGAGAAACGCTAGAGCCAGGGGAACAGCAGACTACGCATTCCTGCAGCAGCAAGCGGCACCGCCAAGGGAGCAGCAGACTACGCATTGCCGTGGCAGCAAGCGG
This sequence comes from Rufibacter ruber, assembly GCF_001647275.1. Classification (GTDB taxonomy): domain Bacteria; phylum Bacteroidota; class Bacteroidia; order Cytophagales; family Hymenobacteraceae; genus Nibribacter; species Nibribacter ruber_C. The sequence goes on along the minus strand of NZ_LRMM01000085.1, from coordinate 4,997 downwards.
CACCGCCAAGGGAACAGCGAACTACCCCTTTCAGCGGCAACCCGGCAGGGGGAGCAACAGCCTATGCCTGTCCATGGAAACAGCAGCAGCAGCAGCAATGAAAAATGACATTCTTTAAACGTAAGGTGGCGCCAATAAAAAACCTGTTTTCTACCTGTTTTTCAGAAAACAACCCCAAAACAGCCTTTCCCTAAAAACTAAAAAAGGCGGCCTCCTGCAGAAGCCGCCTTTCCAACGCTATACATGAAAAAAACTACTCTAAACTCTTCTCGCCGCCATTGGCTCATTCGCCACGGCAGGGTTGCCTTCCCAGAGGGCTTCCATTTCCTCCAGAGTTCTACCTTTGGTCTCCGGCACCATCTTCCAAACAAACAGGAGAGACAGCACACTCATCACCCCGTAGAACCCATACGTGAAGGCGCCGCTGAACTCCATCATAGACGGGTAGGTAGCCGAGATGAAATAGTTAGCCGCCCACTGCGCGGCCACCGCCACCGCCACGGCTTTGCCCCTGATCTTGTTCGGGAAAATCTCGGCAATCAACACCCAGCAGATAGGTCCCCAGGACATCATGAATGAAGCGGTATAGATGATGATAAACACCAAGGTGCTGATGCCAATGATCTCATAATAAGCTAGACCGGAGATGGCAAACATACCTACGGCCATGCCCACAGAACCCACCATCAGCAACGGTTTTCTACCCCACTTGTCTACCGTCACAATAGCCAAGACGGTGAAAAGCACGTTTACAACCCCCATCACCACCGTCTGCAGCATTGAGGCATCTTTCCCGGCACCCATAGATTCAAAAATGCGGGGCGCGTAGTACAACGCCACGTTGATCCCCACAAACTGCTGGAATACGGAGAGCAAAATACCAATGATGATAACCGTTTTCCCGTAAGAGAACAGTTTGCCGGAATGGTGCTCCACCGTGTTTTTAATATCAGCCAGAATGTGCTGGGCCGTAGACGGTCCGTTCAGTTTAGTCAAGATCCTGAGGGCTTCCTGATCACGGTTCACCATGCTTAAATAACGGGGTGTCTCCGGTACGAAGAACAGCAGAATACCAAACAGACCCGCCGGAATGGCTTCTGACAGGAACATATAGCGCCAGCCAATGTTGTTGAGCCATTCAGAGGTCTGCCCTTTGGCAATTCCCCAGTTCACGAAGTACACCACCAGCATTCCGAAGATGATGGCAAACTGGTTCAATGAAACCAATCGCCCACGAAGGTTAGCCGGAGCAATCTCCCCAATGTAGACGGGGCAAACCGCTGAGGCCAGTCCCACGCCAATCCCGCCAATGATGCGGTAGAAATTGAACATGTACAGCAGCCCCATGGTGGCCTTGCCCTCCTCAAAGAACAGGAACTCAGGATACCCAGATCCCAGTGCTGAGATAAAGAACAGGACAGCGGCTATGATCAATGATTTTTTACGGCCAAACCTGGAGGAGAAAACCCCGGAGATGGCGCCCCCTATGATACAGCCAATCAAGGCACTGGAGATGGTGACCCCGTGCACCCACGTACTGAGTCCCTGGCCTGTGATCAAAAACGCCTGCACTGATTTCTCAGCACCAGAGATCACGGCAGTGTCATACCCAAACAGAAGACCACCCAAGGTGGCAATCAACGTAATTCCGGCAATGTAGGGCAGGTTCTGACCTGCGTTGGCTTTTTGGTTCTGTATCATAAATAGCTGGGGAGTAAAAGTTTTCTAAGGGGCGATTGCCCTTAGATGAAACGGTTGATCAAGTTCTCTAAATACTCCTGGCGTCCACTCTTCACGGCTGGCTCTCCGTTCTCCACCGCAAACGCACGCAGGTCTTCCAGAGACAGTTTGCCTTGCTCAAACGCCTGGCCTTTGCCGCTGTCAAAAGAAGCGTACCGCTCCTGACGGATTTTGCGGAAGTCAGAGTTGTTCAGGATATTATCTGCCGTAATCAAGGCACGGGCAAAGCTGTCGGCGCCACCAATGTGGGCGTAGAACAGGTCTTCCATGTCAGTGGAGTTCCTTCTGATTTTAGCGTCAAAGTTTACCCCGCCACCTTGCAAGCCACCGGCCTCTAAGAAGACCAGCATAGCCTCGGTGAGCTCGTTCAGGTTGTTCGGGAACTGATCGGTATCCCAGCCGTTCTGGTAGTCCCCGCGGTTGGCGTCAATGGAGCCTAACACACCGGCATCAGCGGCCACTTGCAGTTCATGCTGGAACGTGTGGCCCGCCAACGTAGCGTGGTTCACCTCAATGTTGATTTTGAAATCGCCGAGCAGGTCATGCTGACGCAGGAACCCGATTACGGTAGCGCAGTCATAGTCATACTGGTGCTTGGTAGGTTCCATCGGCTTCGGCTCAATAAAGAACGTACCTTTAAAGCCTTGCTGGCGGGCATAGTCTTTGGCGGTATGCAGGAATTTGGCAAAGTGCTCCTGCTCCCGCTTCATGTCGGTGTTCAACAGGGTCATGTAGCCTTCGCGGCCGCCCCAGAACACGTAATTCTCACCATTCAGGGCTATTGTGGCCTCTAAAGCCGCTTTTACCTGCGCGGCAGCATGTGTCAAGACATGGAAATCTGGGTTGGTAGAAGCACCGTTCATGTAGCGGCTGTGCGAGAACACATTGGCCGTTCCCCATAGGAGTTTCACGCCACTTTCAGTTTGCTTCTGCTGCGCGTATTCCACCATGGTCTGCAGGCGGCGCTCGTTTTCGGCAATATCATTGCCATAGTCCACCACGTCTACGTCATGGAAGCAGTAGTACGGCAGGTTCATTTTGGTGATGAACTCAAACGCGGCATCCATCTTCGCCTTGGCGCGAGTGATGACGTCTGAGCTTTCATCCCACGCAAATTTCAGGGTAGGGCCTCCAAACGGGTCAGAACCGTTGGCGTTGAACGAGTGCCAATACGCCACCGCAAATTTCAGGTGCTCTTTCAGGGTTTTGCCGCCCATCACGCGGTTTTCATCATACCAGCGGTACGCCAGCGGGTTGTCAGATTCCTGACCTTCAAACTTTATCTGGCCAATGCCTTTAAAATACTCTTTGTCTCCTAATGTCAAATTTGCCATGATGTTGCTATAAAAAAGGTGTTAAATGTTAGTTGTTCAGTGATTTGATTAAAAGGGCCTTCCAGTCCTGGTACGCGGCCTCATAAGGTTCAAGGTTGGTAGGTTCAATCACACGCAGGCGTTCAAACTGTTGGAAAGCCTCTGCTGCACTGGTAAACGTGCCCGCCCCAATGCCCGCCCCCAGGGCCGCGCCCACACTGCCGTCATTCTGGTACAGCTCTACCGGCACGTGCGTGGCGTTGACAAAAGCCTCTGTGAAGAGGTCGCTGAGGAACAGGTTGGCTTTTCCGGCTCTGATCACCTGCGGGTTCATGCCGTTCTCGCGCATAATGTCCAGCCCGTACCTGAAGGTGAAGGCAATCCCCTCCTGCACCGCCCGGAAGATGTGCGCCTGGGTGTGCCGGTTGAAGTTGAGGTGGTGGAACTGGGCGCCAATGATTCTATTGTTAAAAACACGCTCGGCCCCGTTCCCGAAGGGGAAGATCCGCAGACCGTCACTGCCCACGGCCACTTTCTGGGCGGCGGCGTTCATCTCTGGGTAGCCCATGTTGTGCGTCAGGTTTTCCTTCACCCAGCTGTTCATGATGCCCGTGCCGTTAATGTTCATAAGCACGCCCACGCGCTTGGCGTCTGCGGCATAGTTCACGTGTGCAAACGTGTTTACCCGTGATTGGGGATCATACACCAACTGGTCGCTCACGCCGTAAATCACCCCAGAGGTCCCGGCCGTAGCGGCCACCTCACCGGGGTTGAGCACGTTCAAAGACAGCGCGTTGTTGGGCTGGTCCCCCGATTTATAGGCCACCGGAATGCCTGGGTTCAGGTTCAGTTTTTCGGCCACGGCCGAGGTTACCTCCCCATGCGAGGAGAACAGGGGCTTTACCTCTGGAATTAAATCTGGGCTAAAGCCGAAGTAGTTCAGCACGTCTTGTGACACCTCATTGTTCTGGAAATCCCAGAAGATACCTTCAGAGAGGGCAGAGGCGCTTGTGGTGATACTGCCGGTCAGTTTCATGGCGATGAAGTCGCCGGGCAACATGATTTTGTAGATTTTGCTGTAGGTTTCCGGCTCGTGTTCTTTCACCCAGGCCAGTTTGGCCGCCGTGAAGTTCCCCGGCGAGTTCAGCAGGTGGGAGAGGCTTTTCTCGGCACCAATGGCCTCAAACGCTTGGTTCCCGTAGGGCACGGCGCGGCTGTCACACCAGATAATGGAATCCCGCAGCACCTGCTGGTCTTTGTCTACCACCACCAAGCCGTGCATCTGGTAGGCAACGCCAATGGCCCCAATCTCCTGCGGATTATACTTGCCCGCGGCGTTGACCTTTAAGATGGCCTGCTGCACATGCTCCCACCACATCTCCGGCGACTGCTCAGCCCAGCCCGGCTGCAGCGAGGTAATCTTTGATTCTGTGTCAGGGTACTGCGCCGAAGCCACGGTTTTCTGAGTGGCAGAATCTACCACTGAGGCTTTGATGGAAGAAGTGCCTACGTCTATTCCTAAAAGGAGCATAAGGAGCGTTTGTTTATGTTATTACCGGTGCCAGTGAACTCCCACTTCTGTGCAAATCAAGGTGCGGAGGTGCCTGGTTTGGCCAGGTTTTATGCCAACGTTGGCATAAGTTTAAGGGAAAATTTTGAGAATAGAAAATTTCTGAAGATTTTGAGCATGATTTTTAACGAATATGAATTTGCCCTCCCTTGTAAATGCTTAATTCTCTATTTGTTGCTGTGGAACAAGAAGAATGCGGTAAATGATGAAATCGGTTGCAGTAGAGGTGGGTGACGAGAAGGCAAGTCTGCTTGTCCGGTACAAGTCATATTTTGTGAATGTGAAAAATATTTCCTGAAATCATATAGGGCAGAAGCAACAGGCGGGTAACGATTCCTGTTTTTCGGCCTGTTTTTCAGAAAACAGGCGAAAAA
>NZ_LRMM01000084.1 GCF_001647275.1 Rufibacter ruber | reverse complement strand
GCTGTTTTTTTTGTAAAAACAGGCCAAAAACGGGAGCCGACTGTTCTCTACCTTGTATGGGATTAGCGTAAAATCTTGAATTCGGTGCGCCGGTTGAGCTGATGGTCTTCTTCTGAGCAGGAGACCCCATCTTTACAACGGTTCAGGAGTTTGGTCTCCCCATAGCCTTTCGCGATGATGCGTTTAGGCGCTATGCCTTTTGAAAGGATGTATTTCACCGCGGCAGCTGCCCGCATTTGGGAGAGCATCTGGTTGTATCTGTGTGACTGACGGCTGTCTGTGTGAGAGCTCAGCTCAATTCGCACCTCAGGGTTATCCTGCAGCATGGCCACCACTTTATCTAGTTCTAAAATTGCCTCTGGGCGTAAATCATACTTGTCCAGGTCATAATAAATGTTCTCAATCCTGATAGGAATGTTAGGCGTGCTTCGGTTGAGCACCATCTCCATTTCTACCGTATCTGTGACTTTTCTACAGTCTGGGGCCACCAGAATGGTCTGGTTGAGGTACCCGCGCTTACTGCCTTTGATCGTGTAAACAGTGTTCGCCTTAACCGGGAAATAAAATTCTCCCTTCTTATTTGAAACAACCTGGATTATCTGGGCAGAGTCTGGCCCCTTCACAGAGACGGTCAGTTTCACGCCTTCTACAGAAGTTTTTTCAGTACGGCCCTTCTTATCTGTTACTTTCACAAAGGTAACGCCAGAAAGGTTGCAAGGAATGTACTTCGGTTCAAAACGGTAGATGTTGTCTGACCCTTTATCAGATTCCCGGTTGGAGGAGAAAAAGCCGTTTTTGCCGTCTTTTTCATAAATTAAGCCAAAATCATCACGGGGCGAGTTGAAGGGATAGTAGAGATTGCTGATCTCCTTCCACTCATTTTTGCTCCCTACGGCTGAAAAGATGTCCAGCCCCCCCATGCCAATGTGCCCATCTGAGGAAAAGTACAGCTTTCCGCTGGCGTCTACTACAGGGAACACCTCTTTCCCGGGCGTATTGACGGCGGGGCCGGCGTTCACCGGTTTTGACCATGATCCCCCCACCCGCTCACTGAAATATATGTCTGTCTCGCCGTATCCGCCGGGCATGTCAGAGACAAAGTACAGGATCTGGCCGTCTGGGGAAAGGGCCGGGTGCCCCAACGAATACTGCTCTGCCTGGTTATGCGGGAAAGGCTGGGCCTCTTGCCATTTGCCGTTCCTAAGGGTGGCGCTGTAGATCTCCAGCTTGTTGATGAACTTGTCATTTTTGGAGTATTTCTGCCAACTACTGCCACCGGCTACCTCTTCTGGGAGCACTTTGTTTTTCACCTGCATGGTACGGGTAAAGAATATTTCACTAAAGTTGCCGGTGAAGGTGGCAGTTGCGTTGTGGTACTCACTGTTTATATTCTTATCCAGGAGCTTTGGCTCTCCCCATTGGTTTTCCCCTTTACGGGGGGCATAGTAAAGTTGCAGGTAGGGCGTACCTGTCCAGCCATAGACTTTCTGGTCTTTTGCCCCTACCCGGTCAGACGAAAACACGATTCCCTGTTGAAAGAAAGCGGGGCTGAAATCTGCATAGCCAGAGTTTAGCGCCTCTTCTTGTTTTACCTCAAAAGCCATGGGTCTGTCAATCCAGGCCATGGCCCAGTCACAGCCTTTAGCAAGCCGCAGGGCCTCTGTTTTTCTGGCCGGCTCCCGTTCAGCAAACTGGAGGTAGTACTGTTTAGCCGTGACATAGTCTCCATTCTGCTTACTTGCCTCTGCCAGATAAAAGAGGTTGGCGGGGGGGTACTCAGGAAAGGCCAGGACCTGCCTGTACCAAAACTCGGCTTCCTTGGGCTGGTTCATAAAGCGGTAGCAGTGGGCCACCCTTTCCACCAGGGACAGGGTAGGCTGGCTCTTCTCCAGGATGTCTTTATATTTTTCCAGGGCCAGCGCGTACTCAAAATCAGAGAAGTGCTTATCGGCTTGCCGGGTATCTGTCTGGGCAGTTGCCACCAGAGACGTGAGCCCGCAGCTTATCAGTAACACCAACAGGAGGAATACGGTCTTCACAGACAAGGCACGTGTCTCAAATTCAAAAGGACTCAGGTACGTGTGGTTTTCTCTCATTTTCTCAAAACCAGGTCAGAAACGAACTGGACAAAAATTATTAGAAATAACGGGGGGTTAACATTCTGCCATACACACTCTTCAGGAAGTAATACCCTACTGAGATTTCATGGCTGGAGTAGTTGGTGAGATCTCCTACTGAAAAATCATACGAATACCCAAAGCGTAATCTTGGGGTGGCATATATCTCCACAATGCCAGCAATGGCATTGCCTAAGCGGGAGTTAGGGTTATAGGTATCACTGTTCAGCAGGTTGACGGTTGTCCGGAAGGACCCTCCCAGCCAGATGCGCTCCTGAAACAGCAGAAAAGCATTAAGGTCTATGGCAGCGGGGCCGCTGAAGTCTTCTTTTAACAAAAAGCTGGGTTTGAATTTCAGGCTTTTATTGAGGTCTATCACGCCCCCCGCAGTAAGGAACAGGTGGGGAGTGGGTGCCACCGGAATGTCATTTTTATAAAAGAAGAGATTTCCCAGGGAAGCTCCCACATAGAAGAGGTTGCTGTACAGGTACGCGCCTACTTTTGCGGTAGGTCTGAACGCCCGCTCTATACCGTAAGGAATTGCCTGGTCATCCCGTTCTGCCGGGGTGAGTTTGGTGCCGTCTAGCACCTGTTGCGCAGCTCCCAGGGCTATTCCCACAGCCACTCTGGTCTTTCTGTTTAGCTGAATGTGCGCGGCCATGTTCCCTGAAACTTCTGTGTACCGCTGGGCTCCCAGCCTGTCATGCGAGACAACCACTCCACCGGCCAGTGTTTTGTTCAGGTTACCGTCAAAGCTAACGGTCTGACTGAGTGGCGCTCCGTCAAAGCCGGTCCACTGGCTTCTGAAGGAACCACTGAAGCTTGTTACCCCTTTGCTCCCCGCATAGGCGGGGTTTAAAAGCAGCCCGTTGAACATATACTGGGTAAACTGTGGGTCCTGCTGGGCGCGTGCTTTCTCCCCAAAGGAGAGAAGCACCGCCATCAGCAAAACTGAAATACATAAACTCTTCTTCATTCTCTTATTCTTCTAGCGGGTCAGCATCAGGTAGCCTTTGTACGTCACCTCGCGGTTATCACAGAGGCGCACTTTCAAGATGTAGAAGTACGTGCCTTCTGCCAGCCCTTTGCCGTCCCAGTTATTTTTATAGCCTTTCTGCCGGAAGACTTCACTCCCCCACCGGTTGATCACCACCAGTTCATTGTCTGGGTAATTCATCAGACCGTTGACTGTCCAGCGTTCATTCTTCCCATCATTGTTGGGAGAGAAGGCGTTGTACACCTTAAGCTCATCTTCTATGCCCACCTGGCCGGGTTCTACGTCAAAGGTAAGCGTGTTAGAAGTACATACCCCATTGGCAGATTTGGCAACCACTGCAATTTGTACAGGAGACGTGATGGGCCCAGGGCTTTCTAAGGTAACACTTGCTGAACCTTGCCCGTTGATCTTCCAGCCGGCCGGAACAGTCCAGACATATTCACCAGCTCCGGCAATAGGTGCAACTGAGAACTTATACCCGGCACACACGTCTGTCTCATTGATAATTCGGTCTAATACACCCACACTTGGCGTTACCGTAACGGCTCGGGTGGCGGCGGCACTTTGGCTACAACTTACGGCTCTTACTGATACGGTAGTAGTAACTGCCCCTACATTGAAAGCCATTTCTGAAGAGCCCTGTGCTGAAGCAAACTGCCAGTCTGACCCTGCTGAAAGCTGCCATTCATACCTCATTCCGGCAATAGGGTTTTGTACAGTGTACTTCACTCCCCGGCTGCCCGCACAAACAGACACGGTCCCCTCAATGCCATCTGGCCCTGCTGGCACGGTACCTGCGGGTACAACATTCATCGTTTTTGTAGCATTAGAACAAAGATTGGCAACAGATACAGACACAGTTCCAGGAGTAGCAGTTGTCCTGAGAACAATACTACGGCCGTTTACGGGCCCTACAGGAATCCAGCCGGTTGGGTATGTCCAGGAATATCCGGTAGCACCAACGCCCGCTACAGCGTCTACCGAGAAAGTTACCTCCTGGTTCACACAAGGTGTCTTAGAACCCGCAATTTCTGAAATACCAGCTAACGGTTGTACTACTGTTACCGCAATGGTTCTATTAGTTGCACCACAAGCATTGATGGCCTCTACCTTTAGATCACCGCCAGTTGCCCCTGGTACTACAGTAAGGGTTTCTGTGTTGTCTGGCCCAACAATTGTCCAACCATTGGGGACTGTCCACTTATACCTATCTGCCCCTGTCACCGGATCAATATAGTATTGTCTTTGGTTAGAAGAGGCGCAGAACTCAGCAGGATCTCCTTTGATAGCGCCTACTGTATTGGGAGCCCCTTGTGTAACCGTGACATTTTTCACAACAGTGCTGGTAGTGAAGCCGCAGCTATTCGCAGCTTTCACCGTCACCTGACCAGAAGCTGACCCCATCAATATTCTGATTTTGTTTGAATCAACGGGCCCTATGGGGCTGGCTCCGGAAGGCCAGGTCCAGGTGTAGCTGGTGGCACCGTTTGCAACTGGTACCTCATACACAGCCTCTGTGTTGGCACATACTCTATCTGGTCCAAGAATTGAAGCTAACGCATCTGGTGCCGTTGTGGCAATGGCAACTGCCAACGTCTTCACTGTCTGGCCGCAGTCATTAGAAGCCGTCACGGTGACTACACCACCTTGGTTATTGGTGGAAACTTTGATGGAATTCCCCAGATTCTCTGTAATAGACCATCCGGTTGGCACATTCCAGTCCCAGACTGTTGCGGTGCCGGCAATACTGTACTCCACCTGGGTGGAGTTAGGGCAAAGAGTTGTTTGCCCTTGAATATTAGCAGCCAATACGGGAGCACCATTTACCGGAGTTACAGCAAAGGTAGTGGCAGTACTGTTTAAACAGCCTTCTGCATATACCTCTATGTTTCCAGCAGTTGCGCCTATTGTTACAGTTAACTTGTCTGTGCCCTGCTGCCCTGTTACAGGCCCCCACCCTGCTGGATAGGACCATCTATAGGTCATACCCGGAACGGGGCTTTGCACGCTATAGGTCCTGGACGTTCCCACACAAGGATTTGCGTCACCTGCAATACCAGCGGGTGGCGTGGGGGCGGTTCCCGTTGGTGTGACAGTCACCACTGATGCTGGACCTGGTCCACAGGTGGCATTGGCCACTTTAACAGATAGCTGCCCACCGGCTGCACCCGTCTTTATCGTAACTTTTTCAGAATTCCCCCCACTGGTTATGACCAGGTCTCCGGTTACTTCCCAGATGTACTGGACACCTGTAATGGGAGTGACAGAATACTCCAGATTGCCCTCATTGAAGCACGGGAAGAGCTTACCGGCAATGGCCCCAGGAGCCGTGGTGATAGGATCTTCCACCTTGACAGCCCATGACCGGGTCTGGGTGTCACAGGAGTTGGAAGCTTCTACGGTTAGTGCACCACTCACGCCATTCGTTCGCAGGGTGATGCTGGTAGTACCTTGCCCAGCTACATACGTCCAGGCATCCGGATAAACCCACTTATATTCTTTTGCTCCTGTTACGGCATTGATAGCATAGGTTTTATCAAGGGCGTCAGTAGAGCAGAGCGAGATTTCTCCTGCCACCAATGGTCCAATGGCCACTGGTGGTGAAGTTGAAAGCTCTATAGAATGAGTCAGTTCTTTGAAGTTCCCACAGTTGTCAAAGATAGTCACCTTGATGTCACCGGAGACGCTGCCCATTTGTGCGGTAATCTCATGGGTGCCCTCCCCTCCTCTTAAAGTGGCACCAGCTGGTAGCTCCCAGAAATAATCAGTTGCCCCCTCCGGTTCAGGCACAGAGAACGTTAACACCTCATTTGCGCAACCAGCCGTGTTGCCTGTAATGGGGCCAACTACTGTGGGGAGAACCGGTACACCTGTGACAGCCAAGGTCTTCACCACAGGTTGCCCGCAACCATTTTTGGCGGTTACTTTGATGATTCCGCCAGTAGCACCGGCCGTAATCTGCACACTGGCCGTTCCATTACTGACCACACGCCAACCGGCAGGAACTTCCCAGAAAATATCCTGCGCTTCAGCAGCGGCTGTAATGGAATACAATCTAGTGGTTCCCTCACAGGGGTTCGCAGATCCAGAGATGGCACCGCTCAGAGCTGGCGTTCCGTTTAACACCCCAACTGCTTTGAAAGTAGCCGCACTAGCAAGATTACAGGTATTGGTTGCGGTTACGGAGATAGTGCCAGGTGTGGATCCAACTACTACTGTGATTTCTGATGAACCCGTACCATTAACGGCGCTCCAATCAGCCCCAGGAAGTGTCCAGTTGTAAGTTATGCCAGCCTCAGGGTTTAGCACTTTGTACACCTGGGTACTTCCTGCACAAGAGGAGGCTAACCCTATGATTCCGGCTGGTGCTGTTGGCACCCCATCTACCGGAGTTACGTTCAAACTAGCCCAGTTACTATCACCTCCGCACTCAGCAGATGCATACACAGAGACAGAGCCGCTGTTTGAACCAACTTCTACCTGAATAGAGGCCCCTGTTGCATCTCCAACTGGTTTCCAACCGAGTGGCAGCAACCATGTATATTTTTCAGCCCCGGCTACTGCATTCACCCTGTAAGTGACTACACTACCAACACAAGGGACCGCTGTTCCTTCAATAGCAGAAATAGTTTTAGAAATCTGCGGCGCAACAGTAATGGCGACCGCAGTTGTGGTTGGAAGGCAGTTGGTGGAGGCATTTAATGCTTGAACAGAAACTATACCACCAGTATTGCCAGGCGTAAGAGTGATACTGGTGGTACCATTTCCACCACTAACCTGGGTCCAGCCAGCCGGAACAGACCATTTATAATCTGTAGCTCCGTTTACCGGAGCAATGGAATAAGTCTGGTTTGCCCCCTGTGCGCAAACAGTAGTTTTCCCTGCAATGGCACCAACTGCATCAGGTCCTGCTTTGGGGGTATTGATCGTTCTTGTTACTGGCACAGAGGCCCCACAGCCATTTTTGGCATAGACAGATATTTGTCCGCCAACGGTGCCAAGTTTCACTGTAATAGCGTTTGAGCCTTCACCAGACTCAATTGTAGCTTCAGCAGGCAATGTCCAGATGTACTCATCTGCATTGGCAACCGCAGGCACAGAGAAGGCAATCACCTCCTTCACGCAACCGTCTGCCGGACCAGTAATAGCGCTAAGCGCCGAAGGAACCGTAGATGACACGGCAACTGCCAAAGCTTTCTCTGTTCTGTCACCACAGGCATTTAAGGCTGACACTTTGATTACCCCGCCTGTACTGCCAGGAATTACCTGAAGCGTAGCAGCATTTTCTCCAGAGACAATATTCCATCCTGCTGGCACCTCCCAGTCAATATCTTTGGCCCCAGCTGAAAGAGTTACAGCATAAGCAACAGCAGTAGAAGCCCCCCCGCAGACAGATGCGCTGCCGGTAATGGCGCTAGTAATAGCAGGAGCATTAGATGAATTGGAAACGGCTACCGTAACTGGCGCACTAGTATCGCAGCCTCCTGCAAAAGAGGCGGTGACAGAGACATTCCCCGAGGCTGCCCCTATATTCACAACTAGCTGAGAAGTACCTTGGCCGGAGACGTACGTCCACTCAGAAGGGTAAGCCCAGGTATAAACTACCCCGGCCACCGGACTGTCAATTTTAAATGTCTGCTCAGAATTAGAACATGGGGTTGCCGTCGTGATCACTCCGGCGGGTTTAGCTGGTGCCGCTCCAGAAGAGGTAACGGCAACACTCGCTTCTGGCCCTGGCGCACATGCGTTTCTTCCGGCTACGGCAACCACCCCACCGGAGGTGCCAGCGGTCACCTCAATTGAAGCCCCTTTGTCATCACCTATAATATTCCACCCAGATGGCACTGACCATACATAAGAAGTAGCCCCAGGCACCGCAGCAGAAATACGATAGGTTACGGTTTGCCCCGCACAAGGAGTAAAGTTACCTACAATGCCGGCTGGCGCGGCAGTCACTGGGGTTTCAAAGGCCACGTTTACAGATTGAGAGGTAAGCCCACAGCTATTTCTAGCCTCTACTGTCAACGTACCGGCAAGCCCGTTCTGCTGTACTTCAATACTTGTTCCAGTTTTATCTCCTATCACCGTCCAGGCAGCAGGCACCTTCCAAAGGTAGCTTTCTGCCCTGGCAACCGGATCTATAAAATATATTTGGCTGCCTGCCGTACCGCACAGCAGCCGTTGCCCTTTGATGTCAGCAATTGAGGCAGGCCCTGAGGCAGAAACTGTAACCGCCAAACTTGCCACAGGCCCTTCACCGCATTGGTTGGCGGCTTTTACTCTTACCTGGCCCCCTACGGTGCCAAACCTGATTTTTACAGCATTTGTGCTGGAGCTTCCTACCATTGATGCCCCGGCAGGGAGTTCCCATTTATAAGAGGTAGCGCCTGAGACAGCTGGCACAGAGAACTCTATTTCCCCGTTGGCACATACTTCAGTAGCCGTTGCGGTAATCGCCCCTATGGTGGCAGGGCTTCCGTTGGTAACCGTAATGGCCAAAGCACGTTCTGTGCTCTGGTCACAGCTGTTTTTTGCGCTTACTTTAATTACCCCGTTACCGGTGCCTACGGTAACTTTCAAGGTGCTTGTGCCCTGCCCAGAGACAATACTCCAGTCAGAAGGCACATCCCAGAAGATTGAATTGGCACCCGCTAGTACGTTGATGGTGTATATTTCAACGGTGCCGGCACAAGCTTTATCGCTTCCTGCAATACTGGCCCCTAACGGGGCCGTACCCACAGATGGGGCTACCTGTTTGGTGATGGCGGTGCTCACACCACAACCGTTTTCAGCGGTTACAGAAATATTTCCGGCAGAGGTACCTGCCGTTACTGTAATCTCAGCACTACCTTCCCCTGTTACTGTTACCCAATCACTGCCAGGCAACACCCAGTTGTACGTCATGCCCACTACCGGATTCTGCACCCGGTATTTCTGTTGACTACCCACACACGGGTTGCCGTCTCCATTGATTGCAACCGGAGCCACCGGAGGAACGGTTGAAATAGTAACGGCTAAAGAGGCAGTGATGACACCACACCCTCCGCTTCCTTTTGCTGTCACCTTCACCTCACCGCTTGCGGCACCAGCAGTTAACGTGATGCTGGTACTGGAAGCAGTTCCCCCGGCTGTACGTACCCAGTCAGACGGGTATATCCATTCATACTCAACGGCACCAACAACCGGATCAATGGAATAAGTAAGCCCTGCCTGATCTTTACAAGGTGCCAACCCTGCGGCGGTGGTTTTGATAGCAATTGGCCCCGTTGGGGCTTGACCGGTAATAGTCACGGCCAAGGTAGAAGCAGCGCCGTACCCGCAGCTATTCCGTCCTCTTACACTAATGGTCCCGCTGTTAGCATTTGGTTTAACGGTAATACTATTAGTGGTTTCACCAGAAACAGAAATCCAGCCAGCGGGCAGTGTCCATTCATAAGAAGTGGCACCATTCACAGGAGGTACAGTATATATTTTGGTTGTGTTGTCAGCACAGTAGTTGTTATCCCCCCCAATGGATCCCGCTGCCACCGGAGCAGCAGTGAATACCGTTACATGAAGGGTAGCCGGCGTGTTGTTCGCCCCGCAAACATTTGAAGCTATCACAGAAACTTCTCCTGTATCACCTATTTCAGCTGTCAAAGTAGAAGAACCTTGGCTAGAAGTGATGGTCCAGGAGGCAGGTACACTCCAGGTGTACGTAGTACCAGCCACTGGTGAAGATACTTTGAAAATTGCAGTATTATCAGTGCTGCAGACCTGGGTGGCACCGGTGATTCCAACTGGTGCTTCTGGTATAGCAGGCACTCCTTCTACTGCCATAGTCAAGGCATCTCCTACCCCACAGCTGTTTTTCCCTCTCACTGAGATGAGACCGGAGGTACCCCCTACTGTTACGGTGATAGTAGAAGACGTATCATCTCCTACAATTCCCCAACCCGCAGGCAATGACCATTCATAAGAATCTGCCGCTGACACCGGAGTGACAGCATAGGTACGTGTTATACCCGCACAGGCTGTTTTATCACCATTGATTGGCCCGGCGAGTACCGGTTTCCCAGCTCTTGGGGCAACTGGCAGCATTGCTGCACCCGGACTAAGCCCGCACCCGTTACTCGCCGTAACAGAAACGTTACCACTGGTGGTACCCACGGTAAACACCGCTTCAGAAGTACCTTCCCCTGAAATCAGGAGCCAGCCTGCTGGGTAGCTCCAGGAATAGACAACTTGCGCAACGGGTGAGTCAACCTTATAGGTAATTGTTGCTCCGGCGCATGGATCTTGTACTCCTGAGATGGCGGCAGGGGTAGCGGGGACAGAGGACGCCGGTGTCACGGTATAAGTTCTCCAGCCCCCCCATCCGCATTCATTTTTTGCCCTTACAGCTATCTCTCCTACCATTGAACCGGCAGTTAATGTAATACTGGTACTGGTAGAAGTTCCGCCACTGGTAACGTTCCAGTCTGCAGGATATCTCCACTCATAAGCAGTAGTACCGGCAATAGCAGTAATGGAGTACGTGAGGTTTGTTTGCGCCACGCAGGGATTGCTGGCAAAGGCACTGGCCAAAATAGCCCCTGGTGCCGGTGGCACGGCACCTACCACTGTTACCTGCTGGGTACTGGTAACGGCAGCCACGTTACACGGGTTAGAAACATGCACTGTTACAGCCCCACTGGAGGTGCCTGGTATAATGACCAGCGTATTGCTATTCAAACCTGAAACGGGTTGCCACCCCGCCGGAAAAGTCCAGGCATAGGTAGCCGCAAGCGGAACCGAAGGAACAGTAAAGGTAACAGGATCACCTAAGGCACAGACAGCGCCAGGCCCGGACACAGCGCCTACTGAGAGCAGTCCCGGAGGGAACACCCTGGTATTAAACACAGCCTCCTCACTTCCGCCACAGCCGTTAGAGGCTTTTGCTTTTAATACATAAACGCTTCCTGAAGAAGAGCCAATTTTTACAACCAATGTATTGGTCCCCTGGCCAGAAACTTCTTCCCAGTCTGCGGGTATGTTCCAGATATACTGGGTGGCATTGGCCACATCATTTACTTTGAACGTGTAGGTATTCCCTTCACACAGATCTTCTGGCCCGGTGATAACAGGGGCCGCATCTGATTTTACGGGGGAAGCAACAACTGACAGTTCCTTGACAGTGGCTAGATTGCAACCGTTGGTGGCCACTAATCTGATGACCCCTGTTCTTGCCACCTTAAATGAAACGGTAATTTCATTTGTACCAGATCCACCCACAATTTCCCAGCCTAAGGGCACACTCCACTCATAGTTAGAGATATCTGCACTGGCAGGCACCTTATAGGTAAGCACACCGCCCCTGCAAACGTCCTTCAACCCCTCAATATTTCCTGGGATAGCCGGAGGCCCTGTGGTTGGGATTACGCCCAATGAGGTGGCCACACTGGTCCCACACCCATTAGAAGCAGTCACTGATACAGCGCCTGCGCCACTTCCTACAGTTACAGTGATCTGTGATGATCCCAAACCAGCAGTAATAGTCCAGTTGGCGGGCACCTGCCAAACATAACTTATCCCTGGCACCGGATTTGAAACCGAATAGATCACTCCTGTACTCCCAACGCAGGGCACTGATTCACCTACAACCGCCTGTGGCTGGGCCGGTGCAGTGCCAAAGGCTGAGACCGTTAAACTGATAGCTGGATTTGATGGAAGACAGGCGTTGATAGCTTGCACCCTTATTTGACCGGAACCAGTACCGGAGGTTACGGTAATAGTTGACGAGCCCTGACCAGTAAATGTCCAGCCTGTTGGAACAGACCATACATAACTGGTTGCACCCGCAACCGGGGCAACTGAATAGGTAAGGCCGGTTTGGCCCTCACACGGGTTGAGCGCCCCCGGCCCGGCTATGATAGCCGCCGGTGACGCAGGAGGTGCTGTGCTTACTCTTGTGGAGTGGGTGGAGGCGGCACCAAGTCCGCACTCATTCTCTATGGCAAGCGCAATGGTACCGGTACCGCCTACCCGCACTTGTACAGAAGCTCCGTTAGGCGCAGAAACAAAGTCCCAGCCCGCTGGCAGCGTCCACTTATAATTGATGGCACCTGTTACTGGCGTAACAAAATACGTATGTACATTGTTAGCTCCACACACTTCCTCTGGGCCTATAATAGCTCCTGCGGCAAGCTTGCCTGGTACAACTGCTACAAAATAACTGGTGGCGGCACTGGCTCCGCAGCTGTTCTTAGCTTTAACCGTCACCTCTCCCGAGGCACTGCCTATGGTAAAAGTAATCGTTCTTTCATCTGCGGCTCCCACTACTTGCCAATCTGCAGGGTAAGTCCAGATATAAGATGAGGCATTGGCCGTGGCGGCGGCTGTGAAAGTGACGGGCGTCTGCCCTGCACAGAGTTTGGCAGTACCGGTAATTGCTGTTGGGGCCAACGGAGCGGCAGGTGAGATTACCTCGTTCCGTACCTTTACCACACTTTCCCCACACGTATTCTCAGCCTTTACTGTAATCTGTCCGCCACTTGTGCCAGGTGTTACCTTGATGGTAGCTGTGCCCTGACCGTCTTCAATTGACCAGCCACTGGGAACACTCCAGAAATATGTATCTGCCCCTACAGCCGGGTCAATTCTATAGGTGACCTCTGTCTCGCCTGAACAAATCTGAGGAGGGCCTTGAATCTCTGACAGGAAAGTAGGCACCCCATCATAGGGAGTAACGGCTTTACTCTGCGCAATACCAGCCCCACAACCATTGACGGCACTCAAGGAGATAGTACCAGCCTCACTAGTAGCTGCTACTGTAATGGCAGTAGCAGTTTGAGACTGCACCACCCACGTTGCCGGGAACAACCAGGTATAGACCACATTTGCGGTGGGAGAGGTAACCTGATAGGTGTATGTCTGCCCCGCACAGGGCTTTAATTCACCTGAAAAATCAACGGGAACAGCTGGTACTGAAGCAAACGGAATTACATTGATAGATGTAATTGCACTTAAACCACAGCCGTTTTCTGCCTGAACCGTCACCTGCCCCGCCATGGTGCCAGCTTTTACTGTAATAGAAGCAGACCCGTTGCCGTCAGTAATCTGCCAATCTGCAGGCACTGCCCATTTGTAGGTGTTTGCACCGGCCACCGGGGCAATACTGTATGTAAGCCCTTCCTGCCCAACACAAGGAATAGTTGCAAAAGCGCTTGGCGTGATAGCTCCAGGCGTGCCGGCAGAGAGGTACTAACGCTTATAGTACGTGTCTCAACGGCTGACCCACAGCCGTTGGACACTGTCACTTTGATTGTGCCACCGGTAGTTCCAGGTTTAACTCTAATGGTGTTTGTGCCTTTCCCTGAGATTTCTGTCCACCCCGGTGGTATAGCCCACACAAAGGTTAGATCTGCATCTGCTAAAGCAACAGAATAGGTTTGGGAAGCATCACTGGAGCAAATAGTACCGTCTCCTATGATATTGGCGATCACCGGGGCTGCCGGAGAGACAGTGACCTCTTTTACTGCAGCCTCACTGGAACCACAGATGTTATTTGCCACTACAGTTACCGGTCCGCTCTGACTTCCTACTTTTAGGGTAATACTGCTGCTGCCCTGCCCTCCCACATAAACCCAGTCTGTGGGGTAAGTCCAGGTATAAGAATCAGCTCCCGCCATTGGAGCGGTAGAATAAATGACTTGATCACCTTGATTGGCGCAAACTTTATCCTGCCCGGTAACAGCAGCTGGTTTTGCTACTACGCTTAATGCCACATTAACCGCTTTGTCCAGAACATTACTGTCTCCACAAGGGTTAGAGGCTTTTACTTCCACCTTCCCACTAGACGGCCCTACCGTTACCCGTAAGAAATCACTCCCATCTCCCCCTTCCACCACAGTCCAGTCTGCAGGGAACGCCCAATCATACGTTTTAGCGGTTGGTGCACTGGTAATGCTGTATAAGACGGTAGAGCCTATACACGCTTTTTCTGGCCCTGTCATGCTGCCAGTAAGAACAGGAGCCTCTATATACAAATAGGTGTTAAATTTTTTCTCAGGGCCCAACCCGCACGGGCTGTCTATTCTTACAGAGATGGTATGCGTACCGGGCACACCGCCAGTTGAGACCTTGATTTTGCTTGTACCGGCCCCATCGGTAATAGTCCAGCCGGCCCCGGCAGGCAACGTCCAGACATATCCTTTCGCCCCCGCTACGGCTGGAACACTAAACTCATATTCTGTTTTGTTGATACAGGCTTCGGCAGGCCCTGTGATATCACCAGGAGGTTGAACGGCACAGATACTAAGCTTTGCAGTGTTATCCTCAAGGTCATTATCTGTACCAGCCCCTTCAGCAGTGGCAACGGTGGTAATAAAACCTGACCTGTTAATACGAAGGGTTACCGAAAGAGTAGCTTCAGCGTTAACAGCTAAGGCTGGGATCTCCCAATCGCCGCTGTTGTATGTGCCCACAGTGGCGGTGTAGCTTTGGGCAACCAGCCCCGTAGAGGGTAACCAGCCAAAATTAACGTAGACATTCTCCTCATTGTCTGGCCCGTTATTCTTTACTTTCACAGTATAAGTGACAAATCCACCTACCACATAGGGCTCTGCACTGACAGACTGTTCAATTGACAAGTCTGCATTGATAGTGGCGGGGTCTGAGGTAAAGTTATCAGGTAGTAAGATTTTACCGGCTTTACTGAGAAGCTTCCCCCTTACAGATGCCCCGGGGGCGGCGTCTATGTCTCCATTAGACACGATATTCCCTCTAAAATCACTTTGCCCGCCCAGATTGGTTTTTCCCTCAACCTGCCAAATGACATTTACGGGTGAAGCCCCTTGCCGCAGCACAAAAGAGGCAGAAGGTGACACGGTTAAATTGCCTTCAACCTGAAAGATGAAAAATTCCTCTGCTTTTCCGGCTGCCGCCAGTTCCAATGCTCCTGTGATGACAGCATCACCATTGATTCTGTAGACCCCAGGGGTAAGGCGTAAGCCTGATAAACTTTGCCCGGGGATAGTAGCGGTAGCAGGCAATTCACGAAAAGCAACAGAGGCCTTCTCAATTTCTTTTTTTACTTCTGCAGCAGAAGAAGTGCCCTGTATGTGCCGCTTTTGCTGAGGCTTTTCAGCAACCGGCCCCACCAACTCCCCGTTGAAGGAAGTGTTCTTACCCAGTTGAACGTGGCTTTGACTAAAAAGGGAGACTTTCCTCAGTGCTCTCAAAGGGGACTTCACCTGAGCGTGGGCCTGAAAGAGGAAAAGAGAAACAAACACAATCAAGAGTAAACGTGTCTTCATGCAGAATCCTGAGAATTACACAAGAACGCCCCTTCTGGATGTCCGCACTTCAACACAAATGACAAATGCTGTAAGATTGCAACAGACTACTAGTCTCTCTCGCTATCTAGAGCTATTCTATTGACAATCAGTTGAAACAATAGAGAGCTACTTGTCGTATCATGTTGGGGGAAACAGAAACGAGGTTTAATGTGAAAAAATTACTTGTAAAAAAATTATTCGTAAAACAGCACCACACCCTCTGCCGAAGGGTGCTTCATTTTTATTCAGAACAAACCATTAGAAAGGGTTAAAACACGGGGGAATGCCTTAATGATACCCTGGAGAAAGACTTCTAATGCCTTTGTTATAACTTCCCATTAAATTTTAATTTTATATTCAATCAGTCAATATGTACCCTATCTGCCACTACCCTATATACTTTTAATACCTATAATTATTTGATAGTTAATAAATAAAGACAAATAAAGAGAAAAATACCCAGACCTCAAAAAGGACGGCTCCAGTTCCTCGCCACTACTTCTGCGTTGGTTCTTCTGCTTTGGATTATTTATTGGCCCTATGTGCCAGCAGCAGGGCTCATTTCACAGCAAAGCTTCTCTTTCTAAAGAAAAACCTTTACGCACTAACCCCCACCCGGACCCAGAGATTTGTGGTTACATTTTTTGCACATCTATGACCCTGCATCTTATTGAAAGGCTGCATTAGAAAAAAATAATTCTGCACAGCACCTTCCAAGTTTTACGCAACGCCTTCACAATCAAACCTGCAGCAACAAAGACGAGGCACCAGCACTTATCAGTTATTCCTAAACCCGCTCCCCCAGTTTTGACGGGTTTTGCCAAAAACAGGCCGGAAACGCTCTGATTTTAGTTCAGTGAATTGGGCACTCCCGTAGCGGTTTACTCACACATAAGCTTAATGGGAGACCTGACCGGAAAACCCAGCAGCAACAGTAGACGCTCCGGTTAACAATACTTTTCCCAGAAGCCAGTAAGTTGTACCCGTTTGCAATACAGGACAAATCAAATACTTTTTGTACTTGAGCTATCAGCAGAGAAGGCTTCTTCAGGAAAGTACCATTCCACAGCCCGGACCCGCTTTGTTACTCTATCAGATCAATTGGGTTTCTAAAGCATGCAAGGCAATGTATTCTTTCGGGCTAATCCCTTCAACTTTTCTAAAGGCGCTGTAAAACCCGCTTCTGGAGGTAAAGCCAGCCTGCAGGGCCAATGACTCAATGGTAAAGTTCTGCAGGTTGTCTGGCTCAGCCAATTGCTGCTTCAGATAATTTATCCTGAATTGATTAAGGAAATCTTTAAAGCTTAGCCCACAGTGGGCATTGATGGCCTGTGAAAGCTTATAGGCGGGAATGCCTAACTGCTCTGCCAATGATCCTATTTTAATAGACTTCCTTTTGAAAGTCTTTTCTTGCCTGAAACATTGCTCTACATGCGCCACTATTGCCGCATGAGCGGCGTCTCTTGGCATGACCGCCTGTTGCTTCCTGATTCTGGCAAGTGTCTCTGGCTTCATGTCTAGAAAAGAGGCTATGAGTTCCAGCGGCAACCGTTCTATGAGCCCAGGCTTTGATTTCAAAAAATACCGGTATCGCTCTGTGGCGTTCCCAATGCGCACCAAATGGGCTCTTTCCTGCGCATCACGGTAATAGGCCTCATACACCTTGCGCACAATGAAATTCAGGTCAAAGAACCGCTGATACCATTCCAGAAGCTTGTCAGTGTGCACCCCTACCAGCAGGCTAGGCTCCACGGCCACAATAGCCTCCAGGGAAGGTTGCTGCGCATAAAGCCCCGAGAGCGAACTCACAAACTCATTCTCAACTGAAATATAGGTGGTAATCTTCTTTTTCTTATGCTCTGAATAGGCAAGAAGGGCGCCCTCTCTGATGAAATACATGTAGTGGCACAGGCCGCCCTGGCGCAACAGGTGCTCCCCGCTCTCAAGCCGCAGACAAATGGCGTGGGCGTGTAAT
The DNA here is from genome assembly GCF_001647275.1 of Rufibacter ruber. Classification (GTDB taxonomy): domain Bacteria; phylum Bacteroidota; class Bacteroidia; order Cytophagales; family Hymenobacteraceae; genus Nibribacter; species Nibribacter ruber_C. The sequence continues at coordinate 578 of NZ_LRMM01000084.1, read as the reverse complement.
TCATTCATCAATTCCTGACTTACCGGGTACACCATAGACATGAACTGTATGACGTGCTCAACATCTGCGGGATTAACAGGAAGGTATTTAAAGTCTGTCTCAGCCATTCCTTATGTACAAGTCTTCATGCGCAAAGCTACCTTTGATCAAGCCAGCCGTAGCTGAACTGGCTGAAGCAAGATACTGGAGTTCTGTTAAAAAACAGAATACGGGCATTTGTCCAGATATAATTTCCTTTCTGTGAGCCTGTTTATTTTCCCATTTACAAAGAACCCAGATCAACCCGTACGGGGTGCGCATGTGCCGCTGTTTTGGAGCTACTTTTCTGAAAACAGCCCGAAAACAGCCCCCCCCTTCTCTCCAAAGGCACAAACGCACGCTGGCGCCAGAGACAAGAACAGGCACCACGGCACGTGGCAGGCCTCTCCCAAAGAGAATGTCTTTGGGGTTGTCTCCCTGAAAAGACAGAGGAACGTAATCCTGACAGGGGAGCCCTAATAAAGAACTGAGCCTGGGTTGAAAAACTTAAGCCATTTCTTGTTTCGCTGTTCTGTTTTAACTGAAAACCAGGTCCGAAA
>NZ_LRMM01000083.1 GCF_001647275.1 Rufibacter ruber | reverse complement strand
CCTGTTTTTCGACAGTTTCAGAACAGCGCAACAGGCGGGTTTCTCTTTTAACCTGGAATCAGGAATTAAACCACTTCTTTGGGAGCCTGTATTGCACAAGTCCCAGCAACAGGCTCTTCCTTGCTGCTCTTTCCCTTATTTTTGAACATAGGTTCTGTAGCAGATTGTCTCCCTTTCCAAAGGTTGTCTGCATGCGCACAGGAAGATACGGGCGTATTATGATTCACAGAGAGACCCGCATCATTTAAGCACCGTCAGGGTGTCTGGCAGACGGTTCATTTATGCCGGAGCCCAGACTTTTTAGAAGCATTCTTCAGTTTTCCTCCTGAAATGACCTTGTTCACGAATGGCAAAACCAGTACATCACTGCCTCACTCGCTTGCCTATAAGATCTTTGGAGAATGACAGAAAGAAGATGTTGAAAGAGAGGGAGGTGCAGCATCAAAAGATATTCAGGGTGTAGCCCTCGCGGGGGTCACCTTATAGTACCAAAGCGTAAAAAGAAAAGCTTCCGTTTTTGGCCTCTTTTCCAGAAAGTAGCGCAAAAACGGAAGCTTCCCTATGTCTTGAGTCTTGTGGCGTACGGCGTATGCCTTCTGTCTGACAGACAATGCCCAACCTTACTGCACCTGTGCCTTATCTACTCGTTTAGGCGTCTTGTTGCCTTGCACAAAATCTTTCGCGCCCATGGCAATGGCCTTGATCATATTGGTCATGTGCGCCATGTCCAGGCTCTCCACCTCATCATCTACAGAGTGGTAGAGTTTGTCCTGGTCAATCTGCACGGAGGAAATGGTGTGCGCCGGCACTCCCAATTTAGCCAGGGTAGCGTTGTCTGAGCGGTAGAACAGGTTCTGGTCTGGGTACGGGTCTGGGTGGAAGCTGTAAGTGGTACCTTTCACCGCCTGCTGCAGCAACGTACCGAAGTCAGATTTTTCAAAGCCGGTAACGTAGGCGCTGTTCGGGCCAAACTTAGAGCCTTTGCCAATCATCTCAATGTTGAACATGGCCACAATCTCATCTGGGTTCAGCTGCTTAGAGAAATACTGCGACCCAAAGCCGCCAATCTCCTCGGCGGTGAAGGCCACAAAGATCAGCGTGCGCTCTGGTTTGGGTTGCTTCTTAAAGTGTTTGGCAAGGGTGATCACCGCGGTAGTCCCAGAGGCGTCATCATCAGCGCCGTTGGCAATGGAGTCACCCGCCACCGGTTTCAGAATACCAATGTGGTCATAGTGACCGGAGAAAACCAGGTACTCCTGGGCACGCTTGCCCGGGATCATGCCCGCCACATTGGCCAGGGACAGCTCCTCTACCTCATTCTTGATTTCTACCTCAAACGAGGAGAGCGAGGTGAGCGGAGACAGCACAAAGACATGGGTAGCCCCTTTGCCTATTTCCATTACCGGGCTTGACTGCTTAAAGAAACCGGCATAGCGTTTGAACATGGCCTCATGCTTGGGGTGCACCACAATCAAAGCATCTTTCTCCCCCCGCATGGCGGCGCCAAAGGCTTTTCTGAAATCATCGTTCTCCCCAATGAACACCGGCTGGGGCGCTTTTTCCTCCCACTCAAACTTGCGGTGCCCGGTGGTGTAGAAAAACTCCTCCGGCTTCAGGTCCTTGTCATTGATCTCCACGGTGGCCTTCTCCGGCTTCAGCCTGAACATCTTGAACTCCTGCTTGAAATCAGTGTCGCCGGCCAGCGGCTGGAGGCCAATCTTCTTAAATTCAGCAGAGATGAAATCAGCGGCCTTGTCTATGCCGGGCGTGAAGGTCTGGCGCCCCCGCATCTCATCTGAGGCCAGGGTTTTGATGATGCGCTCCACGTCTTGCTGCTGAATGTCTTTTTGGGCGAAGGCTCCTGACAGCGGCAGGGCTACCAGGGAGAGGGCAAGGTACTTTTTCAGGTTCATGGGGTATGGTAAAGGTAGAGGTACGCACCCGCGCTTCCGGGGGGCGGGCATAGGTAATAAGAGTCGCTCCCACCATCAAAACCTTACAGCATTTTGTGGCAGAGAGGCAACCTGCGGGTAAGTTTAGCTCTTTTTGAGGAAACGGAAAACTTCTGCCATCCATCTGAGCTGCAATTTCCTGTTTTCGGCCTGTTTTTCAGAAAACAGCCTCAAAACAGAAAACGCCGGCAAGAAAACGGTTTGCTTTAGCCCGCCCCAACGTATTACTTAGTGTCATATCAATTAAGTAAACATGAAAATAGGATTTATAGGATTAGGCATCATGGGCAGCCGAATGGCCGCCAACCTGCAGAAAGCGGGGCATGAACTGGTAGTCTTCAACCGCACCCCAGACAAGGCAGAGGCGCTGGTGAAGGCGGGGGCGGTACTGGCGCCGTCACCGGAAGAGGTGGGGCGCCAGTGCCGTCTGGTGTTCACCATGCTGTCCACCCCGGAGGCGGTGCTGGAGGTGGCGCTGGGCCAGCAGGGTTTCCTGAAGGAGCTCCCCGGCCATTCGCTCTGGGTAGACTGCAGCACCGTGAACCCGTCTTTCTCCCGCCAGATGGCCAAAGCGGCGCTCAAAATGGGGCACCGCTTTCTGGACGCGCCCGTTTCCGGCTCCCTGGCCCCGGCAGAGAACGGGCAATTGGTTTTCCTGATTGGGGGCGAAGAAAATGACATTACTGAGATCAGGCCGCTGCTGGACGCCATGGGCAAAGCTGTTTTACACATTGGCGGCCACGGGCAGGGCGCCAGCATGAAGATGGTGAACAACATGCTCTTTGGGCAGATCATGGTGGCGTTTGCTGAAGCCCTGAAACTGGGCACCTCCCTGGGCATGACAGAAGAAACCCTTTGCCAGACCCTGCTCAATGGCCCCGGCGGCGCCCCTTTCCTGAAAGGGAAGGAAAACAAACTCCTCTCCCGTGATTTCAGCCCTGAGTTCCCGCTGGAATGGATGCACAAAGACCTGCACCTGGCCGGTGTCACGGCCTATGAGCAGGAGATTGCGCTGCCGTTCCTGCATGCGGCAAAAGAACTGTTTGCCCAGGCCAAACAAGCGGGTTTGGCCGGTGAAGACTTCTCTGCCGTTTACCAGTTCATCAACCCCAAATAAGATTTCTGTTTTCGCCTGTTTTTCAGAAAACAGGCCGAAAACAGAAACACACCTGATTAGATGACATCCCGCAAGGTAAGGGTGGTTTCAAATGCTTCTGTGTCTCTTCTCACCTGCAACCTCAGGTTTCTCCCGGGTCTGCTCTGAAAGAAATGAAGCACCTCGGCCAGCGATTTGTCTGCCACTTTTATGCCGTTGATGGTAACCAAGGCGTCTCCCGCCTTCAAACCGGCAACATGGGCCGGGGAGTCTGGAATCACCTCAGAAATGGTGTAGTAATTCAACCCCGGAATGGGAGAGCTCAGCTCCATGCCGCTGAGGTTGAAATAAAAGGGCTTTTTGTACTTGAAATTGGGGGAAAGCAGCATGGTGGCGTTTCCGTAATCAAAGACCACTTTAAACCGCTGCAGCACATCTGCGCCCAGGTTCCCGTTGCGGTTGTTCATGCCTAACGCGTGCCTGATGGAAACCGTGTCTGGAAAAGAAGCCGCGGGTTTGTGCAGCCGGTACCCGCCAATGTGCAACGCCTGGATTCTGCCAATTTCCCCTAAGATATCGCCGTTGAGCCCCCGGCCCAGATACGCGGAGATAGTGGGGCTGGGCAGAATTGCCCCGTTCAGGGTTGGGGGGTACAGCATCACCGACGTACTCATACCGCTGTCAATAATCAGCTTGACGGGTTGCCTCAGCCCGCTGGGGAAAACAGCCTCTGCGTTCAGGTAGGGTTTTGCCCCTTCAATCATGAGCGGGACCTCTGTAAAGCGCTTCTTCTTGTTTTGGGGGTATTTACCGGGTTTGTAAAGGGTAAGATAGCCGTTGGCGTAATCTATCTCCACCACAAAATTTTTGAACAACGGGTAGCCAATGATGCCATTCACATTCACCCCCAGGCGGTAAGACAGGTCAAACACGTTTTCCTCCAGAATTAACAGTTCCTGGTTAGAGGCCTCCACCCCGGCTATTTTAATCTTATTCCCCACTGAGGCAAACGCCTTAAGGCCTTCCCCCTTCCCCAGCCCCCGCAGCGTGAGGTGCTCCACATTGTTCAGGGAAATGGTATCGGTTACGCCCAGTTCAAACAGCAACACCCGGTCTACCCCGGTATCTACCACAAAATAAAGGGGCTTTGAACCATTGATCTGCACCGGCACAATGATCAGGTTATGGATCAGTTTGAACGGGATGCGCACCTTGTTCCGGCCCGCCGGAAACTGCAGTTCCTCTACCGCTTTTTGCTCTGGCTGCGCCACAGCCAGACCACCCTGCAGGAGGCAGTAGAGCGTGCAGCAGAAGAGTACTCCCCTAAGAAGCCACATAGACCAGATCAGCAACAGTATAACCCGTTCAATATAAGATATTTTATACAAAGCAGGAAATCTCCCCCTGCTCCCCCAGGTTCACAAAAGGTACTTGCGAAATGGGAAAATTGCCCCCATCTTGCATTGGCCAATTCTTCCTTTTCTGCCACCCTTTCTATTCTTCATGAAGAAGCTTCTGATCCTGATCCATCTGGTTTGTGTAGGGTTCTGCCTGCCCGCTTTTGCCCAGCCCACCCTCTCCTACTACCTTCCTGCCCACCTCAGCTATGACCAGAAAATCCCCACCCCCAAACAGGTGCTGGGGTATGAGGTGGTGAATGGCATGTGACCCATGACCAGCTGCTCAACTACCTGCGAGTGGTAGATTTTGTCTCTGACCGCCTCACTCTTACTGAATACGGCCGCACCCATGAGAACCGCCCGCTGGTACTGCTCACTATTACCTCTAAAGAGAACCACCAGAACCTGGACCAGATCAAGGCGCAGCACCAGCAGCTCACTGATCCCGCTGTCTCAGGCAAACTGAGCCTGAAAGATATGCCCGCGGTGGTCTGGATGGGCTACAGCGTACACGGGAACGAACCCAGCGGCACAAACGCATCTTTGCTGGCGGTCTACCACCTGGCGGCGGCCCAGGGCCCTGAAATAGACAACCTGCTGCGCCAAACAGTTATTCTGGTAGACCCAAGCATTAACCCAGACGGCCTGCAGCGGTTCTCTACGTGGGTGAACGCCAACCGCGGCAAAAACCTGGTCACAGACCCCAACCACCGGGAGTTCTCAGAAACCTGGCCGGGCGGGCGCACAAACCACTACTGGTTTGACCTGAACCGCGACTGGCTCCCGCTGCAGCACCCGGAGTCCAGAGGGCGCTTGGCCAAGTTCCACGAGTGGAAGCCCAACCTGCTAACCGATCACCACGAGATGGGCACCAACTCCACGTTTTTCTTCCAGCCGGGCGTACCCAGCCGGAACCACCCGCTCACGCCGCTTAGCAATTTCAAGCTCACGCAAAAGATTGGCACCTATCACGCAGGGCCCTGGACAAGATTGGCTCGCTGTACTATACAGAACAGGATTATGATGACTTCTACTACGGGAAGGGCTCTACCTACCCAGATGTGAACGGCGCCATTGGCATCTTGTTTGAGCAGGCCAGCTCCCGCGGCCATGCGCAGGAGAGTGTAAACGGGGTGCTCACGTTCCCCTTTACCATCAGAAACCAGTTCACCACCACCCTCTCCAGTTTAGAGGCGGCTGTCAACCTGCGGGAAGAGTTGCTGGAACACCAGCGCACTTTTTACCAGCAAGCAGTCAAAGAAGCCGCCAGAGACAAGGTGAAAGGCTATATCTTCAGTGCTGAACAGGATCCCATGCGGGCGTACCACCTGGCCGAGATCATGCAGCAGCACCAGATTCGGTTACACCGGCCTAAGCAGAACATTACCCTTGGCAAAGCCACCTACACCCCAGAGAACGCCTTTATTGTACCGCTGGAACAACCGCAGTACAAGCTCATTCTGGCCATGTTTGAGAAACGTACCACCTTTCAGGACAGCCTCTTCTATGATATTTCTGCCTGGACGTTTCCGCTGGCGTTTGATTTAGCGTACGCGCCCTTGAACAACACCCAGGCGTTTGGCCCCCGGGTGGAAAAAGTGGTGAGGCCAACCGGCAAACTGGAGGGCGGCTCTCCCGCCTATGCCTATGCGTTTGAATGGACCGGCTATTACGCACCGCGGGCACTGTACAAGCTGCAGAGGCAGGGAATCCAGACGCGGGTGGCCACCAGCCCGTTCACCTCCCCGGAGGGGAAAGAGTTTGGGTACGGCACAATTCTGATTTCGGCCGCAGGGCAACCGCTTTCCCCGGAGGCGCTGCACACCCGCCTGCAGGCTGTGGCGCAGGAAGACGGCATCACCCTGCACAGCCTGGGCTCCGGCCTGAGCGGCAAGGGAATCAAATTGGGCAGCCCTAACATGCTGGGGCTTTCAACGCCTAAGGTGGCCATGGTGGTGGGCGACGGGGTTGGGTATCTGGACGCCGGCGAAATCTGGCACCTGCTGGATGACCGCTTCGGGATGCCCTTGACGCTGCTCAACCAGGACCGCTTTAACCGGGCCAGCCTGAACCGCTACACCACCCTCATTCTGCCAGACGGCTCCTTTAACGACCTCACCACCGCCTCCCGTGACAAACTGCGCGCCTGGGTGCAGGCGGGCGGCACCCTTCTTGCCACCGGCAATGCCGTGAAATGGCTAGCTGACAACAAGATAGGAGACTTCACGTTTAGAAGCGGCACCGGCAATGGAGACACCAGGGGCAGCCAGCTGGCTTACGCTGACCTCCAGAACACGCAGGGCGCGCAGGAAATAGGCGGTGCCATCTTTGAGACCCGGTTAGACCTGACCCATCCGCTGGGCTACGGCTACACCCAACCGCTGTTGAGCATCTTCAGAAACAGCAGCCTGTCACTGGAGCGGGTGGCCAATCCTTTTGCCAATCCGCTGATGTACACCGCTGAACCGTTGCAAGCGGGCTACATCAGCAAACAGAACTATGCCAGAATCAAGAATTCTGCGGCCATTGGCGTGTCAGCGGTGGGCAACGGCCGGGTGATTGGCATCATTGACAACCCCAATTTCAGGGCGTTCTGGTACGGCACCAACAAACTTTTCCTGAACAGTATCTTCTTTGGGTCTATCATTAGCGGCGCGTCTGCCAGATAAGAGCCTGTTTCTGCCGGTGCCTCCCTTAGATAGGGAGCACCGGCTGTTTTTGAGCTGTTTTTAGAAAACCAAGGCTAAAACGCATCCGTTCTTTTCCTAACTTGCCCCGCCAGTTGGCCAAGGCCGGCACAAAAACCTGTTTCAGCACCTTATTCCTTGCACGCATGAGCGCCTCACACTATCAGCAGTTGGTGGATCTGGTTCTTACCCAAGACCACGCTTCTTTACAACCCCAGCTTTCCCCGTTGTACCAAGACCTGAACCAGGCGTTCAAAGACGCGAGGCCCGGCCGCAAAAGCCAGGAGGAGATCAGCTACCGGTTTGAGCGGCTGCGCCTGGGCATTGGGATCCTGCTCATGCAACTGCTCATGGACCTGGGCGGCGACGAAGACAGCCAGGAGGTGCGGGACCTGCTCCAGCAGGCGCTGGCAGCCGGCAACGTAGCTGAAATTGACAAAACCATTCAGCAGAAAAGCCACCTCTTTGAAGACCTTTACACAGACCTCTATGTGAACACAGAGGCAGAGGCGGTACTGGCCCTCTTTGAGGCCACCCTGCACGCATCCTCTAAAGAGGAAGCAGATGAGATTATTGTGGAGGCGTTAGATCTGGCCCAGGACCTGGAGTTTGACCAGGAGGACCCGGACACCCATGCGTAGCAACGTTACCGGTTTCTCATACGCCGCCTCCTGATGGAAATCACCCTCACCACCCCGGCCCTTCTTTTCCCGGCGCTCTCCTTGTTGCTGTTGGCGTTCACCAACCGGTTTATGGCCTTGGCTTCTTTGATCAGAAACCTGAAACACCAGTACAAAACCACCCAGAACCGCCTCATTTTTGGGCAGATCCAGAACCTGCGCACCCGGCTCCTGCTGATCAGGAACATGCAGGCCTTTGGTATTGGCAGCATGTTCTCCTGCGTGCTGTGCATGTTCTCTCTGTATGAGGGCTGGCAAACCGCCGGGAAGATAATCTTCGGCCTGAGCCTTATCCTGCTCATGATTTCCATGGCGCTCTCCCTGTGGGAGATCCAAATCTCCGTCAAGGCCCTGGAGCTGGAGTTAAGTGACATTGAACAGGAAGAGAGCAAGTAAGGGCGACCCTGCGCCAGCCTTTAACCGGTGAGCGGGGCAGATCAAAAGGGGGTGCCCATTTAAAACCTGCTCTTGCCCGCCTTGCCCGGTCTGGTTCCAGGCCTACCGGCCAAGAACCAATCAGCTTCACCTTTCCCTTCAATTCGTCCTATTCCTTTATATTCAAGGCGTCTTTTTAAAGGTTGAACGAAACCTTGCCTCCTCATGCCGGGCGCTGGGGTATCTTTGGGTCAACCATTGCTTTGGCAGTAGGAATTTTGTTTTTGTATACATTTGCCGCAGACTATTGTAGCTGGGTTCCACTTCCTACCTTTGTCTTTTCTTCGCATAACACGAGCATGAGTAACCAACACCCCAGACAGCTTTCCATCACTGATTTCACCTATGATTTACCAGAAGACCGCATAGCCCAGTTTCCGCTGGAGGTGCGGGACCAGTCACGCCTGCTGCTCTGCCGGCAGGGCAAGATCTCAGACGGACAGTTCAAGGACCTGGCTACCGTGTTGCCCCCGCAGGCCATGCTGGTTTTCAATGACACCAAGGTAGTACAGGCAAGGCTTCGGTTTCAGAAAGCCACCGGCGGCATGATTGAGCTGTTCTGCCTGGAGCCGCTGGAACCGGTGCGGGAGGTACAGGTGGCCATGCAGCAAACGTATTCTGTGGTCTGGAAATGCCTGGTGGGAAACAACAAACGCTGGAAAGACAGCCGCCTGGAAATGCCGCTGGGGCCTTACCCGCAGGACGGAACGCTTTGGGCAGAGCGCCTGGCCCCGGCAGAGGAAGGGTATGCCATTCATTTCACCTGGAGCCCCGGCGAACTCACCTTTGCGGAGATTCTGGAGAAGGCTGGTTTGCTGCCCCTGCCCCCGTACATGAACCGTGATGCAGAAGTCAGTGACCAGGACCGTTACCAGACGGTGTACGCCGCAGAAAAAGGGGCGGTGGCGGCCCCTACCGCCGGTTTGCACTTCACCCCTGATCTCCTGGAGCGTATTCAGCAGCAAGGGCACCAGCAGGCCTTTGTTACGCTGCACGTGGGCGCCGGCACGTTCAAACCCGTCAAGGCAGACCTCATGCAGTACCATTACATGCACGGCGAGCAGCTGAACGTAAGCCGCCAGATGATTGAAAAGCTCCTGCACCACCTGGGCAAACCCATCATTCCTGTAGGCACCACCTCTATGCGCACCCTGGAAAGCCTTTACTGGCTGGGTGCCGGCATTTCATTGGGCCTGCTCCCGCCCGAGGATGAGGAGGAGTTGGTTCTGCCCCAGTGGTTCCCGTATGACGTACGCACCACCCTGTCTGTGCAGGAAGCCCTGGAGGCCTTGCTGCATTACCTGGATGAAAACCAGCTGCCGTACCTGCAGGCCACCACGCGTATTCTGATTGCCCCCGGCTACAGCTTTAAACTCTGCACTGGCCTGATCACCAATTTTCACCAGCCCCAAAGCACGCTGCTGCTGCTGGTAGCCGCCCTCATTGGCCCCACCTGGCAAAAAGTCTATAAACACGCCCTGGCCAACGGCTACCGCTTTCTGAGCTACGGTGACAGTTCACTCCTGCTTCCCTGATTTCTGTTTTGGGGCTGTTTTTCAGAAAACAGCCCCAAAACAGAAATCAGCTTTCCTCAGGGTCTGGCCGCTCAGGTGCTATATCTCTCCCACCCTTCCAGACAAAAGGTATGGCCCTCCCTTTCGGCTCTGCCGAAAACGCTTTCCCAGCCAACCCATGCAGCTGCTAACCAATACGGCACCCTCTCTCTGTGTCACCGCTGCAATTCCTGAAAAACCCGGCGCAGGCAACTGAACAGCAAGGTGGCCCACTTCTACCATTCCTGCAGAGGCCAGATGGCCGCGGGGGCAGCAACGGTATTGCCCGGTGAACCAGTAGCGGCAACCTTCTCCCTTGGCAAGAGAGCCTCTTCCTGTTTTTGCTGTTTTGGGGAAAACAGGCCAAAAACAGCACTGAGGGCAAAGGCCAGGGCACAAAGGCGCAGGAACGAGGGCAGAAGTTGGCTGTCACGGCTTTTCCGCCTCTGGTTTTACCGGAAAAAATGTAAACTGCACCTTGCATCCTCAACAGCCCTTGACCGCCATGCGTTACCCCTCCTCCTATTCCGGAATGCTCACCCAAAGCCCTTCACGCGCATGCCCGTAGAGGTTACCCCAGAGCCAGAAGGTCTCAAACTGGAGTTTGAGGCGAACCGGCAGCCCGCCCTCTTTTGGCCTGCCCCCCAGCTTCACCCGCACGCCTACCGGAAGGCAGACCTTACCGTGCTGAGATTTGGGCAGGAGCCGGTACTGGCCCTGGAGGTGGTTTCCCCCACCTTTGCCGAACACATCCGGCAGGCGTACCCGGCAGCGGTGTTCCACAGAAACGCGTTGCCTGCCGCCAAACCGAACCGCTCTGCTCTTTACCTGCTCCTGCTGCTGCTCATTGGCGGGCTGCTGGCCTGCTATTTCTTTGTATTACCCGCCCTCGCTGATTGGGCGGTGCGCCAGCTTCCGCCGGAGGCGGAGGTAAAGCTGGGGCAGCAACTGTATGCCCAGACCGTTGACCCCAATGACGTTGACACGGCCCGGACCAAAGAGGTGAACCGCTTTCTGCAGGAGCTGAGGGTGGTGACCCAGTATCCGCTTCAGGTCACGGTGGTCAACCAGGAGACGGTCAATGCCTTCGCGCTGCCGGGCGGGCAACTGGTGGTTTATACGGGGCTGCTCAACCGGCTGGAGTCGCCTGAGGAACTGGCCGCCCTTTTGGGGCATGAGTTCGCCCACAGCCAGCACCGCCACACCCTGCGCGCCCTCGCCCGAAGCCTCTCCACCTATCTCCTGGTCTCCCTCCTGTTCAATGACATAAGCGGACTGGCCGCCCTTCTGCTGGAGAATGCTGATCAACTGGACTCCCTACAGTACAGCCGCTCCCTGGAAGAAGAGGCAGATGAACAGGGCTTCCTGCTGCTCAAAGCCAACCGGCTGGCGCCACAGGGCATGCAGCGCCTGTTCCAGCGGCTCCAAGAGGCGGTTCCCGCCGGGGCAGAGCCGCCGGCCCTGCTGAGTACCCACCCGCTCACGGCAGACCGCCTGGCCCATTTGCAGGAGCTGATGAAACGGCACCCTTATCAGCCTGCCCCCGCCCCCGCCCTACAGCAGATCTGGGCCAGGCTGGACACGGCCACCCAATAGGTGGAGTTGTTTCTTTTTGCTAATATTACAATCCTAAATCAGGAGAATTAATTGAAGTGCACCTATGAAAAAAATGATGTCTATGAAGTTGATGTGGGCAGTTGCCTGCGCCTTTTTACTGATTGGATCTGCGGCCAGCGCCCAGATTAAAATGCCGGCTGCCAGCCCCACCGCCACGGTGAAGCAACCTGTTGGGTTGACAGATGTTACCTTAGAGTACTCCAGACCCAGCACCAAAGGCCGCAAAATCTTTGGGGACCTTGTGCCTTACGGCAGGTTTTGGAGAACCGGCGCCAACGCCTCTACCAAACTTACCTTCTCTGATGAGGTGACCCTGGAAGGAAACAAGGTACCTGCCGGTCAGTACGCCCTGTATACCTTGCCAGGGGAGAACGAGTGGACCATTGTGATTCACAAAAACACCAAGCACTGGGGTGACGGCGGAGCCGCGTATAAGCAGGAAGAAGACCTGGTCCGGTTCAAAGTACCTGCCCAAAAGCTGGCAGATAAAGCAGAAACCTTCACCATTGGCTTCTCTGACCTCACCAACAACAGCGGGGTGATGAACATTATGTGGGAAAACACGCTGGTGCCGGTAAAAATCACCACAGATGTTGACACCAAGGTAATGGCCCAGATCCAGGAGAAAGTGATCAACGGCACCAACGTGACGCCCACCCTCTATGCCTCAGCGGCCAACTACTACGCAGACAACGGCAAAGACCTGAAGCAGGCCATTACCTGGTTCAAACTGGCCAACGAGAAAGACCCTAAGTTCTGGAACCTGCACTACCAGGCCAAAGCCCAAGCCAGAGCCAAAGACTACAAAGGCGCCACTGCCACCGCCCAAAAATCACTGGAGCTGGCCAAAAAAGAAAACAACGCAGATTATGTAGCCCTGAACGAGAAACTCCTTGCAGAGATCAAAGGCAAGAAATAGCGTTTCTGGCCTGTTTTTCATAAAACAGCCCTAAAACAGGAATCCCCGGCAGGTCAACTGCCGGGGATTCCTGTTTTAGTACTAAAGATGACTCTGATGAAAACTTGCTTCTGCGCTGCGCTCCACAGGGGAGAATCTACTTATGGTAGCTGAACACCTACTCTTTGCAGCTACTGGTTTTCTGTTTTCGGGCTGTTTTAAGAAAAACAGCGAAAACAGAACTGATACTTCTTACACCCACGTCACCTTCTCTTTTAACGGCACGGTTCTCTTTCCATCAGGCCAGGGGCTGTCTGTATAACCCAGGTACAAGATTCCCAGCACCACATCTTCCTCTCTGAGCCCAAGCAGTTCTTTCATGGCCGGGCGGTAGGCCATACCCCCTGAGCCCCAATAGCTGGCAATACCCAGGGCGGCGGCTCCCAGCAGCAGGTTCTGAATGGCGCAGGAGGTGGCGGCTACCTCTTCTAAGGCAGGGATTTTAGGAAGATCGCCCCGCCGCATGTAGGCCACCAGCACGTGCGAGGCCTTATCACCCATGTGCCGCAGCTTCTCATAGTTGAACTCCAGGTACTTCTCCGGGTCTGTGTTGGCTTTGTAGAGTTCGGCGTGCGCCGAACAAAAATCCTGCACCTTTGCGTGGGCGTACACCAGAAAGCGCCATGGCTCAGTGTAGCCGTGCGTAGGGGCCCAGTCAGCCAGGGCAAGCAGTTCCTGAACCTGACTGTTGGGAATGTACTGCCCGTTCATCTGGGCGGGTTTGATCGTTCTTCGGCCGGTGATGACCTGTTGTATGGCTTGATAAGAAGGGTTGCTCATGGTAAACATCATAAAATAAAAACATTACTCTGTGGCGGCCTTTCTAAGCAACGGCTGCAGCAGATACGCCAGCACCACCACCAGCACACACCCAATGAGGTTATACCAGAGATACGCAATGGGGGTGGCATAGTACAGCAGAAAGATAATGCCCTGGGTCAGCACCGCCGCCCAGAAAACCGGGTTGCCTGTTAAACGCTTGAAATAAAACGCCGCCACAAAAACACCCAGAATGGTGCCGTAAAACAAGGAGCCCAGAATGTTCACCGCCTGAATCAGGTTTTCCAGCTGCGAGGCGAACAGGGCGAAAAAGATGGAGACCGTGCCCCAGCCAATGGTGAACCAGCGTGATGCATTGACATAGTGCTGGTCAGACGCGGTTTTGTTCAGGGACCGTTTGTACACATCAACCACCGTGGTAGATGCCAACGAACTAAATGCCGAGGCCGTGCTTCCCATGGCGGCACACAGCACCACCGCCAGCAGCAGGCCCACCAGTCCCCGCGGCAGCTGCTGCGTTACAAACGTGAGGAAGACATAGTCAGTATCTTTCAGGTCAATGCCGTTGTTCTTCGCCTTCACCAGCGCCTGCGCCTCTGCCCTGATGGACTTCCGGGCCGTTTCGGCCAGCTGGGCGCGCCGGGCCGCTTCTGCCACCCCTGGTGCATCCTGGCTCTGGTGGGCTTTGACCAAGGCAAGGGCCGCCTCGCGCTTCTCGGTAAACGCCTCCTGCGCCGTCGCCTCATATTTCTGCCACGTTGGGGCAGCATCAGAGTTCCTTACCTTATCAGCCTGCTGCTGGTTAAAGTACAGGGGCGGCTGGTGGAACTGGTAAAAGACAAACACCAGCACCCCCACCAGCAGGATCAGGAACTGCATAGGCACCTTGACCAGACCGTTCATGAGCAAACCCAGACGGCTCTGCGCTATGGTCTCGCCCCCCAGATACCGCCCCACCTGACTTTGGTCAGTCCCGAAGTAGGACAGCGAAAGGAAGAAGCCGCCAATGAGCCCGGACCACACGTTGTAACGGTCATTGGGGTTGAAGTTCAGGTCTACCAGGTTCAGCTTGCCCATTTTACCGGCCACCACCAAGGCCTCTGAAAACCCCACCCCTTCCGGCAACAGCCGCACCACCACCACTGCCGCCACCAGCATGCCGCCCAGCATCACGGTCATCTGCAGGCGCTGGGTCTGGCTCACCGCCTTGGTGCCGCCCACCACCGTGTAGAAGATCACCACCACGCCAATGAAGAGAATGGTGGCCGTTAAATTCCAGCCCAGAATGGCCGAAAGGATGATAGCCGGGGCATAAATGGTAATCCCGGTAGAAAGCCCCCGCTGCAACAGAAACAGAAAGGCCGCCAGGGAGCGGGTCTTCAGGTCAAACCGGCTCTCCAAGTACTCATAGGCGGTGTAGACCTTGAGGCGGTAATAAATGGGAATGGCCGTGATAGACAACACCACCATGGCCAGCGGCAACCCGAAGTAGAACTGGATAAACCGCATGCCGTCATCAAACGCCTGCCCTGGGGTAGAGAGAAAAGTAATGGCGCTGGCTTGGGTAGCCATGATGGAAAGCCCCATCATCCACCAGCGCTCGGTATTGTCGGCTTTCAGGAAGCCCTGCATGTTGCGGGTGTGGCGGGTTTTCCAGACGCCGTAGATCACAATAAACGCGATGGTGCCCACCAGCACGCCCCAGTCCAGCTTGCTCATCTGTAGGCCTCCGTGATCAGGTAAAAGAGCACGATCAACCCCGCCAGCACGCCCAGCACCAGCCAGTACATGCCTGTCCAGGTTTTAAAGAACGGCGGCGGGTCAATGTCTCCTTTTTTCATAGTTGGTGGTGAAAATCTACTGATTTATAAACGGAATATAAGGTAGCCCCAAAAAGAGATTTTCACCTCTTTCACCTTCTCCCCCTTTTGTTATCCTGAAAGGATCTTGTGGGCAAACGGTAGTACCTTTTGATAAGTACTTCTCCGGCTCCATTACTACCTCCATCGGTATGAAGAGGTTGGCATAGCTGAGTTTTCTGCGTAGCTCCATTTCTACTATTTGCCCACAAGATCCTTTCAGGATGACAAAACGGAGGTTGGAAGTCACATATCTACATTACAAATATACTCTCAACGAACGCGCTATACCTTCCAGTGCGTTTTTGACCTGTTTTCTCAAAAACAGCCCCAAAACGCTATTTACCCAAAGACAGCAGGTTCACAAACAGACGGTACGCCCCAGGCACGCCCGCGGGCAGTTCCCGGAAGAACGATAGCCCAGAATATACGAAATGCCCTTTGCCGTATTTGGCCACCATCAGACTTCCTTCCTTGGCAGTTTCGCCTGGGTCATTCATAGACAAAATGGCCTCATATTCTGGCGCCCATTGATTAGGGAAATACAGCCCACGCTCCTGCACCCAGCCCGTGAAATCTTTCTGGGTGATCTTGTTGGGCGAATTCAGCACCGCATGGTCAGGCTTCAGGAAACGGACCTCAGCATCTTCTACCGTCACCCGGTCATTGGAGAGTTTCAGGGGGTACGGCCCCAGCTCAGAGGTCACCAGTCCGTTGCTCACGTTGTACTGCACCACCAAAGTTCCGCCGTTGCGCACGTACTCCAGCAGCTGCGGCTGCTGGAACTTAAGGCGCTCCAGCGTATTGTACGCCCGAACGCCGGTCACCACCGCATCATATTTCTGCAGGTTGGCGGCAGAAAGATCATCTACCTGCAGCTGGTCTACGGTATAGCCAATCTGCTGTAAGCTAGCGGGAATCTCGTCTCCCGCGCCCATCAAATAGCCAATGCGCTGGCCTTTGCGCTTGATATCCAGCTTAACGGCTTTGGCCTCAGATTCAGAAAATAACGTCTGCGTGGGGATGTGGGCATATTCAATGGTCTTCAGGCCCTGAGTGAAATTTCTACCCAAGGTGGAGACAGCGGCGCTGATGGTGCTCTCCGTTTCCTGCGCGCCAGGGTACACCTGAAACGTGAAGGTTTGCTCCGCGCCTTTCTGGTTCAGTTTGAAATCAGCTGAGGCGGGTGCCGCGCGCCAGCCTTGCGGTAACCGCAGCGTGACCTGCCCCTCCAGACTGTTCTGCCCCGCGCGCACGCGCACCGTAACTGGTTTGGGCTGGGCATCTGGGAAGACGTAGACTTTCTCGGTGAGGTTTACAAATACGGGCTGCGTCACCACAAACGGTCGGTACTGCTCACCCTCCACCGGGTCTGTGCGCTTATACACCACAGGGAGCGTAAATGACAAAGGCTGCCCCTGCACCGTTACCTGCACCCGCACCTGGGCCGCCGCAGGGTTTTCCGGCAGTCCAATCAATTCTGGCTCGTCTACCCTGAACATGCCCGTGGTGCCTGGCAGTCGCAACCAGTAGGGCTGGGAATACATCGCCGAAGGCGAAATAGGAACAGACACCCGTAGCATCAACGGCTTACCGTTCTCCAGCTTCTGCTGCACCGTAGTATCGCGCTTGGCGAAGAGGTACTCCACCTGCGTAAGCGTTACGGGTACGGCAGAACGGTTGGTGGCCTCCAGCTGAATGTTCACAGCCTCTCCCGGCGTGGCCGAATAATCCCGCGCGGTGGCCTCCAGATACAGCCCCAGACAGGCTTTGATGACCTGGTCCAGTTCCTCCTGCTTCACCTGTTTCCAGTAAGAATTGGGGAGTTTGGCCAAGGCCGATGTTGCCTTCAGCAAGGTGGGCACGCTAGCCGAGGGGTTGGCAGGATTGTAGTTTCTGATGGCCTCTGAGATGATTTTGCCAACCGATTCGCCGCCTTTGAGGCGGTTCCACGTGGTGGTAACGCCTTCTACCAAGTCAGATTGGGCGCGGTCGCCTTTCAGGTGCTCAAAATATTCCAGGGCCTCGCCGCGGCTTCCGCTGCTGCCAAACCCCTGGCTTTTGTGCATGCTTCGGCTTTCAGCCGAAATTTCATTGTAAGATTTCCCCAGCAAGGGGTTGTACAGGCCGGTTTCCAGCGTGAGCTTGTTAGAAGTGTCAAATTTCTGCCCCTGCCCGTAGAAGAAAGACGAGGTGTTCCAGACCAGGCGCCTGGCCTGCCACACCTCTACGGTCTTCAACTGCTCCGGAAAGCGTTTGGGGTCTGCGGCGGCCTCAAAGGCCTCCTGGGCAATGATGGCCGAGGCCGTATGGTGCCCGTGGGTTCCGCCGGGAACGGGCGAAAAGCGGGTGATGATCACATCTGGCCTGAACTTTCTGATGGTCCAGACGGCGTCTGCCAGCACCTGCTCCCGGTTCCAGATGGTAAACGTCTCTGCAGGGTTCTTTGAAAACCCGAAGTCATTGGCACGGCTGAAGAACTGCTCGCCGCCGTCTATCTGGCGCGCCTGCAGCAGTTCCTGCGTTCTGATGAGGCCCAGTTCCTCCCGTATCTCAGGCCCAATGAGGTTCTGGCCGCCATCGCCGCGGGTGAGCGACAGGTAGCCGGTGCGCAGTTTGCGTTCATTGGCCAAAAACGCAATGAGGCGCGTATTCTCATCATCTGGGTGGGCGGCAAAGTACAGCACCGAGCCCAGCACGTTCAGTTTCTCCAGCGCCTGCCTGATATCTGCGGCATTTGGTTTGCGGGGTCCCTGCCCAAACGAGGGAGCCGCCAGTAAAACAAAAGAAAGAAGCCACGCCCAGGTGGCGGTTCGTGTTAAAGCCATGAAAGTCAATGATGTTCACTTGATGCTGCCAACCCCGCCAGTCCGGTCTGTTCCAAAGGTAAAGCTAGCTAATTTTCGGTCTGTTTGTGCACCGCCCTTTCCTGCGGGCAACCAATTTCTGCTTCTGAAAAGCAGGTAAAATAAACCCTGGCGCCACCCACCCGGCGGGGCAAGGGGTTCAACTATAACTTTTTAGCGGGTTTGCCAGTTTACAGAGAACTATTGACCACCTAACTAGAACCACAACTATGAAAAAGCTATTGATATGGGCACTGGCGGCTGGCATTACCGGCTTGTCTGCCTGCAACTCGGGTTCCGGCACCCCGCCTACCGTAGGCGCTGACCAGAATGCTGAACAGCTGGACGGGAATCAGACCGGGATGTGAACCCTGACCCCAATGACACCACCGGGGCCACTGCCACAGAGAAAACCCAGACCGGGGTGGGCAACCCCAGCACCAGAGGCGAACAGAATAACTCAAAGTCTACCACCACCCAAAACCAGGTGCTGCGCGACAGCATACCAATCAGCCACTGACGTTTTCCATTAAATCTCATTACCAACAATACCAGCCCTGGCCC
>NZ_LRMM01000082.1 GCF_001647275.1 Rufibacter ruber | reverse complement strand
TGAGATTATCACCAAAGTTGACACAAAAAAGCACGCTGACCAGCTGCTGAAATAACCTATGGCTGCCGCTCCCGTGAGAAGGCAGCCATTCCTGTTTTGCTGTTTTCTCAAAAACAGCCCCAAAACAGAGAGGGGTGGGAAAGGGGTCAGCTGGCCGGAAACACCTTTCCGCAGTTCTCACACCGCAGCTTGTCTTTGGCCAGCAGCGGCAGGCTGAACGTGAGAAACGCCAGCACCATGCCAAAGAATGACTTCGCCTTCTGCTCTGAATCATAGGCGTAGGTGAGCGCAGTGGAGCCGCAGCGGGGGCAGACCACCGGCTCATCCTGCTCAGTGGTGTAGGGCAGCTCATTGACGCTGTTGAGAATGACCATGGCTTTTTCTGCATCGCTGGCCAGGGTTTTCAGCTTTATGCCCCCCACGGTTATGTTGAAAAGCGGGTTCATAGACACCACATTCTCATCAAAGAGAAAAGACAGAATGCCCTCGCTCTCCAGCTTGTTCTTGGCCAGGTGCGCGTCAATGGGGCTGGAGTAGGTGGTGACAGTGACCAACTTGTCTTTGATAGGGGCTGTTTCTGGCATTTGGATAAAAGTGGTGACGAGTATGTTTAAATTTGTCTTTACGCTGTCAACGGGTATCAAAAGAACCTGACTTTTCGGTTGCCTCGCACCATAGCGGGGCGTATGCTGCTCCATAAACGCTGCGTCAGAACCGTTCGCTCCCCGTTTTCGCCTGCAAAATCAAAATAAAACAAGCTTCTAAGAAGGCAACACAGTTTGACCGCCATAAATTCTGAAGTGCGTTTTGGGGGTGTTTTCTGAAAAACGGCTCCAAAACAGAAACCTATAAACTCCCAAAAAACCGGCGCAGCGCCCACTCACTGCAGGCCAGGCCTAGCAGGAGAAGATAAAACCACGGCTGTTCCAGCAGGTCCTTCTCTTCTTCATTGCTGCGGAGTAGAGTTTTGAAATCGGCTTTCAGGAGGTCCTGCTGCAGGCGGTCCAGCTGGGCGGGGTAGTAGAGGCTGGTCTCTGAGCGTTGGGCCAGCTGGCGCAGCAACTCATGATCTGCGGTGGCCTGGAGGGCTTCCAGGTTCTGCTCCTGCACCACAAATTCGCCGTTGTCTGTGTAGGTCTGGCCTTCTGCGTTGGTAGAGGCGCTGTAGCGGTACACCCCGGCGGGCAAAGACCCAAGGGGCAAGCCTTGGCCGCCCTGCTCGTGCCGGAAGCGGTGCTGGGTCTGTTTGCCGTCTTCGCGGGTGAGGGTCAGGGCAATGGTTTGTCCAAAGATCTCCTCCTGCACCGCATTGAAGACATCGGCCTGAAGGGCCACGGCCTCGGTGATGGAGAATTCATCTTTCACGGGGTACACGTGCAGGCGCTTCTGGTTTCTGCGGTTGGCCAGCAGCTGCACCACATGGGTCATGAGTTCGTCATAAATCTGGGCATTGTTGTGCTCTGCCGCCTCTGTTAAGCGCCACTGCCAGCTGCCGTCAGTGAGTAGTACGGCAGACGGCGCAGGCGCTGAGGCCTTGTACACCAGCAACGGTTTGGTGGTGCGCACGGTGCCTACCTGCTGGTGCAGAATAACCTCAGTGGCGCCGCCCAGGGTCCATTCTCCAAACGTGACGGGCACCGGTGGCCATGTTCTGATGCGGGGCTGGGCAATGGGCTCAGACGAAAATCTTCTAAAGCTGGGGTTAAGCAATGGCTGCACCTGGTCATACTGGCTGGAAGGGTTTCTGAGCACCACGCCCGCCTGCAGGTTGTTGAAAGCGGTAAAGTCGGTTTGGGAGCCCAGAATGTAGAAAGTAGGCACGTTGGCAGTCCGTAACCGCCGGAGCCAGTCGGTGCCCGTACCGCTGGCGTTGGGGATCTGGTGCAGCACGGCCGCGTCATAGGGCGCGCTGAACCTGGGGCTCTGGAACGGCCCCAGCACCACCTCTACGTTCAGCAGGGGATTGGTGAGCAGGGCGCTTCTGAGGGCTTTGATGTCTGGGTGTGGGGCGGCGGCGGCCAGCAAGATGTTGAGTTTGCCCTTCACCACTTCCAGATAGGCATGGCGTTGGTTGTTCAGCCTGGTAAATTCTTGCGCAAGCGGCTGCACCGTTACCTCATAATGCTTTTTGGCGGGCTGCGGAACCGACAGTTGAAAGGTGGTCTCCAGATTTCCGCTGCGCGGAAGGGTGAGGGTTTTGCGCTGTATAGTTTTGCCGCCTTCATTGAGGGAAACTGTGACCGGCGCGCCTGCAAACCCGTTGTGGCTGATTTTGGCAATCACCGGGAACGTGGTGCCAGAGTAATTGATCTTGTTGTACTGCAGCTCCTCTACCACAATGTCCCGCTTAGGAATGGTGTCACCCAGGGCCACAGGATAAACGGCGGCCCCGTACGTCTGGAAAGTGGGCGTTGGCCCCAGGTTATGAATACCATCAGACACCAGCACCAGCGCCGACAGGTTTTGGTCTGCAAAGTCGCGGGTACTTGTCTCCAGCAGCTGGTGCAGGTTGGTGGCCGGGGCGGTAAAGGCCAGGGCGGTCAACCGGCTCTCCGCCGAATCCTGTGCCTGCAGTGCTTTGATTTCTACGGTGAGCCCTTTCTCCCGGAGGTTCTCTGCCAGCTCCTCCAGTTGCTGTAAGCTCTGGTCCAGCTGCGGCTTAGGGGTGAACAGGCCCACTGACTGCGAATTGTCTACCGCCAGCACCACCGTGGGTTTGATTTCTTCCTGTTTTATATGGCGGGTGTACGGTTCCAGTAGCAGAAAGCACACCAGAAAAAACAGCAGCGCCCTGAGGGTAGCCAGAAGCCACCGCAGGCCTGTTGGCCACGGCCCGTGCTTGCGGTAGAGAAACCAGGCCAAGCCAATAGCGGCCGCGGCGCAGAGCAGCAGGTACCAGGGGGAGTAAACAGTATGTATTTGGAAAGATGGCACAGGCAATTTCTTAGGTCACGTTCTATGAACTAGCAAGATAGAACAAGTTCTACTAAAGGCATAAGACTTTTCCTTTGAACTGCCGGAAAGGGGAGGTTATTGCCTGTTGGGGCGTTTTAGGGCTGTTTTTCTGAAAACAGCCCTAAAACAGAAGTACAATTTAGGTTTGGGGTTTCTGTGGCGGTTGTTCCAGGTTTAGCATGTGCTTCTCAGAAGGGAATGCGTGGTCTGTAGTTCCCCTGGCTGTGCCGTTTGATGCGTTAGTTCACGGGCTGCATTGTTTCATCTTTTCCGGTAAGCGCTCACGGCCGCGGGGCCCCGTCCTGGGGGTGAGCACTGCTGTTAAAACTACGCCTTTGGCGTTGCCTAACGGCAGCGTATTAACAGAGGCGCTCACCGCCAGGACTGGTTTCTGTTCCCCTCCTGTCACTGCGGTGCAGTTATTTCTGCCTTAGCAGGTAACGGTTGCTGTTCCGCTAGCCTGTGGTAAGCCCGTGCTGCGCACATCAGCCAAGGGCAGAAGTGCTAATTAACAGAGGTACCACTAGCAGAAGTATTGATTTTTAATAGTTGTTTGTTGGTTTACTTCTTGCTGCTGGTTTGTCACTTTCTCTGGTTCAAGTTTCCAACTTGGACCTATAATGGCGGAAGCTTTCAGCTTCCATGGGGCGGCAGCCTCACACTGCTTCTGCCCTCTATAGCTCCTCTATGGGGCGGAAGTTTCTTCCGTGCCTTCTAACGCTACCAGATACTCCCCCTTTGAAGGGGGCAAGGGGGATGTTTACACAGGAGGACACGCATTGCTGATCAACCTCTTCTCGCCGCAGCTAGTTGCATTCTGCCCAGCATGGCGCTCTTCCGGATTTGCAATCCGGAAGCTGGTACACGGGGATTTGCAGTCCCCGCGGCGGCATGTTTGATCTGCAGGGGCCGCGGATTGCAAATCCGCAGGTACTGTGTCCGGGATGGCAAATCCCGGACAGCCGAGATTTCAGAGGCAGGGGCGTATCGCATAAGGCTTACTCATTCCAGATCACTCCCCTCCCAGGAGGGGTTGGGGTGGGTTTTACGCATGCTGAACGGCTCCCGGTGAGTCTCCATGCGCGCCTCATCCCCGGGCACGAACTCCCGCGCAGTTCCATCTTCCAACCATCAGCAATAAACCATCAGCAATTCGACAGACCTGCGGGCGTTGCGCCAACTGCCCTGAGAAATTCATCCTGCCCTGTGGTGATCAGGGAAACGGGTACCTGAGAAGCCGGGAGGAGGAATGGTGCTGTCCTCAAAAGCGACGGAAACCTGGAAAGGGTAATTCTAGTTTGGCCTCACCGGTTTCTACAAGTGAGGATGTTTCTGCTTTCGGGGTGTTTTCTGAAAAACAGCCCGAAAACAGAAAGGCGGTACGTAGAAAAAAGAAAAGCCGCAGCAGAGCTTTCCTCTCAACTACGGCTTTCCAACAATTACTAATTCCTAATACTCAATTACGTCAACATTCCGCCGTCTACCTGTAACGTTTGGCCGGTAATGTAGGCAGAAAGGTCTGAGGCCAGGAAAACGGCGGCGTTGGCCACGTCTTCCGGGGAACCTCCTCGCTTGAGCGGGATGGCTTTGCGCCATTCGGCTACCACGTTGGCGTCCAGTTCGTCGGTCATGTCGGTTTCAATGAAGCCCGGGGCAATGGCGTTGCTCCGGATGTTTCTGGAACCCAACTCCAGCGCCACTGATTTGGTAAAGCCAATAATACCCGCTTTGGAGGCGGCGTAGTTGGCCTGGCCTGCGTTGCCTTTGATGCCCACCACAGAGGTCATGTTGATGATAGAACCGCTTTTGGCGCGCATCATGTGCTTGGTGGCAGACTTGGTGAGGTTGAACACAGATTTGAGGTTGGTGTTAATCACGGCGTCCCACTGCTCCTCGCTCATGCGCATCAAAAGCCCGTCTTTGGTGATGCCGGCGTTGTTTACCAGCACGTCCAGTTTCCCGAAGTCTTTCACCACATTCTCAATTAATTGTTCGGCCTGGGCAAAGTCTGAGGCGTCTGAGCGGTAGCCTTTGGCCTGAATGCCGTACTCGGCCAGTTCCTGCTCCAGTTGCTGGCCCTTCTCTACGCTGGAGAGATAGGTGAAAGCCACGTTGGCGCCTTGTTCGGCATATTTCTTGGCAATGGCCCGGCCAATTCCTTTAGAGGCGCCGGTCACTAGGGCAATTTTTCCTTCCAGTAATTTCATCATGCTTGCGTATAGGGCTGCGCCTTTTTTAAAGCGGCCAGCCATGTATTCAGGCTCAAAGATAATAAATGGCTTCGGTCGCCAAAGAACCGGCGGCAGGATTTCAGGTGAAAAGCCGTTTTCGGTCTGTTTTTTAGCAATACTTCGGACAATTCTAAAAGGCAAAAAGAGGCTCTAGAGGCTATAAAAGGGGTTTAAGTAATTAAATGGCAGTTAGGTATTTCCCAAAAGGGAGAAAAACCATTGGATGCTAAACCTGTACATGCCCTCAAACGCTACAAACGCACTTTTTCTACTCATCTAAACTGTCCGAAGTATTGCCAGAAAACAGCCCGAAAACAGGAAGTTACCGGCAGTAGCGTTTAATCAGGGCATTGGCCTGGGCAGTGCCCAGCTCCAGGGCTTTCTGCCAGTCTGCGCAGGCGCTCTTGCGTTTTTTCTGGTTGTGGAAGAGTACGCCCCGGTTGTAGTAGGCGGCGGCCAAAGTGGTATCCAGGGAGATGGCTTTGTCATAATCTTCCATGGCCGGTCTGTATTGTCTTTCGCGCATGCGCAGGTTGGCGCGGTTAAGGTAGGCCAGGGCGTAGTCATTCTGCAGGGCGATGGCCTGGCTGAAATCCTGGGCAGCGCCTTTCATGTCTTTGAGCCGCATCTTGTTCAGCCCGCGGTTGTTGAACGCCTTGGCGTAGCTGGGCTGGAACCTGATGGCCTGGTTGTAGTCAGCAATGGAGGCTTGGTACTGCTGGCGGTTCTGCTTGATGTCACCCCTGAATTTATAGGATTCAGCATCACTGGAGTCTAACCCTATGGCCTGGGTGAAGTCAGTGAAGGCGCCGTCAAAGTCATCCATCTCATATTTGGCCACGCCGCGCAGGCGGTACAGGGTGCCGTCATTGGGGCGCTTGGCAATGGCGGCGTCATACTCGCGCACGGCGCCGGTGTAATCGTTTTTGCTGGCGCGCTCCAGGCCTTCGCGGTAGTGGGTTTTGGCCGACTTGCAGGCGCCTGCGCCCCAGAGCAGGGCCAGCACCAGGTAGAGCGTAAGGGAGCGGAGCTGAGTGAAAGGAGAGTGTAAACGCATCATGTAACGGTAATTGGTGCTAATACTGCATTTCCTGTAATATAGTTGTAAGGCCATATACTTACCGCCGCAGAATTAGCTTTAATTCTGGGGAAAGGTAGTATCTTGAGACGTCAATCTAACCCACTATGAAACTGTTCAAGTCTATCTATGTAGCCGGTGCGCTGGTGTTGGCGTTTGCGCTGTTTTCGGCGTGTGCCGCCGGGTCAGGAACTGGCCTGGGAGCCAATGAAACTATTGTGTACATTGTTCGGCATGCCGAAAAGGGGCCTTCCTCTGGGGCCATGACCGACGACCCTGATCTCTCTGACGCCGGTCACCGGCGGGCCCAGGCGCTCCGGGACCAACTGGCCCAAGAACCAATCAGCGCCCTGCTAGCCACCAAATACAAGCGCACCCAGCAAACCCTGCAACCTTTGGCGCAGGCCAAAAAACTCACCGTGCAGCTCTACAACCCCACTGACTACCAGGGGCTGGCGCAGAACATTAAAACCGGTTACCGTGGTAAAACCCTGGTGGTGGCCGGGCACTCCAACACAGTGCTTCACGTAGTAGAGGCGTTGGGCGGAAAGAAACCTTTCGCTGAGGTAGCAGATCACCAGTACGACTACCTGTTCAAGGTGACGCTCCGCGAAGGCCGAGAGCCGCAGGTGGAAGTGAAGAAGTACGGCCAGCCCTCTGTGGACCCAGCTAAATAACGTTAACCGACGCACGTCTCTAGAACCCTATCTGGTAAGCCCTCGCGTTGAGGGGCTCTTTTCCCAATAAGAGTTCCTAAACGCGAGGGCTTTGTTTTTCAACGAGCTGGAAAGTTCTTGATAGCCTCCTGGTACAGCTGGAAATACCGTTCATGGGTCTTAGACAGCGCGAAAGTATCTTGGGCGTACACGGCGGCCCGGGCTCCCAATGCTCTGCTCTGGGGCAGATGGGCTAAGGCAACTGAGACTTTGTGCAGCAGATCTTCTGGGTTCTCAGAGTCAAACAGCATGCCTACCTGCGGGTTCACCACTTCGGGCAGGGCGGTAGCCGTAGACGTAATCACACACACGCCGCAGGCCATGGCTTCAAGGGGAACCAGGCCAAATGTTTCGGCTTTGGAGGGGAACACCAGCAGGTCTACCTGGTTGTACAGGTCACGAAGTGCTTCCCGCCCGCGGATGAAAGGCCTATGAAAAACCACGCTGGGGTGCTCCAGCGGCTGCCCAACCACGTACAGCTCAATACCTGCCGGGAGCGCAGCAAAATTACACGGAACAAATGCGAGGCCTTGCTTTCGCCGGAGGCGTTGAAAAACAAAAGGCGGGGCTTAGGCCAGGTACGCAGTTGCTGATTATAGAAAACAGCGGTATCAACGCCGTTATAGATGGTTCTGACCTGCAAGCTGGGATCAAAGACATAGGCCTGTTTGAACGCCTCTTCCAGCCAATAACTCACGGGCACAAAGGTGAGGCGGTGGGCCAGTTGCCGGTACAGTTTCTTCTTGCGCTCCAGGTGCTGCTGCCTTAGATCTAGCAGCGGGTCTTGCAGGGGCGCCAGGTACCGGATGGGCGTTTTGCCAATGCCTTGCTGGTAGTTCAGGTTGCCGTAGGTGTAAAATTCACCGCCGGTCATGGGCCACATGTCATGCAGGGTCCAGACCACCGGTTTCTCCCGCGCAATCTGGGCCAGCGCCGACAGATCAAAGTAGTTGCCGTGCAGGTTGTGCAGGTGAATGAGGTCGGCCTGCTGGTACGCCTGCGTTTGCTGTAGCCGGGAGTAGGTGAAATTCCCCTGCTCGGCCAAGGAAAACAGAATCTTGAACTGGTTGTTGAACCCCAGCTTGCGCACCACCCGGTCCAGAAAATCATACACCCTGGAAGAGACGTGCGCCGGTATAGCCTGAATTCTGGAGTCTGCCGAGGCGTGGGATTTCACCAGCAGCTTTGACGAAACCCATAGGTTGTTCAGCAGGTCACAGGCCACCTGTTCGGCCCCGCCGGCCTGGGCGTAGGAGTTGATGTGTAAGATGTTGAGCATGGGGGATGAGGGGGCAGCCATATTCGGCTTTCTGACATTCTTCTGTTTTGGGGCCGTTTTCCCAAAAATAGCCCCAAAACAGAACTTCGCCAACAGGTTAGGCCTTCTTGGCAGGCTTCAGGAGGAGCAGGTGCACCAGCAATGCCAGGCCAGAGAAAACCAGGCCAACACCCACCACGCCGTTCCATTTCCAGAGGTGCCAGGCGTGGCTGGCGATGAACGTGCCCGAGGCACCGCCCATAAAATACGTCACCATGTAGATAGTATTGAGGCGGTTACGAGCCTCAGGGAGGATGGAGAAGATAAAAGTCTGGTT
Source organism: Rufibacter ruber (assembly GCF_001647275.1). Classification (GTDB taxonomy): domain Bacteria; phylum Bacteroidota; class Bacteroidia; order Cytophagales; family Hymenobacteraceae; genus Nibribacter; species Nibribacter ruber_C. Next base: position 10,034 of record NZ_LRMM01000082.1, on the reverse strand, counting down.
GGAGATGTGGGTGGCTTGCACGCCCAAATCCAATAAGATCACCCCAATCACCAGCCCCACCAGACTGCTGCTGGACAACCCGAAAACCACATACGACAACACAATCAACACAATGCTGACCGTGGTAATGGTGAAGGCGTTTCCCTTGTCACTGAGGCGGCCCATCCAGGAGGCGGCCAACGCCCCCGCGGCGCCAATCAGGCCAAACAACCCCGCCGAGGCACTGCCCAGGTTAAACGGAGGCTCTTCCAGCAGAAAAACCAGCGTAGTCCAGAAAGCCCCGAAGGTGGCATAGCACAAGGCGCCCCGCAAAGACACCAGCCGCAGCATGGGCTGTTCCTTGACCAGGTGCACCAGCGACTTCATCAGGTTCTTGTAGTTGCCCTTGAAACTGGGGTGAACCTCTGGGAGCAGAAAGTACAGGGAGCCCCACAGAACCACCATCATACCGGCTGCTATAAAGAACATGGCCCGCCAGCCCAGTTGCGCCCCCACAAACCCGCTCACAGTGCGGGACAGCAGAATCCCGATCAGCAGGCCGCTCATCACAAAGCCCACGGTGCGGCCCCGGGATTCGGGTTTGGCCAGATGGGCCGCCATGGGGATCAGCAACTGCGGCACCACAGACGTAGCCCCAATAAGAAAGCTGGCCACCATCAAAGATTCAATGTTCACCGCAAAACCCGCCAGCAGCAGCGAGATGATAATGGCCGCAAAGTCTACCATGATCAGCCGTTTGCGGCGCAGCATATCGCCCAGCGGAATAATAAAGAGCATGCCCACGGCATACCCAATCTGGGTGAGCATGGCCAGACTGCCTGCTGCCGCCTCAGTGACGCCATAGGTGGTGGCTATCCGGCCCAGCAGCGGCTGGTTGTAATAGAGGTTGGCGACCACCATGCCCGTGGCAATAGTCATGACCCACAGATGGAGTTTGGTAAACGCGGGGGCAGTAGGAGATGCGGTATTCATTGAGTAAAAGAATCAAACGAAAGTAATTGCGAAAGCCTGCTTGTTCCGTTTAAATGGGAAGGACATAAACTTTCAGACCGCGAGTATACGCATGTTGCCCCGCATTTGGCTGGTTTATACCCAAACCTTATTTTTTTTAAGTGGCTAGATTTGGAAAAATGGAACTATGTATATACATTTGTTGTATATACAATTAAATGATAAGACGATGAAAAAGACCTTATATACCGCAGATTCCCGGGGCTACGCCAACCACGGCTGGTTGAAGAGCTACCATACCTTCAGCTTCGCGAATTACTACAACCCGGAGCGCATTCATTTTGGCGCGCTGCGCGTGATCAATGATGACAGCGTTGCGGGCGGGCAGGGGTTTGGGGCGCACCCGCACGATAACATGGAGATCATTTCTATACCGTTATCTGGCAGTCTGGCGCACAAAGACAGCACGGGCAATGAGGAGGTGATTCAGACCAATGACGTGCAGATCATGTCGGCGGGCACGGGCTTGCGCCACTCTGAGTACAACGGCTCTAAAACCGAGGCGGTGAATTTTCTGCAGATCTGGGTTTTCCCCAAAGAAAGGAACATTCAGCCCCGCTACGAGCAGAAAACCTTTGACCCCGCCCAGCGCGTGAATCAATGGCAGACGGTGGTGTCACCAGACAAGGACAGCGGCGGCGTCTGGATCAACCAGGATGCGTTTTTCTCTCTGGCCACGCTGGAAAGCGGCAGGAGTCTGAACTACACTAGAAAGCTGGAAGGCAACGGGCTCTACCTGTTTGTACTGGAGGGCGAAGTAAAAGCTGCCCAGGAAGTATTGAAACGCCGTGATGCCGTAGGGCTCTCTGAACTGGGCGAACTGACCATTGAAGCCACCGCAGATGCGCAGCTGCTCTTGATGGAAGTACCTATGGAGCTGCCGAGCTAAGCACTTCATTTCATTAGAGGCTAAAACCCGTTTTCGGGCTGTTTTAACCAAAACAGCGAAAACGGGTTTTCTATTTCAAAACTTCCTCAGGGTTTCCAACAGATTTTTATACCGCGGTAATCAGGAAAAATGGCCGTTGGCGTAGAGGTTTGCAGGGGCTGCGGCGCTGGTAGCAGGTTTGATCATCACCTAACCAAATACCGTATGAAAACTTACCTACCCGCCCACCTCACCAGAGCCCTGCTGTTGGGCTTCACCGCCTTCGCCGGGGCTGGATTTAGGAAGACGTTCGGTGCGCAGCCCGGTACACGCTAAAGATGAACTTCTGTTCTGACGCGGTCATAAGGTAGGTATCCTTCACATTGCAGGACAACAGCTCACAACGTACCACTTTCAAGGGGTAGTGCCGGAAACAAAATCGGCCAGGGCCGAAGCATTGAGCGTGGAGTGGGAGGTAGGGGAGATCTGGGGGCATTCAAGACAGCGGGGCAGTAGAAAAGGAGTGAGCAGGAGGCAGAAGCATTCAAAGATACCGAAAGATGCACACCAGGCGGGGAGCCTTTCTTGATGTCTCTGGCGCAAGTGTTGGTATGTCTTTGCATTGTAGAGTTTCTGTTTTGGGGCTGTTTTCTGAAAAGTAGCTCCAAAACGTAACTGCCTACCTCCGCTTGCGCTCGGTGGAGGTACAAAGGGAAGTACTGACAACCCATGGTGAACCCTTCTCATGGCCACTCGTTTTTAAAGGGAAACATATCCTCAACTTTAAACTGAGAACCATGAGCACAAATCAGGAGAATAATCTGCAGGACCCCACCCAACAGTATGAAAAGCCGCCCTTTAAAGAGCCCAAGCAAAGTGAGCCCGGCGAGGAATCAGAAATGAAGCTGAAGCCTGACCACGGCGAAGAAACCTACAAAGGCAGCGGCAAACTGGAAGGCTGCAAAGCCATTATCACCGGCGGCGACTCCGGAATTGGCAAAGCGGTGGCCATTGCCTTCGCCCGCGAGGGCGCCGATGTGCTGATCTCTTACCTGAACGAGGAGGAAGACGCCCAGGACACTGCCCGGTGGATTGAGAAAGCCGGCCGCAAAGCCGTGCTGGTGCCTGGCGACATCAGTGAAGAGGCGCATTGCCAGAAAATAGTGGAGCGGGCCGTGGCCGAGTTCGGGCAGATTGACATTCTGGTGAACAACGCCGCCTTCCAGATGGCGCGCAAGTCGTTGCAGGAGATTCCCAGCGAGGAGTTTGACAAGACCTTCAAGACCAACATCTACGCCATGTTCTACCTCTGCAAAGCCGCCGAGCCGCACATGAAGCCGGGCAGTACCATTGTGAACACCACCTCGGTGAACGCCTACAAACCCACGCCTACGCTCCTGGCCTACGCCGCTACCAAAGGCGCCATTCAGAACTTCACCGCCAACCTGGGCCAGCTGCTGGCCGAGAAAGGCATACGCGCCAACTGCGTGGCCCCCGGCCCCATCTGGACGCCCCTCATCCCGGCCACCATGCCCGCCGAGGAGGTGAAGTCCTTCGGGAAAGACACCCCGCTGCAACGCCCCGGCCAACCCGCCGAGCTGGCACCCATCTACGTGCTGCTGGCCTCCCAAGACTCCAGCTACATGACCGGCTCCACGGTGCAAGTCACCGGCGGGACACCCACTATTTAGTCCTGAGTTCAGAGTCCTGAGTTCTAGTCAGATTTCCGTTTTGCTGTTTTCACGAAAACAGGCCAAAAACGGAATTGGGTATTGTCTGAATGACAGTTTTACACCTCAACAAAGAGGGTGGAGGAATGAAATTGTTTTCTTCGGCGGTAGCCAAGTTTAAAAGAAACACCAATGAGCCAAGGTTTCACTGACACGCATGCATTGAACAGCTGCGGGTTTAAAGAGACCTAATTGGCTTCTATGCCTATTGATTGGAACACGGGCTTTCCTGACGCTTGTGCTTCTTTGCCGCCTTGGTTGTAGCAGAAGATGGGGTAGGGTTACTTGATAGGGGCGGTCCATTCTATTCCACTGATGTCAATGAGTTTTAAAGAATAGTTTTCTTTAATGGGTACCCCTCTCAGATCTAGGGCAATGTCTGCTTTTGCGCCCAGAGGAATGATTAAACTGTGCTGGCCCGGCTTGATTTTAGTCACGTAATGATTGTGTATTCTGTGGGTTGGAAATTCAGCCAGTTCTTTCTGGGTGATGGATTTGATGACTTTGTTATTTTCATCTAACACCTCAATGCCAATCAGAAAAGAGCCATACACATCTGCCCCTTCTACTCTGAACAACTGAAACGTAAGGTGCGAACCGTGCTGCTCAATATGGGAGATCTCAACTTTAGGTTTGACAGACTTGTTATGAAGGGTGCCCAACACGCCGCCGTGAAAATATTGGTTGGTAAACAAGGTGAGCCCCAAGATACCACAAGGCATTACCAACACGGTGAAGGGCAGGTTTTTCACCGGCAAATGGCCTGAACCTAACCAGGTAAACCATCTTGTACGGGTAAAAGCATACGGCCGGGTCATAAGGAAGTGATCCAGTGAATAGGCGCCGCTGCCCGTTAAAAACAATACAAACCCGCTTGATACGCCCAGAACGCCAATCTGCCATTCGTCCAGGCAAGTGGTGCCCAGCCAACCCGATCCCAACAAAATCCCCAGAGCCAGAAAAAAGACCCCTACACTCATAAGTCTTGTGCCTAGCCCTAGAATGAGGAGCAAGCCTACCACCGCCTCTACAAGGGTAAAGGAAACCATGGCCACCTGCAGAGTGTCAGGGTTAGAAACCAAATATTCTATAAGGGTTTTATGCCTAAAGCATTGGGGAGGAAGTGATTGAATTTTTCGCCTATGTAACCGGCCTCTTCCGGGATAAGCTTATTCTCTAAGATGAGGCGTCTCCAAAACGCCGAAAAGTAGGTCCAACCAATTACCCATCGCAGGGATAGGGTTAAGAGCCCGGCCGTGGGGTAGGCCGTGCTGTCATGCTGTAAGTTCATTGACTCTTTCTATTTTATAAAACGTGAAAAAAATGTACCCGTGTGATAAGATCAGGCTACATCTAGTTTCAGGCGTTTATATAAAATATACTTGGGTGGGCTATTACCAGAGTAGTCTGGTGAACAGCGGTGGTTGGTCTTTGCAGAGCGCGTAAGAAAAATCCGGGCACAAGAGAAACAGATAGGTTCTGCCTGCTTGAGAATTTTAGATTGCCTTACAGCTGAAAGGAGTGGGTCAGTGCTTTGGGTATACTGGCATGAATTGAATGGGGCGGTGGTCTTGGAGCCATTAAGGGCTTTGACGTAGTCCACGTTGACCGTTCCCAACAATGCCTCTTTGACTCCGCAGGGCATTAACCCCAACAGCACAAGACACACCAGTAAAAGGTGTCTTATCTTGTAGATATGGCTTGTTTGTAAGGGCATTGCTCCAACTATATAACCTATAGTTTCTACAACGGTAAAGTAGTAGGGTTATTTTAAGCCAGCGGTACGGCTAAATGAGAGAGTGGAGTTCTTCTTGTGACGTACGCGGCAGGAGGCTGCTCTTTGGGCATGTCAGGTGTTTAGCTGCTTGCTGCAAGCAGTTACAGGGGAGCCGTCATTTACCTAACCGCCGTGAAAGTATTGATCATATGGTCGTGCTGTTAAAATATATGGAAGCAAGGTGCTTCAATGAAATGTTAGAGCATGTTTAAATTTGCCTTTTGCGCTGCAAACGGGTATCAAAAGAACCTGACTTTGCCTTTTTCCCGCACCATAGCGGGGCGTATGCTGCTCAAAAAACGCTTCGCCAGAACCTTTCGCTCCCCGTTTTCGCTTGCAAAATCAAAATGTAAACAAGCTCTTAGGCGGATTTATCAATTTGGGAAAATTTCGGCCAAAGGTTGTTCCGCCCAAGTTCTTTATTTAGTAGGCTTTTATTTCTGTTAGGCCCGTGGTTGGCTAAATGGTTTGCACGTTTTTACCAAAGTAGACTTTATAAATGGGGCTGTAGATTCTTCTCCTGCACGTAAATTTAACCAAAGCAGAGTCCGGTTGATTCTCCTGAAGGTAAACTGGCCCTATATTCTCATATAGCCTTTTATCATCTGGCGTGGTTGTGCGCGGTTAAGCCATGGTCTTGCCTTCCTAGAGCTTTGTACTGGGTGTAAGAAACCATTCTCCTCTATGATCAGCAAATGCTGCTTCTGCAATGAGCACATGTTCTATAGCTAAAGAAATAAACTGTTTAATGCTCAGCCTCTGAAAGTTGCCAGGCTAAAAATAAAATTAGGAGCGCCGCAAACGCGGTGGTTGGTTGCATCCAGGAAACATAGCCTATGATGGCAATTTGCACGGTAAGCCAAAGAAGAGTGATGGTGCCGCAAATAAAGGAGGCCTTCCGGGCCATGCGATGCCCCCGAAAGACTGCAATAGCGGCGATGAGAGCAGAACCGCCCACAATGATGAAAAGAATTAGGCTGGGAACAAAGTAGTTGGGGAAGGGGCTCCCTTTTAACCACTCCGTAGGAACGTTCTCTGCCCCCGCCATGCCGTAATACCCCCCGCCAAAGGCATTCAACGCAAGCAGGGCAAGCAGAAAACCTAAGGTGTAGCGGATAAGCTTTTCAATGTGTTGCTGACTCTTTTTTTGCATACTTTTTTCTTGATTTAAATACATGCCAACGCTATTGCGCATGAGACGGCGAGGCCGTTGGCTGGAGTATGATATTTATACATTGTTGGAAATTGAGCTTATTTTCTTTTGTTCCTTGCCGAAATTTTTGGCACTCCGTCTCCAGGTCTAATTTCGGAAACAATGGTTGCTTGCGGAAAATACTTTTTTATTAGATGTCTAACTGGTATTCTTGTTTCCTTACTTTCTGTGTGATTTTTTTTTCAAGTATTTCTTCTGCCATTGATTCTCCTTCTGGCATTTGAATCAAAGAGCTTGTATGAAAGGGTGCCTTGTCCCAATCAATAATCCTATACATCAAGCGATTCAATTGCTCAAGGTGTTCATCATCTCCTAAAATAGACATTCCCGCTCCAAAAGGGTTTGCCAAAAGTACCTTGTCAGGTGCTTCTTTAATTAATCTAAAATTGAGAATATCTTCTACTGAGAGTGGAATATGAAAGTCGTAAAATTTTAAAAGCACAAAGCCATCAACAACCATTTGAAGATGAAAATGAGGGGTGTTGGCATTTTTTTGAATTATCATGACCTTGTCTATCAGTTTTCCTGATATTAACTGACCATTCACTATTTTTATATCTTACTGTATATTCAGTGATTTTGCTGGATTCATTTCCTCCTTTAAATCATTGATATTCTTAAATGGTGTTTCAAGGTTAGCAATCTATTGGATGTAACTATTAAAGCGGAAGAACCCTATTGGGTAAGGCAAATATTTCTTAAAATGCTTTTTCTTGATTCCTTTTGGTCTTAAAAACCAATGGTAGCAAGGAGCATTCAATTTAAAAGAGTCAATGGGCTGGCTGTCAAGGGAATATATCCCTTTTGTATATGCAGCTTTAAACTCTTCATAAACTCTTTGATTTTCCTCTAGCTGTTTATTATTCCTTTCTTCAATTTCTTCTGGAGTAAGGCTGTTGATAAAATCTTTTATATCCATGTTTTTACATTACAGCAGCGGTTGGGTTAAAGAGCGTTTTAATGCTTTTTAGGTGTTGTGGGTGGCAGTGATTTTATTGTTTGCAGTACCTGATGCTACATCAAAAGCTTTACATTTTCTAAAGAAGACTTTTGGATATTAGTTGAGGGCTGCGTGTATGTGTAAAAAAAGCCCCTGTTGCCAGTTACACCTATATGGCTCAAGGCACTAACATGCAATTTGCCCTTTTCATTTGCTAAAGTCATCTACGTGCAGTCAGCGATAGTTTTTTGTTTCATTAACCTCTTCTTGTATTCTTTTATTGATGTCCACTTTAGCATCTAAAAAAGTGTAAATGATGGTTCGGTATTCCCGCGCAAATGGATTTGTAATGGAGTCTGATACAAGTGAAGTATGAAAATACGGACTGGTTTCTTCTAATTCACTGTCGTGGCCCGGATAGCTTTTAACCCGTATGAGGTGGTCATACGGGTGGTCAAGTTTAAACCAGTTGACATAGTCTGCGTTGAAAGAGACCGCCCTGATTTTATTCTTGGTGTAGTAATTGATGGCTCCCGCCTGGCCGTAGTTGTCGCAGAGCACCAAGGTCTTATCTGGTTCAGGAAGATTCGAATATATGCCATCCACTTTGTGGGCCAGCTCTTTCCAGCCTAGCATATCGGCAAAGTCTTGTGGCAATGCATGGTCTTTGCCGTCTTCCCACCTAAGCATTCCCAGATCCCTGTACTGCTCTGCATGTTGCAGAATGTATTCAGGGCTTTTATTGGGGAAGGCAATATTATACATCGGAATAAAAAAAAGGACCGGAATGGCAATGGCAACGGCTTGCCAATACCTTTTCCGGCCGGTCTTCAGCATGTCGGCAATAAAAACAGCCCCGAAAGCTACATAAATGGGGTACAGCCCGATGGCGTAATAATCCTTCGCCTTGAAATAGATAAAAACAGCAAGCGTAAAAATAATTGCCCAGAAAAAGGCTTTATACGTATGAAAGGGTCTGTAAAACAATAAGGTATACAGGGCTGAAAAAATGACAAAAAGTGAACCGGCATAAAAAAGGAGCTGCGATTTCAGAAACCCCCACGCGTTCACATGAACCAGCTGGGTCTCAGCCAATTCATTCAGATGATGTATCACCGGAAACTGGTTCTGGTATTGCCATAAAAGGTTTGGCAGGATAAGCAGCAGCCCTGATAGCATGGCCAGGTATAGGTGCTTCCTAATCAGTACTGCACGTTGTTCGGTCATCAAAATGGCCGGTAAAAGACCAATGAGCAGGAAAACGATGTTGTACTTATTCAAAAAACCTATGGCAAATATTATGGCGCCAACATACAGCCACTTCGGCTTTTGGGTATTTAGGTACTTTATGACAATGAAGTAAAGGGAGGTCCAGCATAAAGCGTCCAAGGAGTTGGGTTGATAAAGCGTATTGAGTCTCAGAAGAGCAGAAAATAAAACACCAGTAGCCCCTAAAATCAAGGCAACTAAATTACCGTTTAGTTCTTCTATCGCTTTCCAAACAACAACAATGGTTAAGGCGCCGAAAAGGGCAGGAAAAAACTTAACCCAAAACAGACCGTTACCCAGGAGCTTGATGAGGAAGGAGATCCAGGCTGTCATGGGAGGTATGGACACATAGCCCCACGCCAGATGGTTTGCTTGGTCCAGGTGGAGGTATTCATCTCGCTGCAAATCATACTCAGGGCTTATCAGGATGAACTGTAAAAGAAATTTCAAAATGACAAATCCTGTTAAGACAATTGCTTTTCTTGCCATCAAATGCTGAGTTTAAAATTACAGGCAACGGCCTCGTGCATGAGGCGTGCAAGGCCGTCGGCCGATGCTGGCGTTTATACAATGTTGAGCAATGTTATTTTTTGTCCAACCAGTGCCTATTACCGCCATTGGGGAAGTAAAACTCCACGAGCAAGTTATTTTCTTTCTCTTCTAAAATCTTTACTCTCTTAACATTTTCTAAATCATCTAGGTCATCTACAAGGTCAAATCCGCTCATCTCACCTAAAACAACTCCGTAGAGCCCATACTTTCTAATGAGTTCTACATTAGGGCGTCCCATTATACTTTTTCCAGTTACCTGCACTCTTAAATTGTCGTTGAAGTCATTTCCATACGTTCTGTCTAACCCGAATCCAGTAAATATTATCGCTGTGAAAGGGATAAACATTGGTAGCATGCTTAATCCTAAAAGAGCCGTTAAAGTCCAGACGTAAAATTTGACTCCCTTTTTACTCCAGTATTTTATAAGTATGTAAACTGTATAAACTAGCCATATCCAGAAAAGTATCCTGTCAGCCCAATATCCTTGGAGGCTTATCCCTTTTATAATGTCGAGTGTAAGATTAATTATTAAAGCTGCTGAAAGAATTATGTAGATTAAGTAGATTCTTTTCATTGAAGCTGTTTAGAGTTTTTGATTTTGGTTGAATTTTCGGATAAACAAGGCTGTAAAGGCTAGCAGATGCAGGGCAAGCCAGTGCTGCGCCCTGGTTTCA
>NZ_LRMM01000081.1 GCF_001647275.1 Rufibacter ruber | reverse complement strand
CGTTTCGCCAGACAAAATCAATCTGTACATCAACGCGCCTTCCCTGGTTCGTTCTGTCTTGGGTGAAGCCACCCTTTCTGTTTTCGGCCTGTTTTTCTGAAAACAGCAAAAACAGAAGCGGTATCCAACTGTATTTTTTTCTGAGAGGCCAAACCCGTTCACTGTTACTTTAGCTCCAGCCTGATGGGGAGGGTCATGCGTACGGGCACGGCCCGTCCGTTCTGGATACCTGGTTTCCAGCGGGGCATTTTTGACAGCACGCGCACCACCTCCTCCTCGGTGCCGTATCCCAGCCCTTTCAGGATAGAGATCTCTGTAAGTTCACCGGTAGGGCTCACCACAAAGCTGGTGACCACGGTTCCTTCCACGCCCTGGCTCTGGGCTGCCCTGGGGTATCTGAGGTTTCTGCCTACAAAGTCCATCAGTTTTTTCATTCCGCCCTCAAATTCCGGCATCTCCTGCACGCTAATGAATATTTCAGTTTTCTCCGGGGCGGTCCCTGCCCCTTCACCAGTGCCGCCGGGGCCTGTACCGGTACCCGCCATTGGGTCATCTATCCTGCCCAACCCATTGCCCTCAGAAGTGACCGTAGAAGCGTTGGCCGTCTTTAGATCTTCCTGCGTAGGAATCTGCTCGTTCCTCACCAGCTGGTCCTGCTCTACTTTATAGGTCACATTTCTGATGGTCTTGCCCGCGGGCTTGGGGCTGGCTGGCTCCTGCTGCCTCACCGGTTCAACTTTTTCTTCTATTTTGGGGAGCTGTACTGAAATCATTTCTCTTAGCCTTGGCTTTGCCTCAGGAACTACCGCCCTGTCATCTTCCCCAAAAAGTTTGGTCCCTATCACGGGTAAACTGATTAACAGGGTAGAAAGGGAGACGGCCATGAGCAGGGCCTGGGACAAGTGCCGGTGGTACAACCTGCGCAGCAGGTAAGCGCCATAGGCTTTGTTTCGCCCGTCAAAGATCATGTCCAGGAGGGTGGCTTGTGGTGCGGTTTTGTTTTCCATGGCGGTAGTGGTTTAAGTAGACAAATGGTTTCTGTTTCGCATAAGATGTCTGCCCCGCTTAATTTCCATAACCTGGCCAATTATAATTTTATCGTTTACCTACAGTTTATGCTTCTATGAAAGCTGGTAAGAAACAAATAGCTTTAAAATTCTGTTAAAAAGGGGAACAGGAATGCTGAAAAATCAATGCTTCTGCTTACTTTGAGTTCTTCTACAAATTAAAGTCTGTTCTCACACCTTTCAACGCCACTTTGCGTTTAAGAGAAAGTATTCCCCCAGAGAAACGGCACTACTTTTGTACATATATTTGCTGACTTTATTTAAATCTAAATATGTTCTCCTTCAAGACGAAACTGGTTGCCTACAGTACTGCTGCCACAGTGGTATTTGGCATCGCTTCCTACAAGCTCCTGGAAAAGGACGGGGTGGCCCGGGACCAGAAGAACGAGGTACTGACCAAGGTACTGGTTCAGGGACTGAGCTCGGCCCACTACTCCCCGGAGCGGCTGGATGATGAATTTTCAAAACACGCCTTTGACTTATACTTGGAGCGCCTGGACTACAACAAGAAATTTTTGCTGCAGCCAGACGTGAACCAGCTCAAAACCTATCAGACCAGCTGGATGATGAATTCAAAAACGGGTCGTTCAAATTTTTTGACCTTTCCATGTCCCTCTTCAAGAACAGACTGAAAGAGGCGGAAGGGTATTACAAGGAAATCTTAGACAAGCCCTTCAATTTTGACCAGGACGAGACCATTGAGGTAAAACCGGAGAACATCAAGTTTGCCGCCACGCCTGCCGCTTTGAAAGAAGAGTGGCGCAAATACCTTAAATACCAGGCGCTGATCAGGGTGGCTGACGCCGTAGACAGCCAGGAGAAAGCAGACACCGCCGGTTCAAAAGAACCCAAGAAGAGCCTGCCTGAGATTGAGGCAGACGCCCGTAAGAAACTGCGGGAGAATTATGACGACCTGTTCAAACGCATGAACCAGTTGGAGAATGAAGACTGGCGCTCTACGTACCTGAACTCATTTGCCAACGTGTATGACCCGCATACTGAATATTTTGCCCCGAAGGAGAAAGAGGATTTTGATTACGAGTTCTCCGGCCGCTTAGAGGGGATTGGTGCGGTGCTGCAGGAGAAAGACGGCTTTATCAGGGTTTCTGAAATCACCCCAGGCAGTCCTTCTTATCTGCAAGGAGACCTCAAACCCGGTGATTTGATCCTGAAAGTTGCCCAGGGCGACCAGGCGCCGGTTGATATACAGGGCATGCGCATAGACAAGGCGGTGAGCCTGATCAGAGGCAAAAAAGGCACAGAAGTTCGCTTAACGGTGAAAAAAGTAGACGGTACCATGAAGGTGATCTCTATCATCAGAGATGTAGTGGTACGGGAAGAGGGCTATGCCAAATCTCTGTTGATCAAAGGCGCCAAACCAATTGGCTACATTCACCTGCCGGGTTTCTACGCTGACTTTAAAAACGCCGGGGGCCGCAACAGCGGCAAAGATGTGGCGGAGGAAATACAGAAACTGAAGCAGGAAAACGCCCAAGGAATCATTCTGGATCTGAGAAACAACGGCGGCGGTTCGTTGCAGGACGTGGTAGACATGGTAGGGCTTTTCATCAAGTCTGGACCGGTGGTACAGGTTAAATCTGCCAACGGCCCGGCGGCAGTGCTGGAAGACCGTGACCCGCAGGTACAGTTCGGCGGCCCGCTGGTAGTGTTGGTGAATGAAAACAGCGCCTCGGCCTCTGAGATTCTGGCGGCCGCCATTCAGGACTATAAGCGCGGGGTGATTGTGGGTTCCTCTACCTATGGCAAAGGAACCGTTCAACAGTTCTTTGATTTAGACCAGGTTTTGCCTGCTTCTTTTGACGCGGTGAAACCACTGGGCCACTTGAAACTGACCACCCAGAAATACTACCGCATTTCTGGTAAAACGGTACAGTTACGCGGGGTTACCCCAGACGTGACGTTGCCAGACACCTACACCTATCTAAAGTATGGGGAAAAGGAACAGGACTACGCGTTGCCGTTTGATGAGATTCAGGGAGCCAAATTCAGCGCCTGGGGCAGCCCCGCTGTTCCTTTTGAGAAGGTGAAGGAATCTTCTAAGAAGAGAATCAACAGCAGCCCTACGTTCTCCTTAATCAACCAGGCCGCTTTACAGCTTAAGGAAAGAACCGAACAGTCTACCCGTTCCCTTAAACTAAGTACCTACTTGGCGCAGGAACGTGCTAATCAGGCGCAGGCCAAGAAACTGGAAGATGCCCGTAAAACCATTCCTGCCCTTGATGTAGCCACTTTGAAGGTAGATGTAAGTAAACTGGCGGCAGACACTGCTGCGTCGGCCCGTTTTCAGGCTTTTACCCGCAACGCTAAGAAAGACTTATATATTCAAGAGGCGGTTTCTATCATCAAAGATATTTTATAGACCAATGAACCTTCTGGCAAAAACGCGCTCTGTTTAGAGCGGCGTTTTTTGTTTGTTTTCTAAAAAACAGGTCAGAAACAGCTACGGGTACATTTGCGCAAACGCCTGCTCCAGATCTTTTATCAGGTAGTCTGCATCTTCCAGCCCAATATAAAACCGCACCAGGTTAAACGGACCAGTTGCGCTGAAAGAATTAGGGTCAACGGTAGCCGCCACCGGAAAGATCAGGGATTCATGCCCGCCCCAGGAGGCGGCCATCAGAAAATGCCGTAGACTGTCGCAGAACCGCTCTATCACCTTCAGGTCTGTTGTGTTCAGCCGAACAGTGAATTGGCCGGTATTGTTTCTCATCTGGGCTTTTGCCAGCTCATACTGCGGGTGCGACGGCAGGAAGGGCCAAAGAATCTCGGCTACTTCTTTCCGTTGTTGTAGATATGCCACCACTTGTCTGGTGGTTTGGGCCACGCGCTCCATTCTCACCGGTAAGGTTCTGAGTCCGCGAATGAGGAGCCAGGCCTCATGGGGTGACAGCACCGCCCCCAGGGTCATGTACTCCGACTTAAAAATACGGTGAATGGCTTCGCGGCTGCCGCACACTATACCACCCATGGCGTCACTGTGGCCGCCAATGTATTTGGTGGCGGAGTGAATGACCAGATCCACTCCCATTTGTGCCGGGTTCTGGAACAACGGTGAGGCAAAACTGTTGTCAATGACAGTGCAGACACTATGTTCCCGTGCTATGGCAGTAACCGCGCGTATATCCTGCAGCTCAAAAGTAAAGGAGTTGGGGCTCTCCAGATAGTAAAGCACTGTATTGTTTTGGGTGGCTCTTCTAAAATTTTCTGCGTCTGTGCCGTCAACCATTGTTACCTCCACGCCAAAGCGCGGAAGAAATTTCAGCATCAGGCTATTGGCCCAGGTGTAGGGCTTTTTGATGCACACTATATGATCTCCCGCTTTCACCCGGGAAAGAACCGCCGCAGACACCGCTGCCATGCCGCTCCCAAAAGCAATGGCCGCTTCTGTTCCTTCCAGAGCCGCTATCTTCTGCTCTAACATGACTACCGTGGGGTTCTTGCCCCGGGTATAGAATGCAACCTCTGTCTCATGTTGCAGCGCATGGCGCATGTCTGCCACTGTTTTACAGGCGAAATTCCCGGTCTGAAAAACGGGGGGCGCAACTGCATTCAAATAAGACTCCCGGTTTTCGCCTAATTCATTAATGATGTAGGAGAGGTCCATAAACGGTTTTATTAGAATATCTTCTACTCCTCATAAGCTGAAAGGGTTTGGGTGGCACATACGGTAGGTTTGCCCCTTAATTGGACTCTATTGCGGCACGTAACCAGCTGGATAACGGCCAACCATTTGCCTTTTCCTGTTTTCGGCCTGTTTTTGAAAAAGTAGCCTGAAAACAGAAAAACCCGCTGGACCTGCTCCTATCTGCTGCTCTCCTCCCCCCACTGTGTTTAAAGCAAAGCCCCTGATAAGAGCGTGTATCATTATGTATTGATTTATACGCCCCACTAGCTGGGCACAGTTCTGCCGAAGTTGTTTCTTAAGCTTTTACCGGTACCGCAGAGGCGTAAAAAAATAAGGGCAAGGTTCCTGCAATGGCATTTGTGGCGCAAAGAAATAATTGACCCAGAGAACCTCAGTGGTGCGTTCCCCATTTCCTTTCTGGATGGGTTAATATGGCGCAGGTGTAGGCGCTCGCCCCTGTTTTTGGTCTACTTTTCCAAAAACAGGAAGCCCGTCTACCCTTACCGCACCAGCAGACGCCTGGCCATGGAAAACAGAGTACTCTAAACTTCTTTTAGTTTTAAATGCCAATAAAAAGCCC
The DNA here is from genome assembly GCF_001647275.1 of Rufibacter ruber. Lineage (GTDB taxonomy): Bacteria > Bacteroidota > Bacteroidia > Cytophagales > Hymenobacteraceae > Nibribacter > Nibribacter ruber_C. The sequence continues at coordinate 13,813 of NZ_LRMM01000081.1, read as the reverse complement.
ACCGTAGGGTGGGCCTTTTTATGCGGTTCAAAAGAAATTAAAACCTGAAACGAAGGTTCGCCTCTACCTGAGGATCAGGCTCGTACCCGTTTTTGTCTTTGGTCAGATCATAAGAGCCCAGAAAGGAAACCCTTTCAGAGATATTGACTCCGCCCATGATGCTCCAGGGTGCCTGTTGCCCAGAGAATTGTCCACCGTTGCGGTGGGTGGCCCCCAAAGACAGGAACTTATAGGTGGCGAGCGCACTGTACTGCTGCCCAAACTCGCCTCCTTTCAGAGGTTTGTCAAAGAAAACAGAAGGGGTGATACTGAACTCGTCTGCCAGCTCTAGCTTATAGCCTGCGGTTAAAAACACCTCCCGCACGTCTTCCCGCTCAGCAGTTTCTGTTAAGTTGAAGTTGGGCTGCAGCAGAGAGGCAAAGGTGGCCCCGGCATAAAAATTACGGATATTCAACCATACCCCAACGTCTACATCTGGTCTCAGGTCATTGTCATGCCCCACCATCTGCTCTTTCACAGGAAGGCCCCTGGTTGCTTCAGCCAAATCAATATTAAGGTATTTTGCTGAGAGCTGGGTACCAACCCCAATGCTGCTATACTCCCCTAATCTGAACCGCTTGGCATACGTCAGCCCTAAACGGCCTAACCAGTAAGGCCCAAACTGGTCATACACGGCTACCACGCCAATCCCGTTTCTGGTGGTATCTCCTACTGCCCCCTGGTAATGGGCAATGACAGACAGCGGCGAGGTGCTTCCTTCTTTCTTGATGGAATTCAAGTGGGTGTTCAGTCCAAACTCACGCTTGCCCTCAGACCCTGCAAAGGCAGGGTTAAGGTAAAAGTAGTTTTGCTGGTAGAGTCTGGGCAGCGTCATACGGTGCTTCTCTATCTGCGCCTGGGCTACTCCTGCCATTAGCAGAAAAGCAACCACCAAAATTTGCTTTAGCTTCATTTTTAATCCTGTATTAAAGGGTACTCTGTCTTTGTAGTTAGACGGTCTTAGAAAGGTTACAATTCTATAAGCTTTAGATGGAGGGATAACCGAAGCCTGCTTCTTAAAGTTCACATTTTTTGCCTTGGTCTAATAACTGGCGGCGGCATCATCGCCTCTGGGGTCTGCCCCTCCCTCCCAGGAACCGTTTGGCAGTCGTAAAATTCCGTCTACACGGCCTATGGCGCTGCGCCCCTGGAACTGGTGCCCGCGCTTCTGCAGCTCTTCCCGCACCTGGCTTTCAATGGCTTTTGGCTCCGGCTCAATTCTATCTGGCAGCCACTGGTGGTGGAACCTGGGGGCGTTTACTGCTTCCTGCATAGTCATGCCATGCTCCAGCACGTTCAGCACCGTTTGAAACACTGAGGTAATAATGGTGGAACCGCCAGGCGTACCTACCACCAGGTGCAACTGACCATCTTTCTCTACAATAGTAGGGGTCATGGAACTGAGCATGCGCTTACCGGGGGCAATGGCGTTGGCTTCGCCGCCAATCAACCCAAACATGTTAGGAACCCCGGGCTTTGCGCTAAAATCATCCATCTCATTGTTCAGCAGGAAACCCGCCCCTTCTACCACCACTTTAGAACCATAATTCCCATTTAAGGTGGTGGTGATGGAAGCTGCGTTACCCCACTTGTCAACAATGCTGTAATGCGTGGTCTGGTCACTTTCATAGGCCAACAGCTTTCCAGCCATAATCTGGTCTGAAGGAGTGGCGTTTTGCATTTGCAGGGAAGACATACGCTGCCTTAGGTAGGCTGGCGCTAGGAGTTTGTCAACGGGTACCTGAAAGAAGTCCGGGTCTCCCAGGTAGGTGGCGCGGTCAGCATATACCCTTCGTTCTGCCTCCACCATCACGTGAACTGTATTAGCCGATTGCCACCCCCAGCCAGACAGGTCATAGGGCTCCACCATTTTCAGCAACTGCACCAGGGCAACACCTCCGCTGGAGGGCGGGGGCATGGATATTACTTTATACCCTTTATAAGAACCGGTAACCGGCGTTCTCCAGACTGACTGGTAATTCTTCAGGTCCTGGGCTGAAATAATACCGCCGCCGCGGTTCATTTCTTTCACCAGTAAAGTAGCTGTTTCACCTTCATAAAACCCAGCTCTCCCGTTGTCCCGGATGCGCTCTAACGTCTTTGCCAGCTCTGGCAACGGTAGTACATCTCCCTGCTGCCATGGTTTCTCCCGCACAAGATGGGTTGGAAATTTATTGGCACGTACAAATTCTTCTTTGGTCTGGTTTAACCCACGGGCCTCCTTCTCGGTGAGCACCACGCCTTTCTGGGCCAGGTCAATAGAAGGCTGCAACACCTCGGCCCAGCTCAGACTCCCCAGCTTCTGGTGCATGGTAAACAGACCATCTACCGCCCCCGGAACCCCCACGGCTAAGTGCCCCAGGGTACTGGCATCTGGGCGTACATTGCCCTGAGCGTCTAAGTACATATCACGGGTTGCCGCTGCGGGCGCCTTCTCTCTGTAGTCAAGGGCTCCTATCTCACCATTGTGCTTACGGTAGACCAGAAAGCCACCGCCTCCAATATTTCCCGCCACCGGAAAAGCGACGGCTAAGGCAAACCCGGTGGCCACGGCCGCATCATAAGCGTTACCTCCCTTTTTAAGAATCTCCAGTCCAATTCTGGTAGCCTCCGGGTGGGCGCTGACCACCATCCCGTTAGCACCCACGGCCCCCCTGGTTGAACCGGCAGCCGGCTTAGGGGTTTCTGTGGTGCGGCAACCGCCCCATAACAAGGATAAGACCAGGAGGTACGAGACTAAAAAACGGGTTTTCATGTTTCGGGGCTATTTTATGTCAATACTTCGGACAATTCTAAAAGGCAAAAAGAGGCTTTAGAGGCTATAAATGGGGTTTAAGTAATTATATGTCAGTTAGGTATTTCCCAAAAGGGAGAAAAACCATTGGATGCTAAACCTGTACATGCCCTCAAACGCTACTAACGCACTTTTTCTACTCATCTAAACTGTCCGAAGTATTGATGTAAAAGAGCTGAAAAACAACTTTAGTGAACCAACAAAATCAAATACAGGCGCTAAAGTAAAGCAATAATTAGCGCATAAAAAAAGGCCAGCCGAAATGGGACGGCTGGCCTTTGAAGAGAATACGGACAATTAGTTCTTCACAATTCTGGTTTGGTAGGTTTGCCCCCCTGTCTGAACTTTTACTACATACATACCGGCGGCAGCTGTACGGAGCTTACGGCTCAGTTGGTTGTTCAGGGTTAGTTCTGAACCAACGGCTTGCAGGATCATTTCACCCCGTACACTGTACACCTGTAAAGTAAGGTTATTCTGTTTGCCCAAAGAGGCAGGAAGTTGCAAAGTAGCCGCCCCACTGGTTGGGTTAGGGCTTACCCCAAAGTTACCAGCCAGAGCATCTGCCACCCCCAGCGGCGTATCATCATTCTCTATAGTGTAAACAAACGTTTTGGCGGTTCCAATCTCCTGGTGGCTCCCTACAGCTGTGATCTCAAAACTGATGGTTTCATTTTCTTCTATCACCAGATCGTTGACAGGTGTCAGGATGAAAGAAGCGGTGGTCTGCCCGGCAGGTACCGTCAAACTGATAGCATTATTATTGACGGCTGGCGTGGTGGTGTAGTCTGTAGTGTAGGCTACTCCGGCACCGTTGGTAACCGTGAGGGTAATTGTCTGGCTCACCGGGCTTGGCTTGTTCATAGACAACTCTACCGTTTGGCCTCCTAAACGCTCCTGTTTAGAGGCTGAGGCGGCCACAAAAGAAACTGTGGCTTTGTCATTATCTGTGATTTTAAGGCCCGCTGTTTTCAGTGTCCCGATGGTCAACAGGTTGCCTACCTCCACAATCTCCAGATCAAGTGTTTCGTCTAACTCTACTTCGGCATCATCTGTGATGTTAATGTCAAAGGAAACAGAGGTGGCGTTGGCCGGAAGCGTAAGGGTGACCACGTCATTGGTAGCTGCGGGCGACAAGGTATAATCACCGGCGGAGGCAGAACCGTTACCGCTTACCTTCACTTTAATGGTTTGCTCAGAAGCAACCGCCTCTGCCACATTCAAGGTAATGGTGGCTTTGCCCGCTCCCTCTGCCTTGGTTTGGTTGGCCTGGGCAAACGTTACCAACGGAGTGCTGGAAGTGAAGGCAAATCTGGCAGAAATTGGAAGATGGTCTGAGGTGGTGCTGGAATAATTAGTCACATAGGTTCTTGGATCTTCAATGGTGATGGAACTAGCCACATAGTCATCAATTAATTCATTCGAAATGATAATGTGGTCCAGGAAACTGTTTGAGCTTGGGAAAGTAGAGGCACCGGCCGCGCTTAAATCATAGGTCAAGGCTTTATAACGGGCAGCATCTTCTATCATAGACTGGTAGGTACTTGGGTAACCGGTTCTTATTGACTTGGCAATATCATCATTGTAGTCTCCTAAAATAACAATGTTGGCGTTGCCATAATGGGCGTTTAGAGAGTCAGTTAATACTTGAATATCTACTTTTCTGCGGTCATAGTCATCTGGTTGTCCTCCAGATTTGGCATGAACGTCAATAACGTGCAAACGCTGGGTTTTACCATTTATGGTCACGTCAAAAATCCCCAGATACGGCAAGCGGCCAGATGACCAGAAACTGTCATTTATAAGAGTAGTTTTCTTAGCCACGGCATCTCTATACAGATTTTCAAACATCACTCTGAAGGAAACAGGTTGTACAGTGGCAGTATTGTAAATGAAGCCTATCTTCTGAGCGGGGAATGGGTCTGTGCTAGTGTTTGGTTTGATGGAATATGAATATACTGGTGAGATGCTCTTTGCATACGTACCTGGCAATTTGGCTATCATTTCATCCAGGGCAGACTCATCACTGATCTCTTCTACCCCAACAATATCCATGTTCATTTTCTTGAACACCTCGGCAGCATTTTCTATTTGCAACGTTCTGTTTTTAGGTCCGAAACTTCCTTCAATCTGTGTTCCATTACCAAAGAACTGCATGTTGTAAGCGGCAATGTCAAAAGTCTCAGATTTTGGAAGGGAGTTTCCAATCAATGTAATTCCCTCTTCAGTAAGAGAAGAACCTGCAAATGAAATTTTCCCAGTGATCAACATCTCTTTTGTTGTAGGAGCAAATACCACTGAAATGGTTTGTCCTTGAAGGGCGTCTGCTTCTTGCACCACTATGCTTTGCGCATAGGTATCTCCGCTAGCTTTTAGCTTAAAACCAGCTGGGGCGGTAACGGTGATATTTCCATTTCCTTTTGCATTGAAGGTAAACATTTGGGGAGCAGAAGTATTTCCGCTTACTACCTCCCCAAAATTCAATGAGGCAATTGGCAGGTTGTAATAGGCCGCTTTGTCTTCTACTTTAAAATTATCAATGGTCCATCTAGAAGAAGCCGTGGCCGTTGACGTATAGACGAAAGCCACATACACATTGGCTTGTTTGGGTAACTCTATGTTTGGAGAAATTGTCCAGATGCTGCTGTTTGAAGCCGGAAAAACGTTGGGTACCTCTGTCCAGGTGGCCACTTGAGGATTTCCTGAACCCGTGTAATTAGTGGAATACATCAATTTCAACTGATTACCCGCAAACGCTGAAATAGAGGCAAATTGCAGCACTGGGTAATTAGTAAAGCTTGCTAAATCTAAAGCAGGTGAAATCAACCAGTCTTCATTCACATTATTTGCCCCATTTACAAATCCATTGATTTGAGCGGCTTTATCTGGGGTGGAGGCATTACATCCTGTTAAACAAGTCTGGCCGAAGTTGGTGCTTGCCCATACCTGAGCACCAGATACGCTATACTGGCTCCAGCCGCTCTTGGTTAAGAAGGCAGGGTCATTGAAATCTTGTACATAGGGGTTATAGCTGCTTCCGGTCAAGGCCACTGTTACATTTTGAGCACCGGCCGAAGAATGGGTAATAGTTCCGGTATTTTCTGAGGTAGCTGTTGGAGCAAAGCGTACAAACACTTTTTCACCTCCATCTGCCTCCGCTTGGGTAAAAGAAATTGGAGTAGTTCCAAAAATGCCTTGTGCTGCGTTTTCACCTTTGGCTATCTGGTAAGGTCCTGTAACAGAGATTGTAATACTTTCAGTCAGGTTCCATGCATCAATCTCATATGATTGCACAGGTGAAAAGCTATTCATTCCTGTTAACGGGAACGTCAGACTGCTAACAGCTGCAGATATACTTGGAGCCACTGGATTGAAGGTAGTGAACGTCCAGCTGTTCCCGGTAACCCCTCCAAAGAAATTGCCAGCCAGATCTTTAAAGGCATTATTGGCTACTGTGATAGTGTATACCGTGTTAGGAGCCAGCGTTATATCCCTTAGAATAGCTCTGTTCCCAGAGGTTTCATTGCCCTGGTCTTTGGTGCTCTTTGTCATAGAGCCTCCGTTCCAATTAAATGTTACCTCACCCGTACCCGCAACTATGGGTTCGTTAAAGTTTAAGATCAGATCAATCTTGGTATCAACGCCTGTTGCACCAGTGGCGGGAGTAGTAGTTGACAGAGTTGGTGCTGTATCATCTGTTTGACTACCAGCAGTAACTTGATTCCAGGTAGCACCAACTTTTATCGCATCAACCAGCAAAGTAGGTGCGTTTGAGGCACTTCCTTGTCTTAATGCAATAGTGCCTATATTGGCGGGGTCAGTTCCACCTGTGGCGCTAATGTAAGCCGTGGCAGGCTCACTTGCATTTAATGCTGGGTTTACAAACACCTGCACAACATCATTGGAGCTTCCTGAAACAAAAGAATGCTTTACCACTACTAGGTAAGTTCTATTTAGCTCTAAAACTTCTGTTCCGTAAGAAGGAGAAGTGGAGGAAATACTAGCGCCTAACACCAACCCTCCCGTTGCACTTTTAGCAAAAACTCTTGGCACGAAATTACTACCTAACGTAGCAGGCCCCAGATGCAGAAAATAATCACCTGCAGTTTGTACAGCTGAAAAGTTAACCAGGAAAGAAGTATAGAGAGCCCCTGACGTAAAGGAAGCCCCCAAGGATTTGCTGATGTCTTCCCCAGTTGAATTTAACTGTACAGCCCTTCCTACGTCTGAACCAATCAGGTTTAAATAACTAAGACCATTGTTCTGTACTTTGATAACATTGGTTCCACCACTACTATGAGCAGTCCAACCATTTTCTGTAAGGGCGACATCATTGTTATAAACAAAGTCCTCGTTAAAAGTTTGTCCCAACACATCACCACTACCTCCTAGCCAGAGACCAGCCATGAGAAGCAGACTTAATTTTTGTAAATGTTTAATCATAATTATTGGTTTGAGAGGAAATAACAGAGGTAACCAGCATCAAGAACAGCGTATGTTTGTGCAAGCTGGTGAGCTTCAGCTTTTATAAACAAAAGTAACTAATAGACTTATTCCCTATGTTATGCTTTGGTTATTTTTATTCTATCATATTGTCCATTCTAAAAATTGAATGGAGGGTCTCAACCAGCGTCAGCCCCCATTCCCCTAGCTGGTTATCTTTTCACCTGGTAGTGTTTAGCCCTCTCAACTTACTTTTTACTATTTCTTTCTTGGTGTTAAGCGTTGGCTTTTCGCCAGCGTTTCTGGGCTACTTTTTAAAAAACAGCCCAGAAACAGAAATCCTCTAGCCAAAAGGCAAAGCATGCACGTATGCCTGTGACAAAGAGAGACCCATCCTCATTTTCATTACATAAAACACTTTATAAACACCTGTGTATCACATACTTAAACCCATAAACAAATACTCGGAAATGCAACTCTGCCCCTCTGGAATTTGTTCTAAAAACATGAAGAAGGTGACAGATGAAAACGTGATTCCGCTCTTCCCAGAGGAGCCCCAAACCCAGGATTCTGCTTGGCGGAAGTCTATTCCCGCCCAGGTGTTCCTGAACTATTTTTTTGCCATTAACTACCATATCAACCATAGCCAGGAAAATGCTACACTTCAGAATCAGGTATTTTTCCGGCAGCATGCCGCTGATTTGACTGAGCAGGACCTGCAGGCGCTTACCAAGATGCTCCACAACAGCTGGAGCACCGAGTATGCTTTAAGAGCCACCGCCGAACTGGGCGACGAGACTTACCTGCGAAACGCCCTGCACTGGACTTTTCCGCAGGCATATTATGCCGTGTTTGCCGGTCTGCAGGCGTTCCTGTACACCTTGGGCATTAAAACAAACCAGGAAGCGGTAATCAGAAGAGAAGCTGGCCGACTGGTGGTGAAAAACGCCTACCCCAGAACTATTGGTTTCTATGCGGCCGGTCCCTATCATGATTTCAGTATTCACAGGCTGCCTTTGGCCGGGTACAAGGCGGGCCTGCAGATAGCCGGTAAAGAGATAGAGGCGCAGGCGCAAATTGGCCAGTTCCTGAGAACCACCAGAAAATTGGCGGCCACCACCATTAGGCAGCAGGTACAGAACAACCCGGCTACCGCCATCAGGAGCAGCAAAACAGGCCAGGTGCTGGATAAATGGTCAGTACAGCACTGGCAGCAGATTACGTGGCGCATGGGGTATACTACCCTGTTTGACCTTTTAAGCCGACTGCGCATCTCCTCGTCTCACAAAGAAATAGACCGCTTTGTAGAGGCCCAGATTGATTTCAGGCTGTTTCATGAGTCCCTGCTTGAAATTGTGAGTTACCTGAACGGGATTCATGAAAGTTACGTGGCCAAAGCCATGGGCATAGAGAAGTACCGGCAGCTGGTACAGGAGCTGCCCCCGCACCTACAAAACCGCTTTGTGGAGGCGCGCTTGAAAACGCAGGTAGGCCCACTGTTCCAAGGCGGCGCTACGCTGCAGTTAGCGGTTGCCGCATAATATTTAATAGCAGAACTTTACGCGCGGTTTCTGTTTTCGGCCTGTTTTATGAAAAACAGCGAAAACGTTTATATCCTTCCCCTTGTCAATGGAGTGTTGCCCGCTGCTTTTGTGTCTTTAAAGTAAAAACGGCTTAGAGCTTTCTGTTGTATTTAGGGGCGCCGGCGTGCGCTTGTGCGGCCGTTTTAGGGCTGTTTTCAGAAAAATAGCCCTAAAACGGCGGCAAAAGCGCACGCCTGCGCGCTATAAACGCTTCCAGAGAGAAAGAGCCGGTTCTTATTCTAGCACCAGATTATTCATGGCTGAACCGCTCAATTTTAACACCTTTCGCCCCTGCTTCTTTCAACGCCTCCTCGGCACAGTGCCTGATCTGGTTTAATTTCAGGGCATGGCCCTCAAACAAGGCCAGAACTTCAGGGGCAACAGAGGCAGGGTCTGCGGCGGCCTGCATTTGCCCCGCCTGCTCAATGGTAAAGCACAACGCTTTGATCTTCTCGCCTTTGAACCTCACCTGCGAAGCATTGAACTTGATCAGGTTCTGCTTGAGGTAATCCCGTACAAAGTCCCCTTCGTCAATGTCTGTCTCGGCCAGCCGCACCACTTCCTGAAAGCTCCGTTTGTGCAGAAACTCCTTCAGGGTGGGGTGCAACGCCTTCCTTATGTCGGGGTCGCTGATTTGGTGGGCGTAGATTAAAATGTTGAAAATCCAGCGAAGGGTGCCGTCATTCTCTTCAAAAATCAAGTTCAATTCACATTTCATAGTTTTCGTATTGGGGGATCAACCTTGTCTTAAACGGGCAAAAGGCGGCAAAGATTAAAACGGTCCGCCAGGCACCGTGCACACCCCCCGGGTATACCTTGGGCAACCACCCCTTCGGCATCATTTTCTGGGGCCCAGTCGTTTTCTTTAAAATGCGTAAAATGGGAACAACAGTCCTTTTGCAGCAGCTTTAAACCCAGTACTTATGGAATTCAGAAAAGTAGGAGCAACAGATTTAGAAGTATCAGTATTAACGTTTGGCGCCTGGGCCGCCGGCGGCTGGATGTGGGGCGGGACCGAACGCCAGGAAGCCGTAGCCGCCATCAAAGCAGCCGTTGACCACGGCATGACCTCTATAGACACCGCGCCTATCTACGGCCAGGGCCTGAGCGAAGAGATAGTGGGCGAAGCCATCAAAGGCATCCCGCGCGACCAGGTGCAGATCCTGACCAAATTTGGCATGCGCTGGGACTTGGCCCAAGGCGACTTTGCCATGCACAGCCAGGACAACCAGGGTAACCCCATTGATGTCTATAAATACGCGGGTCGCGAAAGCATCATCAAAGAATGCGAAGACAGCCTGCGGCGCCTGGGCACTGACTACATTGACCTCTACCAGATACACTGGCCAGACGTGACCACGCCCATTCAGGAGACGTTTGAGGCGGTGGCCCAGCTTCTCAAAGAGGGGAAAATACGGCAAGCCGGCGTGAGCAACTACAGCGTGGCCCAAATGCAGGAGGCTGAAAAGTACGTGACCTTGGCCTCCAACCAAGTGCCCTACAGCATGGTGCACCGTGACATTGAAGCCGATGTGGTGCCCTACTGTCTGGAAAACAACAAAGCCATTCTGGCCTACAGCCCCCTGGAGCGCGGCCTTCTCACCGGCAAAATCAAACCCGGCCACCACTTCAACGAAGGCGATCACCGCGCTCAGTTACCCGTCTACCAGCCAAACAACCTGGAAAAGGTGAATCAGTTCCTGGACAATATCCGGCCGCTGGCCGAAGACAAAAACGCCACCCTCGGCCAATTGGTATTACGCTGGACTATTGCCCAACCCGGCATCACCATTGCCCTGGTGGGCGCCCGCAACGCCGGGCAAACCATCCAGAACGCCAAAGCCATGGACCTGCACTTATACCCTCAGGAGCTGGCTTTCATCACCAGTGAACTTGACAAACTGGAATTAGCATAAATCAGGAGCCATTCCTTCTGTTTTGGAGCTGTTTTCAGAAAAACAGCTCAAAAACGCCTTTAGATAAAAGGCCTCAAGAGACACCCCTTCTCCTGAGGCCTTCTGTTTCTGGCCTGTTTTCAGCAAAACAGGCCAGAAACGGGAATTGGAACAGACGCCGCAGGTTCTCCGGATGGCATGGGGTGTCAGGAGCTGGCGGAACTGCGGGAGCAGGCGCCATAAAACCCACCCCAACCCCTCCCGGGAAGGGAATATCGAAGTGAGTCCTGAGTCTTGAGTCCTGAGTCCTTTCTTTTTGTCCCTAGGCAATTCAGTACGAATGAAGCAGCAATGCCTGGTTGGGCTGCCGCGCCGCGAGAGCAGCCAGAGACCGCCCATCATTTGTAGGCACGCGTCTGGAGACTCACGCCAGCGGGTGAGTATCAGCTGGAGTTAGAAGGCACGGAAGTAACTTCCGCGCCATAGAGGGCAGAAGAAGCAGAAGTAATGTGAGGCTGCCGCCCCATGGAAGCTGAAAGCTTCCGCCATTGTAGGTCCAAGTTGGAAACTTGAACCAGAGAAAGCGGCAAACAAGCAACAATAAGTAAGCAAGCAAACAACAATGAACAATCAACACTTCTGCTGGTGGCACCTCTGTAAATTAGCACTTCTGCCCCTGGCTGATGTGCGCAGCACGGGCTCGTCTCAGGCTAGCGGGGCAGCAGCAGCTACCTGCAGAGGCAGACATAACAGCACAAGCAGCTACAGTAAAGGAACCAAACCAGTCCTGGGGGTGAGCGCCTCTGTTAATACGGTGCCGCTCCAGCGGCAAGGCCGGAGGGCCTAGTTTTAACAGCAGTGCTCACCGCCAGGACTGGGCCCCGCGGCCGTGAGCGCTTACCGGAGGCAATGCAACAGCAATGGGATTTCGCTCCGGAGCAAACGCCAAAGCCATGGGAAACAGCAGACCACGTGTTCCTAAAATAAAGGCACTGCTGCAAGCGGCAAAGCCAAGGGAACAGCGAACTACACATTCCAACAGCAGCAGTAATGGAACAGAATAGACTATGAGGCACCGCATCAAACACCCCCGCCAAGGGAACAACTCACTACGCATTGCCACTGCTGCAACCGAAAGCCCGCTCATACGGCACAGCATCTATATTCTCCGCTACATGCTCACTGCAACCGGAGCAACCCTGAACGCCTGGGGTGCGGAAAAAAACATTCCCCTTTCCGCCCATTCCTCCAAACAACCTTGGCCTAACTCCAGAAACCCATTTATAAACCGCTTCTAACAAGGATTCCCTCCCATTCCCCTGTATTCTGCAAATTATTTCCGAAATTCGCGGTTTGATTTATAGAATCCACTGAATAAGACGTTTCCATGCATTTAAGCGAACAGGAACTGCGCCGGCGCCATGAGCGCGAAGAGCTCCAGAAGATGGGCATCAACCCCTATCCCTCAGAACTTTTTGACGTGACCGCCACGGCCAAGGAAATAAAGGAAAACTTCAATCCCGAGCAGAATAATTATCAGGAGGTAAGCCTGGCAGGCCGCATGATGAGCCGCCGCATCATGGGCAAGGCCTCGTTTGCCGAGCTCATGGACAGCACGGGCCGCATCCAGATTTATGTAAGCCGTGATGACATCGCCCCGGGCGAAGACAAGGACCTGTACAACACTGTGTTCAAGAAGATGCTGGACATTGGCGACTTCATCGGGATCAAAGGCTACGTGTTCAAGACGCAGGTAGGTGAAACCTCGGTACACGTGACCGAGCTGAAACTGCTGGCCAAGTCCCTGAAACCGTTGCCTATTGTAAAGCGCGAAGTAGACGAGAACGGCGTAGAGCACGTGTATGATGCCTTCTCAGACCCGGAACTGCGCTACCGCCAGCGCTACGTAGACCTGGTGGTGAACCCTGACGTGCGCGATACCTTCATCAAGCGCACCAGGCTGGTGAACACCATGCGCGAGTACCTGAACGAGCGCGGTTACCTGGAGGTGGAAACCCCCATCCTGCAGCCGCTGTACGGCGGTGCCGCCGCCCGTCCGTTCAAGACGCACCACAACACCCTGGACATGACTCTGTACCTGCGCATCGCCAATGAGCTGTACCTGAAGCGTCTGATTGTGGGCGGTTTTGACGGCGTGTACGAGTTCTCCAAAGACTTTAGAAACGAAGGCATGAGCCGTTTCCACAACCCGGAGTTCACCCAGGTGGAGCTGTACGTGGCCTACAAAGACTACTACTGGATGATGGACCTGGTGGAGGAAATGGTGGAGCGCGTGGCCATTGCCCTGCACGGCACCACTGAAGTGCAGGTGGGAGAGAACGTGATCAACTTCGCCCGCCCCTGGAAACGTTTCACCATGTTTGAGGCCATTGAGCACTTCACCGGCATTGACATCTCTGCCATGGACGAGCCGCAACTGCGTGAAACCGCCGCCAGCCTGGGCATCAAACTGGACCCGAACATTGGCAAAGGCAAGATCATTGATGAAATCTTCGGGGAGAAGTGCGAAGGCAAATTGATCCAGCCTACGTTCATCACCGACTACCCTGTAGAAATGAGCCCGCTGGCCAAGAAGCACCGCAGCAAAGAAGGTCTGGTGGAGCGTTTTGAGGCCATCTGCAACGGCAAGGAAATCTGTAACTCCTTCTCTGAGCTCAACGACCCCATTGACCAGCGCGCCCGCTTTGAGGAGCAACTGGAACTGGGCAAACGCGGCGACACAGAGGCCATGGTGCTGGATGAAGACTTCCTGCGTGCCCTGGAGTACGGCATGCCGCCAACCGCCGGTCTGGGCATTGGCATTGACCGCCTCAGCATGATCATGACCAACTCACACTCTATCCAGGACGTATTGTTCTTCCCGCAAATGAAACCGGAGCGCCAATCGGAGTAATGTGCTAATTTTCAATGGGTTGTGGGGCTGTTTTTCAATTTTCAGATTTGAGAATGTTCCCTGAGCAATAGTGCCATGAAAACAGAAATGCCGTCTCTTTTAATTGGGACGGCATTTCTGTTTTCGCGCTTGTTCGAACCAAAGC
>NZ_LRMM01000080.1 GCF_001647275.1 Rufibacter ruber | reverse complement strand
AGGAGGTGAAACCCTCTGAGAAACCATTTGTCATTACTGACCATTTTGTGGCGGGCACCATCACACCGCAAAGCAATTCCTACACCAGCGTCTTTTTTAAATTCCCAATTCTTAATTACTCCACCGGGTCTGGGGCAAAGCGTACTTCTACGGGTGAGTCAAAGTACATGCCCAACAGTTCAGAGGCGTGGCCTTTGTTGATGCCAATAGTCAGAAAGCCCTGGCGGTTGAACAGGGCCACGCAGTCGCCTTCGTTGGGTTGGTTATAGCGGGTACTGATCCGGTCAATGACCTCCCGGTTAAAATGGATAGAAGATTTTCGGCCGTGGCCAATGGCGTCAACGCTGTCTCGGGTAATGTCGGTGATGAGGTTGCCGTAATGGTCTACGTGCACCACGTGGCCAATAATGTTGTGGTCGTTGAGGCGCAGCTGGCGGTTAATGCGTTGGAGCATGCCATCGGCGAGTTCGCCCACCTCGGCCATGCTGGCGCCGTTGGCCAGCGCTACGGCAGCAGGCGCCATGATATCCCGCGCGGGCGAAGAAGACTCCGGCTGCTCCGGCAGGTCCACCAGCTGCTCCGGGTTGCCGTCGGTTAACAGAGACAGCAGGCCGTTGTCTGCGCAGACAAAGTAGTGCCCGTTGTAGCGGGCCACCTGGTAGCGGCCGTTCTTGCTGCCGTGGGTGTCTACGGCCAGCAGGTGCACCGTACCCTCGGGGAAGTCTCTGTACACTGAGTTGATCACGTGCAGCCCGTGGGCAATGTTGAACGGATCTATGTGGTGCGAGATGTCAACAATGACCTGGGCAGGGTTGAGCGTCAGAATTTTAGCTTTAACAGCTGCCACGTAATGGTCAATGGTCCCGAAGTCAGATAAAAAGGTGAGAAATCCCATGGGGAACGGTCAGTCAAAAGAACTTTAGTTTTTCTATATTTGTCTTAGAGGTAGAGCAAATTCTGATTTTGCAGACGCAAAACGGCAAAGGAAGGTTCTGCGCATAAGGTTTTTAAAGCAGCGTAGACGCGCTACGGTGCCAGAAAAGCGTGAACGCAGGTTCTTGCTGAGAGCTTGTTTACATTTTGATTTTGCAAGCGAAAACGGGGAGCGAAAGGTTCTTCTATAGCGTTTTTCTCGCAGCATAGCAGCGCTATGGTGCGGGAAAAAGGCGAAGACAGGTTCTTTAGATACCCGTTTGCAGCGCAAAAGACATATTTAAACATGCTTTGAGACGTTTTGCAGCGCAAAAGCAAATTTGGATTAACTCGCATAACAAAACTACTACAATTTCAGTAGAAGCACGCACAAACTGATTTAAACAACTTCGCCTTTGGTAGAAAAAACAATAACCCTAGAGAACATCTCCCTGATAGATTTCCTGGGTCTGGAGAACCAGAACATAAAACAACTGGCCGCCGCTTTCCCCAGCAGCAAGATTATATCCCGCGGCAATGAGATTAAAATCCAGGGCCAGACGCCTGAGATTACCAAAATACATGAGATCCTTTCTTCGCTGATTGAGCACTACCACCAGTACGGCAAAATCACCGATAAGAGCGTCCATAAATTCCTGACCGCCGACAACGACTTTGAGGACGATGTGGTCATCACCAGCCCAGACGTGATTGTGTACGGCAGCAAAGGAGGCGTGATCAAAGCCAAAACCCCCAGCCAGCACAAACTGGTGGAGGCCGTGTCTAAGAACGATCTGGTGTTCGCCCTGGGGCCGGCCGGTACCGGTAAAACCTTTATCTCGGTGGCCATGGCCGTACGCGCGCTCAAGAACAAAGAGGTGAAGAAAATCATCATTTCCCGCCCCGTGGTGGAAGCTGGTGAAAGCCTCGGGTTCCTGCCCGGCGACATGAAAGACAAGGTAGACCCGTACCTGCGGCCTATTTATGATGCCCTGGAGGAGATGATCCCCGTGGAGAAACTCAAGTACTACTATGAGAACAAAATCATAGAGATCGCGCCCCTGGCCTACATGCGCGGCCGTACCCTGAACAATGCGTTTGTCTTGCTGGATGAGGCGCAGAATACCACGCCCATGCAGATCAAGATGTTCATGACCCGTATGGGCCCCACGTCTAAGGTGATGATCAACGGTGACCGCACCCAGATTGACTTGCCGCGCAACCAGCGCTCAGGTCTGATTGAGGCCATGACTGTATTGAAAGACATCAAAGGCATTGGCTTTGTAGAGATGCAGGCCGAGGACGTAGTGCGTCACCGCCTGGTGAAAAGCATTGTGGAAGCCTACACCAAGTTTGACGACAAGCGCCAGAAAGAACGCGAGGAGCGGGAGAAGAACGGTGACTTTGACAACCAGGATGCCCCACGCCGCCGCCAGAACTTCAGACGCCATGAAGATTAATCCCTGATAAAATTTTATTCCCTTGTGGGGATATAAAGTAAATGCGTTTTCGGCCTGTTTTCCAGAAACTAGGCTGAAAACGCACTTTTTGTTTTAGAACGAATATTTCTGGCAAAAGCCAGAAATAGAAAGGTTGGCTTTTATACAAGAGAAGTTCTACGCATTCCGTCCCCCTTTGAAGGGGGGGAGGGGGATGATTGCTCGTGCTGATCTACTCATGCTGAGTTACGCATTCCCGAGAATCATTTTTTCATTTCACGCAGCTGAAGTTGATGGTTCTTCAACGGCCTTGGTCATCCCCCTACCCCCTTCAAAGGGGGACGGAATGCGTGCGAATTTTAAAACGCAGAAAATTCCTTCACCTTTGTTGGTGCTGGTGCTCACAAACAAAAGAAACAGCAGTGATAAAGCTACTTTTGAATGCACGCCAACAAAGAAATGGCCACACATCTCTTTCCCTTCGCAGACCAAGTTCCCTGCATTTCACATCCCGTAGGCTCATCCCAAATCCATACCGCACGTACACCGCAGAAAAGCCACAGTGCGTAACCGGATATGAAACAAATAGTTACATCCCAAAATGCCTAGACTCGCCATCACCGGAACCATGCGGCTGGTGGGCAGCTTTTTGGCAGGTGTAATCCTGTACCACACCGTAGGCCGTAGTTTCCCCTGGGCGGGCGAAGCTGCGGCTCTCTTTGTATTGCTGTTCCTGGTGAGCTGGTCCCTTGCTCTGAAACGCCCGCTGGCCCGCCGGCGCAGAATAGCCGGATTGGCTGCCCTGCTGGCGGTGGCTGCGGTGGCGTTTTGGGGCTCTTTTTTGAAAAACAGGCCAGAAACGCTCCCGGTGAACCCGCAACATATTACCCATTACAAAATCACACTGGTCAAGGCCGTAGCCGTAAAACCAACCTCAGTGAGTTCAGTGGGCAGAATAGAGGCGGTGCGGGTAAACGGCCATTGGCTCCGGGCGCAGGGGCGGGTGGCGGTTTTCTTTCCGCGTTCGGCCAAGGCCGATGCTTTGAAATACGGCCGGCAACTGCTGGTGAAAGGAAACTTGGCACCTCCCGCCGCCGCGGCAAATCCCTTTCAGTTTGACTACCGGAGATATCTGGCCCAGCAGCACATTCAATGGCAAAGCTTTTTGTATGAAAGCGCGTGGCTGCCCCTGGGCAATGACCCGCCCAGTTACGTGGTGGCGGTGAGCTTGCTGGTCAGGAACAAGCTGGAGGCGGCGTTTAAAACCCATATTTCCGCCCGGCGGGAAGTAGCCATTGCCCAGGCGCTGGTGCTGGGCGTGCAGAATGACTTAGACGCGTCTTTACGCAATGCCTACGCCAAAACCGGCACCATGCACGTGCTGGCGGTTAGCGGGCTTCACGTGGGGCTGCTGTACGGCGTGCTGCTGTTTTTCCTGAAACCGCTGCGGCGCGGGAAAACCAGCCGGTTGCTCATTTTCCTGTTCATTGTGGGCGTGGTATGGTTTTATGCATTTGTGACGGGGCTGTCTGCCTCGGTGCTGCGGTCGGTTTTAATGTTCACGTTAGTAGAATTCGGGCTGTTAATGCGCAAGCGGTCTTCTATCTTGAACACGCTGTCTCTGGTGGCGCTGGGGCTGTTGCTGTATGAACCCAATTATCTGCTGGACGTGGGGTTTCAGTTGTCATTTCTGGCGGTGGCGGGCATTGTACTGCTGCAACCTATCTTCCTGAATTGGTGGGCGCCTGAACGCAAAGCGGTGAAGTTTGTCTGGGAGTTGCTGGCTATCTCAGTGGCGGCGCAGCTGGCTACGTTCCCGCTGAGTCTGTACTACTTCCACCAGTTTCCGGTGTACTTCTGGGCAGCCAACCTGGTGGCGGTGCCGTTGACGTCTGTTGGGTTATACATTGGGGTAGCCTTTATGCTGTTGTTCTGGGTGCCGGGTTTAAATACTTGGATTGGGAAACTGCTGGAAGGAACCCTCTGGCTCCTGAACGAACTCCTGATCTGGCTGGAACATTGGCCCCACGCGGTGCTGGACGGTTTTGTGATTACGCCCGGTCAGGTGGTAGCATTGTACCTGTTCATCCTCACGTTTTTCCTGTTTTTCCTTAAAAAGAAATTGCCCTGGCTGGCGGGATCTGTGTTGTGCCTGGCTTTTTTCGCAGGTACAGAGTTGGCAGAGGCCCATCGGCTGCGCCGAAAGAAGGAGTTGGTGATCCATAGCGTGAGAAAGAGCAGTGCCACCTCTATTCTGCAAGGCAGGCAGGTGACGTTCCTGGCAGATTCGGGCTTCTATGCCCAGCCCCAGAATTTTGCGTACCAGGTGCAGCCGCTGTGGTGGGCGCGGGACGTGCGGGAAGAGGTGCGTTTTGGGCCTGATTTCCAGAAAACAGGTCAAAAACAGCAAGTGCCGGTACACGTGTCCCCACCCGGAAACCGGCTGGTGGTGTGGCAGGGGAAACGTCTGCTCTGGCTGAATAAATTACCTAAAGCGCTGGCCCAACCGGTTAACGTAGAGGCTGTGGTGCTGCAGCACAACGTATGGGCCCCGGTAGAGAAACTGGCGGCTGTGATGACTACCAGGGTAGTGGTGCTGGACCAGACCAACTCCAGAAACTATGTGCAACGCAGAAGACAGGAGCTGACGGAGGCAGGGTACCGGGTGCACGTGCTGGAGCAGGACGGGGCATGGACCATCAGGCTGCCATAGCGCCCGTACGGGTGGGTTGGCCGGGCGGTTTGGGAGAAATTTTGTACTTTTATGGTTAGGCAGGCCGTTTTGGCTCATTCACTAACCCAACACCAGCATGCCCAACGTAAAAGAAACATTCTCCCTGCACTCCATCAGGGGCAAAATAATTGCGGCGGTGCTATTGGGTGCGGTGGCCGTGCTCATGTCCTGGACCATCACGCAAAAGGGCTTTCAGGAAATTCTACTGACCGTTGAAGAAGTATCAGCCCCCAATGAGAAGCTGCGCACGGTCAACTCCCTCTTTCAAAGCCTTACCCAGTTAGACCAGTTACAGCGCACGCACGCCAACCGCAGCCCAGAAAAGCCGCAGGAGGTGTTCAGGAAGAAAGTAGACCAGATTCAGCGCACGCTGGATTCCCTGAGAGACTACCGGACCGGCAACCCCCAGCAGCTGCAACTGCTGGACTCCCTGCAGGCCAAACTGCTGGAACGGGAGCGCCTGTACGGCAAGTACCTGCAACTCCGGGCCGAGATGATTCAGAACGAGGCCCTCTCCCGGCGCATCAGGTCTATTGCCAAGGTCATTGCCACTAGCCAGCCACAGATTGACAGCACGGTGGTCACCGCCAGCAAGAAAATCACCACCACCACCCTGGTGCCTACTGAAGAAGGGCAGACGGCGCCCAAAAAACAGAAACCGTCATTTTTCAGCCGGTTGTTTGGCGGGCGTAAAGGCGAGGGGCTGCCCCCGGCGTTAAAGCAGGTAGAAGAGGAACTGCAGGTGCAGGTAGATACGCTGTCTATAGCCCGGCAAGACGGCGCCCTCTGGAAGGTGGAGAAAATGATGCGCAAGGTGGAGCAGGAGCACCATCAGCGCACCACCCAACTGTTGAACCGGGAAATGGAATGGCTCACCGCCAACAGTCAGCTGCATACCCAGCTGTTAGGGATGCTGCGCGCCCTGGAAGAAGAGGAGCTGGCCGCGGTGCGCCGTACCAACCAGGCCGCCATGGGCGTGGTCAATCAAAGTATTGCCCGAATTGACAATATTATGATAGTCTTCTCGCTGGGGGCTATGCTGCTGGTCTTTCTCATCTTCCTGGACATCTCGCGCAGCAACAGATACCGTAAACAGCTCATTGCCGCCAAAGAAGAAGCCGAGCAGCTGGGGCAGGTGAAGCAGCGCTTCCTGGCCAATATGAGCCATGAGATCAGGACCCCGCTCCAGGCCATCTTAGGGTTTTCAGAACAGATCAAAGCGCAGCAAACACCTTCTAAGCTGGCCGTGGAGGCCATTCATCAGTCTTCAGAGCACCTGCTGCACATTGTGAACGAGGTACTGGACTACAGCCGCATCTCGTCTGGGAAATTCTCTTTTGAGCAGCGGGAGTTCAACCTGCACCAGCTGGTAACAGAAGTGATAGAAGCCATGCAGTTGCCGACGCGTAAAAAGCTTCTAAAACTTGCGCTGGTGTATGAACTGGAGGGCCGAAGGCAGTTGGTGGGAGACCCCTTCCGCCTGCGGCAAATCCTGTTTAACCTGCTGGGGAACGCCATAAAATTCACAGAGGCTGGCCAGGTGACACTCACCGTGTCCGGCACCCATCCCGGTGATGCGGCTATGGTGTGCTTTGAAGTAAGAGATACTGGCATCGGGATTCCGGCCCATAAGCTAGAGACCATTTTTGATGCCTTCAGGCAGGCAGATGCCGCCGTTGCCCGCACCCACGGCGGCACCGGCCTGGGCTTAAGCATTGTCAAAGCGTTAACCGAAGGGCAGGGGGGCACCGTGCAGGTGCAGAGCGTAGCGGGCGAAGGCACCGCTTTTAGGGTGCAGCTGCCACTGGTTGGGGTACCGGACGGGGCCGCGGTAGCAGAGGCCGCACCCGTTCAGGAAGTAAAGCAATTGGCAAAAGCGGGCAAAGTGCTGGTGGTAGATGATGATCTGTTCATTCTGCAACTGTGTGGCGCCATCCTGCAGAAGCACCACTTCCCGCATTACTGCACCTCCCAGTCCACAGCGCTGCTGGAACAGGACTGGGAGGCAGACGTGAAACTGGTTTTGCTTGACATCAGAATGCCCCATCTGAACGGTTTAGACCTGTGCCGGAGCCTGAGGGCGAGAATACCAGCAGACGTGCAGATTTTCGCGCTTACGGCGCAGGCGCTGCCAGAGGAGCGGGCCTCCATTCTGGCGCAGGGCTTTGACGGGTTGCTGATGAAACCGTTCAGGGAGCAGGAGCTGGTGGCGCTGGTGAGCAGTAAAATCCTTCCGCTTTCCCTGGATTTTAAACGAGAGGCGGCGTCTGTGGGCGAAACCGCCCTTCACCTGGAGGCGCTGCGCAACATGCTGGGCCCGGAGGAGGCGCTCCTGCGGGCGGTCTTGCAGCAGTTTGTCTCTGAGACGGAACAGGATGTGCAGCTATTGCTATCGGCGCTCAAGGCCCAGGAGCGGGAGCCGGTGCGGGAGCAGCTGCACCGGCTGGCCGGGCGGGCCGGTCAACTGGGAGGCGAAGAACTGGCCCGGCAGCTCAGGGAGCTGGAAGGGGCGCTCCAGCAACAGGAGCCATTGCCCCTGTTGCAGCCCCGCATTCATGCACTGGTGCAGAAGGTGTTAGGTCTCAAAGACGCCGCCCGGCGGCAACTGGGGGCGACACAAGAAGCGGTTTCCTGATAGATGACGCCTCTGGGCGTGCGCCTTACATTAGGCTACAGGAGGTGAGGGGGCGTTTTTGACCTGTTTTTCTGAAAACAGACCAAAAACGCACTACCCCAGCAGGTGGTACTTTTCCAGCTTATGGTAAAGGGTTTTGCGGTCAATGTTCAGGAGGCGGGCGGCTTTTGACTTGTTATAGCGTACCTCCTGCAGGGTTTTCAGAATCAGTTCCCGCTCATTGGCCTCCTGTAAGGCTTTCAGGTCCGGGCCTTCCGGCTTGACCGATGCCTGGGGGTAGAGCAGGTGCATCTCATCTGGCAAAGCCTGTTTGTGAATGACCTCATCTGGTGAGAGCAGCACTGCCCGCCTGACCACGTTTTTGAGTTCCCTTAGGTTTCCCGGCCACGGGTATTGGCTGAAAATAGCCGTCACGCCCTCAGACAGGGTTTGCACGTTTCGGTCCAGCTCCCGGTTTGCCTGCTCAATAAAGTAGTTCACAAACAAAAACAGGTCCTCACCGCGGTGGCGGAGGGCCGGTACTTTCAAGCTGAACTCATTGAGCCGGTGAAAAAGGTCCTCCCTGAAATCGCCGTTTCTGACGCTGGTCTGCAAGTCATCATTGGTGGCGGCAATCACGCGTACATTCACCGGCACAGACACGGTAGAGCCCAGGGGCTGCACCACCCGCTCCTGCAGCGCCCGCAGAAGCTTCATCTGGATCTCATAGCTCAGGTTGCCTATCTCGTCCAGGAAAAGCGTGCCGCCTTGCGCGGCCTCAAAGAGGCCCTGCTTGTCTTGCAGCGCCCCGGTAAACGCGCCCTTCACGTGCCCGAAAAGCTCACTGTTGGCAATGTCACCTGAGATGGCGCCGCAGTCAATGGCCACAAAAGGCGCGTCTGCCCGCTTGCTGTACTGGTGGGTGGTTCTGGCCACGTACTCTTTCCCGGTGCCGCTTTCCCCCTGTATCAGCACTGACATATCTGTGGGGGCCACCAGTTGTATCATCTCTTGCAGGCGTTGGGCGGCCTCACTGGTGCCTGTGATGAAAGAAGGGGCTGGCGTGACAGGAGAAGGGGAGGAAGGGGCCGTTGACGTTTTAGCCTGCAGCGCCTCCTGGAGCACCATCAACAGCTCATCTGGGTTCACCGGTTTGGTGATGTAGTCAAAGGCACCCAGCCGCATAGCCCGCACGGCGGTACCCACATCCTGAAAACTAGTCATCATGATCACCGGCAGGGAGGGGGCGGTGGCTTTGCATTCTTTCAGGAGGTCAAGGCCAATGCCGTCTGGCAGCCGGTAATCTACCAGCAACAGGTCATAGGGCTGTTCTTGCAGGGCTTTGAGTCCATCCTTGAGCCGGTGCGTTACCTTTACCAGAAAGTTCTGTTTCTTCAGGAACCCTTCCAGAATGAGAGAGAACGTAAGATCATCTTCTACCAGTAGAATGTGCGCCATGCCAGCTTCTTGTCCTAAAACAGCAAAAATAAAGAAAGCCGGTAAATGTCCGGCTTTCTTTATTTCATAGTTTTATCTGTCTAACGTAAGCAAGGGCAGGTTATTTTACCTGGTTTCCTTCCTTGTCAAGTTTGATGGCTCCTTTCTCCTGGCCTTTTTGCATCTCAATGGCATAATATTCTTTTCCTTCGCCTTCTTTCACCAGGAAAGCGGTGGTAGGGGTCCACTCTTTGAGGGATGCGTCTGAGGAAAGCACCGTTTTAACCGCCTCAGGCAGCTCTTCTACTTTTACCGGGGTCTTGTTGTCCTGGGCTGCAGTAGTAGTTTGCGCGGCTGCAGCGGTTTGGGCGGTCTGGGCATTGGCAGATACAGTGGCAAAAACAAAAAGTCCGAAGGCTGATAAGATAACTTTTTTCATAATCGTGGTTAAGTAAGGTTTGATGAATGATCTTGCCTCCTTTGTTGCCATTGCCGTGCCAAAACAGCAAGGTGTGATGTAAGATATTGTTTATGAGGTAGTTATGAAGGGGGTTGAGGTGAGCTTCTGTTTTTGAATCTGTGGATAAATTCCCCAATTTGGGGAGGAAAATTGAGGAATGTGGGGCAGTTTTCCAGGCACGCAGGGTCCAATAAGATTGAGGTTTCCTGTGGCAATGACCATTTATGTATAGTTTTGTCTCGCTTGAAGATAGCCAGCAGGGCAGAGAAGTATCAGTACAACCTGAGCTTGCTTTTCCCGGCACTTAGAACCAGAGGGAATATGGCGTACCTGCCGGTTTACTGGCTCCAGATGAAACCGTTGCCCTATCCGTTTTGGGTCTGTTTTTGAAAAAACAGGCCCAAAACAGAAATTTGGTGCCGTCTCCCAGGTAAAGCAGAACCTGCGTGTGTGCCATACCTGCGGTGACTTTTAATTTCCCTGGCGGCTTTGTATGAACCAAATGCGGGGATCTTTTTCTATCTTTCAATGCTACCCAGACGTACAAAGAACTATGACAGCCACAACCACCACCACTGCGCAAATGCTCCCGCTCCGGTACATCACCTATGAATGCACAGACCGGATTGCCTATATCTCCCTGAACCGACCTGAGAAACGGAACGCCTTGAATGACGAGGTGGT
Source organism: Rufibacter ruber (assembly GCF_001647275.1). GTDB lineage: Bacteria > Bacteroidota > Bacteroidia > Cytophagales > Hymenobacteraceae > Nibribacter > Nibribacter ruber_C. Next base: position 9,107 of record NZ_LRMM01000080.1, on the reverse strand, counting down.
CACCGAGCTGAAGAAGGCGTTTGACCATGCAGAGAATGATGAGGAATGCAAGGTTATCATTCTGAAGGCGGTGGGGCCGGTCTTTTGTGCGGGCGCAGATCTGGAGTACCTGCAGCAACTGCAGAAGAATACCTTTCAGGAGAACCTGGAAGACTCTACGCACCTCATGCAGCTGTTTTACCAGATTTACACGCTCAAGAAAGTAGTCATTGCGCAGGTGCACGGGCATGCCATTGCCGGCGGTTGCGGCCTGGCCACCGTCTGTGATTTCACCTATACCGTGCCCGGGGCCAAATTTGGCTACACAGAGGTGAAGATTGGGTTTCTGCCTGCCATTGTCAAAGTTTTTCTGCTCCGGAAAATAGGTGAAGCCCGTGCGAAAGAGCTGCTCCTGACCGGCGACCTCATTTCTGCGGAGCGGGCCCGGGAGTTTGGGTTGGTGAATGCGGTGGTGCCAGAAGAGGAACTGGCGCAGACGGTGAAAGACCTGGCCCACAAGCTGTGCGTGCAGAACTCGGGGCAGTCTATGGAAGTCACCAAGGAAATGATAGCCCGCGTGCAGGAGTTGCCGCTGAAAGACGCCCTCAGTTACGCCGCTGAACGCAACGCCTTTGCCCGGGCCACAGATGACTGCCAGCGGGGCATTCAGTCGTTCCTGGACAAGCAGCCGTTAACGTGGTGAAACTGGAATATTGCTCCCCCTGAAGCAGTTGTAACCCCCGCTGCCTTTATGCTGTGATAGAAACCGGCAGGAACTAAAAGTTCCTGCTACCGGTGTAGCCACCCGCACGTGTTTAGGCGCAGCTGCCGTGTACTTGCCCGGTGCCGCAGTAGACCGTGGCCCGGGCAAAGGCGTTGCGTTTTCGGCCTGTTTTTCCGAAAACAGGCGAAAACAGAAATGCGCCCTGCCGCGCATGCGTGAGGGATAGCAGCGGAAAGCCCGCAGCGTGAGCGAGGACTTGCAGCGCATAGCCCGACCCGCAGGGGCACGCCCCACCTGCAAGAGGAAGTAAGAATTGGGAAGTAAGGATAGAAAGACGACCTGTTGCTCAGTTGCCGTTTTGGAGCTGTTTTGCAGAAAACAGGCCGGAAACAGAAACTGTGAGGCGTATGTTAATCTCTTCTGGGGAGTTTTTGCCTGTAGGCCGATGAAAAATAGGCAAACCGTTTAAACATTACCGTAACCTGTTGGTTGAATGAGTATGCTGACGAACACGGCGATTGTATTAGGGACTTTTGTAACCATGGAACTGGTGGCGTGGGCGGTGCACAAATACGTGTTGCACGGCTTCTTGTGGAGCATTCACGAGTCGCACCACAAACCGCACAACCATGTGTTTGAACTCAATGACCTGTCTTTCTGCTTTTATGGGGTGATTGCGGCGCTCTGCTTTATCTACGGTTCAGAGACGTTTGATTACCGGTTCTGGATTGGGGTGGGCATTTCGCTGTACGGGGCGGCGTATTTTCTGGTGCATGACCTGCTGATTCACCGCAGGGTCAAGATTTTCAGAAAGGCCTCCAACACGTACCTGCGCGCCCTGGACATAGCGCACAAGGTGCACCATAAAACAAAGGGGAAAGATGGCTCAGAATCCTTCGGGATGCTGTGGGTTCACCCCAAGTTCTTTCACATTGCCCGCCGGAAGCGTTAACTTTACATTCTCTTTCTAACCATTCTCCTGTGGCGCACTACTCCATCAAAGAGTTGGAACATCTTTCGGGCATCAAAGCCCACACTTTACGCATCTGGGAACAGCGCTACCAACTGTTGCAGCCTAAACGCACGGCCACCAACATACGCTACTATGATGACGCTGACCTGAAGAACCTGCTCAACGTGGCGCTGCTGTACCAGGAAGGCTATAAAATCTCTAAAATTGCGCAGCTGCCGCCCACGCAGGTAGCCGAGGAGGTATTGAAGCTCACGGAGAACGAGCTGGGGCAGGAGCAGTTCATCAACCAGCTCATTGTGGCCATGGTGGAGTTGAACGAGGTGCTGTTTGAGCGCGTGCTGAGCCGGGCCATTCTGCAGTTGGGGTTTCAACAGTCAGTGCGGCTGGTGGTGTACCCGTTCCTGAGTAAGATTGGCCTGCTCTGGCAGACCGCCAACATTACGCCCGCCCATGAGCATTTTATGAGCCAGTTGATCAGGCAGAAGATGCTGGTGGCCATAGATGCCTTGCCGGTTCAGCAGGACAAGTCGGCGCCCAGAATTGTGCTGTACCTGCCGGAGGGGGAACTGCATGAGGTGGCGCTCCTCTTTGGGCATTACCTGTTCAGGTCTGCGGGTTTCTCTACGCTGTACCTGGGGCAGCACCTGCCGTTCTGTGACCTGCTGGGGGCGGTGAAGCAGTTTAAGCCCGACTACGTGTTTTCAGTCTTTACCACGCCTGTGTTTAAAGTGCCCATTTCAGAATACCTGGAGGAGCTGGTGGAGAAAACAACCTTGCGCCAGGTTCTGGTCTGCGGGGCCATGCTGCAATATTTCCCGGCAGACGCGCTCCCAGAGAAGGTGACCTGTTTCAAGTCTATTGATGAGATGGAACAGTGGCTGCAGTGCCATACTGCCGAGGAGGCGGCTAAAAAGTAAGCCCCGCCTCACCTTATGGTAAGAACGGGGCTCAAGCAACTAAGGAGAGTCTTGTAGTGCCAGTCTCTGGGCACTAGTTTTTCTAAAACAGCTGGTACTTTGACAGTTCTTTAGACGGAAGTTCAGAATCCCCCATCAGATAGACATCAATGGCACGGGCGGCTTCGCGGCCATCAGAGATAGCCCAAACCACCAGTGACTGACCGCGGCAGGCGTCACCCGCCGAGAAGATACCGGGCACATTGGTTTGCCAGTCATTCAGCTTAAAGTTACCGCGGCGGTCCAGGTCAAACCTGAAATTGGCGGTAAACGCATCGTGCTCGGGGCGCTCGTAGCCAATGGCGATCAAGGCCAGATCACACGGCAGTATTTTCTCGCTGTTAGGTTTCTCAGTGTACTCAGACTGGTTTTTCCACTCCAGTTCCACCACGCGCAGCCCTTTTACGTTCCCGTTCTCATCCGCTATGAATTCTTTGTTCAGCCAGCCCCAACTGCGCTCGCAGCCTTCCTCATGCGAGGAGGAGGAAGAGAGGGTAGTAGCTACCTCAGGCCACGGATTGGTAGGGTGCCGCTCTGTGCTGGGCATGTACCGGTACTGCAGCTGGGTAATAGATTTGGCGAACTGACGGTTGGCGGTACCCACGCAGTCAGAACCGGTGTCACCGCCGCCAATCACCAGTACGTGCTTGCCAAAGGCGTTAATGTCTGTTTCTGGGGCAATGGGCGTGCCGTCTACCCGGCGGTTGTGCAGACCCAAATAATCCATGGCGAAATGTATGCCTTTCAAATGGTTACCCGGAATGGCAATGGCGCGCGGTTTAGAAGAGCCAATACACAGCAGCACCGCGTCATACTTGCGGTACAGTTTCTTTAAGGTAGTATCTTCGCCAATACGGCGGTTCAGTTTAAACTTGATGCCTTCCTCTTCCAGAATAGCCAAACGGCGGTCAATGGTCCATTTCTCCAGCTTGAAATCAGGAATGCCGTAGCGCAGCAAGCCCCCCGCTTTCTCGTCTTTCTCATAGACGGTTACCTTATGGCCGGCTCTGTTTAATTGGGCCGCGGCGGCCAGTCCGGCGGGGCCGGAACCCACTACGGCCACTTTCTTACCTGTCCGGTAGGCTGGTGGCTGCGGTTTCACCAACCCCAGCTCAAACGACTTCTCTGCAATAGACTTTTCTATGTGTTCAATGGCCACGGCCGGTTTGTTGATAGACAGTACGCAGCTGCTTTCGCAGGGCGCGGGGCAGACCCGGCCGGTAAACTCCGGGAAGTTGTTGGTGCTGTACAGTACGCGTACCGCCCGTTCCCAATCCCCCTCTGTCACCGCATCATTAAAATCCGGAATCAGGTTACCCAGCGGGCAGCCGTTGTGGCAGAACGGAATGCCGCAGTCCATGCAGCGGCTAGCCTGTTGTTTGGTCTTGTCTTCCGGGAACGGAAGGTAAATCTCGTTTGAGTCGTTGATGCGTGCTTTCGGGTCGCGGGTGCCAGGCACCTCACGGTTATATTTTAAGAATCCATCTGGCTTTCCCATTATACCAAGGCTTTTTCGGTTTCAGCTTCTTTTACTTGCAGGGCCTTCTTGAGGTCATGCGGCATTACTTTCACAAAGTGGTGGCGGTGGGTTTCCCAGTTATCCAGGAACTCTCTGGCCAGCACACTGCCGGTGTAGGACACATGCTCCTGCAGTTTCTGCACAATCCAGAGCAGATCATCAGTGTCTGGTTCTTCCAGTGCCACCATGTCCAGGTTGCATTGCTCCACGTGGCTAGGTTCAGGCGCGTAGAGGTAGGCTTGTCCGCCGCTCATACCGGCCGCAAAGTTCTTCCCAATCTCACCCAGCACCAGCACTTTGCCACCGGTCATATACTCACAGCCGTGGTCGCCAATGCCTTCCACCACCGCCTCAGCGCCGGAGTTGCGCACGCAGAAGCGCTCTCCCGCCATGCCGTTAATGTAGACTTTGCCTGAGGTGGCGCCATACAGGGCCACGTTGCCGGTGATGATGTGCTCGTGCGCCAGGTACGCACTTTCTTTGAACGGCTGCAGGATCAGTTTCCCGCCAGAAAGTCCTTTGCCTAAGTAGTCATTGGCTTCGCCGAATAATCTGAACGTGACACCCGGAGCCAGGAACGCCCCAAAGCTCTGCCCGGCAGAACCATAGAACGTGGTTTTAAAAGAATCCTCAGGCAAGCCATGTTTTCCGAAGTTTCTGGAGATTTCATAAGACAGCATGGTGCCCACCGAGCGGTCTACGTTGATGATGCGGTACTCTGTCTCAGTGTTGCCCTTCTTGAGGTCCCTTATCAATTTCTTGTCCAGCACTTTGGCTATCTCGTGGTCCTGCTCAATCTGCTTGTAGGTACCCACATTTCTGGGGATGTACTCCTGGTGCAGAATAGGCGACAGGTCCAGATTTTTGAGTTTCCAGTGGTTCAGATCGGTTCTGATTTTCAGCACCTGTGACTGACCCACCATCTCATTAATGGTTCTGAAGCCCAGAGAGGCCATGATCTGGCGCAGCTCCATGGCCAGGAAGGTAAACAGGTTCACCACGTGGTCTGGGTCTCCGGTAAAGAGATTGCGCAGCTCGGGGTTTTGGGTGGCAATGCCTACGGGGCAGGTATTCAGATGGCATTTGCGCATCATAATACAGCCTTCCACAATCAGGGCCGCCGTGGCTACGCCGTATTCCTCGGCACCTAAAAGCGTGGCAACCGCCAGGTCATAGCCGGTGAGAATCTTACCATCGGTTTGCAAGACCACGCGGCTACGGAGGTTGTTTTTAAGCAAGGTCTGGTGCGCCTCAGCCAAGCCAATCTCCCAGGGCAACCCGGTGTGCCGGATGGAGCTCAACGGACTGGCGCCCGTTCCGCCGTCTGCACCTGAGATCATGATGGCATCTGCCTTGGCTTTGGCTACGCCCGAGGCGATGGTACCTACCCCAGCCTCCGCCACCAGCTTCACGTTGATGCGCGCCTTTGGGTTGGCATTCTTCAGATCAAAGATCAGCTGCTTGAGGTCTTCAATGGAGTAGATGTCATGGTGCGGCGGCGGCGAAATCAAGCCTACGCCGGGCGTAGAGCAGCGCACACGGGCAATCCAGTGGTCTACCTTGTGGCCGGGCAACTGTCCGCCCTCACCAGGTTTCGCCCCTTGGGCGATTTTGATCTGTATTTCATCGGCATTGGCCAAATAATGGCTGGTGACGCCAAATCGGCCGGAGGCCACCTGTTTCACCCGTGAAATCTCAGAGTCACCGTTGGCTTTTCTGATGTAACGGGCCTCGTCTTCGCCGCCCTCGCCGCTGTTGCTTTTGCCTCCAATGCGGTTCATGGCAATGGCCAGCGTGCTGTGTGCCTCATACGAGATGGACCCGAACGACATGGCTCCCGTAGCAAACCGCTTCAAGATGGCCGAAACCGGTTCCACCTCCTCCAACGGCACTGACTGCCGTTTACGGAACTCAAACAGGTTGCGCAGGGTGATGGTGGTCTGCTGCTGGTGCTCCCGTATGGACTTGGAATACTCCTTATATAAGAGGTAATCATTGAGACGGGTAGACTTCTGCAGAAGGTGAATCACCTTGGGCGTAAGCAAATGCTCTTCGCCGTCACGGCGCCACTGGTAATAACCGCCAGACTCCAGCAGGTTCTCCAGGTCTGGGTACGCGCTCTGGTGCTTGGTCAGTGCCTCACGCTCCAGGTCCTCAAAGTTCAAGCCTTCTAAGCGGTTGGTGGTGCCTTTGAAGCATTTCTCAATCACCTCCTGACCTAACCCCAGAATCTCAAAAATCTGAGAGCTTTGGTAAGACTGCAGCGTACTGATTCCCATTTTAGAAAGGATTTTCAGCAAGCCGTTGTCTACCGCGTAGATAAAGTTCTGGAAGTAGTGGGTGTACGGCTGCGTGTTGTCCAGCTTCTGCTGGTCATGCAGGCTCTTGATGGTGTCATACACCAAAAACGGATACACCGCGCTGGCCCCGTACCCAATGATGGTGGCAAAGTGGTGGGTTTCCCAGGCGTCACCGGCCTCTACCACCAGACCCGCCTTGGTTCTGATGCGCTTCTCAATGAGGTGGTGGTGTACGGCACCCACGGCCAATAGTGAAGGGATAGCCGCGCGCTGCTCCTGCACATTGCGGTTGGAGATGATCAGGATTTTCTTGCCCGCCCGTACGGCGGCCTCAGCCTCAGCACAGATGCGGTCAATATCCCGCTGCAGGTTGCCGGTTTCTCTTGTAGAAAAGGTGGCGTCTATGGTCTGGTGCTCAAAGCCTTCCTCTTTCAGGAACACCAGCTTTTGGAACTCTACCGGGTCCAGCACGGGCTGGGAGATATGGATCTGGTGGGTGTGCGCCTCGCTTTCATCTAAGATGTTCAGAGACTCGCCCACGCGGGTGAACAGAGACATGACCAACCGCTCCCGTATAGAGTCAATAGGCGGGTTGCTCACCTGCGCGAAGAACTGCTTGAAATAGCTGGAAACGTGCTGGCTCTGCTGCGAGAGAACCGCCAGCGGCGTGTCTGATCCCATACTGCCTACCGGTTCATACCCGGTGGCGGCCATGGGCTCCACAATCATTTTGAGGTCTTCCCGGGTGTAGCCATAGGCTTTCTGGCGCTGGCGCAGTTCTTCTGGGGAACAGGGCTCCAACAACACCTTGGGCTCTGGCCGAAGACGCAGTTTGACCCGGTTCTTCTGAATCCAGTCAAAGTAGGGTTTGTCATTACAGACTTTGGCTTTGATTTCCTCGTCCTCATAGATACGCCCTTCAGAAATGTCTGCCAACAGCATCTTGCCCGGTTGCAGACGGCCACGTTTGACTACATCTTTGGGGTCAACACTCAGCGCACCCGCCTCTGAGGCCATAATCAGGCGGCCTTGCTTGGTGAGGCAGTAGCGCACTGGGCGCAGGCCGTTACGGTCAAGGGTGGCGCCAATCTGGGTGCCGTCTGTGAAGAAAAGGGCGGCGGGGCCATCCCAGGGCTCCATCAACGACGCATGAAATTTATAGAACGCCTTTTTATAGGTGTCCATGTGGGAATTGTTCTGCCAGGCCTCTGGCACCAGCATCATCATCACATGCGGCAACGGCCTTCCAGACAAGGTCAGCAGTTCTACCAAGGCGTCTAGATTGGCCGAGTCAGAGTCTTCCGGGTTGGTGATAGGGATGAGCCACTGCATCTCCTCCTGGGTGAAGAGGGGGGAAGACATAAGCGCTTCCTTTGACTTCATCTTGTTCACGTTCCCGCGTATGGTGTTGATCTCGCCGTTGTGGGCAATAAACCGGAACGGCTGGGCCAGTCGCCAGTTAGGGAAGGTGTTGGTAGAGAAGCGTGAGTGCACCACCGCTATCGCCGATTTGAACTCCGGGTGGCGCAGGTCGTGGTAATACTTCTCTAACTGATCAGTCTTGAGCTGGCCTTTATAGATAATGGTGCGGCTGGAGAAAGAGGCAATGTAAAACAGGCCGTTTTCACCGCGCACGTTTTTCTTGGTTTCATTGCTGATGAGGTTGCGCAGCACAAACAATTTGCGCTCCAGGTCTTCGCCTTTGATGGTAGGGTCTACCGGCTGCACAAACACCTGCTCAATATACGGCTCCACGGCTTTGGCCCCGTGGCCGGGCACCTGGCCGTTTACCGGCACCAGACGATACCCCAGCAAACTCAGGCCAAGCTTGCGGAGGCAGTTGTTCAGGATCTTCCTTGATTTCTCGCGTACCTCATACACCGCCGGAAAGAAAACCATGCCCACACCGTAGCTGCCCTCAGCCGGAAGGGTAATGGCAAACTCCGCCAGTTCCTTTCTGAAAAACTCATGCGGCAACTGCACCAGAATTCCGGCGCCGTCTCCCGTCTCGGGGTCGCTGCCGGTGGCACCGCGGTGCTCCATGTTTTTGAGCATGGTGAGCGCATCTTTCACGGTGGCGTGAGACTTCTGCCCATCCAGGTTTACCACACATCCAACCCCGCATGCGTCGTGCTCTAATTCGGGCGTATACAGCCCTTTTTTCAACTCATCAGCCTGATTCATTTACTCTTTCTTGTCTTGTTTGTAGTCGGGTGAAAGAGTAATTTGAAAATAAATTCCTAAAGAAACAAGTTTAAATTTTTAATAATGATACCAAAACGCTTGTTAGGTTGATAATATATTATAGCCAGGAGGGTTGTGCTGTTACATTAATAAAATATTGATCTTTTTAAATGCTTAAATTTTGAATTTGTGAAAAAGCAGGGCGAAAAAAATCTTAGCTCCCCAGAGGCCATTTTTTAACGGTCTGGAGAAAAAGGAGCCTTTTTTCAGCAGAACCAGCCAAAAATTCAACATTTAGGTTTTAAAAAGCTGACTTTCTGTGCACTAAGTCAGATAAATTGCTTCTACGGAATTCCTGTATCATATTCTGCTGAAGGGCAGAGACAGCAATTGTTACAGAACAGTTTGGGTATAAAAGCGAAGCCACTTAAATAAAATCCCCTGTTTTGGGGCTGTTTTATGAAAAACAGCC
>NZ_LRMM01000008.1 GCF_001647275.1 Rufibacter ruber | reverse complement strand
CTAGCCTAGAGTAGAGATAGTAAACCGAGGGCATGCAGTCAAAGAAACTGCAGGTCAGAATCAATCGGCGTTTTTGGCCTGTTTTAAGAAAAACAGCAACGCGATTGATTTATGGCAGGAAAGATGCTCCCTTTCTGCTTAGTAGCCTCTGATCACTTTAGCAGTGTAGACCTTGCCGGCGGTCATCAACCTGATGAGGAAGACCCGCCCCTGTAGTGGTTGGGTAGCAATGTCAAACTGGTGTTCTTTCTGACCCTCCAGTCGGCCGCTGTAAACCTGTTGCACTTTCCTTCCATAGAGATCATACACTGCCAGTTCTGCGGCGGGGTCTGTGTGCCACAGACTGAAACGGATGGTGAGGCGCTCCCCAAAAAACGGGTTGGGAAAGGCGGCCAGGGCAGAGGAGAAGACCCCGCTTTCTTCTCTGGAGGCTGTGAGGGTGCTGCTGGTAATATTTGACAGGGTGCTCTCATTGTGGAAACGGTCCAGGGCCGTAACAGCATAGTAATAGTTTCTGGTGACGTCTGGCACCTTGTCTTTGAAGCCCACGGCACTGGTGTTGGTGATGGCAATGAGATGGTCAGTGGTGGTGAGATCAATCGCTGGGCTTTCTGAGCGGTAAACGGCATACTGTTTCACCTTGTCCAGCTCATTAGCCACCGCTGCGGGAGCCGCCCAGGAAAGGGCAACTGAGTCTGTGTCAAACCTTTGTGCCGTGAGAGCAGTTGGGGCAGCCGGAGGGGTGGCGTCCCGCCACGGCATGTTGGGTAGCAAGGCTGGTTTTTTATATAAAAAGAGCCGCAACGAGTCTCTCATGCCCAGTTTGCTGGAGCTGCGCAAACTGCTGGTATTGTAAATGGCCTGCCCGTACACATTTGCCAGTTGCCGGTTCATGCGCACCTGGTTAGGGATCTGCTGGGGATCTGCCCAGCTGGTTCCCTGTGCCGGGTCATTCACTTTGTAGCCAGCCAGGCCAATGTAGATGTGCCTGCCAAAGGCATTGTTGTTCCACCACGGCACCACCACCCCGTAGTTCGCCCCCGGCTGGCCAATGTACCAGTACACCTGCGGTGCCAGGTAGTCAATCCAGCCTTCCTGCAGCCATTTACGGGAATCTGCATACAACGCAGAATAGTGCTGCAAACCAGAGGTATTGGTACCTATGGCCGGGTCAGTGCTGTTGCGGTAAATGCCAGAGGGCGAAATCCCGAATTTCACCCAGGGCTTCAGATCATTGATGGTATCATGCACCCGCTTTACCAGAAGATTCACATTGTCCCGGCGCAGTCTGCCTGGTTGGTGAACCCGCGCGGGTGGGCGGTGAAGGTAGCATTATCGTCAAACGTAGCGTTGGGGTAGAAGTAGTCATCAAAGTGGATTCCGTCTACATCATAGCGTTTGATGATGTCGGCAATGACGGCCATGATGTAGTTGCGCACCGCAGGGAGGCCGGGGTCCAGGGTACGAAGAGACCCAGAGGTTATCAACCACTCCGGGTGCTGCTTGGCCACATGGCTGCCAGTAAAACTTTCCAGGTTGGCCACGTTGCCTATAGCCCGGTAGGGGTTGAGCCAGGCGTGCAGTTCCATGCCGCGTTTGTGGCTTTCTTCTATGGCAAACTGCAGCGGGTCCCAAAGCGGGGAAGGCAGCTTGCCCTGGGTGCCGGTGAGGTCTGCAGAGATGGGCTCCAGTTGGCTCAGGTAAAGTGCATCAGACTGGCTCCTGACCTGTAAGAAGATGGCATTGATGCCAGTGGCTTTGTGTTCATCTAGAATGGTTTTTAAAGCAGCCTGCTGCTGGGCAGGCGTCTGCGACTTGTTGGGCCAGTCAATGTTTGAGTAGGTGGCAATCCAGGCGCCTCTGAACTCCCGCTTGGGTGACTGGGCCAGGCTGAGCAGGGGCAGGAGGAGAAGCAGGGGGAGATAGGGTAGGATTTTTCTCATACGCATTGGGGGTAAATGGTAACGTGTTGGTTTTCTGCAGGAAGATGGAGATTTTCCTGAGCATTTTCAAAAAGAATTAATAAGTAAGGATAGAAAAACTGTCAAACTGCTTCTAATGCACAGGAACCACAGAATGCTGGGCGCGTACTCCTGATCAAAGACTTACCGTTGAATCAAGATCTATGAGACTAGCAGGAAATACCGTTTTAGTAACCGGAGGCGCCTCCGGGATTGGGTTAGCCATTGCTGAACGCTTCTTAAAAGCCGGAAGCACCGTGATCATCTGCGGCCGCCGTGCTGATAAATTGAATGAGGCGAAGCAGCAGCATCCGGCCCTGCACACCATTGTCTGTGATGTGGCCAAAGAAAGTGACCGTATTGCCCTAATGGAGTGGACCACCAAAGAATTTCCTGCCCTGAACGTGCTGGTGAACAACGCCGGTATTCAGCGCCGCATCAACCCGGTGGAGCAGCAGGAGGCGTGGGGCGAGACGCAGCAGGAGCTGTTGATAAATGTAGAAGCACCCATTCACCTGTGCCACCTGTTTATTCCGCACCTGCGGCGGCAGGAGAAGGCGGCAATTATCAATGTGACCTCTGGGCTGGCCTTTACACCCGCTGCCTTCGCGCCGGTGTACTGCGCCACCAAAGCGGCGCTGCACTCCTACACCATGTCTTTGCGGTTTCTGCTGTCTAAGACTTCTGTGGAAGTGGTGGAGCTAGTGCCGCCTGCGGTCAACACAGATTTGGGCGGGGTGGGGTTGCATACGTTTGGCGTACCCCTCAATGAATTCGCAGACTCGGTGATGCAACGCATAGATACTGGCGAATTGGAGGTAGGCTACGGCTCTTCTGAGGAAAGGAGGAAAGCGGGCCGGGAGGAGAATGATGCGTTTGCGGCGCAGATGAACGCCAGAATGTTGGGCAACTCGTAGTTTTCTGTTTTCGGGCTGTTCTTCAAGAAACGCGAAAACAGAAAACATATCTACTAAGAAGAATCAATACTTTTCAGGGTTATGCCCTTTAAGATATGCAAAAGCCCCTGTTACTAATGGTAGCAGGGGCTTTTGCATATGCGTCTACGTCTCAAGTCTTGAGCAGGAGTTTGTACAAATCACTTCTCCTGCGAGAACAGCCACGGCAGCAGCGCCGGTTCGGCAAAGGTAGCGTCCCAGCTGTTGTGGTTGGCGTTGGGGTACACGGTGTGCTTGACCTCTTTGGCACCCATCTCCTGCAGTCTGGTCACCACGCGGGCAGATAAATGCGGCTCCACAATATCATCCTTGCCTCCGTGGAAGACCCAAAGCGGCACTTTCTTGTACTTCTTGGCATTGTCTACGTTGTCTCCGCCGCAGATCACAAAGGCGGCGGCAAACCGCTTAGGCTCCCGCCGAAGCAGTTCAAACGTACCCATGCCGCCCATAGACAGTCCGCCCACGTACATTCTGTCTTTGTCTACATACTTCTGGGCGCGGGTTTGCCTCACCAGGTTCTGCAGGAGCTGCATGGGCGGCATAGGGGTACAGCCGGTGAGAAAGTTGAAGTGGCGCTTGCCGCCCGGCTCGGTGACAATGTTCACATTTGACCAGTAGCTGTCTTTGGGGCACTGCGGAAAGATGACAATGGCCGGAAACTGCTGCCGGATACTATCCCGCAAAAACAGCTTTCCGCCGTGCGCCAACTGTGATTCATTGTTGCTGCCCCGCTCCCCCGCGCCATGCAGGAAGAAGAGCACCGGGTACTTTTTGTTGGCGTCAAAGTTTTTGGGGTACAGAATGCGGTAGTGGAGGGTGTCTGTTCCAGAGACAAACTGCTTGTATTCATATAGCGCTAACTCCTGGGCCTGGGCTGATGAAAAAGCCAGCAACAGGAAAAGTAGCCAGAGAACTCTGTTTTTGAACGCCTGCATGTTCATGGGTTTTGGGAGAAGGATAGTCTTTAAAGGAAATAGAAATGCGTTTTTTTGCTGTTTTTACAAAAACAGCCCAAAAACGCAAAGTTCAACTTATTTAACTAACGTAAAGGGAGCCGCCTGTACGTCACGGGAGTTGGTGCCCACGTACACCTTGAAGTCACCCGGCTCGGCCACGTAGTTCATGTTGATGTCATGGAACTTGAGGTCTTCTTCAGACAAGGTAAAGGTGACGGTTTGGGTTTCGCCTTTCTTGAGGAAAATCTTCTTGAAGTGCTTCAACTCTTTCACCGGTCTGGAAACGGAGCCTATCAAGTCCTGCACGTACAGCTGCACCACTTCTTCGCCGTCAAAGTTGCCGGTGTTTTTCACCTGCACACTTACGGTTAAGTTACCGCCGGCTTTCATGGTGCTGCTGCTCAGGGTTGGGGCCGTGTATGAAAAACTGGTGTAGCTCAAGCCAAAACCAAACGGGTACAGCGGCTCATTGGGCACGTCTAAGTAACGCGATTTGTATTTGTCCAGCAGCTGACCTGCATACGGGCGGCCCGTGGCTTTGTGGCTGTAATAGATAGGCAACTGCCCCACAGATACCGGGAAGGTGGCGGTGATTTTACCAGACGGGTTATAATTCCCGAAGAGAACATCAGCAATGGCGTTACCCCCCTCCGTACCGGCAAACCAGGTTTCCAGCATGGCATCTGCGTTGTCATTTTCCCACTTCAGGGCTAAGGGCCGGCCGTTCATCAGCACCACTACCAGCGGCTTGCCCGTGGCTTTGAGGGCTTTCAAGAGATCTAACTGGTGACCAGGCAAGGTAATGTCAGCGCGGCTGGAAGCCTCACCGGTCATGCCTTGTGACTCGCCTACCACGGCTACCACTACCTCTGCTTTTTTTGCTACCTGCACGGCTTCGCGTATCATTTCCTGAGGCGAGCGTGGGTCAATCTCCAGCATGCCGCCGTGGGCGTTCAGGCGTTTGAGCATGAGGGTGTCGCTGGCAATGTTCGCGCCTTTGGCGTAGGTGATTTTTACGTTAGGGGCTACGTTTCTGATTCCCTGCTCTACGCTGATGGCCTGCTTGTAGTCGCCGGCGCCGTTCCAGTTACCCAGCTGGTCAATCTGGCTTTTTACCAATGGGCCCACCAACGCAATAGAGCCGGTTTTCTTAAGCGGGAGCGTCTGGTTCTGGTTTTTCAGGAGCACCAGTGTGCGGCGGGCAATGTCACGGGCGGCGTCACGGTACTCTTTTTTGAGCAGGGTTTCCTTGGCCCGCTGCTCGTTGGCGTAGCGGTACGGGTCTTCAAACAAGCCCAGCTTGTACTTGCCCTCCAGAATACGGCGGCAGGCCACGTTGATCTGTTCTTCGGTTATCTTCCCGTCCTTCACCAGCTGGTTCAGGTGCTGCAGGAACACCTCGCCCACCATGTCCATGTCAATACCGGCATCCAAGGCTACTTTGGCTACCTCATACTCGTTTTTGCCCATGCCATGCGGAATGAGTTCGTTAATAGCAGTATAGTCTGTCACTACTAAGCCGTCAAAACCCCACTGCTTGCGCAGCAAATCAGTCATGAGCCATTTGTTGCCGGTGGCGGGTACGCCGTTGATATCATTGAACGAAGACATCACGCTGGCGGCGCCTGCATCCAGGGCAGCTTTGTAGGGCGGTAAATATTCGTCAAACATGCGGCGGTCGCTCATGTCTGTGGTGTTGTAATCACGACCCGCTTCGGCGGCGCCGTACAAGGCAAAATGCTTCACGCAGGCCATGACCGTGTTGTAGGCCGCCAGATCAGCGCCCTGATACCCGTGTACCATGGCTTTGGCAATCTGGGAGGTGAGATATGTGTCTTCACCGGAGCCCTCAGAAATACGGCCCCAGCGGGCGTCACGGGCAATGTCTACCATGGGCGAGAACACCCAGTTCAGGCCGTCGGCCGAAGCCTCGTCAGCTGAGATACGGGCACTGCGCTCAATGGCGGCCAAATCCCAGCTGGCGGCCAGGCCAATGGGCATAGGGAAGATGGTGCGGTGGCCGTGTATCACATCATACCCAAACAGCAGCGGAATCTTGAGGCGCGATTGGCTAATGGCTTTCTCCTGCAGTTTGCGCACGGCAATGGGGGTGAAGGTATTGAACACGCCGCCCACCAGGCCTTTGGTGATTTTCTCGTCTACGTTCTCGCTTACCACGGGGCCGGTTACGGTAAAACCCACCGACACCAGGTTCAGCTGCCCAATCTTCTCCTCCAGTGTCATTTTGGCCATGAGGTCATCAATGAATTTCTTCATTTTGGCATCTTGCGGCTTGCCGGTATTGGTAGGGGTGCTGGTTTCGGGTTGGGGTTTCCCGGTTTCAGTGGCTATGGCCGTTGGTTTCTGCGGATTCATCTGCGTGCAGCTTCCGCTTAAAAGCAAAACCAGGGCAAGGGTGGTCACATTTCTCATTTTCATGCGTGTTTTGTAATGGGTAATCTTTAAGCTAGGGGTATTTGAAGAGGGTGGCCCTTTCTGTTGTAGCTAAGGCTGCCTTCTCTGTTTTGGGCCTGTTTTCTGAAAAAAAGGCCCAAAACGCAACGTTATTTTGACTCAATAACAGCGCTTCTCTCAGAGACGCCGTTCTCGTTGATAGACTCTATCTGAAAGTAGTAGGGCAAGTCTTTGTCCATGCCTTTGAAGTAGTACTCGCCGCTGCCGTGCACCATGATGGCATTGTAGAGCTTGTCTGGCGCAATGCCCACATAAATGTTGTAGGCATACGCGTCTGGCGACTGTGACCACTTGAGCCAGGCGCTGCGCTTGTCTTTCTCAGTGCGCAACACCACCAGGTTGTTCACTGGCTTAGGCTTGGCGCCCGTGCCGTTGCCGAACACCCTGAACCCGCTGATGGCAAACTTGCCGGTGGGCATATGAATGTTCTCCAGCTTAAGGTAGCGGGTTTTCACAGCCTGGGGCAGCTCTATGTAGTCATGCGGTACATCTGTCTTGTTCTGGCTTTTGTCTACCAGCATTTTCCACTTTTTACCGTCTGTAGAGTGGTAGATTTTGTATTGGTGGTAGGTGTTGGTTTGTTTGCCCAGGAACTCAGCGTCCTGGTCGGCGTAGTTGAGTTGGATGGCTCTCACGGTGCTCAAAGCACCTAAATCGGTTTGAATCCATTCGCCTTTGTTTCCGGTGGCGGCGCTCCAGTAGGTTTTAATGCTTTCGTCTACCGCGTAGTTGGGTGCGTAGGCCGCCAGGGTGGAAGATACGGTCACCGGCTTGTTGTAGTTGAGGAGCATCCAGCCGGTGAAGCGGCTTTTGAGGTGGTCAGCGGGGCCATTGGGCAGGTAGTGCGGGTAATCCCCGAAGGTGGCATTGCTGTACAGCACCCCGTCTTTGTCAAACCCGGCGGGCCACACGCCCAGCCGCCGCTCAAAGTTGTTCTTCACCGAGATGACCATGGTAGACACGTGCCACCAGTTGTTCCATTGATCCTGAAAGGTGTTGCCGTGCCCGGCACCTCTTGCAAAGCCACCGGGCTTGTAGGCAAACGGGTTGTGCGGCTGCGGTTTGAACGGCCCCAATGGGTGGTCGCTTACCTGCACGCCATCGGCGTAGCCGCTGAACTCAGTGCCGGGCGCGCCATACTGCAGATAATACTTGCCGTTGTGTTTGGTCACCCAGGCACCTTCCATGAACGGGTCCAGAAAGGTGTTGTCTAAGTACTCGCCAAACCGCTGCCAGCCAAACTTTTCATGGTTCAGGTGAATGAGCTCTTTCTTCTCACCCTTAGGTTTAAAGGACTTGCGGTCTATCTCTATGCCGTAGAGCGGGTGCACGTTGCTGCTGCCCCAGTAGAGGTACAGGCGGCCGTCGTCATCCAGGAAAAACGCCGGGTCCCAGGCACCTACCTCAAACGGCTCCACGGCTTCCTTCCACTCGTTGCCTTTGGGGTTGGTGCTCATCCAGAGCGGAAAGTTTTTCTCATGCGTAGACCCGAAAACCAGCATGGTGTCACCCATCACAAACACGGCGGGCGCACAGAGGTCATCATAGACCTTGTGGTGCGGCTTCAGGAACGACTTAGAGACAAAATTCCAGTGGTACAAATCACTGCTCCACCAGTAGCCCCACTGGTTGGTGGAGAAAAGGTAGTAGTCGCCTTTGTAAGTCACAATGACCGGGTCTGCGGTGGCGCGGTGCTTCCCAGACTGGGTGAAGTCAGGGATGGGCGTGTAGCCGTAGTCCAGGTTCATGGGGTTGCAGTAGGTTTGCTGCTTTTGCTGCGCCTGCGCTCCAAGCCCTATGAGAAGGAAGAAAAGGAAAAACGTCTTTCTCATTTACTTGCCTCCCCCTGGATTTTGTCGCTTTTGAAGTTCAGCTTCTTCAAGCCGTTCTGCACATCCGGGTTCGCCATGAAGAGCTTCCAGAGCAGACCGGTGCGGTAGTTCTCAATCATGACAATGATAGGGCCCTGGTCAATGGCCAGGTAGGAATTGGCGTACCAGTTGTGGTGCTCACTAAAGGCATCTACAAAGCCATATTCGCCCCAGATTTTATCACCCAGGTTGTTGTAGAAATGTCTGAGCGCCTGCATAGAATATTCTGGCGTGTAAGGGAAGGCAGACAGAGCGGCGGTAGGGGTAATCACGCCTAAATCTTCAGTAGGCGAATGGGCGGCGTAGCCGCGGTAACTGTCTGAGGCGGTAAGCCCCCAGCTGTTAGGGCCGTAGCCTTTGTATTTTTTGGGATTGTCCAGGCAATAGGCACGGTTGATGAGGGTGTGGTTTTTGTTCTGCTCCCAGTAGTCTGCGTAATTGTCTTTTAAACCGCGGGGGTCAAGGCCCAGGAACGAGTAGTGCGAGAAGAACAGAGGCCCGCCGTAGTCAAAGCCCAGCGGCAGCTTTATGTTGTAGTACTCCCGGTCATTCCGGAAGTGGTTGCTGGTGGCGTAGCCTTGGTGGTACACCTGCGGAGAAATGGAATAGCGTGGCGATGCAGCGGCCAATACATAGGTAATCAG
This sequence comes from Rufibacter ruber, assembly GCF_001647275.1. Taxonomy (GTDB): domain Bacteria; phylum Bacteroidota; class Bacteroidia; order Cytophagales; family Hymenobacteraceae; genus Nibribacter; species Nibribacter ruber_C. Next base: position 122,973 of record NZ_LRMM01000008.1, on the reverse strand, counting down.
GCATTCGTTCCAGCCTCTGATCTGGTGGTTCATGCTCCAGCCGTTGTTGGGGCTCCAGTGCCAGTACAGCACATGTTGCCCACCCTGGGTGTGCCAGTTCCACTCAATGCCATCCCAGAGCCCCTGAATTTTGTTGCGGAGCTGGTTTTCTATGGGGTTGTTCTGGGTGAAATACTGTTTAGAAGTCAGTAACCCCTGAAACAGGAGTGATGTCTCTACTAAATCGCCGCCATCATCTTTGGGGCTGAACCGAATCACTTTGCCTGTTGCGCCATTGAGCCAATGCGGGAATACGCCATGGAACATGTCTGCCTTTTGCAGGAAGTTCACAATTTTAAGGGTGCGCTCTGCAGCCTGTTGACGGGTAATCCAGCCGCGTTCTGCGGCTACAATAATGGACATCACGCCAAAGCCGGTGCCGCCGGTGGTTACTACTTCATTGCCGTAGTCAAAGGAGGTATTGCTGCGCTCGCGCGCCATGCCACTTACGGGGTGGCCAAAGTCCCAGAAGTATTTAAAGGTCTGCTTCTGCACCAGGTCCAGCAGTTGTTCATCTGATAGATTCTGGGGTCTGGAAACGGTGCTTTGGGCAGAATTTCTTTTTTTCTGGGCTTGTACTCCTACAGGAAGAAATAAACAAAAAGTGAAGAAGAGGGCAGCAAGTTTCTTCATGGGCATGGCAATAGGTAGTTGTTGATGACTGGGCATGAAAGACACAATCGGGGGATAAAAAGAAGGTATAGTTGACAGGTACGTGTGTAGGGGGAGGTAGAAAAGCAGCTTTCTGTTTTCTGGCTAGTTTTGGAAAAACAACCTGAAAACAGAAAGCTGCAGTTGATTATTTCTCAGAGTTATACATAGCCTGCACCTCAGTTGCGGTTAAGGCGGAATGGAATATTCTAATCTCGTCTAAGCTTCCTTTGAAATGGTTAGCCGTTGGGAATTGATAACCGCCCCAAGGTTCATTTGCCCACATAATGCCGCCTCTTGCCTGGTTAAACCCAAACGCCAGTTTGTTTTGCACCTCAGTGTTCCCATTGAATTTAAGGCCTTTGGCCGTCTTCAGGTCACCGTCTGGCAATAAGGTAAAGTTGTCTTTCTCCATGAGTTCGCCGTTGATATACAGGAACCTTGACTTGGTGGCACTATTGAAAACAAACGTGACGTGGGCCCATTTATCTTTCAGCAGTCCAGCTACCCCACCGGTATTTGTTAAATCTTTTTCAGTTTCAATGGCTGCCCAGCCCCCGTTATCTTTGTTTTTTCCGTCACCGTTAAATACAAAGTCATTGGCACCTGTTCTGCCGTCTGCCCATTCATATTGGGCTACTACTTTAAAGAGGCCATAAGTTTTTGGAACTTCCATCCCTAAGCCATGAAAAGCACCTAGGCCCATCACAAAATGGTCTCTGTTGCCATTATCTGAATTCAACTTCATCCAGAAACTAAGGGTGAAATTGCTGGCATTCAATAATTGGCTTCCGTTGTCAATCTCTATGATAGAAGTAGACCCGTTGAAAACTGCTGCTTTGTTGGCCTGGTTTTTACGGTCTGGGCCATAGGTGATGTCAATGCTGGCCGATGGATTGTAATTCCCCACCACGGCATTGGTATTCCCGTCAAATGACCAATGGGCCACCGTGCCAGGGAGGGGCGCAGTGCCGGCGGTAGTGAAGTTCTTGCTCATGGCCGCCATTGTTTGGCCGTCAGAAGATTTAATGGCGCCAATGCTAAGTGTATAGGTTGTTCCTGCGGTTAGTGCTGCATTGGGCGCTAGCGTTACTTCCATGCCCGTAACAGTTACCATAGCCGGAACATTGGCGGTTTCACCCTGCTTTTTAAGAGTCACAACCGTGTTGGTAGCGGTAGCAGCGTCTACGTTGGTTGAAAAGGTGGCCTTAATGGTGGCATCTGTTGGCACATTAGTGGCAGCCGTTGCCGTATTAAGGTTAATAGTGCCTGCCATCAAAGACTTCAACTCAAATTTAGTTGGTTCCGGTGCGCTGTCATCATCGCCGCAGGCGGTAAAACATAAAAGGACCAGTGCCGCTAGCAGGGTGCTCCAATGGTTAGATAAACGTTTCATAAGCAGGTTTTTTAATGTTTTGGAATAATAAGTTAGTGTGAGAAGAAAGTAATATGGGTTTTAGTGAAGGATTACTCTGGAGGTGTAAGTAGCCTGCTGTGTATGTATCTGCAAGAGGTACATACCTTTGGTTAGAGCAGACGCATCAACTGTAAGACCCAGGTTTTTGTCTGGTCCTATCTCTAAGGCTACTTGGCCGGTAAGCGTATGCAGCGTGACTCTCTGAATGGGGTGGCCGTCTTTGGGCTGAATGAAAATTTGTCCAGTGCTAGGGTTGGGGTAAATTCTGTACAGAGACGGGTTTGCCTCTTGAGAACTACCCAAAGGGTTTTGAGATATGATGGCTTGGTCTATGTTCATGGCCACCACCCGCTCAAATAGAATGCGGTGCGCAAGATTGTTCATGTGCACGCCGTCACCGCTGTTGTAAATGGCTTTCATCTGGTTTGTCTCATCTGGGAAGCCGGTCCAGAAGTCAATGGTCTTGTTCCCGAACTTATTCTGGGTGGCAGCCACCATGTCTACCTGAATCTGGATTTTAACCTGGTCCCCGTTGAAGTTTCTAGGTTGGGTGGTCGTGACATACAACGGCACATTGGCATTGGCGGCCAAATCGGCGATGGTGGTATAATTGGCCATTTGCGTTGATACCGCCACATTGCCAGCTGCATCATTAGACGGCATATTGATAATGATAGCCTCTGGGTTGTAAGAAAGGGCCTTGGTGATGTTGTTCTGCGGGTTGTTGGTTGGTAAGATGCTGCTGGTGGTGTAACCGCCAACCGCAAGGTTTATAACATTGAAGTCTGTGTCTTTTTGGGTGAGATAGGTTCTGTACCGCCATACCCAAGCACTGTCTTGGGCGCTAGGACCTGTACCTGCCGCGGTAGAAGAGCCCAGAACTACTATGTTATACTCTTTGCCGTTGTCTGGCCTAATGGTGAAAGGGTGGTTGCTGACATCTTTTACATTAGCATCATCTGCGTCTGTAATCCTTACCAATGCTTGGGTTGAAACCGTGGCTGGTACTGTCCAGGTGTATTTTTTGTTGGCGGCAGGTACAGAGGAGGCAATAGGAATCCAGGTGGCGCCATTGTCTGTGGAGTATTCAAGATTGGCAGAGATAATGTTTTCGCTGTTCCAGCCAATGAAAACCTGTTTGCCTGCTTCCCACCGCTCGGCGCCATTAGGGTAAGTAACAGCCAGACTTTTAGGCCCCACTGTGGCGTTATTGAGGTATGTGATTCTGATTACCCCCAGGTAATAGTAGCCATCTGGGTTGGTATTGTTGGTGCCCGTGGTAGCGGTAACAGTAATAGTACCGTTGTCAGCGGGGAGCATGTTACTGACCCGCACAAAATAGCCTTTAGCCCCAGAAGGGTTCATTGCCACCACTTGCGTAGTCTTACCAGTGACCGTGTACTTGGTTTCGCGGTTAGTACCGCCGGTTCCAGTGTCTACCCTTGAGGCGAAAATGGCAAAGCTGTAAGCCGTCTGAGGACTAAGGTTAGAGAAGGTCACACCCCCAGTTGGTTCAAAACCGCCCACGGCAGCCCTTTTGCTGCCAAAGAAGCTATCAGTGGCGGCATTAGACGGTATTCTGAGACTATCATCTGCAGCTGCTCCGGCTGTATTGCTCCCGTCATTGAAAGCATCTGTGACAGCCACGGTAATTCCGGAATTCAAGCCTTGGTAGTTGATTAGATTGTTCACAGAGCCTGTCTTAGAATCTGTGACATTATTCCAGGTACCAGTAGAAAGGCGGGTGGAGTTGCCAAAATCAATGTTAACAGTATCTCGTTTGCTTTGCGCTACCAAAGAGGAATGGCTGAAGAGCAGCAGTAGGCCAGACACCATGAATAGAGGGATGACCTGTCTTCTGAAGGTAAGGAGTAATGGTAGTCTCATATAGTTTTAGTTTGTCTGTTCTGGTGTGACGATCAACTTGAATGCTGGCAGTAAACCGGTTAATGCAGGAAAACTGTGATGAATTTATCTAAAGTGCTGTTTTTAAGCCGAAGGCGGTAGGTGGCGGGCGGCAAAGTTTTCCCAAAATTCACCGTATAGACCCCATTCGCTTTGTTTTCATTGTTCCAAACTGTTTCTACTACAGTACCATCTCCTTTCTCAACCGTAAGGGTGAGGCCAGGGCTGTTATGTACCGCTACTTCTATCTGATAGGCATCTGCATCTGGGTGTTTAAGTAAATCCAGCAGGTTAGACTGTACCTCCAGTACCGCGTAGGGGAAACCTGTTTCAGGGGTGGGCTTGGTGATATTGGCTTTTGCCAAACCGGCTTGTATCTCTGGCAGGTTGGTGAAAAGAGACCATAGCAAACCACTGCGGTAATTCTCAATCATGGTCACTATTGGTCCCTGGTCTATCGCCAAATACTGCGTGCCTACCCAATTCCTTTCCTTGTTATAGGCATCATATGGGCCATAGGTGCCAATCATGGTATTGCCTAAGTTCTGGTACAGATACCGGAGCACCTGCATAGAGAAATATGGGGTGTAGGGGAAGGAAGACAGGGCGGCGGTGGGCGTCATAGTACCGTTGTCATTGGTGGGGCTGTGGGCCGTGTAGCCATTGTAAGTGTCAGAGGCGGTCAACCCCCAGAGGCTGGCAAAGTACCCATAGCTTTTAGGGGCGGTATTGATGCTGTAAGAGCGGTTGATAAGGGTATGAATAACATTCTGCTTCCAGTAATTGGCATACTGGTCCTGCAGTTGCCTAGGATCTAAGCTGATGAAGGAGTAGTGTGCAAAGAACAAAGGGCCACCAAAAGCTGGTCCTAACGGGAGTCTGTACCCTTCATAGGTAGACCCATTCACAAAGCTTCCGTTTCTGGTCCAGGAGTTTTGGTAAACAGCTGTAGAAATGGGGTGGGTAGGGGATGCAAGCGCCAGAACATAGGCAATTAACCCCTCATTCCAGCCACTAATAGGCATGTTCATGTCCCAGCCATAGTTGGGGCTCCAGTGCCAATACAATTTGTTGTCTCCCCTGGAGGCATACCAATCCCATTCTACCGTTTCCCAGAGTTGGGTGATCTTGTTACGGAGTTCCGTTTCTTTGGCATCTGCACCGTTAAAGTAAGCCCGGGCAGTAAGCAGGCCATTCATCAGAAAAGCTGTCTCAATAACATCGCCGCCGTTGTCTTTGGCGCTGAATGCGATGACCTTGCCGGTGTTGCCGTTGATCCAGTGGCTCCATACGCCGTGAAACCTATCAGCTGTTGCCAGGAAATTGGTGATTTTGAGTAATCTGTCTACCGCCTGAGTTCTGGTGATGAAGTTTCGGTGCGCACCTACAATGATGGCCTGTACCCCAAAGCCGGAGCCGCCGCTGGTGACCAAATCACCGGAAGTGGTCCGTTCCCGTGCCATGCCAGAGGCCGGGTGGGCAAAATCCCAGAAATAGTTAAATGTTTCCCGCTGTACCTGGTCCAGCAGCTTTTTATCTCCTGCCGTAGAGGAGGGAGCAACTGGTTGAGGTTCAGGGGCAGGGTCTTCCTGTTCCTTGCAGGCTTGGGTGTAGCCCATGCAGAAAATTGAAAGAAGCAGCAAGGGTACGCGCTTTAATAAACCCATTGTGGTAGACTTTAATTTTGTGTTGTTGGCGTTGAACCAGGCTAAAGTGGCTGAGTAAAGAAAATTCAATCCCAGCCTCTCATTGGAAGAGGTGTTTTTGAGCTGTTTTTCTGAAAACAGGCGTAAAACGCCATATCTTCAGAAAAACAGCATCTGTCAAGTCTTAGAAACTAGTTAGAGGCGAACTCTACGGGAGTAGATCAGTTATAATTAGGGTTTTGGGTAAGTACGCCGTTTGATTTATCAATTTCGCCTTGCGGAATTGGCATCAGTTCATGCCGACCCGTTACAAAGTTTTTGCCGGCGGCGCGCAATACAGGGCCTGCAATTCCCCAGCGCACCAGGTCATAGAAGCGCTCATGTTCCATGGCCAGCTCAATACGGCGTTCATGTCTGATAAGGTCACGTAGGGCAGCTTGGTCACGTTCTGTTATTCTTGGCAGAATGGCGGCATTGTTCCCGCGTGCCCTGGCGCGTACCATTTCCAGATATGCCAAAGCATCATCTGTATTGGCAGTGCCTCCTAACTCATTGGCGGCTTCTGCTGCCATAAGCACTACGTCTGCATAGCGCAGGATTCGGATGTTCACCCATAGGCCATGCCTGTTGTTGGCTTCCAATCTGAATTTTGGGTCTGTGTACACCTTTTGGTTATAGCGCTCATTGGGCACAGAGGCTGGAATCACCTCGCCATACGGCGTGGTTTCGCCTCTGAACAAGATGGTAGCATCTCTTCTGGGATCATTGGGCTCATAGGCGTTTACCAGTTGCTGTGATGGCACATTAAAGCCCCAGCCCAAATCCATCTCGCCGGAACCTCTTACCCCTTGTACCTCTGCGTATTGAGTGCCAAACTGGTTTGTGCGGGTGTACAGCGCCTGAATCTCAAAAACAGACTCTGGGCCGTTTTCTTTGGCTTCGGTAAAGATCTGGTTGTAAGGAGTACTTAGGTTATATAAACCAGACCCCATTACGGCTTTCGCGCTGGTCAAGGCGCTGCCCCATTTCTTTTGGTATAGATACACTTTGGCGAGCATAGCCTGGGCAGTCCATTTGTTGGGTCTGCCTGGATATTGGGTGCCCCAAGTGGGGGGAAGGTTTGTGGCAGCGAACATCAAGTCTTGCTCAATGAAATTGTAGACTTCTGCGGCGGAAGATTGCGGTATGTTAAAGTTGTCTCCTTCTTTGAAAACACGGTCCACAAGTGGTACGCGGCCATACGTTCTTACCAGGTTGAAGTAGAGATACCCTCTCACAAACCGTGCCTCGGCTTGTGATCTTACATAATCTTCAGGGCTAAGGGCAGCCTTCTGTGCTTCTGCCTGCTCTAATACTACATTGCAGTTACTAATTGCTGTGTAATGGGATCGGTACAAGTCAGTGATCAGGCCGTTGTTGGGCAGAATGTTAAAGTTATCTAAGGCCAATTGGTCTGCACCGTCAGCAGGGGTACTGCCTTTGTCTGCGTCATCTGAGGTAATACTGGTGATGCCCACAAAAGCAAAGGCATGTACGCCCCAAGCCCGAAGACCTGAATACATCCCGTATACATATTGGGTAAGACCGCCGGCCGGGTACGTTTCTGTGGTATATCTGCCTAGAGGTTCACGGTCAAGAAAGTCATTACAAGAAAGTGCGGAAAGGGAGAGTGCGCCTGCTAGGGCAAAAGTTGTATATTTAGTTATCTTTTTCATGAGTACTAAAAGTTAATGTTGATACCACCGGTGAAAATGGAAGGAACAGGATACGTGCCGTTGTCTACCCCGAAACTTAAGGGGGTAGGGCCGCCAACTTCTGGTGAATAGCCGGTGGCATCTGTGAAGGTTTTCAGGTTCTGGGCATTTACATACACTTTCGCATTTTTCATGCGTAGTTTCTGCACAAAACCACTAGGTAGGTTGTACCCCACTGTTAAGTTCCTAATGCGGAAGTAATCGCCTTTCTCTAAGAAGTAGTCTGAAGGCAGGAAGTTCTGTACCCGAGTATTGTCCAAAATGGGCTCAAAATTAGAAGTGCCGGGACCGGTCCAGCGACCTAATCTTCTGGCTTCATAATTAAGAATTGCAAAATTTTGGGCAATGCGACTGTTGTAGATGTAGTTACCTGCCACTCCCTGTAGGTCAATGCCTAGCTCAAATCCTTTATAGTTGAAGTTAAGCGAAGCCCCATAGGTAAAATCTGGGGTGGGGGAACCAATGAAGGTACGGTCTTTTGCTTGATTAAAGACTCCGTCATTATCAACATCTTTATAGCGGATATCGCCTGGCTTGGCCGTGGCAGCTTGCAGAGAATTGGCTACTTCATCTGCAGTTTGGAAGATACCATCATGCACAAGACCGTAGAATGAGCCAATAGGGTTGCCTACAGAGGTCCTGGAATTGCCGTCAAAAAGTTCAAAGCCATTATTTTCCCCAATTGCAAGTACTTCATTATGGATAGTTGTGAAATTAGCACTGATGCTGTAGCCAAAATCGCCTTTTTTCTCGCTCCAAATACCTGTGAATTCAAAGCCTCTGTTTAAAACGGTACCTGCATTAACGTAAGTGGTGCCAACGCCCACCGTAGCCTGCCTTGGGACAAGAGTTAGAATGTCTCTAGTTTTACGGTTGTAGTAGTCAATCTCTAGGTTTAACTTATTATTGAGAGTGAAAATTTCCACACCGGCATCAAATCCTTCAATTTTCTCCCATCTAATACCAGGGTTTGGAACATATTCAGGCTGAGCGGCTGGGAAAATTCTGTCACCAAAAACCGCCGAGATACCCGTATTCAATCTAGGGTAGATTACATAATTGCCTACCTGCTGATTTCCCTGCTGTCCCCAAGACGCTTTCAGCTTCAAAAAGTTTACAATGCTTTGGTTCTGCATGAAGCTCTCCTCACTAATTACCCAACCTGCCCCAATAGAAGGGAAGAGGTCATATTGGTTCACCGGCCCAAATCTTGAAGTCCCGTCTCTGCGCAAAGAAGCATTCAGTAAATATCTGCCGGCAAAAGAATAATTGATCCGGGCAAACGTGGCCGCTAAAGCACTCTCTTCTGCTCGTCCTCCATTACGTTGCGTTTCTCGGTCATTGCTGATGCCTAAGTACCAGAAATCTGGGTTGTTAGGAATGTTGGCGGTAATGCCTTGCACAGAGCCATTGAGAAAGTCACTGCCGCTGTATTGCAAAGTGGCCCCTAATAACAATGTGACGTCATGCTTCTCATTGAAAGTGCGGCTATACGTAAGTAAATGATCTTGCTGCCAAGCAGTGTAGGTATCCTTAGATTGACTAACAGAGGTTACTTCATTTCTCTGCGCACGCTGGTCAAGGCTAGGGTCTGGGTTTGGCACCCCAATCACATAAAGTGGTGAATAACTTCTGCTCTGGTTGAAGCCCAAGTCTGTATAAAAGGTAGAACGGAGCGTGAAATTTTTCAGGAATTTCACCTCTCCGAAAGCAGAGGCCACCAGACGGTACCCGTTGCTAATGTTAGTGCCCTTGTTTATTTCCATAAAAGCTAGTGGATTACCCACCTGTGTTCTCTGGAACAGAGGCCCTGAATTATAGACTCCAGATGAATGAGTAGGTGTATAGACAGGGGCTGCCCATAATGCGCCGGTGATGCTGCCCGTTGCCGGGGTGCGGTCCCAACGGAATAAGTTAATGTCAGCACCTACCTTTATATTTTTATTAATAGTGAATTCATCCCGCAAGTGGGCAGTATATCTTTTATAAGAGTCATACTTCACTAGCCCCTCCTGGTTAAAGTAACTCAAACTTAAACTAGCCGAATTCCTCTCTGTAGCCGATGTGATGCTGACGCTATTGTTATTGATGAAGGCATTTTCTCTTAAAATGAGGTCTTGCCAATCTGTGTCTGCTGTATACCCATTGAAATCAAAATCAAAAGGAGATTGCCCTAGATTGTTTAGCTGTTCATTATATAACTGTCTAAACTGAGGCCCATTAGCAACCTCAATTTTATTACCTACCCGCTGCACACCAGCGTAAGAATTTACATTGATGTTTGTTTCACCTGTACGTGCTCTTTTAGTGGTCACAATAACCACCCCGTTGGCACCCTGTAGTCCGAAGATGGCTAGTGAAGAGGCATCTTTCAGGATCTCCATTGACGCAATATCATTAGGATTGATGAAATCAATGTTGTTGGTAATAATCCCATCTACCACAAAAATGGGAGAAACTCCATTGATGGACCCTACACCTCTAATTCTAATGCTAGGAGCTGAACCCGGAGATCCGTTGTTAGTAATCAAAACCCCTGCAGCTTTCCCTTGTAGAGCATTAAGCGGGTTAGGAACAGGAACGTCTTCAAACTCTTCGGCTTTCAGTGACACAATAGAACCCGTGACATCTCTTTTCTGCTGGGTGCCATAGCCTATCACTACCACTTGGTCCAGCTCACTAGAGGCACTTTGCAGTGCCACATTGATAGAGGTTCTGCCGTTCACTGCCACCTCCTGGGAAACATAGCCAATGTAAGTTATGACCAATGTAGCGTTGCTGGCCACATTAGAAAGTGAATATTCTCCGTTAAGGTCAGTCTGGGCGCCAAGGGTGGTTCCTTTTACTTGAACACTAGCACCAATGAGCGGATCATTGTTAGCTCCGGAGGTAATTTTCCCTCTTACGGTAAGAAGCCCCTGGGCATAGAGTGCCGGTAGCAGGAGCAAAGTGAAAAATAGTACTAGTAGTAGTCTCTTCATGGTAGAATAGAGTTTGAGCTTAAGTGATTCAGTTGTTAGAAATCGTTCTCAAATCTGCTTACTTCTTTGCTGATTTAATAAAAAATCACCTATACAATGCTACATCAAATGTTAAAATGTTAAAATTTGAGTAATGATTAACTGTTTTTGCTGCTTTAACACCTATTTAGGGAGGTCCATTTTTGAAAATGGAAACAGAGGGAATGTAGATGAAAGGCTGGTGTGTGTGGTAATGTTGAGGTGGTTTCTCTTAGATTGAAAGGAAATGTGAGGTGTTCATCTGCAAGATGTAAGGGGGATATACTCAAAAACTGCTCTTTTGAGTTGGCATGAGGCAATGTAGAGGGAGAATTACTATTGTAAAAAAGGAAGGTCTTCTTATTCCTGGAACTTCTTGTTCCTGCACAACACCTCTAGTGTTATGGCTTGCCTGCCTTTAGCGGCTGCCTATTCAGCCTGTCTTAGGAATGTTCAAAATTGTCAGGGAAAGGGTGGCATACCGGCTCCTGCTTTTCATGAGAAGTGGGAGGTGGAATGAGAGGAAGTAGCTATTTAGGACGGTCAAGATAAAACGACTGGTGGGTCCCCCTCATTTCCTGTTTTAGGGCTGTTTTTCTTAAAACAGCCCTAAAACAGGAAATGAGGGGGACAGGTTAGACCTCCATGAGAAACTCTACCAGATTCTTCTCATGATCCAGATTCAGTTTTTTCCGGAGGCGGTACCGGCTTATTTCAACACTGCGTACTGTAATGTTTAGCAACGAAGCTATTTCTTTGCTGTTCATGTTCAGGCGCAGGTAGGCGCAAAGCTTTAGGTCTTTAGGCGTAAGGTCAGGATGAAGGGTCTTAAGCTTTTTAAAGTAGTTTTCATGTGCCTCGTTAAAACTGGTTTCAAATAGGTTCCAGTCATAATCGCGGTCCATGCCTTCATCAATAACCCGCTGTAGTTTCTTTAACTGGTCTGCCGACAGCTTTTTGCCAGTAGCATCTTTTAGCTGGAGAATTTCTTCGCGTATGCCCTCCAGGAGTTCATTTTTAGAGACAATGCTCAGTGCAGAGTTAGCCAGTTCCCTGCTTTTAGATGCCAATTCGTTTTCAAGCTGCTCGTTTCTGAGCTTAACCAGCTTTTGCTCATTGATCAAAGCCTCCCGTTTCAGAACTTCCTCTTTCTCCTGCTCCATCTTCACCCGTATGCGTTCTTTATCTCTCTGCAGCTTCTGTAGATACAGGTGTCTGGACACATACAGCAGCAGGATTCCCAAAACCACATACCCTATATAGGCCCAATACGTGGCATACCACGGCGGCCCCACTGTAAAAGCAAATTGCGTAATAGGGGAAATGGCTTCATTTTCAATCTTTGCCCTCACCTTAAACCTATATTCGCCCTGGGCCAGGTTCAGGAACTCTTTTTGAGTGGTGGAAGACCAGTCTGACCACTCGCGCGAGTAGCCTTCTAAAAAGTACTGAAACTTGGGCTGGATCTGGCTATAGTACGGCAGGGAGAAGGCAATGCTTATACTGTTCTGCTTAAAAGGGATCTCAATTTTCTGAGATGCCAGCTCTGTAAGAACATGGGGGTCTTCTAACGTGTGCTGAACCCGCCTGATTAACACCGGCGGAATGGTTTTTCTGGCAGCAGGCCGTGCTGCCGCATTGTAAACAACAAAGCCTTCATCAATACTGATGAGGTAGATAGAGTTACTGATCCGGCTAATGTTTTCATAATGCTGCACCATTCGCCCGCTCAGCATGTTGAAGGGAGTGGCGTTTACCTGTAAGGTACCCGCTTGGGGCATACTTACCAAAGCCACGCGGCCTTGACTAATGAACCAGTAGTTGCTGCCGGCCGCTTTTATAATCCTGTTAGCCTTGGCAAATGAGCCAAGCTTTTTGTTCAGCTCAGTGTATTTTGAAAAAGAATCACTGATGGCGTCATACACATAAAAACCGTTGTCAGAGGTAAAGACAAGCCTGCCATCTAGCCTAAACGTGTTGATGTGGTAATCTTTGGGGAGGCCTTGCCGCTGGTCATACCGTTTTATTTTCTCTACATTCTGGAGATCTGGGCTTAAGGTGAGTTTAAATAGTCCTTTATAGGCGTGACTTACCCAGAGCTGCCCATTGTTGTCTTGTTCTACATACCTGGAGGGTTCTCCAAACCCCTCAATTTTATGAGAAAGGGCCCAGGAACCGTCTTGGGTTTTTCTGTAGAGCACTAACCCCGTATAAGTGCCCTGAATGAGCATGTCTTGCCGGGAAGAGAGCTTTTTAAGGGTCCAGCCTCCTTTGAAATCAGAAATTTTCCTGAACTGGGTACCCTGCACCAGAAAAGTACCTTCATTGTGGCCACAGAATAACTGGTCATCTACCAAAGCTAACTCCCACACCTGGCCTTGTGACCCTTCTATTATTTTAAAATCAAGTGATTGGTAATTTTGTGGGGAATTAGAGGGCCAGTCACTATAGAAAAGGCCTTGATTTGTTCCCAGGTATATTTTGCCCGCATGGATAATGCTGGAATAGACGGTGCCAAATTTACCGGTTTTGTCAAAGTAGAAGTAAAACGGGGAATTGATCTCAATTCTGTCAATGCCATTGTCTAAACCAGCCCACAGGTTCTGTTCCTGGTCTGTGAATAAGCTTAGCACCGTGTTATTTTGCAGGCCACTGGACTTGTTGATTCTGTTGATCACAGTTCCTTCCCGGTCTACTATGATAATGCCATTTAAGATAGTGCCGAAGGCAAAATAGTCTTTCTGCAAAACCACTCCGTTATTAAGCTGGTTTGCCTTCAAGAAATCATTGGCGGCATTGGGCCAGGGGGTGATGGTAGCGTCAGTCAATAAGAAAACCCCATTTTTGGCAGTGCCAATCAGGAAGGAATTCTCAGAGAAGGGGAGAACAGACAAAACCCCGCTCATGCCTAGAAACTCACTCCCCTTCACCAGCACCAGTTTGTTCTGTTTCAGCTCATAAAGCCCTTTGGCAATGACTTCTACAAAGTACCTGCCCTTTGCCTTTAAGAGGAAAAGCAAGGTGTGCTCGCCCTTGATGACGGTAATCTTGCCTTGTGCGTAGATGTAGATGGCAGAAAAGGACTGAAAAATTACCCGGTCTGGCTCCACGTAGATCTTCCAGATCTCGTCTTTAAGCGGACTGGCTTTAGGTAGAAGATGGGTTAAAGTCTGATAGACAAACTTGCCTTGGTGATTGTAATGCCAATAGCCTAATTCCCCAAAGCCCCCGGCATAGATGCGGTTAGCTGCCGTGTCTGCCGCCACAGCCCGCACAATGACTTTGTTAGGCATGCGGTTAAGCTGCCAGTATTGGCCATCAAAAGCCAGCAGGCCATCTGAATTGCCAAAATACATGACATTGTTGTGGCCTTTGGTAATTGCCCAATTCTGATTTCCTGCCTGGTAGTTCAGCTTTGGGTAATTCTGTACAAATGGAAAATGAAAGTCGTTAGACGGCTGTGCCAGCGCCTGAGGCAGTGACCACCACCACATTCCCAGATTCAAGAGCAAAAACAGCGTGAACTTTTTTGTCATGCTTTGATAACAGATAGACAAAATTGATGATTCAAACAAATGATGGGGAGCACCTGACCCAGCCTCAGTAAAATTGGCTAACGCAAACTGAACAGGAAAACCGCTCTGGCACTTTTAGAAGTAGGCATGGCATAGAGAAAACAAAAAGCCTGACTATAACTCAATAGTCAGGCTTTTTGTTTTGTGGAGATGCAGGGAGTCGAACCCTGGTCCAGACAAGGAAACTTGAGCGCTTTCTACATGTTTAGTCCTGATTAGATTGTCAGGTGGCTTCAGGCCCAGAACTCGCCTAAGAAGACACCGTAGGTGCTTTAGCTTCGCACAGACTCCACACCTTAGCCTCTGCTAGAACGGCATTACGATGCCCTGTGACCAGCTCCCACCGTTCAGAGGGGCTGCAGGACAATGGCATTTACCTAATACCTAGATTAGGCAGCCATGGCGTAGTTAGACTCGCCAGATAATTGTTCGGTCAGTTTTGATTTACGGGAAATTCTGCCAACGCCCGACATGCTTACACCCAGCTTGCTCAAGCTGTCAATTCCGGTCATCCCCAATTGTGAAAGAACTTCTCTGGCCTTTTACGGCCAACAGCCTGCAAAAGTAACCAAATACTAGACAAAAACCAGCAGAATTATGTTCCCTGTTTTGGGGCTGTTTTTGCCAAAACAGCCCCAAAACAGGTTTACAGAAACGTCTTGAGTTCACTCAGGCAGGTAACCGTGTAGGTGGGCCGCATACGCGGCTTTTTGCGCTCGGGGTTAAAAAAAACCGCATCTATGCCCGCATTCATGGCCCCCAGGATATCAGCCTCCAGGCTGTCGCCAATCATAAGGCTTTCCTGCGCGGTGATACCGGCCCGCTCCAGCGCATGCTGAAAAATTCGTTTGTCTGGTTTGGTGCAGTTGATGCATTCTGCGGTAATGATCTCTGAAAAATACGCATCTAACCCAGACGACCTCATTTTAATGTACTGTACGTCTTTGAACCCGTTGGTGATGATGTGCAGAATGTATTTCTCCTTCAGGTACCCCAGCACCTCATGCGTGAAGGGGAAAACGGCGGTTTTAGTAGGGCAGAGGCTGGTAAAGGCTTCACTGAGTCCTTCAGGCACCTCGGCTTCAGGCACCCCTAAGCCGGTGAGGCACTTCACAAACCGCTTCTCCCGCAGTTCCTGCTGCGTGATCTTGCCTTTGTGGTAGAGATCCCAGAGCCGCTGGTTAATGAAGCTGTACTTGCGGTAGAAAGAGTCACGGCTGAAGCTGCCCAGCTGGCCTAGGTTGAAATGGTCATACAGGTGGTGGAGCGTCTCTTCTGAATTCTTTTCAAAGTCCCACAGGGTGTGGTCCAGGTCAAAAAACAGGTGACGGTAAGTCTTTGGTTTTCTCATAAAGCTAATGCTGCGCCTAAGAGGAACGGCTGGCGGGTGGGCAAAGTTCTTCCTTTTATGGTCTAGCTGATAAATCCCGTGAAATGCCGCTGCTGCAGCCGGTTCACAGCCAACTCCCTGTTAGAATACAAGGTCTTGTACACGTCCTGGTCTTTCAGCAACTGCGGGTCGCGCTCTAAATACCCAAACATCTGCCCCAGAAAGTCCATCATCTCATCTTTGATATAATAAAACGCCCACTGATCCTGTTTACGGAAGGAGACCATGCCGGCGTTCTTCAGGTAAATCAGGTGGCGTGAGGTTTTGGTCTGGGTAAAGTCCAGCACCAGTTCCAGATCAGCAATGCAAAGTTCCTTGTTTTTGAGCAGCAGGTTCAGAATTCTGATTCTGGAAGAGTCTCCCATGGCCCTGAATACTTGTTCACCAAAACCAACGTTAAAATTTTTGAGCCTCATGGTGCGGTTCCCGTAAATAAAAAAGTCCTCTAGCGGCACAAAGTACCATAAAAAGCCTATACTTGTAAACGAACTTACCCATGACAACGCTATATACCAAACCCTCTTTTCTGCTTTCACGCTTTAAACCCGCCTTTTTAGTTTTTGGCGTACTCCTCTTCTTGTTTCTGGGCGGTAGCTGGAACCCGGTGTGCGCCCAGGGCGGAAAAAAAGTGATTCAATTAACCGGGGTAGTCACGGCGGGTGACAGCCTTTTGGGTTTGCCCGGGGCCAGTGTGGTGATACCCAAAGCCGGGCGTGGCACCAACACCAATGAGTATGGCTTTTTCTCTATTCCGGTGCTGGCCGGCGATAGTGTGGTCTTCAGTTCCTTGGGGTACGCCAAGCAGTCTATCATTGTGCCGCAGTCTTTTGAGCGCGACAGTTATTCTGTCATCATAGAGATGCTGGAAGACCCCAACGTGTTGCCAGAGGTACGGGTGTTCCCGTATGCCACTTTCCGGGAGTTTACCCAGGCGGTGCTTGCCATGGAACTGCCTGACAAAGGCATTGATGAGCAGAATGCCATGAGTGCCCAGATTCTGGAGCAGATGTTCCGGAACACCCCCATGGATGGAAACTCCAATCACCGCAACTATATTAATCTGCAGAACCAGCAGATGCTGCGGCGCGGCGGGTACAACCCTGCGGCCAATAACCCGCTTTTGAACCCGTTTGCCTGGTATCAGGTGATTAAGTCAATCAAGAATGGGGATTTTAAGAAGAAGGATTAAATAGGAATTTCTTTAATAAAAAGCAGCAGGCCGTTCTTTTGTAGAACGGCCTGCTGCTTTTTTATGCGGTGCAAAGGTTTAAGTTACGGTTGGTGTTGTTGCAGTTGTAATGTTATACTGTTCACTAATCTATACAAGTTGCTGTAATGCCTCACGAACTTTCTTTTTGAATTGCTTCTGCTGGAATGTGTAATTTATATATTCCCTTGGCTGGTCTGGTTGACGAAGTGCTGCTGTTGTGGGAATACGTGGTTTGCTGTTCCCATGGCTCTGCCGTTTGCTCCGGGGCCTCACTGACTGCTTTGTTTCATTGCTGCTGTTGGAATGCGTGGTTTGCTGTTCCCCTGGCTGTGCCGTTTGCTCCGGTGCGCAATCTCTTTGCTGTTCCATCTTTTCCGGTAAGCGCTCACGGCCGCGGGGCCCC
Organism: Rufibacter ruber; assembly: GCF_001647275.1. GTDB lineage: Bacteria > Bacteroidota > Bacteroidia > Cytophagales > Hymenobacteraceae > Nibribacter > Nibribacter ruber_C. Next base: position 105,984 of record NZ_LRMM01000008.1, on the reverse strand, counting down.
GTCCTGGCGATTCGCACTGCTGCTTCTCTAAACCTTCGGTTTTGCTGCTAAAGCAGCACCGAGAACCAGAGGCGCTCATCCCCACGACTGGTCTCTGTCCCTTTCCTGATCAGTCTTTCCTGTTTATTGCTGCCTCTGCAGGTAACTATTGTAGATCCGCTAGCCTGAGACGAGCCCGTGCTGCGCACATCAGTCGGGGGGCAGAAGTGGTGGATTGGCTATGGCAGACTGATAGTGGCTGCTGCAGCAGCTACAGCAACTGCAGCAGGTCCTGCTGGCGCGAGTCTCCAGACTCGTGTCTAATGATGATGGGTAGTCTCTGACTACCCTCGCTGCCGGGCAGCGACCATGCGCAGTGCTGGTTTACCCGTGCTGGATTGCCAGAGCGGGATTAAATGACTTCAGAACTCAAGACTCAGGACTCCTTTCGTTACCTCCCTTTTGAAGGGCAGGGCTGTTAAGTTCTCGGCTGTTCGGGATTTGCAATTCCGAACTAGCGTATCCTGCGGATTTGTAATCCGCGGCTTGTGCAGGTCTGGAGGGCTGAGACGGGGATTGCAAATCCCCGCATTACCTGCTTCCGGATTGCAAATCAGGAAGAGCAACTTCATTTTAGTAGAACTTAACGGCACTGCCCTTTGAAGGGGGCGAAGGAGGATGTTGACACCTGCTGAACACGCATGCCAGAGGTATACGGGCATAGGGCATAGGTCCCACTCATTGCTGAAATTCCCTTCCCTGGAGGGGTAGGGGTGGGTTCCACGTATTCCTGAACGTCATACAGTTCCCGGCGAGTCTGGAGACTCGACCCAGCCCATGGCACAAGACAGGAGTCGCGCGCCAGTTCCTTTATTTAAATCAGCAATGAACAATCAGCAATTTCAAAAAGACCTTGTAGCGTGCGCAGCACCTGTGGGCGTCTGCACCATTTTCCGTTTCTGACCTGCTTTTTACAAAACACGCCAAAAACGTAATCTTGAAGTGAAGGCCCCCTGCTCCCAATGCAAATCAGCTCTTTGTTGCAGGTCTACGGGGTGGTACAATAGAGCAAAAGCCAGGAGATACCCTGCCGTTCCTGCAAGGGTGAAATGGCCAGAAAAACCGAAAGGCTCCCCACTAGAGGAGCCTTTCGGTTTGTTCCTTTCTGTTTTGGGCCTACTTTTCAGAAAACAGGCTGAAAACAGAAGCTATCTGCCGTTCCCTTGCTGGCGTTGCATCTGCTGCTGGAGCGGGTTTGGCGTAATACCCTGGGGCTGCTGCTTGAACAGTTCAAACCGTGAAGGCTGGGCCCGCTGCGGATAAGCGTTGTTGTCTAGGTTGATGTCTGCCGTTTCCTGGAAAGGGTCTAGCACAAAGCTGGCCACGGGTTTTTCAGTGACAAACACTTTGGTGATCTCCTGCTCATTGTAGCGCCAGATTTCAGCGGGGATGCGCACAACCTGGTTGGTGCCGTCTGTAAAGTTCATCTGTACCACCAGGGGCATCACCAGTCCGCCGTTGTTCCTAACCCCCACTTCATAGAAGTTGAAGCCTTTTTCCAGGAAGGCGCGCTCTTCTGGGGTGAGGCTCTGCAGGTACTTCTGGTACTGCGCTTTGCTTTCTTCGGTCACGGCCAGTGGGTCATAGGTGTTGTAGAAATCCTTCAGTTCCGGCTTCACGTCAACCAGCGTCTTGGGGATGTCCTGCAGGTTGCGCTGCTGGGAAAGGCTCTGCGGGGCCGCGTTAATCTCTGACCGGCGGCGGGCGTTCTCCACCTCTGGGTTTCTGGAGTCAACACTGAACCAACGCACCCCCGTCAGTTCCTGGTCTACGTGGTCTGTGGTGTAGAACCAGCCTCTCCAGAACCAGTCCAGATCAGTGCCAGAGGCGTCTTCCATGGTTCTGAAAAAGTCGGCCGGCATGGGGTGTTTGAAGGCCCAGCGGCGCGCGTATTCCTTGAAAGCATAGTCAAACAGCTTGCGGCCCATCACTGTCTCCCGCAGAATATTGAGGGCGGTGGCCGGTTTGCCATAGGCGTTGTTGCCCAGCTGGGTGATAGACTCAGAGTTGGTCATGATGGGCTGCTGCAGGCTCTTGTCCATCTTCATGTACTCCACAATGTTACGGGGCTCGCCGCGGCGCGACGGGTAATCCCGCTGCCACTCCTGCTCTGCGAGGTACTGTACAAATGTGTTGAGGCCTTCATCCATCCAGGTCCACTGGCGCTCGTCTGAGTTGATGATCATGGGGAAGAAGTTGTGCCCCACTTCGTGGATGATCACTGAGATCATGCCGTACTTGGTGCGCTCGGTATACGAGCCATCGGCCTCTGGCCGACCCCCGTTGAACGAGATCATAGGGTACTCCATTCCGCCCACGGCGCCGTGCACTGAGATAGCCACGGGGTACGGGTAGTCAATGGTGAACCTGGAGTAGACCTTTAGCGTGTGCGCCACCACCTCGGTGGAGTACTGTCCCCACAGCGGGTTGCCTTCTTTGGGGTAGTAGCTCATGGCCAAGGTGTTCTTGCCGGCTACGTTCACGTTCATGGCATCCCAGATGAACTTACGGGAGCTGGCCCAGGCAAAGTCACGCACGTTTTTAGCTGAATACACCCACGTCTTTTTGCCTTTGGCCTTGTTTTTTTCGGCTTGCTCCGCCTCAGCCTGGGTCACAATGAGTACGGGTTTGTTTGCCTTCTGCGCCTGTGCCATGCGGCTGCGCTGGGTGCTGGTCATGACCTGGTCTGGGTTCTGCAGTTCACCGGTAGAGGCCACCACATGGTCAGCTGGTACGGTAATGCTCACGCGGTAGTCCCCAAACGGAAGCGCAAACTCACCCGTGCCCAAAAACTGCTTGTGCTGCCAGCCGTTCACGTCATCATACACGGCCATGCGCGGGAACCACTGCGCCATCTGGTACTCGTAGTTCCCGTCTTTGGGGAAATACTCGTAGCCGCCGCGGCCGCCCTGTTTCTTCTGGTCATTGATGTTGTTGAACCAGTCAATACTGAACTTCACGCTCTGCTTGGGCTTCAATGGCGTTGGAAGGTCTATGCGCATCATGGTGAAGTTGATCACATAGGGCAAAGCTCTGCCGTTGGCGTCTTTTACCGCTTTGATTTTGTAACCGCCGTCAAACGTCTGCTCGGCCAGGGCCTCAGCGGCCTCAAAGGTGGGCTTGGCGGGAATGCGGCTGGTTTGGGTGAGGCTGTTCATGGAATTCTTCTCAAAGATATTCTGGTCCAGCTGCACCCAGAGGTACGTCAACACGTCTGGCGACAGGTTGGTGTAGGTGATGGTCTCAGAACCGGTCACCGACTGGTTGTCATCATTCAGCTCCACCTTGATGTTGTAGTCGGCGCGCTGCTGCCAGTACTCATGGCCGGGGGCCCCGGAGGCGGAGCGGTACACGTTGGGGGTGGGCAGTTCCTGTGCCAGCTGCCTGAATTTTGATTTATCTGTATTCTCTTGCGCCAAGGCGGAGCCTGCCAATGAAAGCAACAGGCCGGCGGCGAGCAAAGATATCTTCATTGAAACGGATGGGTTGTTTGTGGTTCGGGTGAAAGGGCAATTTCGCGATTTGCCGCCAAAGAAAAAAACGCCGGGGTGCCAGTTTCATTCTTCCGGCAGGTCTTCCCCAAAGTGGCGCCGGATGTCTTGCCGGAAGTTCTGCATGATGTTGACAATTCGCCAGCCAACGGGCACCAGAATGACCGCCAGAAACACCCGTTTGGGGTGGTCGCTCAGCAGAAAGAGAAACGGAATGATGGCAATGACAATTCCTGTCAGACTGCCGGCCAGGAGCAGGGCATAGCTGCTGGCCAAGGCAATGCCGTACCACCATTGCTTTTTCATCTCCAGCGTGCGCTGCACGTAGGCGGCATGGTCTTTCTCCTTCTGGCGGCGTACCCGCTCGCGCGCCACTTCGGCCCAGGCCGCAAACTCTCTGGGGTCTGCGGGCGGTTCATACAGGTGCTGGTACTTTTCCCAGTCGCGCTCAGCTTTGGTGGCAGCAGTTTGGGGGGCAGGGGGAAAAGCAGGGGCGGCAACGCCAACGGTGTGGTACTTTTGGAGGTACTCATACGCTGCCTGCACTTGCAGGAATACTTCATAGGCACCCGGTTGGCGGTTCCGGTCTGGGTGGTATTGGAGTACCAGCTGGCGGTAGGCCTGCCTGATCTGGGACATCTGCGCCCCGTACGGAAGTTGCAAGACTCTGTATGACTCCGCCAGCATGAGAGAAAATGTAAAAGGAACATGGGGTGTACGTTCCTGTTTTAAGGCTGTTCCCTAAAAAAAAGGCTGTTCCCTAAAAAACAGCCGATAAATCCTGGCCCAGAATCAGCATGAGCGCAATGGCCCCCGCGGCGCTGCTCACGCCAAGTATCCAGTCCCGTTTCTTTACGTGCAGGATGTGGGTGAGCAGGAGGTTGATCAGCAGCACCAGCGCCACAATGAGCAACTGCCCCAGTTCTATGCCCACGTTAAACGCAAACAGCTCCAGCACAATGTTCTGCCCTTTCCCCAGCAAAGACTTCAGGTAATTGGAGAACCCCATGCCGTGAATCAGCCCGAAGGCAATGGCGAATACATTGTTCCAGGACCAGAGCGCGCCGCCTTTTTTCTTGCCTTTGTTCAGTTGGGTGAAATTGTACAGGCAGGTGATTAAGATAGTGACGGGAATCAGGAGTTCAATCAGGGCCGTGTTGAATGTGAGCATCTCCAGCGTGGAAAGCGCCAGCGTGATAGAGTGGCCAACGGTAAAACTGGTGACCAGCGCCAGAATTCTACGCCACTCACTGCCGGAGTACACCGCGCACATGGCCAGCACAAACACCATGTGGTCATACGCCTGCAGGTTGAAAATATGGTGAAAGCCCAGTTGGAGGTACGTGTAGAAGACAGAAGACACAGAAAGAAGAATAAGGGGGTACACAGGAACAGTTGACAAAATTAGAAAATGCTGGGGCTCTGGCAAGGGTGCTGATGAGTTTCTGTTTTTGACTTGTTTTTGGAAAAACAGGCTAAAAACAGAAATATGTGTCTTTTTGCTGGATGGAGGTGCAGGAAAGAGTAGTGTGTGCTTTCACCGGAAGTTGTAGCTACAGTGGCAATATCTACTTTGCTGTTCCCCTTGACGGAATACAGATCGCTGTTCCCCTGGCTGCGGCTGGAAGGCGAAGTCTGCTGTTGCCTTGGCAGTGCAGTTGGGAGCAGGGCATCAAAAGCCCCTTCTGTTTCATTGTTGTTAGCAGGAGTGTATGCGTAGTTCGTTATTCCCTTGGCTTTGCCGCTTGCTGCAGTGCTGTTATTTTAGGAATACGTAGTCCGCTGCTCCCTTGGCTTTAGCGCTTGTCGCGGTGTTTAGTAGCTGCATTGTTTCATCTTTTCCGGTAAGCGCTCACGGCCGCGGGGCCCCGTCCTGGCGGCTCGCACTGCTGTTAAAACTACGCCTTTGGCGTTGCCTTGGGCACCGTATTAACAGAGGCGCTCCCCGCCAGGACTGGTCTGGGTTCCTCTCCTGTTACTTCCTTACTTGCTCTGTCTGTTTCAGTAGGTAACCGTTGTTGTCCCGCTAGCCTATGGCGAGCCCGTGCTGCGCACATCAGCCAAGGGCAGAAGTGTTGATTTAACAGAGGTGCCACTGGCAGAAGTGTTGATTGTTCATTGCTGCTTGTTTGCTTACTTATTGCTGCTTATTTGTCGCTTTCACTGGTTCAAGTTTCCAACTTGGACCTATAATGGCGGAAGCTTTCATCTTCCATGAGGCGGCCGCCTCACATTACCTCTGCCCTCTATAGCTCCTCTATGGCGCGGAAGTTACTTCCGTGCCTTCTAACGCCAGCTGATACTCACGCGCTGGCGCGAGTCCCCAGAATCGTGTCTACTGATGACGGGCGGTCTCTGGCTGCCCCCGCGGCGCGGCGGCGAAACCAGGCATTGCTGCTTCATTCCTGCTGAATTGCCTAAGGGGAAAAGAAAGGACTCTGGACTCAAGACTCATAACTCAGGACTCACTCCAATACTCCCCCTTTGGAAGGGGGCGAAGGGGGATGTTTGACTCAGGAGAGCACGCATTCCAGAAAACTCCCCTCCCGGGAAGGGTGGGTTCTATACACCTGCCCCCGCTGTACCGCCTGCTCAAAAGACCTCGTAGCGTCTTTCAGACCTGCGAGCGTCTGTGCCAGTTGCTTTTGCCATAACAACTGAAAAACCTTTTCCGCAGGGAGAAGAAAACCCGCTAAGTCTTTTTTGGGGCTGTTTTCAGAAAACAGCCCCAAAACGGAAGGCCGTAAAAAAAGCGCGGAGAAATTCTCCGGCCGCTTCACCACTTTTAATCACTCACTATCAATTACCTGTCAATGGGCAGGTCAATGTCCACGTTGATGAACTTGATCTGATCCCCTTCCAGTACGGCTTCTACCACGGCGTCTTTCCGGATGTCACCGGCCAAGATGGCTTTGGACAGCTCGTTCAGGATACGGCGTTGCAGCACACGCTTCAACGGACGGGCGCCGAACTGCGGATCGTAACCCTCGTGGCCCAGGAAGTCCAGTACCTCGTCGGTGGCTTCCAGACGGATGCCGGTGTCTTCCAGACGGTCCTGGATCTGACGGAACTGGATGTCCACAATCTTCCGGATCTCACGGGAGCTCAACGGCCGGAACATGATCAACTCATCAATTCGGTTCAGGAACTCAGGGCGCAGGGTCTTCTTCAAGAGCTCAAACACCTCGTCACGGGTCCGGTCAATGGTGGGCTCAGGGTTCAGTTCATCCAGATGCTGGAAGTTCTCCTGAATAATGTGCGCCCCAATGTTAGACGTCATGATGATGATGGTGTTCTTGAAGTTGGCCACGCGGCCTTTGTTATCAGTCAAACGACCATCATCCAGCACTTGCAGCAAGATGTTAAACACGTCTGGGTGCGCTTTCTCAATCTCGTCCAGCAAGATGACAGAGTACGGCTTCCGGCGAACGGCTTCGGTCAACTGACCGCCTTCGTCGTAGCCTACGTATCCCGGAGGCGCTCCCACCAGACGGCTCACGGCGTGGCGCTCCTGGTACTCACTCATGTCAATGCGCACCATGGCGTTCTCGTCGTTGAACAGGAAGTCGGCCAGCGCCTTGGCGAGCTCGGTTTTACCCACCCCGGTGGTACCCAGGAAGATAAATGAACCGATAGGGCGTTTGGGGTCTTGCAGGCCGGCCCGGCTGCGGCGCACGGCATCAGAAATAGCGGCAATGGCTTCTTCCTGACCGGCCACGCGACGGCCCAGTTCTTCTTCCAGGTGCAACAGTTTCTCGCGGTCACTTTGCAACATCTTATTCACTGGCACGCCAGTCCACTTAGCCACAACCTCGGCGATGTCTTCAGAGGTTACTTCCTCCTGTAGCATGCGGTCACCTTCCTGCTGCTGTTTCACCTGCTCCTGCAGTTCGCGCAGCTTGGCTTCGGCCTCCTGGATTTTACCGTAACGCAGCTCGGCTACTCTACCGTAATCCCCGGCGCGCTCGGCCTGCTCGGCTTCCAGTCGGTACTGCTCAATGGCTTCCTTCTGTTTCTGGATGCCTTCAATCACCTGTTTCTCACTCTGCCATTTGGCGCGCAGGGCGTCACGGGTTTCGCTTAAATCAGCAATCTCTTTGGAAAGCAGGTTCTCTTTCTCCTTATCATTCTCACGGCGGATGGCTTCGCGCTCAATCTCCAACTGCATGATCTTGCGCTGCACCTCGTCCAGCTCTACAGGCAAAGAGTCAATCTCGATGCGCAGTTTAGAAGCGGCCTCGTCTACCAGGTCAATGGCTTTGTCGGGCAAGAAACGGTCAGAGATGTAGCGGCTGGACAGTTCCACGGCAGCAATCACCGCATCGTCTTTGATGCGCACGCCGTGGTGCAACTCGTACTTCTCTTTAATACCACGCAGGATGGAAATGGCATCTGGAATGCTGGGTTCATCTACCGTCACCGCCTGGAACCGACGCTCCATGGCTTTGTCTTTCTCAAAGTACTTCTGGTACTCTTTCAAAGTGGTGGCACCAATGGCATGCAATTCCCCGCGGGCCAAAGCTGGTTTCAGAAGGTTCGCGGCATCCATGGCGCTGTCGCCACCGGCACCGGCTCCAATCAGGGTGTGGATCTCGTCAATGAAGAGCACAATCTCGCCCTCAGAGTCTACTACTTCTTTGATGACCGCTTTCAGACGCTCCTCAAACTCGCCTTTGTATTTGGCTCCTGCTACCAGTAAGCCCATATCCAGACTCATGATGGTTTTGGACTTGAGGTTCTCGGGCACGTCACCAGACACAATGCGCTGGGCCAGACCTTCTACGATGGCGGTTTTACCTACGCCCGGCTCACCCAGCAGAATCGGGTTGTTTTTGGTACGGCGGCTCAGAATCTGCAACACGCGCCTGATTTCCTCGTCACGGCCAATCACCGGGTCAATCTTGCCTAGGCGAGCCTGCTCGTTCAGGTCAATGGCGTAACGCTTGAGCGAGTTGTATTTCGCCTCGGCGTTTTGGTCAGTCACTTTAGAGTCACCGCGCAGTTCTTTGATGGCTGCTTTCAGGCCTTTCTCCGTGATACCGCTGTCTTTTAAGAGCGTAGCGGTTTTGTCACGGCCGGCCAGCAAGCCCAGCAATAAGTGCTCAATGGCCACGTACTCATCCCCAAATTCTTTCAAATACGAGTTGGCTTTCTGTAACGCCGCCGCGGCATCATTGCCCAGGTACGGACTGCCGCCGCTCACTTTAGGGTAGGCGTTCACAATCTCGTCCAGGCGGGTGTTGAATTGGTTCACGTTCACGCCCAGCTTCTTCAGGTAGAAACCGGTCACGTTCTCGTCGGTCTGCAGGATACCCTTCAGCAAGTGCCCCGTCTCAATGGCCTGCTGCTGGTTGCCGCCGGCAATCTCGGTTGCCTTCTGCACGGCCTCCTGGCTTTTGATGGTATAGTTGTTAAAGTTCATATGTTTTGTTTTTCCGTAGTTTCTAGTTTTTTACTCTACGACGGTTAAAGCAAAGCAGGTGCCGAGGCGTTTTGGGGCTGTTTTTCGGAAATAATGTCAGAGTTGGATGGGCTGTTTGAATAGTTGTAAGACAGAATGGCTGGGTGTGGTTGGTGTAGACACTCGTAGGAGCTTCGCACACTACGAGGTCATTTGAGCCAGCGCTATAGGTCGTCTTCTAAGAGTGGGGTAATGAATTTGAAGTCTGCAGCGTTTTCTTGATGAAAGCTTTTAAACCAGTCTTTGCCGCCAAACCATTGCAGCACTTCCTCCCGTAGCAGGTTGGTTTTCTTAAGGGAGAGAAGGCTGTGGTACGAGGAATATGGCCATTCCTGAAAATCCTCTACTATCCCATGATGTTGTGGGTTGAAGTGGAGGTAGTACACCAGGCGTGTAAAATAGGCTTCTGAGGTAACTTCTTTTCTGCCAAACCTGTTTTGAAACAAGCTTCCAACTCTTTTATTCACTGCGTTGAATGCTTTCGTGTATGCGTTTAGCAAGTGTGAAAATTGCTGAGAGATATTCACCAGCTTTTCCTCTATCTGACCATCTGCGCTCTTCCATCTTAGTGCCTCCTCCTCTTTTACCTGAACAAGCAAATGAAAATGATTTGGCAATAAGCAGTACGCATAGGTGTATACATAAGGAGTCAAATACTTCCTGTACAACTGCAAAAAGTAATTATAGTTTTCCTTACTTATGAAGACAGTCTCTTTGTTGTTCCCGCGCGTGTAGACGTGGTAAAACTTGCCCGCTTCTAAAGGAACACTTTTCTGCATCTTTTAAAGTTTCTAAACTTAACGCCGCCTGCTCAACAGACCTCGTAGTGTGCGAAGCTCCTACGAGTGTCTACGCCTGTTACACCAACTGCCGCAGCTGCTGTAACAGCCTGTACAGCATGTCATAGATTTCGCGCAGTTCGGCTATGTTTAAGATAGCTTCATCTTTAGAAAAGGTAAGCACGGTCTCATGGCCAGAATCATCAGCGTCATCATGCAGTTTGAGTTCGCAGCTTTTGTGTTTGAGGAGCAGCTGGTGCACCGTAGGGTCAGAGAGCAGCTGTTTGAGTGTATCAGGTTGGTTGGTTTTGATAATGAAGGCCTCGTCTATGTCTGGGTAACCCAGTTCCACATCTTCCATCCCGAAGAATTTGCCTACCTCGTCCATCCACCCTTGCTCATGCAGGGAAAAACGCAGCGACACATTTTCTGGGACCGGCGCCATGAAGTTGGTAGATGAGATGCCACCCTCAAAGCCGCCGCCTAAATCAAGGTCGGTATCAAAATAGATTTGGGTATCATTTAACTGCACCAGAGCCGAGTAGCTGAGAAGTTCTTTCTGGCTGGCCATGTCATAGGCTACTTTTTGCCAAATTTCATCTTGGGTAGAGCCGGTAAAGGTGTGCAAAGTTTCCATAAGGGTTAGGTGTATTGGTGAGGGATGGTATTACGTTCGTCTTCTTATAACGCATTCCCCGCGGGGCAGGTTAACTTAGGATGAGCCCCAAGGCGCTCAACTGGAAGCAAATGGCTTGCTTTGCGTTCCAGCCTCTGGGATTTCAGGTAAAAGGAGCCAGTGCAGAATCTGAAAAGCGTTGCTGGAGGCGAACCTGCCTTAACACCCGGGCAGCAGCACGTGCTTTGCTCTGTTTTTAGTGGTAGAACGCTAAATGGTACCGGTAGTTACCCAACTTCGGCTTTGAAGACTTCGGCGTAATGGTCGGCCAGGCGGGTGGGCTCCGGCAGTTTGTGCTTGAGGGACGTCTGCAGCGCCAGGGCGGTGGCGGTTTCAAGGTCCATCAAATGCCCCGGCGAGACGAACACCGGCTTTACCTTGTCTTTGGTGCGAATGACGTTGCCAATGTGCTCCTGGCGGTGGGTGAGGGGCGTGATGCTGCCTTTAACGGAAGCCGGTTCCTCAAACTTGCCCGTGAGTACTTTCTTGGCCACGCCCATGGTGGGTTTGTTCAGCAGCACGCCCAATTGGCTGGCAATTCCCAGGCGGCGCGGGTGCGCAATGCCGTGGCCGTCTACCATGATCAAATCGGGGGTGCGCTCCAGCTTGCCGTACGCCTGCACCAGGTTGGGCGCTTCTCTGAAGGCCAGGAAACCCGGAATGTACGGCATCTCCACCGGCCCGTAGTGCCACACTTTCTCCACCAGCTCCAGTTCCGGGTACGTGAGCACCACAAACACCGACAAGATATTCTCCCTAATAAACGACGAGTCACAGCCCGCCAGCAGTTTCAGGTCAAAGTCCGGTTTCTGGAGCACCACCTGCTGGCGCAGTTTCTCCTGCTGCTCCGTGAGGGTTCTCACCAGTTGCGGGTCGGGCGGCGGAAGGTGGGGAGGCCAGGCCATATTTGTAGTTCTGAGTCTTGAGTTCTAAGTCCTGAGTGCTTTCTGTTTTCGGGCCGTTTTTCTGAAAACAGCCCGAAAACAGAAAACGCATTCCCCTTTACGGCGCTCCACCCCAAGAAGATTTCACGTGCCATTGCTACCTGCCTGCCTTATCAGATTTGCGGCGGTTTTACCATTGGCAGTTAACCACCCCTACCCCTCCCAGGAGGGGAATTATCTGCAATGCGTGAGCCTGCAGTTCTTCTTTTGCGGGAGTTGTTTGGCACCTGCCACTTTAGTAGATATTCCCCCTTTGAAGGGGGGCGAAGGGGGGATGTTGACACCTGCTGAATACGGGTTGCAGCAAATCCTGATGTAGAGACCAGGTACCGCCTTGTCTCCCACGCATTCCAGATAACTCCCCTCCTGGGGTAAGGCTGGGTTATATGCAACCAGCCTACATAACAGAATTGCCTCCCAAATCTTGCTACTTGCTGCGCGTTACCAATTATGCACTGCACGGCGTCATCAAGTCTATAAACAGCACCCGCCACTGGCCCTTGATCTGCCCAAAATGGAATTTAAAGCCGCTGCCAGTGTGCAGCACGGTCTTGTTGACCAGTAACTGGGTCTGGGCCACTTTTCTTTCCTCTTCTTTGGGTAGGCTGGCGTATTGGTAGGCGTTGTATTTCCGGAACGCCGAACCGTCTGCCACAAAGCACCCTTTTTTCTCATACGGGGCTGCATCTCCCTCGCAGGTCACCTTGGGCAGCGTTTTGACTTCCTCTAACCGGCAGTTTCTGAAGGTTTCCCTGATGGTGAAGAAGGGGCGCTGTTCTATGTCTGCCCGCTTAAAAGTGCTGATATCTGTGACGTGGGTGAACTGGGGCAGGGCACCGGGCGTGTCAATGAGGTAGAGCCCGTGCTCGGGGTCAATCAGTTGGTTGAAAGCCGCCGCGTCTTGCTTTTTGATGATGGCCTCAAAGTTCTGGAAGAAAGCGGTAAAGTTTTCCTGCGCTTTGGGCGTGGGCTTTTTCACCACTTCCTCCTGCACCGCATTGAGGGTGTCTTGCTGAAGGACCGTCTCTTGTTGCCGGGTCTCTGCAGTAGTGGGGGCCGCCGGGGCAGGCGAGGCGGTTTCTGCGGTAGAAGTCTCTGCGTTCCGGGAAGCTGTATTTGGTTGGCAACCAAACCCGAAAAGCAGGGTAGAGGCAAGAATAGGGGCAAATATCTTCATGCTGCTATATACGGAACGTGGTTTGAAAAGTAAAGCCAGGTGGGGCTTAGGTGAAAAGTTCTATAAGCTAAACGGTTGCTGTTACTCTTGCTATGCGCTGCTCCTCCAGATTTGATGCGTGTTTCTCTTTCTAATTTGTCATCTGGAACAGGTCTTAAGCAGATGTGCGGTTCCCGTTGCGGCACCATGCAGCCGGCAGGCACCGCGCTTTATAAATTTGCAGGGGCTGAAGTTCTGGGTTCATAACCCCGAACAGCCTAGGAGCCGTATGTTTAGCCTGCCTGCCTACCAGTTTGAAAGTCATTGCCCGGTACTGGTTGAGCTGCTCCCGCCAGCTTAGAGCTTGTTTACATTTTGATTTTGCAAGCGAAAACGGGGAGCGAAAGGTTCTTCTATAGCGTTTTTTGAGCAGCATACGCCCCGCTATGGTGCGAGAAAAAAGCAAAGTCAGGTTCTTTTGATACCCGTTTGCAGCGCAAAAGACAAATTTAAACATGCTCTTACCTGAATTCCTGTTTTCGGCCTGTTTTTCAGAAAATAGCCCGAAAACATGAATGCTGTCTCTAAAAACAGTGCTTAGAAAGCGCTGGCGCAGCCCCTGCGAAAAGCGGGGCAGGAATGTGCCTTCGGGCTAGCCCGTATTGAAAAGACACGTATATTTGCCCTTGTCTGCCTGGTAGAAGCCTGCCAAGCAGATAGGGGCTTACGTTAGACGCCCCGGCGTATCATCTTTAACCCAAAAGAACAGCATGAGCAAAGCAAACAAGATTATCTATACCATCACCGACGAGGCCCCGGCCCTGGCCACCCAGTCGTTCCTGCCCATTGTCAAGGCGTTCACCAAGGCCGCCGGCATTGACGTGGAAACCCGAGACATCTCCCTGGCGGGCCGTATTCTGGCTACGTTCCCAGAGAACCTGACCGCTGAGCAGCGGCAAGCCGATGACCTGGCCGAGCTGGGCGAACTGGCCAAAACCCCAGAGGCGAACATCATTAAATTGCCTAACATCTCTGCTTCTATTCCGCAGTTGACCGCGGCTATCAAAGAGCTGCAGGAGCAGGGCTATAACATTCCAGATTATCCGGCTACGCCGAAAGATGACGCCGAGCAGGAGATCAAAGCCCGCTACGGCAAAGTATTGGGTAGCGCCGTAAACCCGGTGCTGCGCGAAGGAAACTCAGACCGCCGCGTGGCCGATGCCGTGAAGCAGTACGCCCGCAAGAACCCGCACTCCATGGGTGCCTGGTCTTCTGACTCCAAATCACACGTGGCCCACATGGACGGCGGCGATTTCTACGGCACCGAGCAGTCTGTAGTGGTAGACAACGCCACCAGCGTGAAGATTGAGTTTGTAGGCGCTGACGGTGCTGCCAAAACGTTAAAAGAAAACATCGCGCTGAAAGCAGGGGAGGTGATTGACTCTTCGGTGATGAGCAAAAAGGCGTTGCGTGCGTTCTTTGAGAAAGAGATTGCCGAGGCCAAAGCATCGGGCATTCTGTTGTCTCTGCACCTGAAAGCCACCATGATGAAGGTGTCTGACCCTATCATGTTCGGCCACGCCGTGACGGTGTTCTTCAAAGATGTGTTTGAAAAGCATGCTGAGGCGCTGAAAGAAGCCGGTGTGGACGCGAACAACGGTCTGGGCGATGTGTACAACAAAATCCAGAAACTGTCGGCTGATAAGCGCGAGGCCATTGAAGCTGATTTGAAAGCGGCTATTGAGAACGGACCGGCCCTGGCCATGGTAGATTCTGACAAAGGCATCACCAACCTGCACTTCCCCAATGATGTGATTATTGACGCGTCTATGCCGGCGGCTATCCGGACTTCGGGCAAGATGTGGGGCGCCGATGGCAAGCCGCACGACACCAAGTTCATGATTCCGGACCGTTCTTACGCGGGTATCTACAAAGAAGTCATCAATTTCTGCAAAGAGAACGGCGCGTTTGACCCTAAAACCATGGGCACCGTGCCGAATATTGGTTTAATGGCCCAGAAGGCCGAAGAATACGGTTCGCATGATAAGACGTTCCAGATGACTGAGGCCGGAACCGTGCGCGTGGTAGACACCAACGGCAACGCTTTGATGGAACAAAAAGTAGAGGAAGGCGATATCTTCAGAATGTGCCAGACCAAAGATCTGCCTATTCAGGACTGGGTGAAGCTGGCCGTAACAAGAGCCCGCATTACCGGTGCCCCCGCCATTTTCTGGCTAGACCCGCAGCGCGCGCATGACGCCAACCTCATCAAGAAAGTAGAGAAGTATTTGCAAGACCATGACACCAACGGCCTTGAGGTGAAAATTATGTCTCCGGTAGAAGCCATGCGGTATTCTTGCGAGCGCGCCAAAGCCGGGAAAGACACCATCTCAGTGACCGGTAACGTGCTGCGTGACTACCTGACGGATTTGTTCCCGATTCTGGAACTGGGCACCAGCGCCAAAATGCTTTCTATTGTGCCGTTGTTAGACGGCGGTGGACTGTTTGAAACCGGTGCCGGCGGGTCTGCGCCTAAGCACGTGCAGCAGTTCCAGGAAGAAAACTACCTGCGTTGGGATTCGCTGGGCGAGTTCCTGGCCCTGGCCGTATCGCTGGAAGACCTGGCCTACAAAACCAAAAACGACAAAGCCGCCGTGCTTGCCGAAGCCCTGAACCAAGCCAACGCCGAGTTCCTGGAGAAAGACAAGTCGCCGGCCCGTAAAGTAGGCGGCATTGACAACCGCGGCAGCCACTTCTACCTGGCGCTCTACTGGGCCCAGGCCCTGGCCGAGCAAACCAAGAACGAGGAATTGAAAGCCCGCTTCTCTGACCTGGCCAAGGCGTTGACCGAGAACGAAGAGAAGATTGTACAGGAGCAGATTGCCGAGCAAGGCAAACCCGTAGACATGGGCGGTTATTTCCACCCAGACTTCACTAAAGTTGCTGAAGCTATGCGGCCTAGTGCTACGTTGAATTCTTACATTGATCAGTTCTAGGAGGAGCTGAGGTTAAAGAATAAAGGCCGCTTGGGAGAAATCTCAAGCGGCCTTTTTATTCGTCAATAATCTCTTGTTTTTAAAACAGGGAGACACCAAATTCTTTTGACAGCAGCGTATCTAGTTGCTGGAGGTCTGATAGTAAATCTAGATGAGTTTGTGTTGATGGTCCTTCAGGCTTGTCTTTCTGCAACAGCTTTTTCAATTCCATCATTTTAAAATAAAAGGAGGGGGACTGAAGATCAAAGGGGAGTAGCGCTACCTTTTTTTCAATGGCGATTCTTTTTTGTCTCAACACGTTGACTATTTCAACAGCCGAATCAAAATCTAATTCCTTTTGTTCAACAGACTTTAAAAGTCCGCACTCAAAATTGGCACATTGTTTCGGTCTCTTAGCATAAATGGTGCAACCATCACAATAGTTGCGACAGGGTTGGAGGAAAAAACCATCACCATTTGTATTCTCAACGTCCATGAACTCTCTCATGACAGGTAACTCTTCACGGCTAAGCTGTACAAAACCAATCATGGTGCCGTCACAACAGGACCCACAAGACAAACAGATATTTGTTGAATCACTCATGTTCTCTAAAAGTAGACCAAAAACGGGGAAGGAGCAACCATTAGCTGCTCCTTCCCCGTTTTACAAAATATGATAGAATAGTTTTACGGGATTAAACGGTCTTTGCGCAACTGCTCAAACAATATAATAGGTGTGGCATTGACAACCGCGGAAGCCACTTCTACCTGGCGCTTTACTGGGCCCAGGCCTTGGCCGAGCAAACCAAGAACGAGGAGCTGAAAGCCCGTTTCTCAGACCTGGCCAAAGCGCTGACTGAAAACGAGGAGAAGATTGTGCAGGAGCAGATTGCCGAGCAAGGCAAACCGGTGGATATGGGCGGTTACTTCCACCCAGACCTGGCGAAGGTGTCTACCGCTATGCGACCTAGTGCAACGTTGAATACTTATATTGATCAGTTCTAATAGGAGAGTTGGTTTGAAAAGGAAAGGCCGCTTGGGAGAAATCTCAAGCGGCCTTTTGTTTTAACAGTTTATGTCCATCCAATAAGGGTAGTTAGTTTACTAGCTAATAAAATTAAATTTGAACCAATTAAATTGCCTTACCACCTTATGCTTTATATCCTATGGTAGCAGTTTGAATGATCTTTTACTTATAATTCAATTCTATTTTAATAATCTTCCTCCTGAAATATCCCAGAATTTATTAAAAAAAGCACTGAGTTTTTCAATTACAGTTTCACGTTTTTTAGTGCGGTCGCCGGTTGGCGTAAACCTTGACACTGGTGGCAAAACCTTAGTAATAGCCGTACCGGTTATTTGTACATAGCCATCCTGGAAAGCGTTGTTCATAAAATTGAAGGTTTCATCTTTATTCAAACCTTCATCGGTAATAATGTTGTTTATTTCCTCAACCTTTTTTGCATCTACAAACGCATGCCAATCATCATCAACTTTGGAAGAAGGACTTAGAGAATGGATAAAGTTTTCAATCAAGTCTTTTTTATTCCGGAGTTCAACACTCGCATCAATGGCTTTCTTAATAGTTATTTCAATTTCCTTGTCTTTCAGGTGTCCTTCGTGGTATTTTTTAATAAGCGCCAAAATATAATCGATATTGATCTCCACCTGCTTTATCAGCTCCATTTCAAAGACAATATCATCGTTTACATTTTCGCTGTCGCCTTTGGTTTTGCCCCTGAACTCGTTGTACAGGTTTATATACATGCTATGATAATCCTGCACATCTCTTTCTGACAGAATCTCGTTACCGGCAAATTCGTCGAAGGTGGTTAGTATGTTTTTAACCTTTAAAATGGCGCTGTACAGCTTAATAAAATCTTTTTGGTTTTGTTCACCAATGATTTGTTCGCCAATCGGGAAGTTTTCCTGCAGGTCAGTTACCAGATCATAATAACCAGAAACATCCTTCTCACCATCGGTATAACCGTTGTAGTATTCGGTATAGGTTTTAAGCAATACCACGCCGCCTGCTTCTTTATTCCCGAATAAGGCAATACTTTCGTTCGTAGCTTTTTCGAGGTTGCGGAAGCAGATGATGTTGCCGAAGGTTTTTACGGAGTTAAGAATGCGGTTTGTGCGCGAATAGGCTTGCAAAAGGCCGTGCAGGCGTAGGTTCTTATCTACCCAAAGGGTATTCAACGTGGTGGCATCAAACCCGGTCAGGAACATGTTTACCACAATCAACAGATCAATTTCGCGGTCTTTTACCCGTTGCGATAAGTCTTTATAATAGTTCTGAAATTTATCGCTGGAGGTGTCCCAGTTTGTTTTAAATAACTTATTGTAATCCTGAATGGCGCTTTCCAGGAAATCCCTAGAGCTTTGGTCTAACTGGCTTGTATCTTCCAGGTTTTCGTCTTCTATAATACCAGCGTCTTCGTCATCGGGTTCGTTCACGCCAAAGCTGTAGATGGTAGCAATTTTAAGTTGTTTATCGCTGGGCAAGTCTGCCATTTGCCTCTGAAACTCGGTATAGTATCTTTTTGCGGCATCTATTGAGGCTACAGCAAATATGGAATTAAACCCGGCTAAACGGCGGTCTTTTAACTGATAAAATGTGTTGCGCTTGGTTTTCTGGTCAAAATGTTCGCGGATGTATTTTACTACATTGCTAATGCGCTCGGGCGCTGCTAAGGCTTTTTCGCGGTCAATGTCCCACACTTTGGCATCGGCAATATTTTCCTGTTCCTTCATGGTTCTGATGTAATCAATCCGGAAGGGAAGCACGTTTTTATCAGTGATGGCATCAACAATGGTGTAGGTATGCAGTTTTTTGCCAAATGCTTGCTCAGTGGTGCGTAAATTAGGTTTGCTGCCACTGCTGGAGTTTACTGGGAAGATTGGCGTACCGGTAAATCCGAAAAGGTGGTATTTTTTAAAGGCTTTGGTAATGGCCGTGTGCATATCGCCGAACTGCGACCGGTGGCATTCGTCGAAAATGATGACAAGGTGCTGGTTAAACGCCGGGTGGCTTTTGTGCTTTTTAATAAGTACAGAAAGCTTTTGGATAGTGGTGATGATGATCCGAGCGTTAGGGTCTTCGAGCTGCTTTTTAAGTATGGCGGTATTGGTATTGCTGTTGGCTGCCCCTTTCTCAAACTTATCGTACTCTTTCATCGTCTGGTAATCAAGGTCTTTGCGGTCTACCACAAAAAGTACCTTGCTTACAAACGGAAGTTTACTGGCTACTGAGCCGATTTAAAAGAGGTAAGCGTTTTACCGCTACCGGTGGTGTGCCAGACATAACCGCCGCCCTCTACAGAACCATAGGTTTTATAGTTGTTTGAAACATTTATTCTGCTCAGAATCCGTTCAGTGGCAACGATTTGGTAAGGCCGCATGACAAGCAGCAGCTTATCGGAGGTAAAAACGCAATACTTTGTAAGAATTTGAAGCAGGGTGTGTTTGGCAAAGAACGTGCGGCCAAAGTCCATCAGGTCGGTGATGGGGCGGTTGCTGGCATCGGCCCACCATGAGGTAAACTCGAAGCTGTTGCTGGTGCGTTTTCCTTTTTTTACCGTGCCGTCGGTGAGGTCTTTTAAGTGCGTAAAGCGGGTGGTGTTGCTGTAATACTTGGTATAGGTGCCGTTCGAGATAACAAACAGCTGCACGTACTCGAACAGGCCGCTGCCAGACCAGAACGATTCGCGGTTGTAGCGGTTTATCTGGTTAAAGGCTTCTTTTATATCTACACCGCGTTTTTTAAGTTCTACGTGCACCATGGGCAGACCATTTATTAAAATGGTAACATCGTAGCGGTTGGCACGCTGGCCGTCCTCAACAGTGTACTGGTTTATTACCTGCAGGCGGTTGTTATGGATGTTGGTTTTATCAAGCAGGTAAATGTTTTTTACGGTGCCGTCGGGGCGGGTAAGCAGCTGTATGTGATCTTCCTGAACTATAGTTGTTTTTTCAACGATGCCGTTGTTCTGGTTGGCGATCTTGCTTTTAAAGAACTGGTCCCATTCGGCATCTGTGAACTGATAATTGTTTAGCAACTCCAATTGTGTACGCAAGTTGGCAACTAGTGCTGCTTCAGAAGTGATGGGTAAATACTCGTATGCCTGGTTCTGAAGCTGTTCTATAAAAGCTTTTTCAAGATCGGCCTCACTTTGGTAAGAAGTGTCTTTGCGGTATAGTGGTTGATATTCGGCTACAACTGTGCTTTCCGGGCTTTCAGCAACAAGGGCGTATTTATCCATTACTTAGTTTTAAAATTCAATAATTGTTCTCTATAAAATTCATACTGCTTTCTTCTTGCCAGTATCTCGGCAGGTAAGCCCACCGAAATATCATTTACCAACGCATCGAATTTATCTAAAATACCTACTATCCGCTCCTGCTCTTCCAGAGATGGAATAGGAATACGGAATTGCTTTAACTTTTCGCCATGAACGCGGATTACTTTTGTGCCTGTAATATTTTGCTTTTTGAAAGCGATGAAAGGTGGCGTTTTTAAGTAATAGGCAATAAATTTAGCATTTTGATTATGTTTATAGATGTAAGTTTCTCCACTTATAGCTATTTCTTCATCACCTAGCCAAACTACAGTCTTGCATACATCATCAATATTTTCGCTGGTGGTTGCAAATACTATATCTCCTTTTTTAGCTTTCCTTAATCTGTTTGCCAATTCAGGAGAAATAAAGGTTTTCGTTTTATTTGCCGAAAAACCAAAATGGGTATAAATCTGACCATAGTGAATACAACCTACACCACTTTCAATAAAATCACTTTTCTGCAAGCCAGTTCCCCTAACAAATTCACCAATTTCCCCCAGCGCTTTCCATTCTACTTCTTTATCAGCAAAATTTAGGAGTTGATCGCGGTAGTATTTATATTGAAGCGTACGCGCCTCCAATTCCGCCTCCAATTCCGCCTCCAATTCCGTAAACTTATCGAGAATAGAAACTATTTCCTGTTGGATGGGAAGCGGGGGAAAGGGGATTTGAATTTTAGCAGTAACATTACTCATTAATTTAGGGTTACCCATACCAGAACTAACATAACTCTTCATTACTATACTTAGAACATAGTAAGCATATTTTGGTAAAATATTTTTAGATTTAGCTTTTAGCAGACCACAAACATTAGTTATGCTAAACTTCTCATTTCTGTAAAAAATTGTACCTGCATTAGCGCCATCAGTTGTCCAAGTTAAGTATTCGCCATCATAATCATAGGTTGTTATCCTGCCAATTTGACCATTATTAGCTGTTTGAGATGAATATACTGGATACTCTCCTTTATTTTGAGTTAAGTATTCCTTAGACATCACTCTTCCGCGAGTGATTTTAAAAACTTCTTCAAGTTTTACAAAATCCACCCCTTCAGGGCATAGCTCCTGTATAAGTTCTACTAACTTACTCATACATTACTCCTTCCAGTTCGCCAACAATCTCATCGATAGCGGTGCGCAGTTTGTTCTGGCGTATTACGATTTCGGCAATGTGGGCATTCAGCTTTTCGATGTCAACGGCTATCGTTGTGTTTTCCTGCTCCACGTAGCTGCTAACAGCAATATTGTAATCGTTTTCAGCAATTACGCTGTTGGGTATCAGCTGGCAGAAATGGCCGTCGCTTTCCCGCGCCATAAAAGCGTTCAGTATGCGTTTGCGGTTGGCTTCAGCCAGTTTATTTTTATTTCCACCCCGTACAAACTCACCTGATGCATCAATAAACAGTGTGGCGTTGTCTTTTTTGCTCTTTTTAATAACTATAATGCA
Organism: Rufibacter ruber; assembly: GCF_001647275.1. Lineage (GTDB taxonomy): Bacteria > Bacteroidota > Bacteroidia > Cytophagales > Hymenobacteraceae > Nibribacter > Nibribacter ruber_C. The sequence continues at coordinate 84,674 of NZ_LRMM01000008.1, read as the reverse complement.
GGTGGCAATAGTGGTACCAAAAAACAGGTCGGGCGGCAACTGTATAACGGTATCAATGTAGTTATTATCTATCAGGTATTTCCGTATCTTCTGTTCGGCACCTCCGCGATACAACACCCCCGGAAACTCAACGATAGCAGCCGTACCCGACGTAGCCAGCCACGAAAGAATATGCATGGTAAAGGCCAGATCTGCTTTGCTTTTAGGCGCCAGCACACCGGCAGGCGAAAAGCGTGGGTCGTTAATTAAAAGCGGGTTCGCGTCGCCGTCCCATTTGATGGAATACGGCGGGTTAGATACGATAGCATCAAACGGTTCATCGTCCCAGTGCTTGGGTTCAGTAAGTGTATCACCGTGGGCAATATCAAATTTCTCGTAATTGATGTCGTGCAAAAACATGTTAATGCGGCACAGGTTGTAGGTGGTAATGTTTACTTCCTGTCCGTAAAAACCCTGCCGTACGTTTTCCTTGCCCAACACTTTGGCAAACTTCAGCAGCAGTGAGCCCGAACCGCAAGCCGGGTCATATACTTTGTTTACCTGCGTTTTGCCTGCCACCGTAATTTCGGCCAATAACTCTGACACTTCCTGCGGGGTAAAAAACTCCCCTCCCGATTTCCCGGCATTGCCCGCGTACATGGTCATCAAAAACTCATAGGCATCGCCAAAGGCATCTATGGTATTATCCTGGAACTCGCCTAATTTCAGGCCGCCAATAGATTCCAGTATCTTCACTAACTTTTCGTTACGCTTCTGCACCGATGCGCCCAGCTTGTTGCTGTTCACGTCTATGTCGTCAAACAGGCCTTTCAAATCGTCTTCGCTGTCCATTCCCTTTGCCGAGTTCTCAATATTTTTAAAAACCCTACGTAACGTTTCGTTCAGATTCTCGTCGGTCTTGGCTTTCTTCTGTACATTCACAAACAGCTCCGACGGCAGAATATAAAAGCCTTTTTCCTTTACAGTATCTTCGCGGCCAAACTCGGCATCTGCATCAGATATTTTTGCATAATCAAAATTAGTGTTGCCGGCACGTTGCTCTTCCTTGTTTATAAAAGATGTCAGGTTTTCGGAAATAAACCTGTAAAATAACATGTCCAGCACATATGATTTAAAATCCCAGCCATCTACACTACCTCGCAGGTCATTTGCGATTTGCCAAATTGCGCGGTGGAGTTCGTCGCGTTCTTGCTCTTTTGCCATTTAATTATATCGCTTTATTATTTGTTTGATTTTCAGCTTATGCTAGATACTAACTTTAGAATAAACGCAGCTACTCTGGTCAAGCAACCTAGGTGAGATGCCAAAAATACATTATTAGATCAATGGTAACTGAGTAAGCATTACTAAAACACAGAATATATTTTGTAGCAACAAATGAATGGGCATTTCATCTGCGTTACTATTCACTCATAACTTTTTCGCCTATTCAGAGTTCTTGAGACAAAACATCTCAATTACTATGACCACTTCCACCTCTCCCAACATCCCAACCATCATCCTCGCGGGAGCCATCGGCCACTTAGGTGGCCTCATCACCGAAGAGTTGCGCAAATGAGGCGCGCACGTGCGGGCCTTGGTGCGGGTGGAAACCGAGGCAGGCAAACGTGCTGCCTTGCAAGCCCTGTACGCAGAGGTAAATATCTAAAATACTGTGGCGTTGAAATATATAGCAAGTTGATGTAGTTCTATTTTATTAAACTACATCTCCCTCCCTTTCAAAAACAATTCCGGCGTTTGCACCTGTATCTCTGCCTTTTTATAATCTTTCAAATTTCTAGTCAACAGCAACTTTATCCCAGATTCAATGGCGGTGAAATACTGAATGGCGTCTTCAAAATCTTTAAAGTTTGAATGGAGGGCCAACTCAATGACTTTGTCATCTACGGGTAATACCTTCACCAACACCTTGAACTTGCTTAAAATGCGCCGGGCTTCGGGCATGGAGTATTGCCTGGACAGAAGGTAATTCAAGTTGGAGAAAGAAAGGGAAGACACGTACAGTTTTATTTCTCCTTTGTCAGCGAGGGTAAACAAAGAAGCGGCGTAGGTATAGTGCGGTTCTCGTTGGGCTAAAAGGTCCAGACACACATTGGTGTCAATGAAGATTTCAGTCATGGAGGTACTTATCTGCTAAATGGTCTCCATATTCCTTTTTATGGTCCAGTTCTGCTGGGAGCGTAAGCACTCCAGAAAGGCTTTTCACCAAAGGCGAAATCTCTGCGGTTTCATTCTCATCTACCGTGATTTTTTCCAGATACGCTTCTACCAATTTAGAGACACTCGTCTTCTTGTGGGAAGCATAAGACTTGGCCCTCGCAATAATTTTCTGGTCTAGAACTAAAGTGAGTTTGGTTTCCATACGTGTAAGATATAAAATATTATACGTGTATGCAAGGAGTGGGTTGATGAAATGCCGTTCTCTGATTGCCCACTTCTGCCCTTACCTGTTTTCGGCCTCTTTTCGCCAAAACAGGCCGAAAACGAGAAGGAGCAACCTCACGGCTGCTCCTTCTGCTAACAACAAATAATTACCAACGAACAACTAACTCAATTCTCCAACAGCCTCTTCAACGTCAGCAGACCTGCGTACCAGTCTTTGTAGAATACTTTGCCCCGTCTCATTAGCTAAGTTCTTTCCTGTTCACCGATGCCAGCTCATGCCCAAACATGTTTAGCACCAGGTTTACTTTGTCCAAGTTCAGATTGGTTTTTCCCTGTTCAATTTTCCTGATGACGGTTAGCGCTACCCCCGACCGTTCCGCAAACTCCTCCTGGGTAAGGTTCACCTCCCGCCTGCGGGCTTTTACGAACTCTGCTAAACGCTTCATTATATGCTTTGAGATATACTATGCTGTAAAAGTGATGATTTATATGTAATTAAATATAGTTGAGAGTTTGTTCTTTGCTTTATCTGCATAAGAATATAATTTAAGAGGGTTCATAAGTAAGCCATACTCTTTTAGCTTTCCTGAAACCATTCGTTTCAAAGCTGTAATTCAGTTTAGCTATTGCTTTTCAAGTTCGCCCACAAGATCCTTTCAGGATGACAGGAGGGTGGTTTTTAATATGTTTGGTGAATAGAACTAGCAACCTGTTTTTGGCCTCTTTTCGCCAAAACAGGCCAAAAACGCAAGAAGGAGCAACCTCACGGCTGCTCCTTCTGCTAATAACGAATAACTACCAACGAACAACTAACCTAATACCCAAACAGCTCCTTCAACGTGAGTTGTTTGACGGTGCCGTACTTGGCCAGTTCTTTGAAGTTGAGCCTGTCTTTGGAGCCAATCACCAGAATGGTCTGGTTTTGGCCCTTCACGAACTGCTGCTGGAAGGCTTTGATTTGGTCCAGGGTGAGGGCGTCCAGGCTTTCGTAGATGTCTTTTCTGATGTCATGGTCCACGCCCAGTTTGCGGGCCTGCTCATAGTTCATCAAGATGCCCACCTTGTTCACCCGCTCCGTAGCGATACTGTTGCGCACCGAGGCTTTGGCGTTCTCAAAGTTGGTGGCGGCCAGCGGCATGTCGTTCAGGAGTTCCTGCATACCGGCCATGGCCTCGGGTAGTTTATCGGCTTGCGTGCCTATGTACGACATGATGTAATTGGCGCGGTCTTTCCGGCTGGCGTTGTTGAACCTGGAGCTGGCGCTATACGCCAACGCCCGTGACTCGCGCAGTTCCTGAAATACAATCGCGCCCATGCCGCCGTCAAAATACTCATTGTACAGCCTGATGGTAGGCACCATCTTGGGGTCATAGTTCAGCGATTTGGTCAGGAACAACAGTTCGGCCTGCACCATGTTGTAGTCGGTCCAGAGCACCTGGCGCTTGATAATGTCCAGCTCCTTGAACTCTTTGGCCGCCGGAATAGGTTTGAGCGAAGCCGGTGCGTTATGCCCCGTATTCAGCGTAGCGGTCACGTCCTGCATCGGCCGAGGACCGTAGTACAACACGTGGTGCTGATACGTGGGAATGCTCTTGATGATGGACAGCAGCTCCTCGGGCTTCACCTTCTTAAGCTGCGGCTCAGACAGAATGTTGGTGAACGGGTTCTTGGGGCCGTACTTGGCGTAGTTCACCATGGCCACGCTGTGAATCACGTTCTTGTTCAGCTTGGCGTCTTTGCGGTCTTTCAAGATGCCGGCCACCAAATCTTCCAGCGCTTTTTTATCGGCTTTGGGATTTTGCAGCAGGCTTTCAAAGAGCGTGAGGCCCTGCTCCAGGTTTTCGTCCAGCCCGCTCAACGACACGTAGATTTGGTCCTGCCCCGAGGACACGCTGAACGAACAGCCAATCTTGAAAAACTCCTTCTGCAACTCCTCGGCGGTGTATTTATCGGTGCCCAGGTACTGCAGGTAGTCCACGGCCAAGCCGATTTTAGGGTCGTTGTTGGTGCCCATCTCCAGCACGTAGTACAGGTTGAACAGGCCGTTTTCCGCATTGCGGGTGTAGTAAATGGGAATCCCTGATTTAAGCTTGCCTTCCTGCAAATCTTTCTGGTAATCTACAAACTGCGGCTGCAGGTCTGAGGCCGGTTTGCTAGCCACCAGCTTGTAGTACTCAGACTGCGCCTCGCGGTTGGCGGGCACGGGTGTGATGGCGGGTTTCTCTACTTTCTGGGCGGTAGGGTCCTGGCCGGTGCGCTTGTAAATGGCTACATAGTTGTTGCCGTAGTAGCGATTGGCCACGTCCATCACGTCTTGTTTGGTGATTTTCTCAAACGCCTCTTCCTGCTGCAGGTACTCGGCCCAGTCCATGTGTGCCAGGAACGCGTCTACGAAAGCCGTGGCGCGCGCGGCGTTGCTCTCGTAGCTCTTCATCTTGCTAATCTTGTTCTTGTTCACAATAGCCGGAATAAGCCAATCTTCAAACTGCCCTTTCTTGACCAGTTCCACCTGCTGCAATAGCAAATCGCGCACCTGGTCTAACGTTTGCCCCTGGCGCGGGTTCCCCGAAAGGAAATGCGCGCTGTAGTCATTGTAAATCTCGGCGAACGAGCCCGCGCCCAACGCCGCTTGTTTCTGGTTGATGTTCAGGTCAATCAAACCTGCCTGGCCGTTGCTCAGAATCTGGTTAATCATGCGCAGCACAATGGCGTCTTTGCTCTTCACCCCCGGGAAACGGTAGGCCAGCAGCAGGCTTTCGGCCTCTGGGCCGAACACTTCTTTCACCACCGGCGCGGCAATGGGTTTCTCCTGCGGCGCGCGGTACACGGGGTCATTCTTCTTCTGCCACCGCCCAAAATGTTCCTGAATGACCTTGATGGTCTCATCAAACTCCAGGTCGCCGCTCATGGCGATGGCCATGTTGTTGGGCACGTAGTACTGGTCAAAGTACTTCTTAATCTCGGTGATAGACGGGTTCTTGAGGTGCTCCACGGTGCCAATGGTGGTCTGGGTGCCGTACTGGTGCGTAGGGAACAGCGCCGCAAAGGCCGCCTCAAACGCCTTGTTGTTGTCTGAGTCCAGCGACCGGTTTTTCTCCTCGTACACGGCCTCCAACTCAGTATGGAACAGCCTCGGAATCATCACACCCAACCGCTCGGCCTCCAGCATGGCCCACTTGTCCAGTTGGTTGCTGGGGATGTCGCCGTAGTAAATGGTCTGTTCTACCCACGTGCTGGCGTTGGAGTTCTTCATGCCCATGGCCGCCACCAGTTTGTCATACTCATTGGGCACGGCGTATTTGGCCGCTACCCCCGAGATAGAGTCAATCTGGTGGTAGGTTTTCTGACGCAGCGCCGGATCTTTCTGGGTGCGGTACAGTTCATACAGCGCCTCAATCTTGGCCAGTTCTACTTTCTCCTTTTCCCAGTCTATAGTGCCCAGGCGGGTGGAGCCTTTGAACGCCATGTGCTCCAGGTAATGGGCCAGACCGGTGGCATTGGCCGGGTCGTTCTTGCTGCCCGCGCGCACCGCAATGTACGTCTGAATGCGCGGTGCCGCCTTGTACTGTGAGAGGTAGACTTTCAGCCCGTTGTCCAGCGTGTAGATGCGGGTCTTGAGCGGGTCGTTGGGGACGGTGGTGTAGGTGAGCTCTTTTTTAGCAGGGGCTTCCGTGGCCGGTTGCGGGGCCGTAGAAGCGGTCTGGGGCGGCGTGCTGGTTTTGCATTGGGCAAACAGCAAAGTGCCTATCAATGAAAAAGCAAGGGTTCTTTTTTTCATTTAAGAATTGGGTTGTGGGTGTAGTAAGTCAAATATAACGAATGCCCCGGTTTTGTCTTGTTCTTTTCTTTTCAGGAATATCGAGGAGTGCGTTTTGGGGCTGATTTTCTAAAAACAGGCCAAAAACAGGATCGTGGTGTTTGGTTATCACTTATCCTGGGCTTATAGTGGGAGCTATCACCTTAATCTTGTTGATTTAAAGCCATTTGTAGTCAGCTGTTCGTTTGCTTTGACCGTTTGCTCCGGGGCAGCGTAGGAATGCGTAGTCTGCTGTTCCCTTGGCGGTGGCGCTTGATGCTGTATTTGGTGACTGCCAGTTGCTGCTGCTGGACTGCTACCGTAGTTCGCTATTCCCCTGGCTTTGGCGCTTGACGGGGTGCCTCACTCACTGAGTTGTTTCATCTTTTCCGGTAAGCGCTCACGGCCGCGGGGCCCCGTCCTGGGGGTGAGCACTGCTGTTAAAACTAGGCCCTCCGGCCTTGCCGCTGGAGCGGCACCGTATTAACAGAGGCGCTCCCCGCCAGGACTGGTTCAGGTTCCTCTCCTGTAGCTGCTTGTGCTGTTTTGTCTGCCTCTGTAGGTAACCGTTGCTGTTCCGCTAGCCTGAGCCGGGCCCGTGCTGCGCACATCAGTCAAGGGCAGAAGTGTTGGTTGTTCATTGCTGCTTGCCAGTGGTCTGGTTCAGGCGTTTCGGAGAATGGTAGAGACCAGGCACCGCCTTGTCTCCCACGCATATTTGATACTCCCCCTTTGAAGGGGCGAAGGGGGATGTTTACACAGGAGGGCACACATTGCAGGTGTAGGAGCGTATTACATACACCTGCACGCGTTCCCGGTAATTCCCCTCCTCAGAGGGGTAGGGGTGGGTTTCACGCATGGCTGATCTTATCATGGCTCCCGGCGAGTCTGGAGACTCGCACCATCCCAGGTCACGAGTCAGAGACTCGCGCCAGTGATCGATCTCCTAAGCAATTTACCATACACCATCAGCCATTCTCCCAAGACCTCGTAGCGTCCGGAGGACCTGCGAGCGTCTGCGCCAATTACCGCTGCAACCGCCTCGCCCCTCATCCTAACCTTCTCCCAGGGGGAGAAGGGGCAACGCCTTTCCGTTTTCGGCCTGTTTTGGCCAAAACAGGTCCAAACGGAAATCAGCGGGCTGCGGTGGTTCTGTCTTCTGCGGGGACTCCTAATTTGGCAGCCAGCAGATGCAGCGTTTTCAAGGCGTCTTGCTGGTGGCCGGTACGCAATTCAAAATCCGCCTCGGGCGAAGTGGAGTACAGGCCAACGGTGTACCAGGTGACCAGCGGCGCAGGTTGATCATCGTGATGGTGGTCGTGCGCGTGGTCATGGTCATCGGCGGGAGCCAGGTTAGAGCTTAGTACCACCTTTTGGAATTGCGGCAGCGGCACCCAATTCCCACTTTTCACCCCGAACATGGTCAGGTATTCACGCACGCGGCGGTTCTTGAAATCTATCTGGAACCCGTGGTGCGTAGTCTGGAAAAGGAGCCCCAGCAAAAACAACAGCCCGCCCACCGAAACTAACTGAACCGCATCTGCCTCCAACCACAACGCCGTCCCGGCCACAATAATACCCGCCGGAAGCAGCAGGTAGCCCAGGTAACGGAGGGAGCCAAAATACGGGTCGGTTTTACGGTCGAAGAGGTCTTGCATGGGCGGGGTAAACCTGGGCGGCTATTGAAAGCTGGGCAGGTTGGTATGAAATTAAAAATCGGTGTCCAGCCCCAGGCGGGTTTTCAGGTCTTTCAGGGCGGGGTAGAGCTCAGACAGGTAATTGTACTTGTCTTGGGTGGTGTAAAGTTTGCGGCCGGTTTCCTGGTGCTGCACGTCAATGACCACCTGCAGGCGGTTGTGGCCCAGACCCTGGCGCAGATACGCCATAAAATCTGGTTTGAAACTGTTAAACTCGGCTACTTGTACGTCATTCTCCACGTGCAGATGCACCTCGGCTTTTTCGGCGTCAAAGTGCCACTCGCGGTTCAGGATAGTGTATTCCAGGGTGCGGTCGGTTTGCTTGACCTGGTTCACGTAGGCTTGCCAGAGTTGCTGCAGCCTTAGTTCGTTGATGGCGGGCAGCGAGCCGGGCACGTAGTCTTCGGCTTCTTCCTCTACGGGCGCGGCCACGGTTGTGGCTTTGGCGGCCATCTGTTCCTCAATGTTCTTGAGGCTGGGCAGCTTGGAGAGTTTGCGGTTGGCCAGCGGCGAGGCCACGGCTCTGGTCGGCGGAGCAGGGGCGGCGGGCGCTGCCACGGCAGGAGCCGGTTTCACGGCCACGGCCGAAGGCACCAGAGAAGGCGCTTCCTCGGGGTAGGTGTCAAAGATGGGGTCTTCGCCCGAATCCATGTCAGCAGGAGCCGTGTTATGGTGCGTTTCCGGGCTGTTTTTCTCAAATGAGGCCGAAACTGGCTGCGCCGATGAAGTATCAGTAGAAGCAGGCGTGGGCATTTTCGGCGTAGCCGAAGCAGCCGTGGTTGCCGGAGCAGACGGGGCAGTACCCACACCTGGAACCGAACCTGTAGGAGCGGCAGCTGTTACGCCGGATTGGCCATTAGTTTTTTTTTTGACGTCCCCGGTGAGAGAGACGTCTGAGGCCAGCTGCAGGGCGTGCGGCAGGTGCGCCAGCTTCATGAGCAGGAGCTCCACGTGCAGCCGCTGGTTCTTCGCCGACTTAAAGTTCTGGTCACAGGTACCCACCAAGTTCAACCCAGACAACAGGAAACTCAAACTTGCCTCCTGTGACTGCTTCGCGTACTGCGCCTTGATGTTTTCTGATACTTGCAGTAGCTGCACGGTCACGGTGTCTTTGCATACCAGCAGACTCCGGAAGTGTTCGCCAATGCCCAACACGAAGTTGTGGCTGTCAAACCCGTTTTTCAGGATTTCATCATACAGCAGCAACGCGCCGCTCAGGTTCTGGGTGAGCAGGAAATCGGTGAGCCTAAAGTAATAGTCATAATCCAGAATGTGCAGGTTCTGCACGGTGGCCTTGTAGGTGAGGTGGTTGCCCGAAAAGGTCACCATCTGGTCAAAGATAGACAAGGCATCGCGCAGGGCGCCGTCGGCTTTCTGGGCAATCAGGTGCAGGGCATCATCATCGGCTTTGATTTCCTCTTTAGAGGCAATGCGGCCCAGGTGCTGCACCATGTCTTCAATGCGTATGCGGTTGAAGTCGAAAATCTGGCAGCGCGAGAGAATGGTGGGGATAATCTTGTGCCGCTCCGTGGTGGCCAGAATGAAAATGGCGTACGACGGCGGCTCCTCCAGGGTCTTCAGGAACGCGTTGAATGCCGAGGTGGAGAGCATGTGCACCTCATCTATGATGTAGATTTTGTACTTGCCCGTCTGCGGCGCGTAGCGCACCTGCTCCACTAGGCTCCGGATATCATCTACCGAGTTGTTAGACGCCGCGTCCAGCTCATGCACGTTGAACGAGCTGTTGTTGTTGAAGCTCTTGCAGTTGTCGCACTCGTTGCAGGCCTCAACCTCCGGGGTAATGTTCTGGCAGTTGATGGTCTTGGCCAGAATACGCGCGCACGTGGTCTTGCCCACACCCCTCGGTCCGCAGAACAAAAAGGCCTGCGCCAGGTGGTTGCTGCTGATTGCGTTCTTGAGGGTAGTGGTAATATGGTGCTGCCCCACCACGCTGTCAAAGGTAGTAGGACGGTATTTACGGGCCGATACAACAAAATTCTCCATCGCTCTACAAAGTTACTCTATTCTGGTTTGTTTGCGCAACGGAAAAAGTAGGCGGTGTGCAGGTTCTTGGTTTAGTGCAATGGCGGGTGCGTTTCCGGCCTGTTTTGGCGAAAACAGGCCGGAAACGGTTGAGTGAGTTTTTACCTATCAGGATAAATATGTTGTGTCCACTCTTATGCCATTCTGGAAGAATCTTGTGGGCAAGCTGTAAGAACGCTTTCCCAGTGGTATAGCCGCTCGCCGCCAAGATCCTTTCAGGATGACAGGAGAAGAGAGAATTTAAGTTGACTCTCCTTACTACTTAAACGGCCACTTCACCAAACGCATCTGCCCCATAGCATCCTTCTCATACACGGCCAGGCAATTCTTCTGAAACTGCGCGTCAAAATTCTGCTCCCCCGGGAAAACTTTGTCCGGTGCCGACTCCCCTTTCAGGAAAAAGTACACTTTGGTGCTGCCGTATTTGGTGTGGGGCATGTAATCGCCGTATTGCTGCAATTGGGCACGCTGGGTGTCGGCCACGGTCACGGCGTAGATGCGCTGAATGGGGCCGGTGTTGTTCTCGTTGCGGTAGAGGGCCACTTCCTCAAAGCCACCTTGCAGGTCTTGCACGCCGGGTTGGGTGAAGGCGTCTTTGAGGAACCAGAGCACCAGCCCAATAAAAACTGCCCCCAATACATATTTCAACTTCTTCCCAGACATAGCCTTGCTTGAATAGTGAAGACAAAGCTATTCATTTCCGGGGGAAACTCATGGGCCAATTGCTTTTGCGTTTTCGCTGTTTTCTGGAAACAGGCCGAAAACGCAAAAGCTTTAAACAGAACAGCCGCCCTGTTGTCTGGGGCGGCTGTTCTGTTTAAAGGTTGGTGATGCTATTTTACTTCAAAAATCCAGCTGTCTTTAAAGCCTTTACTCCTTAGCTGGTTTCTTGCTTTGAGTGCCTCTCTGTAGTTTTTGTAGTTGTTGTAATACACCCTGAACTTTTTAGCCCCTCCGTGGTACAGCACTTTGGGGGTGAAACCGGCTTTTCTGTTTTGGTCCATGAAAGCAGCTACCCCGCTCATGGTGTCAAACGCGGCAATGGCTACATAGAAACCACCCATAACTGATGGAGTCTTAGGTGATGGCTTTACATTTTCATTTGCTAATGGTGGAGCTGGTTCTGGCGTTGGGTTGGGTTTGGACGTGATGAAGGTATCCGGTTGTGGCTGGAGGGCTTTTTGGGCAGCTTCTTCAGATTGGGCCAGCATTTTTTTGTAATCTTCAATCAGCTGCGCCGATTCTTTGATGATGGTCTCCAATTCCTGCTTTTCCTGTTCTTCCTGGTCCCGGCGCTTTTTGCGCTTCTCAAACACATCCCCAAAGGTATAGCCCAGATAAATTCTATGCCCCGCCTGGCTGGAAGATCCCTCGTTGGCAGATTTGCCGGCGTTGTAGCCGTAGCCCACCGTAAAGGCGCTGTAGTTTACGCTGGCCTTGGCCCTAATGGCATGTTCAGAGGTGTACCCCACTTCTACCGCTACCCGGTCTTTGAATGAAGTGTAAAGGTTGGCCTCAAACCATCCGCCCAGGGCGGCCAACTGCTCATAGTACACGTTGGGCCTAATCTGCCAGTTGTCCAGCAGGAAAGAATAGTCTGTGTAGGCGCTGAAGTGCTTCTTGGCGTAACGCCCGCCTTCCAGCGGAACCAGCTCCGGGGCGTTGACGGCCAATCTGAACAGTCCCCATTCATACAGAATGCCGGTAGAAAGCAATAAGCTGTTCTGCTGGAACATGTCGCCGTACAGGATAGGGTCGGCTACGTCTGCGTGGGTCACGGCGGCCCGGTCCAGGCTGTACCGGAAATAACTGAATCGGCCCCCGGCCGAAAGGGTCTGGTTCTGGGCCAACTGCACGCGGTACGCGTACCCGGCGCCAATGTTGCTGCTCCGCAGAATGCCCGAGCGGGTGCTTTGCATGGTTACGCCCACGCCGTGGTTGCGGCCCACGTTGGTGTGCAACTGCAGCAGGCCGCCCTCATTGCTGTTCACGCTGCCCACGCGGTCTTGTTGGTAGTAGAGATTTCCTTTTAGCCCGCCTTCCTGCGTGAGTGCGGCCGCACTTACGTAAGAAAGGTCCCAGCTCTTAAAAAAGTAATCCTGTACAGACTGTGCTTGTGCCGCACCCGCCATTGCCAGAAAAACCAGTGACCATATATACCTCTTCATATTTGTATTGTATTAGGAGCGCCAGGCGCTTGTCTGTCTTTTTGTGTGGAAATTATCAATGCAAAATGTTCAGCGTGCCTTTGTACACTTTGCGTTTGTTCTCAGACTGAACCGTGTAGATGTAGGTACCGGTAGGGAGTTTCTTGCCCTGGAAAGTGCCGTCCCAGAAGTTTTCACGGTAGCCTTTGCTGAAGAACACTTCCTGCCCGCGGGTGTCAAATACCCGGAAGATGTAGTTGGGGTACAGGTACCCGCGCTTAATCTCCCAGAAGTCATTGTACCCGTCATTGTTGGGTGTGAGCACGTTGGCAATTTCCATGTCAAACTCACCTTCATCTATCACGTTCACCGTGAACTCCTGCACGTGGGTATTCACCTGATCAGTAATGCCCACTTGTAACACGTAGCGGTTCTGGTCTGTCAAGGCCAGGGCTTGGGTGATGGTGAACTTACCGTCTGGGGTAAGGGCAAACGGGGTATTGGTGGTGATGAGGGAATAGGTGATAGTGCTCCCGTCATTGTCTGGGTCAGTGGCCTGCAGCTGGGCAAACTGGGTGCCCGGTGCGGCAGTGTTCATCACGTCTGCGGTGGTAAAGCTGAGTTCAGGCTTTTCATCATTCTCATTGATTACCTGTATCGGGAACGTGTAGGTCACTTTGTTCAGGCCGTCACTTAGCTCAATTTTGAGGTCGTACTTCTTTATCTTCTCATAATCAAGGGCGGCGGCCACCGTTACAATACCGTCTGCGTCTACGGCAAACGGAGTAGTAGCCGGGTTCAAGACGCGGTAGGTAAAGGTAGTGGCATCGTCCTGGTCGGTGGGCTCTAAGCGGTGCAGGAGGGTACCTATAGGCGAGGTTTCCTGCACGGTCAGCGCTTTCTCGGCCACGAAAGGCTTGTTGTCATTCAGGTTCTCTATTTGAATGCTGATGGTGGCAAAGCTTTCATTGATGCCATCAGACACCAGAATTTCCAGTTCATAGCTGCGCTTGTCAAATTCATAGTCTATGGGTTGGAGAATCCGGAGTTCGCCCTTCTGCTGGTGAATGGTGAATTTGCCTTCCAGGTTGCCGTCATAGATGCGGTAGCTGTAACTAGTGCTGCCGTCTGGATCGGTTACTTCCATGGTGTGCACCAAGGTGCCCGTTGGCTGGTTCTCTGGGATAGTGATGGATTTGCTGAGCGGAAGCGGCTTTTCATCATTCTCATTGAGCACCTGTACCTGATAGGTAGCCGTAGTCTGCTGCACGCCGTCACTTACCGCTACCGTAAGGGTATAGGCTGTCACTTTTTCATAGTCCAGCAGGCTTTGCAGTTTCAGTTCGCCGGTCTGTGCTTCCAGGGCAAAGCGGTTGTCTGCGTTGCCGCCCGTGATGGTGTAAGTAAACGCCGTGGCTCCATCTGGGTCAGTAGCTTCTACTTTGTGCACCAAGTGCCCGATGGGGGAATTCTCTGAAACCGTGAGGTTCCGGCTAATGGCCACCGGTTTTTCATCGTTCTCATTCCGTACTTCCACCGGGAAGGTGAATTGGCCTTCATTGACCCCGTCACTAATGCCTATGCGCAGCGAGTACGTTTTTACTTTCTCATAGTCTAATGGGGTCGCAACGGTAATGCTACCGGTGGCATCTACTGCAAACGGGGTAACCTGGGTATTGAGAATGCGGTAGGTGAAGGTGCTAGCCCCATCGACATCTTCTGGATGCAGTTGATGGATAGAAGTGGCCAACGCGGCTGTTTCACTCACAGAGATGGTTTCTACCGCCACCGTAGGCGCTACATCATTTATGTTCTGAATTTTGAAGGTGATGATGGCTTCATTGGTGTTTACCCCGTCAGAAACCTGTACTTCTAGGTTAAACTGTTTCTTGTCGGTTTCAAAGTCAATCAGTCGGGCAATTCTCAGTTCGCCCCTTTGCTCATTGATGGTGAACTTGGCGTCATCATTCCCCGCCAAAATTTTGAAGGTAAACGCGCTAGTTCCGTCTGGGTCAGTAACGGCTAAAGTATGTACCAGGGTGCCGGTTGGCTGGTTTTCTGGGATGTCTACGGACGCACTCACCGGTACCGGTTTCTCGTCGTTTTCATTCAGCACCTGTATGGCTACGTTGGCCAAGGTTTCCCGCAGGCCATCATTCACGGCTACTTGTAATTGGTAGGCCGTTACTTTCTCGTAGTCTACCAGGTTCTGGAGGGTGATTCTGCCAGTATTCGCTTCTAAGCTGAATTTGTTGTCGGCGTTGCCGCTTGTGATTCGGTAAGAGAAAGTGGTAGGGCCATCTGGGTCAGTAGCTTCTACCGTGGTTACCAGGGCGCCTATTGCCGCTTTTTCTGACAACGTTACAGACTTACCGGCCACCACGGGGGCTTCATCATTTTCATTGACTACTTCCACCGGAAACGTGAAGGTGCCCTCATTGACCCCATCACTAATGCCAATCTGCAAGGAGTAAGTTTTCACTTTTTCATAATCTAACACCCCCGTCACCGAAATGGCCCCGGCCGCATTCACTGCGAACGGAACGGGCAAGGTGTTTATCACCCGGTAGGTGAACGTGCTGGCACCGTCTGCGTCTGAAGGCGTGAGGGTATGGAAAACGGTTCCCGTAGCGGCGGTTTCAGAGATACGCAGGGTTTCAATGGCAACGGTAGGAGCTACATCATTCAGATTTAGGAGGTTGAAGGTGATGGTTGCCTGGTTCTCATTGATGCCGTCTGATACGGTGATATCCAGTTCATAAACCCGGTTGTCTGTCTCGTAGTCAATAAGCCGCAGTATTCTTATTTCGCCTTTCTGCTCGTGCAGGGAAAACTTCCCTTCGCCGTTCCCGGCGAGAATTCTGAAACTGAACGTGCTAAGGCCATCTGGGTCTGTGACGGCCAAGGTATGCACCAAGGTGCCGTTTGGCTGGTTCTCGGGGATAGTTACCGTGGTGCTGACTGGCAGCGGCTTCTCATCGTTTTCATTGATAATCTGTACCGGAAAATTAGCAGAGGTTTCCTGTACACCGTCGCTTACGGCTATCTTTAATGCGTAGGAAGTGACTTTTTCATAGTCTACCACGTTCTGCAGGGTAAGCTTACCGGTAGTGGCGTCTATAGCGAATTTGCCATCTGCGTTGCCTTCTGTAATCCGGAACGCAAACGTGGTGGGGCCGTCTGGGTCAGTAGCTTCTACGGTGGTGACCAACGTGCCAACAGCGGCTTTTTCAGAAAGGGTTAACGCTTTGCCAATAACTACCGGTGCCTCGTCATTGCGGTTCACTACCTGTACCGGAAACTGGAAGCTGCCTTCATTCACTCCGTCACTAATGCCTACTTTGAGGGTGTAGCTCTGGTTCTTTTCAAAGTCAATGGCGCCGGCTACCGTAATGGCACCGTTGGGTTCTACCTGCAACGGGGTTTGGCTGTCTAATAACCGGTAGGTAAACGTAGAAGGGCCGTCTGGGTCAGTTGGGCTTAACGTATGGATGATGGTGCCCACGGCGGCATTTTCCTGTACGCTCAAGGTTTCTACGGTCACCGTGGGTGCGTTGTCATTTACGTTCAAAATCTGGAAGGTGAGGCTGGCGTGGTTCTCATTGATGCCGTCAGAAACCAGAATATCCAGCTCGTAGATTCTTTTCTCCAGCTCAAAGTCCATCAGCTTGGCAACCCGTATCTCGCCTTTTTGGGCATGGATTGAGAATTTACCGTCTATGTTGCCGTCATAAATGCTGTAGGTGAAATTAGAAGGACCGTCTGGGTCTGTTACCTGCATGGTGTGCACCAAGGTGCTGGTAGGTTGGTTCTCGGGGATTGGGACAGTTGCGCTGACGGGTAAAGGCTTTTCATCGTTTTCATTGAGGGCCGTTACCTGCAGGACCGTTTCAATGGAATTATTGTTCTCGTCTATGGCCTTTACCCGCAAGGAGTGGGTAATCTGCGTCTCATAGTCCATTTTCTTCCGAAGGACTAATTGGTCATTGGTGATCTCAAAAAAGGAATTGTCTTTGTCTCCGGTACCGTTGACCAGGTGGTAGGTAAACGTGCCTTCGCCGTCTGGGTCAATGGCCCGCAACGTGCCTACCGTAGTGCCAGGAGCAGATGATTCGCTCAGCTGGGTCCGGCTTAATACTACTCCTTCTAGCGGCGCCGATGCAAATTTTACGGTAACGGTGTAGTTTTTCTCAGAGGTAGCGTCTGCGGCTATGACCCGGTAATACACAGGGTTCGTGAAATTATGGCTTGAAAAACCGCTGCTCTGCACCAAGTTGTTGACCAAAACTTTGGCTAACGCCGATGTGGTGTAGACCGGGGCAATGTTTCTCACGTCATAGCCGTAAGGCATGGTGACCGTAATGTTGGAACCGTTGATGACTGAAGTTTCCTGGCCGGGCAAAGTAAACGTGAGAAAGTTAGCCTCACTGCTCAGCCTGGGGTGGGAGTAAACCACCGGGGCGGTGGTGGTGCCCCTGACTGCCTGAATCTCAAACGCCTCTTTCTGTTCCAGGTCTACCGTTTTGTTTTCACTGGCATCATAGATCTTGAAGCTTACTTCCCCGCTGCCGTCATGGTGGTAGATGTTCATATACACCAAGTACCGGTTCGCTGATGCAATGTACACCGGACGGCCCACCCCGCGTAACTCTCCGTTGATGAAGGCTCCCAAGAGGTCATTGGTGTCTGTTGATTCTATTCCGTTCAGGTTTAAAGCGCCTACCGTTACCATTTGGTACTGGTAATTCTGCGCGCTTACCTGCCAGTTGGGTGCCTGGGCGCTGGCTTCAAAAGTCCAGAGCCAAAGCACGAATGCTATGATTCCGCTAATTCTATTCCGCATGATGTTATAAAGGGTATGAAACCTGTCCCACAGTAGACAATAGGCTACTGGGGGACAGGTGGTTGGTATATCAATTGAGCTTGTTGGAGGCAGGTTGCGTTACCACTTCACTACTTTAATGATCTCTTGTTTAGACCCGTGGGTAACGCGAAGCAGATACATGCCGGCTGCTACAGGTTGGGTTTGCTGTTCCCAGACAAATGTGCCGGTCTCTGCAGATTGGCTGCCTTTCCAGAGGGTGGCTACTTTGTGGCCGGCCAAGTCATAGAGTTCCAGAGTAGTTTCCTGGTCAGGCGTGTTAGCCCAAACAATGGTTACTTTTTCTGAGAATGGGTTAGGGAACACCTGGGCGAAAGACGTAAGACGTACTTGGGTTTTGAGCTCTCCGGAAGTGCTGAACTTAAACGGAGCGGCTAAGGAACCTTGTGTCTGGTCAGGCCTGAACGTTACTTTCTCCTGTAACCCTATCAGCTGTTTGCCTTGGGCATCATAGTAAGCAAAAGAAAGCTCTTGCTGCGGCTGGTCTCCAAATAAGGTAATAAAGAAAACCACCTTGTCACCCAACTCCTGGCCTATGCCCCAGCCTACCTGCTGCCCATTGGCGTTGGTGGCCATGATCACAGAACCGGGTAGTATTTGGTCTGAGTCAATTTGTGCCAGCAGAGACATATTGTGCCGGAACTGGGTAGGCTGCACCAGGATACTGAAGAACTGATTGGTAGCTGCAAACGCTTTTTCCTGCTCGGTCTGGCCCGTTCTGCCGCCAGAGTTGACAGAGGCTTTCGGGTAAGTGAAGGTGATGTTTTGGGTTTTAGAAGATTTTACCCGGTAGCCTTCCCCGCTCTTCAGGTAAGACAAACTGCCTACCCACCCCATGTAGGTGTCATAAATGGCAAAACCGGTTTGCCCTTTAATAATATCGCCAGGGTTTAGAATAGCACTGGCCAAGGCATCTTTCACCGGCATACTGGCCTGTGGCGTATAGCCTACCCAGTTCCAGCCTTCTTTTAGGGTGATAGGTTCATTGGCCGTGTTCAGCAATCCGCCTTTCATGGTAAGTTGGGCGGCGGCATCGGCTCGCAGTAAGTAACTGGTTGCGTTGCTGAGGGTTTTACCCGGCGGAGACCACATGCCTGCCGAGTACTCTGCAAACCAATTTTCGGCCATTAAAACGCTGTTCCGGTTCAGGAGGGCAGGGTCAAAGGCGGTTTCAATGGGCTTTTGGTTAACGTTCACGTTGAAGGAAATCCAGTTCCAGCCTTTCTTGAGGGCGATGTCTTGGTACACTTCATTGGAAGCCGTCAAGATTTGGGGCTGTGCCGGGGTCCCGTACACTTCGCCATCCCGGAACGTGAGTTGGGCAGGGGTGACGTCTGTGTGTACTACGCCCAGGCTGGCGTTCCAGATATTGAATTTCACCTTCTCGGTTTCGTTCACGTTGCCATACACATCCATGAAGAACATGTAGCGGTCATAGCCCGCCACGTACCGGAGTTGCGCCACGCCCCGTACTTCGCCGTTTGCCAAGGCTACAACTTTGTCATCTGCGTTGGTAGAGAAGCGGTCGTTTATTTTCACCATCCCTGTCACGCTCATAGACTTGTCAAAGTTAGACGGGTTGACCACCCACTTCGGCGGAACGGCGAATACTTTCAGATCCAGGGCCAGTTTTTCATCATACCCAAAACCCGTGCGCAAGTACAGGTCTTTGCTGTAGTTGCCAATGTTCAGGCTTTCTTCTACCGTGATCTTGATGGTTTTGCGGCTGTTGGGTTCAATAATGCCAGAGGCAGGCACGGCCGTAAGCCAGCCAGGCAGTCCTTCAATGCTGAAGTTCTGCTGAGAGCCGCCCTGGTTGACAATGTCTACCTCAAAGGTGAGCCCTTTGTAGAGTTCTTTCTCAAACTGGCGGCGCGAATCTGCCCACTTCACCTGGTTCTTGTCTATAAACACCGACCACGTTTTAGACCCCTGCATGGCATTGCTGTTCTTGTCCATGATTCCGTTCACGGTAATGTCCAGAATGGTCTTCTCTACCAACGGTGCAGGTTCATTGAGCGTGATCAGAATCTTGTCCTGGTTAATCACGTAGGTGAAATCAACTTTCTGCTGCGGCTGTGGCCGGTCAATCAACGGTGATTCTGAGGTGAAAGAAGCGCTGGTAAAAGTAGCAGACACGTCTTTGGTTTTACCACTTTGTTCCTTGGCAGAAGTCGTAGACAACATGACCCCGCTGTTATTCTGGTAAGCCTCAAACGGAAGGTAAATTTGCAAATCAGGCAGATTGTCTGGCTGCTTTTTATGGATAGACCTGTTGAGCTGCTCTGCGCTTCTGGCGGAATTCCATAGCCTTATCTCGTCCAGGTTGCCTTTAAAGTGGCGGGTGAGTGTAGTCTGTGGCGTGCCGTTGGCGTCTGAGAAGGCATCATAGCGCACCCCAAAGTACAGTTTGTCAGCAGTTAATCTGGTGAGAGCATCTGCTCTTCTGGAGTTTTTGAGTTCACCGTCTAAGTAGAAAGACAAGTTGCCTCTGCGGTCTGCCACCATGGCAATATGGTGCCATTTGTCATCCAACACATCATTGTCAATTCCTTTGAATAACAGTTCATGGTTTCTCAGGAATAGGCTGCCTTTGTTGTCAAGGTCTAAAGACCATTTCATATCCGTGTTAGGGAGGGCAGCAGAAAACAAAGAAGTCTCACGGGCGCTAGCCCCGGCTTTCAACCAGAATTCCAGGGTAAAGTCTGCGTTTTTGGTAATAGGAGTATGGCCGCTGGGTACGGTTAGATAGCCGTTGCCAGTAAGCTGAACGGCATGGGAGGCAGGCTCGGCTACCCATTGTGCGGTAGAGATACCGTGCAGCGCCCGGGCCAGGTCTCTCACCCCGGTTCCTTTCAGGTCATCCATGGGCCAGCAGCCGGTAAGGCCCCGTTCGGTCCCGTTTAGGTTCTTTGACTGTAGGGCATATACTTCGTCACGGCTCTTATAGATGTCCCAGGTACGCAGGGCATACAGGTCACCTGCATAGAGTTTGGCGCCAGCGGCTGTTTTCCCGATTAACATAGAACCCGATCCTTCAAATTTGCTGGCTTGGTTTTGTTCTGCCAGGCTCTCATCATTGCCATAGAGGTTCAAGCGGCTACTGGCCAAGTCAAAACTGATGGCGTAATGGTGCCAGGTGTTGGCGGCAAGGGCTCTGTTAGCGGTTACCCTTGGCAGGCCGTTCCATTCTGTGTACAGTCTGCCGGCGGCGTCAAACCCGATGTGTAGCATTTGGTCTCCTTCGCCCTGCGCAATCACTACCCGATCTCCGGTGGCCGGGGCATTTCTGGCCCAGAACTCTACCGTGAAAGACCGGTCATCTAAGCGCACACCATCTGGAATACGCACCGAGGCTTGCTGCCCGTCAAATTTCAGGAAGCTGCCATGTGCCCGGTTAGAACCATTCAATACGCCCGTTACGTTGATGTTGGCTTTGGTGATCAGACCGGCCTCAAGGGGCTCAGCAAACTGGATCATGATCTCGTCATTGGGAGAAAGAATACCGTCTGCGGGCTGCGGTGTGCCGAAAACCAAAGGCGGGGTAGCATCTTTCAAGCCCAACTTCACCTCAGAGTATGCCACCGAACCATCGGCGCAGGTAGACTTGGCTCTGAGTTCATAGTTCCGGTCTGGTAAGTCTGCTATGTTCCAGGAGTACGTAAGGGTGGTTTTACCGTCTATCAAAGCAGCGGGCTCCCCTTTATCAAGGGCCGCGTTATAATCATCTATGTGGTTGTAATAAGACTGTATAGTGGCCCACGTGTTAGAGGCGGAAGATTTGTATTGTAACTCTACGCTTACAAACGTACCCATGTTAATGTCATACCCGCTTACCTGAATAGGCACCACCCCCTTAGAGTCTACATTTGCCAACCAATTGTTTAAAGGAGATAGCATGGTTACCGGTGTACAGGCGGGCTCAAAATAAGCCGAAACCCTGACGGTGTCCGCGATTTCCTCTGGCTGACACAAAGAGGCCAGGATAATACCCAGGTCTTTGTATTCATACACGGCGCCAGGCCCTTTTCTCACGGTGAGTATTTTCTCAACAGTTTTACCGTAAGGCACATTGAATGCTCTGTTAGGGGACGAACCATCAATTTGTAAGATAGCCCCATCTTTATTGGAGGCTTCATCTAGCTGAATGCCATACCACATGTCTTCTTCAGACTCGCTGTTGTTCTGCAATTTCAGGCGGAAAACAGCCGCGTTGGTTTCCGGTACGCCAGATACGCTGGCATTCTCTACCAAGAGCTGCGGTTTCTCGCGCTGCATGGTAGCGGCGTTTAAGGTTTTGCCTGGCTGGTAATACTTAGTCACTTCTTCTCCTTCATAAGGGCAAGAAGTAACACCACCGCGGGTATAGAACATGGGGGAGTAGAAGCCATTTTTATGGTCTTTCTGTCCTTTTTCCAGGTCATAATAATCTTCCCAGTTTACTTGGCCTTCCGTATTCGTAGTAAAGGTTATTTTGGAAGGATCTATGACATCTACACTGTAGTAATCGCCTTTGTCGCCGTCAGACAAGACATACCCAAACTTCAGGTTCCTGCCCTCAAAATCTCCGGTAGTACTTGTGGATGAATGGTTATATTCTGCCTTTACCCGCATCTCTATCCCAAATTTGTTGAACTGGTACCCAGTTACCAGTTCTAAAGAGGCATCAGCGGTTACTTCAAACGTATTAGCAATTCCCCATTCTGAACTCAGGCTTTTTTCCCATGTGTAATTGGTACCTCCGTCATAAGAGACGTTATCTGCCTTTGAACCAATGGTCTTGGCATCAAGCTTGTTTTTCTCATTGTCCCGCAAGGTTTTCTCCCAAAGCTTGATCTGCTGATTAATTAAATAGACAGAGTCCGGGTCGGTGCTTTTTTTGGGGTTAAAGGTGTAGCTTGGGCCTGTATATTGGCCCCGGGAAGCTACACCCTCAGATGATTTTGCAAGAAAGGAAGAAGGGAATGCTTGTTCATCGTAATTATCAGCACCGTAGTTCTCTGATTCCTTGGGTTGTTTAGAGACATATACCCCATCGCCACGGGTGAACAGGTTGTTCCTGAATTTCTTCAATTCTGGGATAAGCGTGTTCTCTATGTGGTGCTGCGTGTACATGAACCGCGTACTGAAATTGTCCTGGGCGGCGGCAATTCCTTGTCTTCTCACCAAGGCGTATTCTTTGCCTTGATAGGTAAAGGTGTTTTGGGAACGAGGCAGTTGGGCAAAAGCACCCTCTAACGGTAAAAGTTCCAGGTTCTCTGTCTTGCCTATAATGAAGTTCATGGCCTTGCCCACAAACAAGTCTGCCATGCTGCCCACCATGTCTGGGCTGGAACTGGTTTCCCAGCCTTCGCCTATCTCAATGGTTTCAACGAACTCCCCTTCCTTGTTATGGGATTCACTTATGATTTCCTCATTAGATACCTGGGCTTTGGCTTCACTCTCTGTAACCAAAAATACTCCCAAACCTGTGCCTAAAGTTGCTTTCGTTCCTAAATGGAGGGTAGGGTTTATTTCCTGAGTACTGCCATTTGTTCTGCTAACAGACATTTTCTTAGTGGTAGAAGAGCCTTTGCTTAAGAAGGCGTAACTGCCGGTTCCAGGTGGGTCACGCAATACAAACTCTACTACATCTGGGCCTTTGGTTAGGAAACCGGCACCAGAGGTAATTTCACCTAAAATATAGGCAGATACTGCAGGGAAGGTGATAGGGGCTTGGTCACTAATCTTAATGGTGGCAGATAAATTATGAGTGAATGAACCCGTTAAGTTAGGGGCACCCGCCCTGAAGGTATAATTTAGAATGCCTTGTTGGTTGTTCAAAACCAGGTCTTCCCGGGCTGGCCCGGCCTTCCAGTTATTATTCAAGCTGATGGTAGCATTGGTAATGGCTACTTTAGAAATGCTTTTGTCATCGGCGTTTTCATACTCTTCAAAGAAACTGAGCGGGAAAGCGTACTGCGTGTTCATTCTGAGGATAGGCGCGCCAAAAGGCTTGGAAGAAAGGTCAATCTCAGGGCCAGTCTCACTCAGTTTCATAGACGTCTCTCCAATTAAATCCCCATTGTTGATAGCCCATTGGGCAGGCGTATGCAGCGTGATTTTTTTGGCGAAATGGTACTTGGCAGAGTCTACTTTTACCCCTTTGTCATTGAGGCGGTAATCCCAGGTGAAACTCTGTACCGGTAAGCTTAAATCCAGGACGGCCTGTTCTGGGAACGTGTATCTGGAACCGTCAGTTTTGGCTTTAACAGTTTCTACTTTCTTAATGATAAAACGTTCTGGAATCACCCAGCCTTCAAATTCGCCGGTAGCCAGATTGGTGGTGAATTCTAACACCCTGTGATTAGCGGTTTTTGTTGAGTCATAATAGCCGCCTTTCTCTGGCTCAAGCGTGATCAAAGCTTGCCCTATGTTGTTAACCGATAAACCCATGCCCAACGGTTTGGCTTCTTCTACCTGTCCGCCGGCCACTCTGCCTTTCAGCAAGACTTTGGTGGTATCTATGATTTCTAATTGGCCTCTCAGGTGTTCCTGGAAATCATGGGTTACATTTTTAGCGGGCCAGTACCCGTTCTCAAAAATGTGGCCGTTTTTAACGAAAGAGAGCGTGTGCTTGCCAATAGGTACCTGGGCTTCAAATTCTCCCAAGGCATTGGTCATGACCGGGGTATTCTCAGAACTGATAATGGCTTTGCCGTCTACCAGAACCTGCACACCCTGTACCGGGAAAGAATTGTCTTTATAGTAAACGGTGCCTTTGGCGATGAAGGAAGACACATCTTTAAAGTCTTTGCCATTGTGGCTCAGGGAACCCTCTCCAATAAAGATTTGCATGGAGGTTGGGTCAAACTTATGCACGCCCAGCATTGGGGTAATCTCAAAGGCTTCGCCTGAACCCCTGAACTGGATCCCGGTCATTTTGTAATCACCTTTGGCATCTGTGTAGGCTACGTTGGCCAGTTGGTTCTCAGAAGGGATAATGGTAGACCACTCGTAACTGCCCTTTATTTGGGCGTGGTTTTCATTGTATTTTTTGTCTACCCTTGAACCGTCAAAAGCATAGTTCCCAAATCCTTCATCGGCTTTCCAGTAAGCCATCAAGCCCGTCTCGTTGCCTACCAGGAATCTGTTGTGGTTGCGCTTGAACTGGGCTCCGGTATGCGGGATAGACCAAAGCCTGATCTCATCTATCACGCCTTTAAACCCTTGGTCTTTGGTGCGGCTGTTCCCCACAAAAAGCGGAAGGTTGTTATTGGAGTGCCGTATAAGCCCATTCACTAATTTCTGTTCAGCAAATACAGAGTCATTGATAGCCCATACCACATCTAGGGTGGTGGCGTCAATACTCACTGACACATGGCTGAACTCATTTGATTTGAACAGGGTGCCCGGCGTGATCTTCCGTTCCTCGGTGCCAGAGGTTAACACAAACTCCCTGTTGACATACGCCAGTTTAATGCCTTTCCCGTCTGCCAGATGGTCCCAAAGCACAAAATTCGCATTGGCGTCATCTGGGCGCAGCCAAGCCTCAAAACTCCAGCCTTTCTGGCTGGGGACAAAAACAGCCGAGGCCGCAATGTCAATACTGGAGGTAGTGTTTGTAAACCGGATGGACTTGCCTGATTGGCCATCACTGCTCCGCACCCTTACCTGCACGTTTTCTACGCCTTGGCCCCCTTCAAAGGAAACCTTACCGTTGATGGTGCCAAATGGTGCTCTAAACCCTAAGGCATACGCCGGTGCCGTATTGATGATTTGCCCGTCACAGGGCGCGTTGCCCACTATTTTATATTCATAAATAGTGTTTGATTCAGTGAACTCATCGGTCCAGATAGTGGCGCTGCCTCCTTCAATTACTTTTACCAACTCAAAGGCGGTGCCGTTGTCAGCAATGCGGCGGTAAATGTCATAGCTCTGGATCGTACTTTTGTAGAGAGCGTCCCACTGCAACTGAATGTAATTGGTGTAAAAACCCTTAGAGGCTTTGAACTTGTAATCATGGTTGTAGAAGGCGTGGCTCTGGTCTTGCCTGTCTGTCGTGCTCAGGGCGAAGGCATTTTCTATGGTTTCTGAAATGGTGATAGAAACCAGGTTGCTGACGGTCTTTTGCTGGTACCTGTTAAGCGCATATACCTTCACTTTGTACGTATGGCAAGAACGAAGTCCCTCTAGCGTGTAGCTGCTAATGTTAGCGGCCAAAGTAACCCGTTTCTCTACCCCTTCCAGATTGCCTTGAAAGGTAGTATATACCAATTCAAAACCAGAAACATTAGAGCAGTTGTAGTTTGGCCAGGAAACGGTGTACTTGTCTGCACTCACCTTTACCGGCGTAGCAAGCACTGGTGCGGCGGGGGTAAGCACTGTGGTAAGGTTTATGGCCGCAGAAGTTAAAGCGGTGATTTCCGTTCTGTCTGAGCGTATAACTAATATCTTATAATAGTAACTCTTGTTATGCTCAAGGTCTGTGTTGTCTTTGTAGGTTTCCTGGTTGATGTCCCGCACTGAGAATTCGGTGGCATCATCTAAGAAGTTGGCACTACTACTACGTTTAATAATGTAACTATAGGTGGCGTCTAAGTTGGGCTTGGTCCAGGTTAAGGTAACCCCAGCCTCACAGGGGTTTTGGGTTCTGTTCAACACCATTCTGGGGTTTTTCCAGACTTGCTTTTCCGGACCGTCTATAGTATTTGATCTAGAGCCTACCGTATAGTGTACCCTAACCCGTATCTTGTAGTTGTATTTGGTTCTATCAGCGGCAGTATTGTCTACATAGCTGGTGGTGCCATGGTTCACAGTTGCCAGGTATGCTCCGTTACGAATGATCTCATATTTAATCTGCCCAGAACCGTACCCGTTGTCTGAAATATTGTTCCAGTTGAGGCTTAAAGTGGTTTGTTCACCGTTGGAGCTAGAGGCGGCAATGGTGGGCGTGGCCAGGCCATCAATGGTAAAGTCATTATATTTGTCGCCAGATACATCATCTTTATCACCCCAGTAATAATGGGATCTTATTTTTACTGTTTTACCTAACCATGAATCTGGCACGTTGATGTAATAATGTTGAAAAGAATAATCATCATTTCCGCTAGTGCCATTGTTGACAATCCAGCCATTATTAGAGGCGCCCATCCGCCGATTATCTTTTTGGGCATCGCGTAAAATGTTGGAATAGGTGGCGCCTCCATCCAGGCTGTAATCAATATCCAGGTCACTTAACCAGTTGTCATCACAGACCAGACAATCATATTCTTGTACTGCCACTTTTAGGTAAATTCTGCCCTCGGCTTTATTGTGATAGATCTCATAAAACCAATTGTACGCAAGCGCTGGCACGCTACCTAACAACAGGAAAGCGAACAGAAATAAGCAAAGGAAACGGGGGTAGAGCTGTTTCATAAAGGGTAGGGGTTGGTGGTGTTGAAGAATAAGGGTGGTCATGCAATGCCGGCCAACACTCGAAAGTCAAAACCACGAGGTTGGGCCAACGGTAATAGATGTATATTAGAAAACTGAAAAGGTAGTTCCTCGCGGAGTTACCGGTCCAGATGGTAAAGTTTTAGGGCGCGCAGACAGTACACAGTTCTGTGCGCCAAGGGTAATCTGCCGAGGTGGGGGAGTGACGGCGAAAGAAAGTTAAAGTTGCTTATTTCTGAATAAGAGAAGGCTTAATAATTTTATAATCAATAACTTATGATAGTGGTAGTGCAGTAAGTTAAACCGTATTTATACGTATAATTACAGCAAATAAAAAGAAAATATCCTTCCGCTGAAAGCGATTAAGGGAGTTTTTGACATGTTTCTATAAATAAAATTTACTGCCCAACTAATTGAGAATTATATAGAAAAGGATATTTCTTAGCTGTATAGTAAGTCTGTTTGCCAACTGGTGAACAGAAGATTAGGCAGATGCAGGAAAAAAGAAAGTTGTGCCAGAGCACGCTTGCCCCTGACAAACACACAGAAATTGCAATTGAGAAAAACAATTGTCAGAAAATAAGTTCGTTTTAAACACATAGATCCCAGCGCAACTAGAGTCTGTAAGCCAGATTCCTGTTTTTGACCTTTTTTCAGAAAAACAGCCCGAAAACAGGAATCTCACAGTTTTCTGCCGCTGCCGCGCCTTTCTGGGATAACATTTTTCCAAGGATTCAGTAAATGCTATACCACTTGCTCTAACCGGCTGCGGCCCTGCGGCGTATGCCAAAGAAAAGCGGGTGGCGGCGCGGCCAGAACGGCGGCGTTTTCTTCTACTTTTCAAAACAAGATATACATATGGAACTGGATGATATGGCCCCAGAGGTGGCCTTGGAGTTTTATCCGCAGGCATTGAAAATGCTGCACGAGAGCGGTTTGCCGTTTATGATGGGCGGCGGCTTCGCGTTGCGCCAATACACCGGCATGCAGCGGGCCATGAAAGACATGGATGTGTTCTGCACCGCCGGCGACTGCCCGCGCCTGCTCAAGCTGTTTGCAGATGAAGGCTTTGAGACCGAGCTGGTAGATGCCCGCTGGCTGGCCAAGGCGTTCAAAGACGGCAAATACGTTGACTTTATCTTCAACAACCCTGGCAGCTTTACCCCCGTGAATGACAACTGGTACCGTCACACAACAGAGGGCACAGAGTTCGGGGTACCCGTGAAATATATTTCGGCCGAGGACCTGTTCAAGTGCAAAATCTACGTGCAGAACCGGGAACGCTATGACGGCTCAGACCTGAACCACCTCATTCTGCGCTACGGTGACAAGATGAACTGGCGCCGTATTTTTGAAACCCTGGAGCACCACTGGCACCTGCTGCTGGCCCAGTTCATGTCGTTTCAGTTTGTGTACCCGTCTGAGCGCGACATTATTCCCAGAGACATTTTTGACGAGTTGCTGCTGCGTGCCAAAGAACAGTTTGACATGCCCCCCCCTACGGAGAAAGTGTGCCGTGGCCTGCTCTTTGACCAGACCCAGTACGCGCCGGCGGTGACTGAGTGGGGCTTCAAAGCCATCACCAGTGTAACTATTTAAAGAGACGCAAGAAGGTAGAAGCCAGGTTGTAGAGGTTGGTTATGCTGTAAGGAAATAACTGGTGCTTTGCTTTGAGTGATGCTATATGAAAAATCCCCCTCGCTCGCCTTTTGCGGGCAAGGGGGATTTTTTCAATACGCCTCCCAGAAAGGGAGGAAAGACTTTTTTAAACCAACACCTATCCATAGAACGTATTCTATGTCTGTCAAAGATGTGTAACATCTGCAGTCTAGCGTCTAAAATCTAAACTAGAATGGAACAACAGCCCCTCACCAACCCGCAACCCGTGAACACCCTGCAGCCGGTCCCCCCAGCATCGGCGCAGCCGCAGCAGCATCCGCAGCAAATGGTTTCTGAGCAGCCCGGCGTGCCGCAAGAGCCGGCAAGGCCGTTCAGGATTGCCGCCGTGGGCGATATTCACGTGCGCGAAACCGACAAGGGCAAGTGGGTGGACTTCTTCAGGTCAGCTTCGCAGCAGGCAGACGTGCTGCTGCTGTGCGGCGACCTCACGGACCATGGCTATGCGGTAGAGGCAGAGGTGCTCTGCGAGGAGATGAAGGCCTGCACCATTCCGGTGATCTGCGTGCTGGGCAACCATGACCATGACAAGAATGAGCACCAGGCCATCAGGAAAGCCCTGGTGAAAGATACCGTGCATTTCTTAGACGGAGATTCTATTGTGATTGGCAACGTGGGGTTTGCCGGGGTGAAAGGCTACGGCGGCGGGTTTGACCAGTACATGCTCTCCATGTTCGGCGAGGCCGAAAACAAAGCCTTTGTGCAGACCGCCGTAGACGAAGCCCTGAAACTGGAAAGCGCCCTTTCGCGCCTGGACTCTGAGCACCCAGATGTGAAAAAAATAGCGATCATGCATTACGCGCCCATCAAAGCCACCGTGGTAGGCGAGCCTGATGCCATTCACCCGTTTCTGGGCTGCTCCCGCCTGGCAGAGCCTTTGAACCGGCAGAATGTGGTGGCCTGCTTTCATGGCCATGCCCACGTGGGCACGTTAGAGGGCCAGACCTCAAAGGGCGTTAAAGTTTTCAATGTGGCCAAACCCATTCTGCAGAAGGCGGGGTTGGCCTTGCCTTTCTTTTTGTTCGAAGTGTAGCTTTTGCATAAGAATCTTGACGTGCGTTTTGCTGTTTTCCGGAAAACAGGCCAAAAACGCACGTCGGCGTTATAGAAACGGAGCCTAGCGCCTGTTAGCCTTTTCCCCATGAAAGCCTTACCTTTGCTCACCTGATTTATTTTGACATCTAACCTACATTCATATGGCCAACGCATTTTTTAATGTTCCTATTCCGGTGAACGAGCCGGTGAAGGGCTATGCCCCGGGCAGCAAAGAAAGAGCAGAACTGCAGCAAGCATATAATGAGCTGCGGGAGCAGCAGCTGGATATTCCCATGTACATTGGCGGCCAGGAGGTTCGCACTGAGAACAAGCAGCCCTTCACCCCCCCGCATGACCACCAGCGCGTGATAGCCCATTACCATTACGGTGATGCCAGCCACGTGCAGCAGGCCATTGATGCCGCGTTGGCCGCGCGTGAGCAGTGGGCGAACATGCCGTGGGAAAGCCGCGCCGCCATCTTCCTGAAAGCCGCTGACCTGTTGGCCGGTCCGTTCAGGGCCAGGATGAACGCCGCTACCATGCTGGGTCAGTCAAAAAACGCGTTTCAGGCCGAGATTGACGCCGCCTGTGAGCTGATTGACTTCTTTAGGTTCAACGTGAAGTACATGACTGAGATCTACAAGCTGCAGCCTGAGTCTCTGCCCGGCATGTGGAACCGCCTGGAGCACCGCGGGCTGGAAGGCTTCATCTTCGCCCTCACGCCGTTCAACTTTACCTCTATTGCCGCCAACCTGCCTGCCGCACCGGCCATGATGGGCAACGTGGTGGTTTGGAAGCCCGCTAACACCCAGATTTACAGCGCTAAGGTGATCATGGATCTGTTCAAAGCCGCGGGCTTGCCAGACGGTGTGATCAACCTGGTGTACGTAGACGGTCCGGTGGCCGGAGACGTGATCTTCAAGAACCGCCATTTTGCGGGAATCCATTTCACGGGCAGCACGGGCGTTTTCAACCAGATCTGGAAAACCATTGGCGAGCACATCAACACCTACCGCAACTACCCGCGCATTGTGGGCGAAACCGGCGGGAAAGACTTTATTGTAGCGCATAAATCTGCCAACGCCAAAGAAGTGGCCGTGGCCATTAGCCGGGGCGCGTTTGAGTTTCAGGGGCAGAAATGCTCGGCGGCCTCGCGTGCGTACATCCCCAGCAACCTCTGGGAAGACGTGAAACGCTACGTGGTGGAAGACCTGAAATCCTTCAAGATGGGTGACCCCGAAGACTTCAGCAACTTCATTAACGCCGTGATTGACGAGAAGAGCTTTGACAAGCTGGCCCGCTACATTGACGCCGCCAAGAAAGATGACACGGTAGAGATCATTGCCGGCGGCGGATATGACAAGAGCAAAGGCTATTTCATTGAGCCTACCATTATTGTGGCGCAGGATCCTAACTACGTGACCATGTGCGACGAGCTGTTCGGGCCGGTGCTCACGCTGCACGTCTATGAGGCAGACCAGTTTGAGGAGACGCTGAAAATTGTAGATGAGACGTCGCCGTACGGTTTAACGGGGGCTATCTTCGCCAATGACCGTTACGCTATTGAGTTGGCTACCAAGAGGCTGAGTCACTCGGCGGGGAACTTCTACATCAATGACAAGCCCACGGGTGCCGTGGTTGGGCAGCAGCCTTTCGGCGGAAGCCGCGCCTCCGGGACCAACGACAAAGCCGGTTCTATGCTGAACCTGTTGCGCTGGACCACCGCCCGTACCATCAAGGAGACGTTTGTGCCCCCGGTTGACTACCGCTACCCGTTCCTGCAGCAGGACTAACCTATTTCTGGCTTACTTTTCAGAAAACAGCCCTAAAACGAGAGACCGTTTTAGGGCTGTTTTGTTTTGGGGCTGTTTTCAGGAAAACAGGTCAGAAACAGGTGGGAATTTCAGGACAAGTTCAGGCTTTTCTTTTGGGTGCTGCCAGAACGGTCCCAAAGCCGACAACTGCCTCAGTTTTTATGGTCATCGCGGCGTTGCTCTTACCCTATTCTAAAAAGGTATAGTAGGCCTCACGCTCATGGTATTCACCTGCAGAATCAAAATGAAGACAGGCTCTTAGTTAATTACTACCCGCCGCACTACTTTCCCAAAGTCAGGGGTCTGGAATTGGAAGACGTACACGCCTACTGTTAAATCCTGGGTGGAGATGTCCTGGCTGATTTTAGAGGATGTAGTGCGCACCAGTTTTCCGCCAAGGGTATAAATGGCAAGGGTTGACCAGGCAAACTGGGCTTTAATGACAGTGCCCGCTGCCGGGTTAGGGTAAAGGGCGGCCTGGCTGTCCAGCCCTAGCTCTGCCACCCCGGTGGTTAAGGGGCAGATGGAGCTTGCCTGGCTTCTGATTTCGGCCATTTTAGTGTACAGCATGTTGCCGGGGCAAGAGGTGTACCCGGGGCGGCAGCCATCACGGTGGCCCAGCACATTGGGCATCTGTTGTTTTACGCCGTAATCAGAAGGGCCAATGAGGTGCTCTGTGGTGCCAAAGATATCTATGTTGTCTTTCTGGGTTTTCCATTTAATGATCTTGTAGAGTGACTCCATGGCCTTCTGGGTGGGTAGAATGCTGGTGTAATCCCCTAGAAGGCAAATTCCCATGGCGTTAGAGTTGTTTGAGCAAAGATGGGCGCCAAAGACATAATCATTATCAAAAGACCCTGTGGGGTTGTCACGGCCCTGAAAGATGGTGCCGTCTGGGGCAATGAGGTAGTTGTAGCCAATGTCGCTCCAGCCGTTGGTATTTCTGTGGTAGAGGTAAATGTTCCGGACTTCCCGAAAGTAATCTGTGGCGGTGTTTGAGCCGGCGGCATGGTGAACGGCCACGTGCTTTGTTTGGGTGAAGGAGCGGGTATAGGTAGGGGCGGCAAGGCCCAACCGCCAAACAGAAGTGGGCACTACCTCAAAGGCACAATCTCCCGAGCCCTCGCGCAGGGCTGTCTTCTTTCTGTTGGCAGCCTTCACGGTGCCGGCTTTGATAAAGAAGAACTGCATAGAGCCACCGGTGCTGCTAAAGAAGGCAATGTTTTCTGTTTCTTTCTCAATTGAAACCAATGCAGATTGATCTGCGTGCGGGTCTGTCTTCACCCACAAGGTGTCTGCGCCCTGTAGAAAATAGGCGCCTTGCAGGGAGCAGTCTTCGCATTTTATACCAATGGCGGTAGCGTTTTTCAAGGGAAACTGGTACTGCTGCCCGGCAAACACAGAAACCAGGGTGTCTTGCACATCGTTTTCCTGAGCCAACCCCGTGCGGGTGAGGCAGAGCAGGAGAAGCCAGAAGAAAGTGGAACGGTAGAGTTTTATCATACAAGGGGGTGTGAAAGGATAACTATTTGAATTAAATGGATTAAGAGTGAGTAAATTACAGTTTTTTTGATTTGACCCATAGGCCTTCAGAAAAATAAATATAAACTGGGTGCAGCCCTTTAAAAGGATGGATTATGGAAGGGAGAAGATGGCGGCTGGGGTCCATCACACAGACAACCTGCTTCTGTAGTAAGAAAACGGTGCCGGTGCCTGAGAGCCTCCTCTTGTAGGGTATCTAACGTCAATGCGTTCTTCTGGCCTCCAGCCTATTAAAGAAGCTGGATTTTTAAGCGGAATCTGGAGAGGGTTGTTCAGCCTTAGCAGGCTTGGTCAGGAAGTCAGGCAGCAAGACGGGTTATAATTGAGTGAGTTAAATAAATTAAAAAGAGAAAATACATTTTAATATTTTTTAATAATAAAAAGTATTCTCTATATTTAACCAAACAAACACGTGCAGGCAAGATAGAAGCTAGAGCTGATTTCTCAATTACAAGAGGTAAGGCTCTGGTGCTTGGGCATTCAATGTGTCTTGCTGTCTCTGCTCTTTAAAACTTTCAACATGAAAAAACGCTCCCTCCTGATTCTGGCCTTCTTTGGGTGTGCCTCCCTGCTGGCGAAGGCACAAACACTTTCCCCTGAACTGAACCAAGTGCTGTTGAAAAGCAAGCAAGGTGCTGTGGTTGAGCTGCCAGGCTTTCTAGGTAAGCAGTATGCGCCCATTGAGTATCAGAAAATAGTGCTGCCCGGTCCTCAGTACCTGATCTCTGATGACCCTGAGTACATCAGGGTGCCAGAGGCCGTGGCGTTCAGAGAGGCAGTGCAGCCGGGATCTGTCAGGCTGTATGTGTATAACGTGAACGGGGTAAAGGAGCCGCAGAAAATTGACCGTAAAATCACCGCTGTCATTAAGAATACTGGTACCAGCGTGATGCACCTCCGCATGCTGAAGTACTCCTCCCAGCCGCCCAGTACTAACTATTTTAAAATAGGGAAAGAAGGCCTGGCAGATTATTTCGCCTCTAAAGGCGACAGCAAAATCAGAACCATTAAGCCCGGCGAAGCCATCACCATTGATGAGAAACTGGAGAAGAATGTGGTGAAGTATGATGAGTTGGTGCACGGCTTCTATGAGTTTGTAATAGACCAACCCGGTGAGGTGAGCGTGCTGCAGACAGACTTGAAAACCTCTGGCCCGCAAGCACTCAAAAGAATAACGAATGTCCTGCCTCCTAAATCACAAAGCGGTGCGGGCCGCGGGGTATTTGGGGTGAGCAATTATCAGGTGATTGCCAGTAACGTCATAGACACAAAGAATGGACCGGCCGAGTTGATTGTGGCAGATGGCGTTAAAGACCCATGGGTTACCGGGCATGAGAGCACCACCGGGCACATTGCCAGGCTGGCCGGTAACTACGGGGTCATGTATGAGGTAGAGCTCAAGTGGAAAAGCTCTGACGGGAAGGGCCTGGCCCTGGTGACCTGGAACTCCCGGGCAGATGACAACAAATGGTGCGGTGGTATGGCTGCCACCATGGTGATGGATAAAGGAAAGTTTGAGGGCGGTATTGTGCAGTTGCCCAGCGACCGCTTAACCACCAAGCGAGCCCCAGAGGCAATTTTGATTCAGGTGTTTCCGCCTGCGGCAAATGGCGAGGAGCAAACCATCAGGTTTACGTATTCTCCGCCCGGGGCGTCTTGCCTGCCTACTCCTTTGATTTTTGTACCAGTAGACATGAAGTAGCCCTGAACTATGCACGTTTTTAATATAAACACTACCGCTTCTGGAAAGCTGATGGCCTTCTTACTGGTCTTTCTGCTTGCCTTTTCTATGACTGAGGGAGGGCCGCTGAAACGTGGGGCCAAGGGTTCTGCTCCCGCCGCCCTGCCTGCCGCAGAGAAGACAGACTGGCATGATGTGCAGAAGTTTTCTTTGAAGGGGCTGGGGTGGGAAGAACTGCACCAGTCCTACACCCGGCTTCCTGCTAAAGCCGAAACCATGGTCACGGCACCGTCTGGAAGCTTTCTAAGCATTCTGCCGGGGTTTACGTGCAGTTTAAAACGAATTCTAAGAGTATCAAGGTGCGCTGGAACGTGCGGGCCAATAACAGCTTTAACCACATGGCCCCCACCGCGGTGAAAGGGGTGGATCTCTACGCCAAAAACGGCCAGGAGTGGAAATGGGTAGGGGTTGGAAAACCTTCTGGTAAATCCAACGAGGAGGTGATTGCGAGCAGCATGCCTGCCGCAGACCGGGAGTTTATGCTGTATTTGCCTTTATATGACGGGGTTGATACGGTTTCTATTGGGGTAGAGGCGGGCGCCACTATGCAAGACGTGAAGCCAGAGAAAGAAAAACCTCTGGTGTTTTACGGTACTTCTATAGTGCAGGGCGCCTGTGCCTCGCGGGCGGGCATGGCGTATCCGGCTATTATTGGCCGCACGCTGCACCAGGAGGTTGTCAACCTGGGCTTCTCCGGGAACGGAAAGATGGATGTGGAGTTAGCCCATCTTTTAGCCGAGATAGATGCCAACATGTATGTACTGGACTGTATGCCCAATATGACGCCAGAGGAGGTAGAACCCAAGGTGGTTGAATTTGTGAAGGTGCTGCGGGAGAAAAAACCAGGAGTGCCCATTGTGGTGGTAGAGAACATCAACTATGCCCATAGCTGGATAGATACCCGCGTAGCCGGGTTGGTGAAGTCTAAAAACCAGCATCTGAAGAATGCCTATAAAACCTTAACCGCCTCAGGCATCAAGAATCTGCACTATGTTTCTAACCAGAACCTGGCTTTGGCATCAGGGGAAGGCACCGTTGACGGAATCCATCTTACAGATCTGGGCTTTGTGCAAATAGCCTGTGAGCTTACCAAAGAGATTAAGAAGGTAGAGAAGAAAACCAAGCGGTAAGCTCTGTCCTCAGGTAGCACCATCATGGGAAAGTTGTTTCTGGCCTGTTTTTTAGAAAACAGGCCAGAAACAGCCTTCCCTTTATCCTAATCAAAACCAATTATGAATTTGAAGCCAATAAGCCATCGCTTCCCCGGCCTTTTATGGGGAATACTGATCACTTTTTTCTGTGGCTCTGTTTCTCCTGTTCTGGCGCAGAAACCAGACAACCCCACCATTTGGGAAAAAGAGATCATGGCGTTTGAGAAGAGCGACAGCCTGAAGATGCCGGCCCCCGGAGGAATCCTGTTTGTTGGAAGCTCTTCTGTGAGAGGCTGGCGCAGCGTGGGGCAGGACTTCCCTGATAAACCTGTGCTCAACAGAGGGTTTGGAGGCTCCAGAATAGGGGATGCTGTTTATTATTTTGACCGGATCATTAAAAAGTACCAGCCCAGGCAAATTTTCTTTTACGCAGGTGACAATGACATTGCCAGCGGGAAGAATGCAGACATGACGTTTGAGAAGTTCAAGGCCTTCGCCAAAAAAGTGAGGGACGAGCTGCCAAAGACAGAACTGGTGTATTTGTCTATCAAACCCAGCCCAGCCCGCTGGAGCATGTACCCTGAATCAGAAAAAGCCAACAAGAAGATAAAACGGTATGCCTGGTGGCACAGAAAGGTCAAGTTTGTAGATGTCTCCACGCCTATGCTGGGTCCTGACGGCAAGCCCAGGCCAGAGCTCTACATTGGAGATGGCATTCATATGACGCCGGCTGGCTATAAGCTTTGGGTAGAGATTGTTAAACCGTATTTGGCAAAGTAAGGAACGTATGCAGGTAATCAGGAGGAAGTGGGTGCGCAGTCCTTATTGGTTGGCGGCATGCCTGTTGCTGTTTTTTAGCGGTTGTGCCCCCCAGACTTCATCTGTGCCCGCAGGGGCTGCACAAAGTCTGGCGCTGATCCCGCTTCCCGCCAAGGTTGTCAAAAGGAACGAGGCTTTCTTGGTCAATGGTAAAACCGCTGTAGTGGTAGAGACCACTTTGCCAGAGGTGAACCAGATAGCAGACTATCTGACCAGTGTTTTGGGGCAACAGCTGGGAAAGGAATTGCCACTAAAACGGCAGGGGCAAAGGGGCAGGGGCAATTACATAGCGCTCCGCCTGAACCCGGACCTGGAGGTAGGCCCTGAAGCCTACAAGATCCAAATTACCAGGGGAAAGGTAGAATGTGTGGCGAAAACCCCTGCAGGTTTGTTTTGGGCGGCGCAGACCCTTCGGCAACTCACTTACCTACATGCACCGGCAAACCAAATATGGCTGCCGGGGGGAGAAATACAAGATGAACCTGCCTATAAGTGGAGGGGGCTGCTGCTGGATGTAAGCCGGCGCTTTATGTCTAAAGAGTTTATCAAGCGGTACATTGACCTGCTTGCTTTATACAAACTCAACCAGCTGCACTTGCACCTCACAGATGACCAGGGCTGGCGGATTGAAATTAAAAAATACCCAGCCTTGACCCAAAAGGGTGCCTGGCGTACTGAGCCCAACGGCACGCAGCATGGCGGCTTCTATACGCAGGCAGATATCAGGGAAATTGTAGCGTATGCCAGGGCCAGATACATCACGGTTGTTCCTGAAATAGATGCCCCTGGCCATGTGCAGGCGGCGTTGGCCGCTTACCCTGAATTATCCTGTACCGGTGGTCCTTTTGAAGTAGCCACTGCCGCCGGCGTGCATCCAGACATCTTGTGTGCCGGGAATGAGAAAACGTATGCGTTCCTGAAAGATGTGCTGACAGAGGTAGCAGCTTTGTTTCCGGGGCAATATCTGCACATAGGGGGAGATGAGGCACCCAAAGAACGCTGGCGGGTTTGTGCTAAATGCCAGGGGCGGATAAGGGCTGAGAACTTGCCTGATGAAGAAGCTCTGCAAGGGTATTTTACCAATCGGATTTCCCAAATTCTAACCAACCTGCACAAAGTGCCCGTTGCCTGGGACGAGGTGTTGAAAGGTGGTGCCCCGTCAGGCACGCGTGTACAGGTGTGGCATGGGCAAAAGCAACTGAAAGAAGCTTTGCAGTTAGGCTTGCCTGCCATCACCTCTTTCCGGAGTTTTTTTTATTTCGATTTAAACAGTGGGATCACCAACCTGGAGAAAGTGTACCAGGCTCCTGTTTCCCCTTCAACCTTGTCTAAGGAAGAGCAGCGGCTGCTGCTAGGGGCAGAAGCCGCGCTCTGGACGGAAGATGTGCCACAAGAGCGGGTAGATGAAATGGTATTCCCCAGGCTGCTGGCGTTTTCTGAAAACGTGTGGCACGGGAAAACTGCCCAGCCAGATCTCTTTGCTGATTTTCACCGCAGGCTGCAACAGCACTACCCGTACCTTGATAAGGTTGGAGTAGACTATGGTTTTGAGACCTGGCCGGTCCAGTTTGTTCCCACCTATACCCCAGCTTCCCAGACTTTTGCCCTTTCACTGCAGCCAGGTCTGCAGAAGGTAAGCCTGTATTATTCGCTTAATGGTTCAGAGCCAACCCTGAGCTCCCAAAAATATGAGGGGAGCCCCATTCTGTTCTCTACCTCTACTACCGTGAAAGTTGCTCCTTATAAAAATGGGAAGAAACTGGGGGAAACCGCCAAGGCTTCTTTTGAAAAACATCTGGCCCTTTATAAGAGAGCAGGCTTGAAATACGGCTACCATCCTGTGTATGCGGCAGGAGGGGAAATGGCCCTCACAGATGGAATATTGGGGGGCGAAGACTACAGGAAAGGCTTTTGGCAGGGGGTGGAAAAGGAAAATTTAGAAGCTACTCTAGATCTTGAGAAAGAGATTCCATTACAGGAAATCTCTATTGCCTTTCTGCAGGATGTCAACTCCTGGATCTTCTTGCCCACCAAGGTTGCCTTCTATGTGGCGGGGTCTGATCAGGTTTTTAAAGAAGTGCCTGTAGCTACTGCCGGTCAGTCAGGAAAAACAGAAAAGCCGTACCGCCTTGTCTTCTCAGCCCAAGGAAAGGGGAAACCGGTGCGGTATGTAAAAGTAGTAGCAGTGAATAGGCGTGTCTGCCCACCCGGCCACCCTGGTGCAGGGGGCGCCGCTTATATTATGGCAGATGAACTGATTGTAAAATAAATGCAAAGAGCTACACTATTGAATAAGACGAGAGCCTGTATAGCCGTTCTGTTGGTTCTGGTCTCACAGCACGTAGTGCAGGCGCAGGAATTGCGCGGTACGTGGCTCGCCAGGACCTCTTTTACCAGCAAGGCGAAGCTAGCCAGCCAGATGGACAGCCTGGCGGCGGCAAATTTCAATGTGGTGTATGTAAACGTCTGGAGCAGGGGGTACCCGCTTTGGCAGAGTGAGGTCTTTAAGCAGCATACAGGTGTTTCTATTGATCCTGCTTACGCCAATAGGGATATTCTGGCAGAAGCCATTGCCGAGGGGCATAGGGTAGGGCTGCACGTGGAGGCATGGTTTGAATATGGGTTTGTAGGTGGATATAATCCCGCAGGGGCAGGATCTAAGGGCCCTGTTTTTGATGCCCACCCCGCCTGGGTGGCCCAAACGCAAAGTGGGGTTGAAAAAGACGGAAGTAATTTTTACTGGATGGTACACAGCCACCCCGAAGTGCAGAAGTTCCTGATTGACCTGGCGACAGAAGTAGTAAACAACTACGATGTTGATGGTGTTGAGATGGACCGGATCAGGTACTCAAGCAAGGAGTATGGGTATGACCCCTTCACCGTAGATCTGTACAAACGTGAGCACAACGGGGCAGCGCCTCCGTCTGACGTGGCAGAACCCGCCTGGATGCAGTGGCGAGCCCAAAAGCTGAACGTATTTGTGGCCACCCTCTATGATGCGCTAAAGGCTGCAAACCCCCAGGTGAATGTCTCCAGTGCTCCCAGCCAAATGGGGGCGTCTACCTATACGGCGTATGAGAATTTGTTGCAAGACTGGAAGTGGTGGATCTCTAACCGCAAAGTAGATAATCTGCAAATGCAAAGCTATACGTCCAGCCTTACGGCTTTTCAGAGCTGGAATACCTATACCAAGCGCTCGGTGGCCAATTATGAGCAGATTTATCCGTCTTTTGCTGCCAGCCCGGGGAGTACCAAATTGACAGGTGCTCAATTGGTAGACTACATCAACAGCACCAATGAGTTAGGTTTTAAAGGAGCAGCCATCTGGTTCTATGATGATCTGGTGGGCACGTTTAAGTATCTGAAGCAGACCAGGTACGCTGCCCCTAGCCATCCTCCGTATGCTTCTGCAGACTGGCGGGCCCATAAAGCTGTTGCCCTTCATACAGATACAGATAATGTCATTAAAACCGGGGCATGGGCGCCCAGTTCAATAGAAGGGTACAATGGCAGGAGTGTCTACGGAGGGGCATCTGGGAACTTATCTATAGAGTATTTTCTAAACGTTCCTGCAGAGGCATTTTATGAAGTGTATGTTTTCAATACTCCGGCCAATAACAGAACTGCGAGTGCAGAGTTTCAGGTGTTTGATTCAAAGGGCACGGTAACGGTCAAGACTGTGAACCAAACCAATGCCCTCATGGCTGGTTGGGTTAAACTTGGTGACTTTTATCTGACCGCAGGCAGAAAGAGAGTAGTAAAACTCACAAATACTAATCTTGCCGCAGACCAGTACCTGAGTGCAGATGCCGTCATGATTGTCAGGAACCGGAAACTGGACCATGAGACTGCCCCTCCGCTAGGAGTAAAGGAAGGAGGTATTGTTGAAAGAGAGGTGCTGGTTATGCCCCATCCTATCACTGGTTCTTTCACAGTCCGGTTGCCAAACCGTTCTCCCCACAAGCTTCTGTCACTTACTCTTGTAAACACCACTGGCAAAGCAGTGTATAAAAAATATTTCTCAGAAGGGGCGGCGGCAAATAGTATTGCTATTTCAGATTTGAAAGCCGCAGCTGGGGTTTACCTGATGCTGGTAGAGACAGAGGCAGGATACAAAAAAGTAAAGGTTGTGGTTCACTAGCAACCCTCCCCAACCTACCTTCTACTCTTCATACTATCCCCTTTTAGATTCTGTTTTCGGCCTGTTTTTCAGAAAACAGACCAAAAACAGAAGTCGGTCTGAGTGAGTGTAACCTGTTTAAGCATGTTTTTCAACCTGTAA
This sequence comes from Rufibacter ruber, assembly GCF_001647275.1. GTDB lineage: Bacteria > Bacteroidota > Bacteroidia > Cytophagales > Hymenobacteraceae > Nibribacter > Nibribacter ruber_C. Next base: position 44,246 of record NZ_LRMM01000008.1, on the reverse strand, counting down.
ACAGGCCCTACCCGCAAATCTTTGTTTGTTCAGCCAGTCAAACAGCAGAAGCTTAAATAAATTATTTATTACCAATTGTTTTGAAATTAATTTAATAAAGTTAGTTTTAAATAAAATTATTGTTAATAAGTTACTGCCTGCTATGACAAAACAATTACAAGCTTTTAAAATTCTTTTGATGGTGCTTCCTGCGCTTGTGGTGCTACCACAGCTGGCAGAGGCTCAACAACTGACATGGTCTAAACCTGCCGCTCTAAATGCTGGTTTGCCCTCTTCTGTAGAGGTTTTTACTACTGCCTCACCCATTGCGGCGGGGGTTCCCATGAAGGCCTACTATACGGTGGCTGATCTTTCAGATCCTAAACTTGAGTTGAAAACGGAGTATGGCGGCGGTACTGCCTCAAAAACCACCTCAGATTTTATGGCGGCCCAACGTGAACCAGCGTATGTGGGGATTAACGGCGGCTTTTTTGCCGGGAACACCTCTTTGAGCCTTGTTGTACAGGAAGGATCTGTGCTTGCACCAAATGTAAAATCGTTCAACAGGGACTATAACGGGGCTTCTACCCCTTATTTTACAACCAGAGGTGCTTTTGGGGTGTTCCCAAATAATGACCTGGATGTCACCTGGGTCTATAATGTAGGTTCTGCTAATACTACGTATAGCTATCCGGCTCCTAGTCCCAATGCCCTGGGTTCTGCTCCCCAACCTCAGCCAACTGCTGATTTTCCGGCGGGAGGGCAGGTGTGGAACCCTAAAATAGCCATAGGCGGGGCACCTGTACTGGTGCAGAACGGGGTGAAAAATATTACAGATGCAGCTGAGATGATTGTAGTGGATAACACCTCCCGCAGGGCCCGGACAGCTATTGGGTACACCGCTACCAAAAAGATGATTATGTTGGTGGTAGAAGGAGGCAACCCTGAGGTAAGTGCAGGGGTGACCTTAAGTGAGCTGGCAGATATCATGGTAAGCCTTGGGGCGGTAGAGGCGCTTAACCTTGACGGTGGCGGCTCTTCTACCATGGTGGTGAAAGGGCAGCTTACCATACAGCCATCTGACGGGACAGAACGGGCAATGCCAACGTCCCTTATCTTAAAGCAGCGGGCACCGGAGCCCATTATTTATGACACAGAGATGACCAGCGTTTTCCAGGCAAGAAACGGTTGGACTGAGACCGGGAACGCTGGGTATTATGGGCCCTCTAAAGCCAAGATTGTGCCCACCGGTATTGGGAATAGAATTGCCAGTTATACTTTCAAAGATCTGGAACCAGGGCGGTATGAGGTCTATGCGTGGTGGGTGGCTTCAACCAACAGGGCGAAAGATACTCCCTATACCATTTACCGGGAAGGGGTGGCCCAGCCAGTGGTCAAAGTAGATCAGACCATTAATGGTTCAGCGTTTAACCTGGTAGGGACGTATGATCTGAAGCCGAATGATTCATTGGTGGTAACTAATCTGGCAACTGCAGGTACTGCTACCACTTATGTGACCATTGATGCTATCAAGCTTCAGAAAGTGGGCGGGGTCACTGGTTCTAAAAAAGCACTGGCAGAGATAGAAAGAACTGTGCAGGCCTACCCGGTGCCAACAGATGGGGTGCTGTATTTAAGTTATCCTGATGTGATTGCGAAGAAATCTACTTTGCGGGTGATCAGTATGGTAGGTAAGGTTGTACTGCAAACCAGGACCTTGGCAAGTAATTCAGTCAGATTAGACCTTTCAGCTGTGCCTGCTGGGGTTTATATCTCCCGCCTCACCGTAGAGGGCCCCATCCAGAAAGACAAATCCTCTTTTATAGTGTCTGGCCGCCGCACCTACGTAGATGTTTTCACCCGCATGATCAACAAAGCCCAAGAAGACGACCCAGACTGGAGCCCTATCCCTGACTACTATTTTTATGACTTCAACGCCAAGGCCACGTTTGAGCTGGGGCCAGATGACCGCCTCTTCTTTAGCGGTTACTACGGACGTGACTTCTTCAACTTTGCAGACGAGAACTTCAACTTCAATTTCTTCTGGGGGAACAGAGTAGCCAGTGCCCGGTGGGCGCACCAGTTCAACCCTAAGTTCTTTGTCAATACCACTTTTTCGGCCTCCAACTATGAGTATGAGATTGCCAACAAGTTAGATATCTTCAGTTTCAGCCTTACGTCAAACATCACTGACCTCACGCTGCAGACAGATTTTGAATACGTGCCTAATGAAACCCATCACCTGCGGTTTGGCGCCTCTGGCACTGACCACAGCTTTGTAGTAGGCCGGTTAGAGGCGGGCAGTGAAGATGGCTCTGTTGATGTGCAGGCGGGCAACTCGTATTCTGGCCAGGAGTTTGGGCTGTACGCCTCGCATGACTGGAGCTTCACCCCCACGTTTACCTTGAGCTACGGGCTGCGTCTTTCCGGGTTCAGGAACGAGAAAACGTTTATGGGGCTGGAGCCGCGCGTTTCTGCCAATTACCGGTTCAATGAGACCCTTTCCCTCAAAGCCAGCTATACCCGCATGTTCCAGTACGTGCACCTGGTGTCTAACTCCGGGGCATCACTGCCTACTGACATCTGGTACCCCTCCAGCCCGGGTGTAAAACCGCAGGTTTCTGACCAGGTGGCCATTGGCCTTACCAAACTGTACAAAGACAAATACCTGTTCAGCACTGAGGCCTACTACAAAACCATGAAACGCCAGCTGGACCTGCGGGACGGGGCGCAGATCTTTGGCAATCCGGTGCTGGAGGAGGAGTTTGTGTTCGGCAAAGGCGAAAGCTACGGCCAGGAATTCTACGTGGAGAAGAAAGACGGCAAGACTACCGGCTGGATTGGCTACACCCTCTCCTGGACCAACCGCACCTTCCCAGACATCAACAACGGCAAAACCTTCCCCACCCGCTTTGACCGCCGGCATGACCTCTCTGTGGTGGTGATCCATGAACTGAGCAAGCGCCTGAGCACTACGGCTACCTTTGTGTACGGCACCGGGAACGCATATTCCCTGCCGGTGCAGCGGTTTATTTTTCAGGACGTTCCCGGCGAAGACTACACCGTTATACCCGTGTACACAGAACGCAACTCGTTCAGGCTGGCCGCTTACCACCGCCTTGACCTGGGGCTGGTGTACAAACTGCGGCCTAAACGCGGGGCCTCTGACCTAACGTTCAGTGTGTACAACGCCTACAACCGCCGCAACCCGTACTTCGTTTACTTTGAAACCCTTAAAGACGAAGAGACAGAACAAATCACCGGCTTTGTAGCCAAACAAGTATCACTGTTCCCTGTGATTCCGTCTGTGACCTATAACTTTAAATTCTGATGATTTCCTTCGCTCGCCTACCACTTTTCCTTTGGGGCCTGCTGGCCCTGGTTTCTTTCAGCGCCTGTGACATGGAACAGGAAATTGAAGTAAAACTGCCTACCCTGCCGTCACAGCTGGTGGTAGAGTGTTATCTGGAAAACGGTCAGCCTTACCGTTTAGCTTTGTCTGAGTCTCAGAGCTATTTTGCCGGCAACCAACCCAGCCCCGTAGATGACGCCAAAGTCACTATCACTAAAAACAACGAGCCCCCTGTTTCCCTCACCTTTAAATTAGTGGCAGATGAGAAAAACGAGAAGGTGTACACCCACCAGAACACCAGGGTGGTTGACGGGAAGCCCGGCGATGTGTTTACCCTCCTGATCACTGACCCCAGAGGCAGACGCCTTACCGGCACCACCACCGTACTGGCGCCGGTGCCGTTTGACAGCGTAGGCTATAAATTCAATGACAAGCCGGTAGAAAGCCAGGAAGCATACCTTCTGGTACGCTGGCAGGACCAGCCCTCTGTCAAAAACTTTTACCGCCTGCTGGCCCACCAGGACAGTGCCGGGGTGGTAGACAGCAAAATGGATGCAGAATTAAATGACCGGCTGCGGGATGGCAAAAAGATCACCTATACCACCACCTACCGTTTTAAGCATGATGACACCCTTAACATTAAGCTCTTCCATATTGACGAGGCATACTATAATTTCATCAGCAGTATAGAAGATGCCCGCCGGGCGAATGGGAACCCTTTTGCGCAGCCGGTATCCATCAAGTCTACGGTGGCCGGTGGTTTTGGCGTGTTCACCCACCTGAACTACTCTGCCAAACAACTGATCATCAAATAACACATCTGTGCGTTTATTGGCTGTTTTTCTTAAAACAACCCAAAAGTAAAGGCCGAAGAAATTCACATTCCTTCGGCCTTTACTTTTGACACATGATCAGGTAGCGAGGCAGAAAACTACCCCTGCCGCTTGATCAGCTCTTTAATAAGCAGTGTCATATTGGGCTCTGCTTTGGCGGCGGCGTCTAAGATATCCAGCAGCACCACTTTCTTGATTTTGCCGGGCACGCACAGATCAGTGATCACAGAGACGGCAAAGACGGGCAGGTTCATGTGCACGGCGGCAATGACCTCCGGCACGGTACTCATGCCCACGGCATCAGCGCCAATGGTACGCAGGTATTTGTATTCGGCAATGGTTTCCAGCATGGGCCCGGGCACGCTCACGTACACACCGGTGCGCACGTTCAGGTTGTGCTGGTTGGCAATGTCCAGCGCCTGCTGCACCAGGTGCTGGCTGTACGGCTCGCTCATGTCTGGGAAGCGCGGCCCCAGCTCGTCTATGTTCTTCCCAATGAGGGGGTTGGCGGGCTGCAGGTTGATGTGGTCTGTGATCACCATCAGGTCAGAGGTGTTGTACTCAGGGTCTAACCCCCCGGCCGCGTTGCTCACAAACAGCTTCTTCACGCCCAGCAGCTTCATCACCCTGATGGGGAATACCACCTGGTCCATGCTATAGCCTTCATAGTAATGGAACCGCCCCTGCATGACCACCACGTTTCTTCCGCCCAGTTCACCAAAGATGAGTTTCCCGGAGTGGCTTTCAACGGTAGACACCGGGAAATGCGGTATGTCTGCATAGTCCAGGCTATGCTGAATGGAGATGTCCTGCACCAGGGCGCCCAGGCCGGTGCCCAGCACTACCCCAAAGTCTGGCTGGTACTGGTTTGTTTTGGATCTGATGAAGTCGGTGGCTTCCTGCAGTTGCTGTATCATGTGGTTTACGTGCTGTGTTTCTGTTTATGGGCTACTTTTTCTAAAACAGCTCCAAAACAGATTTGGTTGTGGCCTGCAAGGTCGTAAAAAATTTGCAAGCTGGCATGGGGGGCTGGGTGCCTGTAAAACAAAAAAGACTGCCAGCAGCAGTCTTTTTTGCAGGTGGGAAAGCTCTAATGGATTACTGTATCTCCAGGTCAAAGGCCATACGGGCCTGTACTCCCTGCATGTTTATAACGCGGTTATACTGCTGGTAGTACGGCAGTAAGCTCCCAAACTCCTTCTGCAGGGAATAGGCTCTGATCTGGGCCTCAGAGTCTGACATGAGGTTTTCCAGGAATGATTTCTGGGCCGGCAACGCCCGCAGGCGGTACTCCCCTTCCTTCAGTTTGGCTCTCTTGGCGGCCAGGGCAATGGCGTCTTCCATACCGCCCAGCACGTCAACCAGACCCCGCTCTTTGGCTTCAACCCCTGACCAGACGCGTCCAGAAGCGATTGCTTTCAGGTCAGCCACGGGCATGTTGCGGGATTGGGCGGCTTTGGTGGTGAAATCCTGGTAGATACGCTCCACCTCTTTTTGAATGTGCAGTTTCTCATACTCAGTCATGGGGCGGGTAACAGAGGGCACATCAGAAAACTTGCCGGTGTTCACCCGGTCTGTAGTGATCCCCAACTTGTTCTTCAGGAAATCCTGGGCGTTGACCATCATCCCAAACACGCCAATGCTGCCGGTAATGGTATTGGGGTGCGCCACAATGGTGTCACAGGCCATGGCAATGTAATATCCGCCAGAGGCGGCCACATCAGACATGGAGGCAATGACAGGCTTTACTTTTTTGGTAAGCATCACCTCGCGCCAGATCACGTCTGAGGCCAGGGAGCTTCCGCCCGGCGAATTAATGCGCAGCACCACCGCTTTTACATTTTTGTCCAGACGGGCTTTTCTGAGGGTTTCAGAAAGGCTTTCGCTGCCAATGGTGCCCTCGCCGCCTTTGCCGGTGGTGATTTCGCCGGAGGCATAGATGATGGCAATCTTGTTGCTGGAGGACCCTTTTGACTTGGTAGGGTCTGCGGCTTTCTTGTAGGTGCCCAGGTTGACCATTTTCAGTTCCTTGTCTTTTTTGACACCGGTCTTGCCCTTCATAAAGTCAGTGGCTTCATCAAAGTACCCCAGGTGGGTCACCAGCCCCAGACGGCGGGCGTCATCAGCGTTGTGCACCAGCATGGAGTCTGATATATTTCTGAGCTGGCCCAGGTCCTTCTTCAGCGTCTTGGCCAGGTTCTGGAGCATGAAATTGTTCAGGGAGTTCAGGAAAGAACGGGTCTGCTCTTTGCTGGGCTCGCTCATGTCTTCCCTGATAAATGGCTCCACGGCGCTTTTGTACTCACCCACCTTAAAAATATAGGGGTGCAGGTCCAGTTTATCAAGGGTGCCTTTAAAGAACATCACCTCAGAGCTGAGGCCGTTAAACTCTAGCGTGCCTGATGGGTTCAGGTAAAAGCGGTCTGCCACTGAGGCCAGGTAATAGGCTTTCTCTGTGGAGAACTCGCTGTAGGCCACCACAAACTTTTTAGACTTTTTGAAGTCCAGCAGGGAGTTCCTGATCTCCTCTATGCTGGCCATCCCGGCCTGGAGCAGGTCCAGGTTCAGGAAAATCCCTTTGATGTTGTCATCATGCTTGGCTTTTTTGATAGAGGCCTTGATTTCATCCAGCCCAATACCCGTCTCCCCCAGCACGTCTCCCAACCCCAGGTCGGCAAAGGGGCTGCGGGGGGTGCGCTCCACCACCGGCTGGCTGAGCTTGATCTCCAGCACTGAGCCTTCCTCAATGGTGACTTCATCACCGGAAGACGCCGCCGCCACCAGCAGCAGCAGGAACATGAGCCCCACGCCCATAAAAACGAAGAGCCCTACCACGGTAGCAAAAACAAACTTAAAAAACTGCTTCATACAGGAATATTGAAATGCAAAATTTGAACAGAGTCAGAGAAACAAAACGAAATTTCTTTCCCCAGATCCCTTCTGGCTCATTAGTCGGTGAAAAGGTAAAATATTACAGCACTGTTTACTTTTACTTTGTCTCCCGCAGGAGCGCCCAGACCGGTCAAATATAACCAATCTGGCAGATAGGCAGTAATAGCCTTACAACTGAATAGGTAGAATACTAATGGGTAAAAGATACTTTCTTTTTCTTCCACTTTTTCTTCTGTCGCTCTTCTGTCACGCCCAGTACACCCGCAATGTGAGCTTGAAATATTTTGGGCTGAGCCTGCACCCCAAGGGCGACGACAACGCCGAGCTCATGCCCCTGAACCCCGACGGCAAAGGCTATCTGGTCTTGAACGTGGGCGGCAGCGTGAGCTATGAGCACTTCTTTGCCTCTGACAAATTCTCTGTGAAAGCCATTCAGGCGCTGTACGCAGACTGTGCCCTTCGTTTTGCCGGGTTCACGCACCTGGGGGTACGGGCGGTGGTTTTCCAGCTGGGGAGACACTCCCTGAACGGCGGGTTGGGCCCCACCCTGGTGTACCGCCGCAACTGGTCTGAGCTGGACGGCTACAACCTCTCCACCTCCTTCTTCGGGGGGAACCCCGAAGACAAATGGCAATACCGCATGATCTGGTACGCCGGCGAGTTTGAGTACAACTACCGGTTCAAAGAACGCACAGATTTCTCGGTTTCGTTTGTGCCGGGCTACCCCAATATTATGAGCCTCTCTTTTGGCGTACGCTACTGGCTGAAGGACAAGGAGTGAAGAAAGCAATGCTTAAATCAGGAAATGGAACATGCTGTTTTCAGGCTGTTTTCAGAAAAAGAGGCCAAAAACAGACACCGTAGAGGCGTTTTGCGTAAAGGAGTTTTGTTATAGTCCCAAGAGATAATCACTCATTCACCCCTTCACTTAATTAAACCATGGCAGACCAATACCACGAACCCGCCCACGAACTCTCTGACTCTACCCGCACCCTGGTGCGCATGCTCACGTCCCTGATTGAGGAGGTGGAGGCCATTAACTGGTACGAGCAGCGCATTTCTATTGAGAAAGACTCAGAGGCGAAGGCCATTCTGCAGAACGCACAGCAGTAGGAATTCAAGCACTTCGGGATGAACCTTGAATTTCTGCTGCGCAAAATGCCTACCTGGCGTGCCACGGTCAAAGAAATTCTGTTCAAAGACGGTGACATTGTAGAGCTGGGCGAGAAAGGCGAAGAGGCGGCAGAGTAAGCCTCGCTGACCCAAATTGCGTTTCCGGGCTGTTTTTCTGAAAACAGCCCGGAAACACCTTACAGCTTGTTTATCTTTGGTTTTAGCCGCTAAAAGTGGGAACGAAAGATTCTGACGAAGCGATTGATGAGGGTCTAAGCAGAGCTACGGTGCTAGAAAATGGAGCTGGCCGGTTCATGCTGTGGCCTTTTGCAGCATGAAAGCCAAATTTTAAACACGCTCTTAATACAGCTCATCTAGCACCACCGCGTCAACCTTCATTTGCAGCAGGCCAGATAACGCATGAAAGGTATCTGCCAAAAACTTCTTCTCTTCTGGCGCCAACTCAAACAGCCCAATCTGGTTCAGTTCTGCACTCACTATGGTATTGATCTGGCTTTGCCGCAGCGGTTGCTCTGCCTGTAGAATTCTTTCAATAGATTGATTCACCACGGCTTCCAGCTTCTGCCTCACCTCCTTCCTGGGTGGCACTGCGCCCCGCTTCTCCCATTCAGCGGGAGCGAATTTCTCTTTCTCCTTAAACTCCAGCAACTGTTCCCGCACCGTCTGCGTCAGTACCAACTGCTGTTCAGCCCTTTGACAAGAAAAGAGCAGCAAAATCAGAGCCAGAGACAGCAGGGACTTTTTCATTGGCAATTCATTAGGAGACGCTTCATTTTTTAAATACCCCAGCTGTTTCAGTAAGGATAGACCCCGTTGCGCGCTGGCCAAAAGACTTTTCAGAATATCCCTTCGGGCGAAGCCCAAGATGTGCTCAGTGCCGCCGGTTTCCTGTTTTGAGCCTGTTTTCAGAAAAACAGGCCCAAAACGCGTTTCTCTCTCCAAATAAAACTCACTCCTTCACGCATTAATACCGGTACCAGCCGTCCCACTGGTTTTTCAGGTTTTTGCGCATCTCGTTTTCACGCGCGTTGTTGCCGGGGTTGAAGAAGACGGTGCCTTTGAGTTCATCTGGCAGGAAATTCTGGGCCACGAAGCTGCCCTCGTAGTCATGCGCGTATTTGTATTCCTGGCCGTAGCCAATCTCTTTCATGAGTTTGGTGGGCGCATTGCGCAGGTGCAGCGGCACCGGCGGACTGCCCTGTTCGCGCACGTAGGCCCGCGCCGCCCGTATAGCCTTGTACGCCGCGTTGCTCTTAGGCGAGGTAGCCAGATAAATAGCCGTCTGCGACAGGATGATGTCACACTCAGGGTAGCCAATCACCGTGACCGCCTGGAAACACTCGCTGGCCATGATCATGGCCGTGGGGTTGGCGTTGCCGATGTCTTCACTGGCCATAATCAACATGCGGCGGGCGATGAACTTGGGGTCTTCGCCGCCTTCAATCATGCGCGCCAGCCAATAGACCGTGGCGTTGGGGTCTGACCCGCGCATGGATTTGATGAACGCCGAAATGATGTCATAGTGTGCCTCGCCGCCTTTGTCATACAGGGCCAGGTTCTGCTGGGCAATCTGCTTCACCAAGTCATTGGTGATGACAACTTTCTCTTCGGCTTTGCCGCTGCCGTCAATGACAATCTCCAGGAGGTTGAGCAGTTTGCGGGCATCGCCGCCCGAGATGGTGAGCAGCGCCTCGTACTCCTGCACCTCAATGGCACGGTTTTTCAGGATTTCGTCTTCCTTCAGGGCTTTCTGGATAAGGTCAATGAGCTCCTGTTTCTCCAGTGATTTCAAAACGTACACCTGGCACCGGGACAGCAACGCCGGAATCACCTCAAACGACGGGTTCTCAGTGGTGGCGCCAATCAACGTGACCACGCCTTTCTCCACGGCGCCCAACAACGCATCTTGCTGCGATTTGTTAAACCGATGGATCTCATCTATAAACAGCACCGTACCCTGCCGCTTGCGGGCCTGCTCAATGACCTCGCGCACGTCTTTCACGCCCGCGTTAATGGCGCTCATGGCTACAAACGGCACTTTGAGGTGCCCCGCAATGATGTTGGCCAACGTGGTTTTGCCCACGCCCGGCGGCCCCCAGAAAATCATGGACGGCACCATGCCCGCCTCAATGTAGCGGCGAAGCACGCCCTTGGGGCCCACCAGATGCTGCTGACCCGCATATTGGTCTAAGTTGGAGGGGCGCATGCGCTCGGGCAAGGGGGCTTTGGTGGTCTGGAACATGGGCGAAAGTCAATAAGTACAACGTCTTCGGCGGGGCCGCGAAACCAAAGGCTAAGATACTTCCTTTCCTTTTCGTTTTTGGCCTCTTTTCTGAAAAACAGCTCAAAAACAGAATCCCTCAACCTAAGCCCTTAACCGGAAGATTGTTCAACTATGGCGCAAAAGAAGCGTACCTTTCCAGAGCAGATTTTATTCGCCGCCTATGAACAAGGACCAAACCGGACGTACGCTTCTCCAAACCATTGCCGCCTTCACCACCGTGGGAGGCTTTCTCATGGACTGGAACAAAACGCACCTCTTCAACCCCGCCTGGACGCCCCACGCCAAATTCCATGACGGCATGACCATTCTTCTGGGCACCTTGCTGGGCAGCGGCGGCCTGTATTTTCTGCAACGCAAAAAAGGGGAGGCCGCGCAAAACCTCCGGACCGGCGCCCTGCTGCCTGCGTTTTTCTACGCCGCCCAGGCGGGCGCGTTCGCGTTTCCCGGCGCAAAGGGGTTAGACGCAGAGTTTCCGGAGAAAATCCCCTCCGTGGGAAAGCTCAGGTTGAACGAAGGGCCTTTCAGTCTAGCCATGCTGGCGGGTTTGGGAATGGGGTATTGGCTGGCGCGGACTCATCTGCCATTCTGAAGCAGACGCGCTGCAGAATATCTTCCTTTGATTTGATGTGAGAATAAAGGCTCCCGGCCTCAATGCCTAATTCCTGGGCAAGGTCCCGCATGGTGGTGGCGGCAAACCCTCTGGATTTGAACAATGAGGTGGCGACTTGGTCAATTTGTTCTTTACGCGACATAGTGGTACTGATTGGTATCCAAATCTACTAAAGCTAACGCCCGTTAGCAAATAAAAGTTTATTCTTGAAGCTACTTTACACCTGCCATAGAGAGCGCCGGAGAAAACGCTATCTTTGCAGTTTAAAGATGTTTTTCTAAAAATAAGCCGAAAACGCATAGCTCGTGCATTTCAGGGCAAAAATATATTGTAAAGTAGAAATAGTATGTCTGAATATACTCCTTTAGAAAGCTTAGGCGAGTTTGGGTTGATTCGCCGGCTGCAGGAAAACCTGGAATATACCCAGCCGTCTACCGTGGTGGGTATTGGCGATGACGCCGCCGTGCTGGAGCCGGGCCAGAAACAGATTGTGGTTTCTACAGACATGCTGGTGGAGAATGTGCATTTCGACTTAACCTTCTGTCCGCTAAAACATTTAGGTTACAAAGCGGTGGCCGTGAATGTGTCTGACATTGCGGCCATGAACGCCATACCCACGCAGATTGTGGTGAGCCTGGCCATTGGCGCGCGCTATACCGTTGAGGCCATGGAGGAGCTCTACGCCGGTATGCGCCTGGCGTGTGAGAACTATAAGGTAGATCTGGTGGGCGGTGACACCACGGCTTCGCGCGGCGGTCTGGTGATTAGTATCACCGCCCTGGGCGAAGTAGAGAAAGGCAAAGCGGTTTTGCGCAGCACCGCCCAGGTCAATGATTTGATCTGTGTAACGGGTGACCTAGGCGGCGCTTATTTGGGCCTGCAACTGCTGGAGCGCGAGAAACAGGCGTATCTGGCTGACCCGGAAACCCAACCTGAACTGGAAGGAAAAGATTATGTGGTAGGCCGCCAGCTACGGCCGGAGGCGCGCATGGACGTGATTCACGAGCTGCGCGAACTGGGCGTACACCCCACCGCCATGATTGACATTTCTGACGGACTGGGCTCTGAACTGCTGCACATCTGTTCGCAGAGCCGGGTAGGCGCCAACATCTACCAGGACAAACTGCCCGCCGACCAGCAGACGCTGGAAACCGCCGAGGAATTCAAGCTGGACCCGGTCACCTGCATCTTGAACGGCGGCGAAGACTATGAACTGCTCTTCACCGTGAAAATGGCCGACTATGAGAAAATCAGGAACCACCCAGACATCACCATCATTGGCAACATCACAGACGCCGGTGAAGGCGTGAAACTGGTAACCCCTAGCGGTAACGCGTTCCCTATCAAAGCGCAAGGCTGGAACCACTTTGGGTAAGCGTTCTCTGCTGCTGGTGCGGTTGCTGGTCTTTGCCGTGGTGCTGGGCCTGCAGTTTCTGGCACTGGAGGCCTTGCTACTGGGCGCGCACCCGTGGGGCTTGTTCCTGATGACAGTGGGTACCTATGTAGCCGGAAAGCTCCTGCAGAAATATTCGGCTGCGCCGATGGGGAAAGCCATGGGCTGGGGCGTGCGTTGGGCCGGGGTAGCTGCGTTGGGGCTGTGGGTGAGTTTTATGGTGTGGCTCGCTTTCTTTTGGTAAGGGACAGTTTCAATTAAAAGCAGAAAGGCAGGAGAGAATCCTGCCTTTCTGCTTTTAATTGAAACTGGATTTGGGTTTTGAGGGCAAATTTTTAAGTAACGTCTTTCTCACCTGTTAAACTTCTGGCGCAAGCGTTCGCTTGTGGCCACGGTTTTGAGCTGTTTTCTGAAAAACAGGCCCAAAACAGAAGATGCCTTATTGGAGGCAAACGCATAGAGTAAGCAGGCTATAAAAGTCTTAACTCCTTTCTCCTGCATTTATCAGCTTGTCCTGTGTGCTATCCTTTGTCTTAGAGCATGGTTATATTTTGGTTTTGCAAGCGAAAAATGGGGAGCGAAAGGTTCTGGCGAAGCGATTGCTGAACAGCGTAGCAGCGCTACGGTGCGAGAAAATGGCAAAGTCAGGTTCTTTTGATCCATTTTGTAGCGCAAAAGACAAATTTAAACACGCTCTTAAATAGGCTCTAATGCCTAAGCTAAGTGCAGTAACAAAATCAGCTATAAATTTTGTCATTTTGAAAGGATCTTGGGGGGCAACTAGAAAAACATTTCCCATCGGCTACTGCCGTTCGCCACCAGGATTCTTCCAGAATGACAGAGAGTATGAGGCACCGGTATTTTTGTTCTGATACTTATTATCTCTCAGTCAGCATTTCCGGGAGGGACAATAGCGGTGATTTCAGCGGTTTCTGTTTTCCCTTTCCCTTTGTGGTGCTGGATCTTGATTCTCACCCGCTGCACCCCCAACTGCTGGAATTTTGCGGCGGGGATAGCATTTTCCGTCAGTTGGTTTTTGACTAGTTGCCTGCTCCACAACAGGCGGTTAGAAGCGGCGTCAAAGATCATGACGGTGAGTTGGGCGCCTGTGGGGTAACGGTCTAACGGAAGCGCCAGGGCAGCGGGGCGTTTTATTGGCGGTTTCAGCTGATACCATTGCTGCAAGACGACTGCGGGAGCGGCATCTGGCAACACGGCTAGCACCTGGTACTGGTAAACGCCAGCCGCTGAAAGGGAATCCTGATACTGGTACGCCCTCACAAAGTCGCCAAAGCTGTTCCGTTTAACAGGCAAGGTGGCAACGGTGAGGCTCTTCGGTTGGGAAGTTTCCCACCGCTGAACTTTGAATTGCTGTGCCGCTGAAAGCGAATCTGGCAGTACCCACTTCAATAGCGGCGAAGCGGCCGTGACCGTGGGCGCGGCGGTGATGGCAGAGGTGTTTCCTGCCGGAATACCTTTGGCTTCCTGGCTTACCTCCAGAGAGAAACGGCAGAAGTCATGCAGGTACCCATCCAGGTTCAGGAGGTACGGCTTGCCCGCTTCCAGATCAACGGCCACAAACACATCATCTTGGTTGCCCAGTGAAGTGCAGGAAAGCACGCGATAGGTACTAGGTTCACAGGGTTTTCCGCTTAGCACCACCAGCTGAACGCCCCGCGTATCTCTACATATCTGTTGACCAATATTGATATAGAAACGGCCTGGGCGGGGAGGGGTAAACTCAAACCACTGGTCATTGTGGTAGTCAATGCACTTGCCCGTCAGCTTCTCATTCACGCAAGCCCATTGCACCGTGCAATTTTCAGTTGAGGAGGCAACGGGCTTCTCTAACAGTAGCCGAAGTCTGCCCTCAATATTATCATTGTTCACTTGCGCAAACGTAGTAGTTACCACTAGGCACACTACCACCGGCATTAACTTTTTGATGAGACGCAAGAGAAAGTGACCCGTGAGGGGAGGAGGCGGCAGGGAATTCAAGATTATTCTTCGTTTTCGGTCTAAAATCCAGAAAATAAGCCGGAAACGCAAAAGCCCTCAGCGGTTTTCAAAACCGGTGAGGGCTTCCTGCTCTAAGAAACAATACGCTTAATCCTCTGGGTACGGCACAAACACGAAGTTCATGAAGTCACGGTCAATCACAAAGAGGCAGCAATACTCATCAGCGTCACGGTAGGCTTGTTGGAACTCCTCCACTTTGTCTTCGCCCACCAGCTGGCGGTTCAGAAAGTCTTCCAGGTACGAGGCGTTGATGTTCCACTCCAGGTCCCGCTCCTGCGCCCCAATCAAAAGCCCGCCAATCCTGGTGATATCGCGGGAGAACACGAAAATGGGATACTTGGAGATTTCGCGGCGTCTGATCTGGTAAGAAGCCTCTTTCAGGGTGTCAGACACCTGCACGAAGTCTTTGGTGATGGTGCCTAGGTATTTTCCGTTCAGTTCTGGGTCGTTCTGCATGGTAGTATCACGTATTGCGTATCAAGTAGCACGTACAAATTTAAAATCAGATGCGTTTTGGGGCTGTTTTTCTGAAAACAGGCTAAAAACAGAAGCACTCCTTCCGCCTATCGCGCTAAGCTTACTAAGTAAAAATAAGCAGCAGTTTTTTCTGCCGCACGGCAAAGCAGCTAACTGCTCCTAATCGCTCCATTAGGGTGCTAGCCGCTCGTTCCTATTTCTGAATTCTCGTCGCTCTTACGGAGTTCTACTCCGAAAGCACCCGGCCGGGCAGTTCCACTCCCCATCATTTGCCCGTAGTCCCGCGGGGAATAGAACTCCCCCCTAGATGAGTTCGGAAGTAGAACTCCCAAACTGCAAATGACTGTTTTCGGCCTGATTTCCAGAAAACAGGCGAAAACAGTCATTCTTACCGCAACGTGAGCAACGCCACGCTCTCCACGTGGTAGGTCTGCGGGAACATGTCCACGGGCTGGATCTTCACCACGTCATATAGTTCTGCCAGCATTTCTAAATCCCGGGCTTGGGTGGCGGGGTTACAGCTCACATAGACAATGCGGTTGGCTTTCACCTCCAGCAGCTTGGCACCACGTCTGGGTGCATGCCCGCCCGCGGAGGATCAGTGATAATCACGTCTGGTCTCCCATGGCGGGCAAATAACTCGTCATTCAATACATCTTTCATGTCACCCGCGTAGAAGTGCGTATTGGTGATGTCATTGATCTGCGAATTGATTTTGGCGTCTTCAATGGCGCTGGCCACGTATTCCACACCCACCACCTGCGCACTCTGCCGCGCCACAAAATTGGCAATGGTGCCCGCGCCGGTGTACAGATCATACACGTTCTCGGTGCCGTTAAGCAGGGCGAAGTCCCGGGTCAGCTTATAAAGGTTGTACGCCTGCTCAGAGTTGGTCTGGTAAAACGACTTCGGGCCGACCCTGAAGCGCAGGCCCTCCATCTGTTCATGAATGAACGGTTCGCCGTGGTAGCACACCACGTCCAGGTCATGGAAGGTCTCGTTGCCCTTGCTGTTCACCACGTAGTGCAGCGAGGTAATCTGCGGGAACTCCTGCAGCAGGTGGTCCAGCAGCGGCTGCAGCCAGTCCATTCTGTCCTGGAAGACCTGCACAATCACCATCAGGTCACCGGTGTTGGCCGTCCGGATAATCAAATTCCGCAGAAAGCCTTCCTGTTTTACCAGGTCAAAGAACGGCAGGTTCTGCGCCAGCGCATAGTTTCTCACCGCCAGGCGGATTTCATTAGACGGGGCCGGTTGCAGGTAGCAGTGCTGAATGTCCACGATCTTGTCAAACCGCAACGGCACGTGAAAGCCCAGGGCGCGGCGCTCTAGGTCCAGGCCGCTGTCAATCTGCTCTTTGGTGAGCCAGGCGTGGTCTGAGAAGGTGAACTCCAGCTTGTTGCGGTAGTAGCTCACGCGGTCAGAGGGCAGAATGGGCAACAGCTCATGCCCAGAGATCTTGCCAATGCGCTCCACGTTGTCATTCACCTGCTTCTGCTTGAAAAACAGCTGCGTGTCATAGCTGATGTGTTGCCATTTGCAGCCGCCGCACACGTTGAAATGCTCACAGAACGGTTCCACGCGCAGGTCAGACCGCTCATGGAAATGCACGGGCACGGCCTCCAGGTAATTCTTGCGTTTCTTGGTCACGCGCACGTCCACCACATCACCGGGGGCCACGTCTGAGATGAACACCACCAGGTTCTCATGGCGCGCCAGGCACTTGCCCTCGGCGGCCATCTCTTCCACGCGCAGCTGCGCAATGTTCTCGAACTTATGTTTTTTCTTCTTGAATTTTCTCACGATGCCGCAAAAATACAAAGAAATCCCGGGAACCGGGAGCCGGGCGCAGATTTGCGTTTTCGGCCTGTTTTCCAGAAATCAGCCCGAAAACGGAAATGTGCCTTCTCCCTCAGGAGGGAAATACAGGGCAAGCGGTGCTGCAGCGGGAGCAGTAGGGAAAGCAAAGCCGCAAAAATGGTTCCTGTGGCTTCTGTAGGGGGTTGGCGCCCCTTTCTGCTGGTTGCAAGACGCACGTTTCTCACTAGTGCTTTTGCTTATTCAACAAGTACGTCTTGGCCAGTTGTTACCGTTGCCCTTACCCTAGCCTCTCCCACGGGGAAAGATGGCGCTGATGTGTTTTTCGCTGTTGGCCAAAACAGCCCGAAAAAGGAAATCTTCCTCTTAAGAAACCAAAAGCGTAGCTTTGTGGAGGTGCTATGGCACGTGAACCTGGAAAAGAACCATATGAAAGATAAAGTCATCATTATCACGGGCGGGTCGTCGGGCATTGGGCGGGCCTGCGCGCTGGCCTTCGGGCGGGCCGGCGGAAAAATTGTCATCAACGGCAGAAACGCCCAGAAACTGAACGAGGTGGGGCAGGAGCTTTCGGCCGCAGGCATAGAGTATCTGGCCGTGCCCGGCGATGTAAGCCAGGAACAGGATTGCCGCCAGCTCATTGAACAGACCATAACCAAATATGGCCGAATTGACGTGATGCTCAACAACGCGGGCATCAGTATGCGGGCGTTGTTTCAGGACGTGGACCTGGACGTGATCCGGCAGCTCATGGACATCAACTTCTGGGGCACGGTGTATTGCACCAAATTCGCGCTGCCGTACCTGCTGCAGAGCAAAGGCTCTGTGATTGGCGTGTCTTCCATTGCGGGCTACCAGGGTTTGCCCGGCCGTACGGGCTACTCGGCCTCCAAGTTTGCCATGCAGGGGTTTCTGGGGGCGCTCCGCACCGAGACCCTGCACCAGGGCCTGCACGTGATGGTGGCCTGCCCGGGCTTCACGGCCTCCAACATCAGGAACACCGCCCTGGCCGCCGACGGCAGCCAACAGGGCGAGTCGCCGCGCGATGAGGCCAAGATGATGACCGCTGAGGAAGTGGCTGATCATATTCTGAAAGCCACCCGCCAGCGCAAACGCGACCTTGTGTTGACCACCCAGGGCAAGCTGGCGGTGCTGCTGGGGAAATTCCTGCCCGGCCTTACTGACAAACTGGTCTACAACCAGATGAAAAAAGAGCCCAATTCGCCCTTCAACTAAATTTCTGTTTTGGGGCTGTTTTTGTAAAAACAGCCCCAAAACAGAAATCAACCCGTGCGCGTGCGCTGCAGGAAAGAATGTTAATTGGTTTTCAGGGGGTGGGGGAGCAGCAGGAGGTTGTTCTTTCTGATGTAGGCTACCTGGTCTTCCCACTCAATGCGGTACCAGATGTCCTGCTCCCCCAGCACGTCTACTTTGTGGCCGGTTCCCACAGAGGCAATCAGTCCGGCCCCCGCCGAAGGGGCGGTCATGATAGGCACATTGGCTTGCTGGATAATTCCCTGCTGCCCCAGCGTCAGGAAATTCCCGAAGTAGAAGAGAAACAGCAGGAAGAGGAGGAACCCCAGCTTGAATTGCTTGCTAATGGGGCGCTTCTTGCGCCACCTGATTAAGGCAAAGGTGGTGGCCGCCGCCGCCAACAGAAGCAGCACCTCCAGTATCTGGGGGTAGTATTTGTAAAACTGGGTTTTAAAGAAGTCCCAGTCTGTATACTGGTACCCTTTCAGCCGCTGCTCCATGCCTACCTGTTCCATCTTCTGCAGGACAGAGCGGCTGGGGTACTTGCTGTAGTACAGCTGCAGGTAATACATAGACTGGGTGTACTGTTGAAGCCCCTCATGAATGAACGCCATTTTCAGGAGCATTTGCGGTGTGTACACCTGGTCTTGCTGCAGGAGGCGGGTATAAAGGTCCAGTGCCTGGGTGTACTGGTGGCGGGTATACAAAGAATCTGCCTGGGCTATGCGTGGGCTAGGCAATTGAGCCATAGAAAGTTGAGAAAAACTCAGCCACAGAACGCAAAAAAGCCAACAGAATTTATGGGAAATGTTTGGCATTTACAGAAAGGGATTATACTTTTGCATCGCAAATGAGGGTTACGCCCTTCTAAGCAAAGGTAGTAAAAAGATTCTGTAGCTCAGCTGGTAGAGCAATACACTTTTAATGTATGGGTCCTGGGTTCGAATCCCAGCGGGATCACTGGTTTTAGTTGAAGCCCTTAGATTTTTATCTAAGGGCTTTTTTATTGCCTTTCCGGCAGAGGTGAGAGCTGTTGTTCAGAGGGGGGTGGCCAGGAGGCCTTTCATGAAACAGGGCTGGAGCGAGGGCTTTCTGTTTTGGGGCTGTTTTCGCCAAAACAGGCCCAAAACAGAAAGCTATTGAGTGTGAGGTGTTTGCGCAGTGGCGGGAAGGTGATAATCAACTATTGTGAAGCCTTTCAGCAGTCATCATTCTGGTAGATGGTTTCTTCCAGGGCTTTTTCCAGTTTCTCCTTCTCAGTGGCCTTCAAGGGCTGCAAGACCAGGCTGACCGGCAGCTGTCGCTTCCCATCTGGGCTAAGCCAGGTGCCTGCCAAGCCTTTGGCGCTCTTTTTCAGCAAAAGCACCCCGGTAAACCCCGCCTCCATAAACCCAAAGTTATTCTGGTAGTCTGTGGTAGTGGTTAGCTCAATCCACTTGGGGTTGGCGCTGTAGCGGTACATGGCTGTGTAGAAGTCTTTTCCGCCGCATTCGTTGACCTGCGTTTTGAGGTAGAGTGTAATCTCTTTCGCGTCAAGTTTCCCTTTGTACAGCCAGACCTGAGCCTCCTGGGCGTTGGCCCGGTGAGCAGAGGCCAGTGACAGGATGAAGAACAGGAACCAGATTTTCATCTTTTGGAGCAGAGGTAGGTTTTCAGACATAGGAAGGAATTAGAGTGGTTGCTTGGACGTAATGATGTAAATAGAGGGTTGCTCGTGGGTTTTGGAGTAGACTAAAAATGCCACCGGCTGCGCCGATGTGGGCGAAGGGGGCAATGTGTAATAATACAGCCCCGTGTAGTACTCGCTGTCTGAGCCATAGAACATAGAAGATCTGGTGCAGGGAATCTTTACTTTTAGTTGCTCCTGCTGAAAGGTGATGTCATAATACCCGGTGCCTTCCCAGGTGGGGCAGGGGGTGCCGCCATTGAAGGGGCCAATCTTGAAGGGATTCAGGCACCCGCCGTTAAATTTTTCCTTTGCGAAATGTCTCAGGTAAATCTTCTGGGTAGGGTCAGTCCATTTCTGGTAAGGCAAGAGCTCATTCTGGAGCACAATGCAGTTCTGCAGAAAGTCCTTCCCGCGTAAGTCCATGCCCTTGACAGCTTCCACCACTTGACCGTTGTTGCCAATTCGCACGTAATGGGTCATCACATCTAGGGTGAGTTTACCGGTGATGGTGTCACGGGCATACTCTTCAGTATGTAGCACAACATTGTGCCGGAGGGTGTCATAGTAGAGGTGGCCGCTTGCATCTCTGGGCTGGCCGTACCGTACACCGGCCTCAGGGGCCGGCCGTTGAACGGAGGACGGGTGGTGGAAAGTGGTGCCCGGTACCTTCACCTTTTGGAGCCGGAAGTTTTCTGAGGTGGCCCCCTTGTCAATAGCCGCATACGCCTTGTCTAAGGCGGGATTAGGGAAGGAAAAGAACCACATACCTACCACGGTTAGTGAAAAGAGGAACGTCAGGAATAAGGTTGCCAGCATTAAGAATTTGAACCTGCGTTTTACTGATGTCATGGGGCTTGCCAGGGAAACATTATGTTTAACCAGGTATTTTAGCGACAGCAGGTGGTCCAAAGCTTTATTTCTCTATCTGCCAGATTGGCCTAAAATCACTTGTTCAGCTATATACGTGGTTTACCAGGGCCAGTTGAGTTGCTGTTTTCGGCTTGTTTTTGGAAAAACAGGCTTAAAACAGCTGGCACACTACCTCCCTGTTGCCTCTCTGAGCTGGTTTGAAATTGGGTTTGGACGTGAAAAAATTGGAGCATGAGGTGCGGGCAACGCCATTTAGTAAGAGGCTAACCACCGCTACAGGGAGAGAAACCGGCAACCACAGGTTCTATTAATACCTTTTTGGGTCCCGAAAGTGAGATGTAAACCTACCCCAACCCATCAGAAGATAGCCTCTGCTTTTTAACCAGGAGAAGTAGGGAAAGGCTAGAATGAACCATTTTACTATTTCTAATACCTCACTCAGGTTAGCAGAACAGGTACAACAAGTGTGGAAAGGGCACTCTAAAGGGTCACTACAAGTTAGGGTAAGTGCAACCAGCTTCTTTTGCACTGAATACGCTGGCTGTTGACTCCGGGGTTTTACCGGGGCTAGATACTTGGAGGCAAGGTGGGGCTGGAGAATACCTGGCTGGTTATCTACAATGTAGTGACGCTAAGAATTAAAGTCTATTATTTCTATAGAGATTCAGAATATATGAAACTTGTTATATCTTGGCGTTGCAAAGGCAAGGTGCCGAAACACATATACAGGAACAACAGGAACAGGCTCAATGAAATTGGAAAAGACAGAGCAAAATGAGGAGCACAGAAGACAGACCCAGCAAACAAAGCTGCGCCTGATTCATGGAGACGATCAGCCCTTAACCGTGACCATAGAGCCAGACACGGCAGCTTCTGTAGAAGCTCTCCTTACCCTCTTTCAAGTCAAGAAGGTAAGAAACCTAAGAACAGTTTAAAACTCAGTAAACCCACCAATTCCCTTTTTCCTCAAGGCGAAACAATTAAAGGAAAATAACAGGAGCCTGGCAGGAAAGCCTCGGTTTTCTGGTAATTGCCTGCTGTTCTGCCGCTGACTTACAAGAAGCCGGTATTAGCAAATTGTAAATGAATTATAGTCTTTATGTTATTAAGTATTGCTGAAAAAGCCACTCAGGAGCTTGTATTGTCAATTTTGCAATTTCTTCTACAATATTTACAGGAAAAGAGACAAACGTGATATTGCTGACTTTTAGATAAAACTAGCTTTGACACCATGATTAACCAATGGTTTAAACCTGTACCTGAAAATGTGGAACCTGGTTGAGGTTACTATCTGTCTCATGTCACATTTTTGAGGTTCCCTTTTGCATCTCGGGCTGTGGTTTAGGGGGAATAATAATTCTGTTTTAGGTCGAAAGTAGCCCTAAAAGAAAAGCACACCCCTGGGGCAGGAGAAGCTTTAATTGAAGACTCTATTCAGCTTCGTCCTCAAATAAAAAGATTATTTAAAGTTATATAGACAAGTGATGGGGAAGTCCTGATCAATTATTCAAAGCTCCTTTTTAGCTGTAAAGCTATTGGCAAGGAGATGTGATGCTGTGTCAGTTTCACTAAAACAAACTAACTGTGTTTTTTAGAAAGGAGGTTCTTATAGTGCAGATTTCTACTACCTGTTTCCAGCTCTTGCCCACACCCACTTCTCATTTGCCATGAAGATATGTCATCATGGCAATTCTCTCCTAAACTGACTAAACCAATCATAAAAGACAAAAGCATGAAAAAGCTTAATGATATATTCATAAGTAAAAACATTGTTAAAATACCGGACAAGGCTTTTAATAGACTCTTGCTTGTGCTGTTGGTGCCATTTCTAACTGTTCCGTCATTTGTTTGGGCGGGTACTTTCCCTGGAACCGAAAATTTTAAGGAAGACAAGTCTTTCAAACAACCCAAATCCCTGAGGGCCATAGCAGACATCACCGTTAGAGGGCGGGTGACTTCTGCCGCAGGTGAGCCACTGGTTGGGGTAACCGTACTCTTAAAAGGATCTACCAGGGCCGTAGTGACTGACATTGAGGGCCGCTTTACTATGGTGGTTCCAGACAATGCGGTTTTAGAAATCTCTTATGTGGGTTTTGTGAAACAGGATGTTCCTGTAAATGGACGTACCCAGCTAGAAGTAAAGCTGCAGGATGAGGCGGTTGCAGTAGATGAGGTAGTGGTAGTAGGCTATGGGACTGTGGCAAAAAGTGACTTTACCGGTTCAAGCAGTACGGTAAAACTGGAAAACGCCAATGACAACCGTTACCTGTCCATGCCAGAGGCTATACAGGGGAGAGTGGCAGGAGTGCAGATTATGAACAATACCGGTCAACCCGGTTCTGGCATGACCTTCAATATTAGAGGTATGACCTCTATCACCGGCAGTAGCCAGCCTTTGATTGTGATAGACGGACAACCCATTGATTCTGACCAGGGATCTACCATGGCCGGTTCAGGGATGGACGGCGGGAATGATATTCCTCCGGCAGACCCGCTGGCGGCAATAAACCCAGATGACATAGAGTCTATTGAAATTCTGAAAGACGCTTCCTCTGTTGCCATTTATGGTTCCAGAGGTGCGAATGGGGTGGTGTTAATCACGACCAAAACAGGCAAAGAAGGGAGAGATAAAATAAGCTATTCAAGCCGGTTTGACCTCAATATGGTTCCTAAAAAGCTGAAAGTGCTCAATACCCGTGACTATCTGAACTACCGGAATGAGGCGGCCATCAATGACGGGAATGATTCTCTGTACAAGCACATGGCCATGGATTCTATCATTAGGAACAGCCCCAATATAAACTGGCAGGATCAGGTGTACACTTCGCCCATCAGTCAAACACACCAGCTCAGCTTTTCAGGGAAAGATGAAAAAAGCACCTACCTGATCACTGCCAACTATACTAATCAGAACAGTATTCTGAAAAATGCTGACTTTACGCGGTACGGCCTCCGGTTGAATTATTCTAGGAACATTACTAAAAAAATATCAGTAGGGATTAGAACCTACTTCTCGTATGCAGACAGAAATTATGGACAAGAGTCAAACTGGACAGGAATCTTAGGTTCCTCGGCAGTCTTGGGGGCGCTGGCTTTTAACCCATTACGGGGCGCCTATGTCATCAATGACGAAGGGGATGAAGAGTTTGATGAGAACTTCACCAACAACCCCACTCTGGTTACTACAATAGTGAAAGATAGGACTCAGATTAGAACGCTCATCTCTAATCTTGACTTTAGCTATAAGTTCAATAATAATCTTAAGTACACTTTGAAAGGGGGGGTGAATGACCTGTACTCTCTGCGGCAGGTCTACAACCCAACCGGAACTTTTATTGGGGACACGGCACCAGGCGGTTCTGCCACCAGAGCTGATAATGCTAACTCTAATTATTTGATTGAGAATTTACTTTCCTACAATAAAACCTTTAGCCGCTTACACAGAGTGAGTGCTGTAGGAGGGTACTCTTATCAGTATTGGACAAACAGAAGTTCCAGCAATACCAGTATGACCTTCCCGTCTAATGCTCTTATCTATTACAATATGCAGAGTGCTGCCAATCCAGGTCGCATGATCACTTCAACTGGTATGCGGGCACTCCAATCAGTCTTGGGAAGGGTTAATTATTCTTTTGACAGAAGATATCTGGTAACCTTTACTGGCCGGTATGATGGGGCTACCAGATTGTCTGGCGCCAACAAATGGGCATTCTTCCCTTCAGTTGGGTTAGGTTGGAATGTGTCTAATGAAGATTTCTTCAAAAACAAAGTTGTCAACTTCCTTAAACTTAAGGCTAGTTATGGGGTAGCTGGTAATGAAAACATAGCCATAGGCGCAACCAGAAAGAAATATGTGGTTAATTACGTTGTGATTGGTGGCAACATTCTACCGGCATATGTGGTGGAAGATTTTGAAAACCCTTACTTGAAGTGGGAAACCACTACCCAATTTAATGTGGGGGCAGAGGTAGGTGTCTTTAATGACCGCTTAACTTTAGACATTGACGTTTACCGGAAAAATACCAAAGACCTGTTAATTAACCTTGAATTGCCCGGGTCTGCTACCTTCAGTAACTATTTTACGAATCTTGGGGAGGTACTAAATCAAGGAATTGACGTGGAAGGCAATTTCAAAGTATTCCAATCTGGCGGAATGCGTTTAGACTTAGGGGGAAATATCTCAGTATTTGAGAATAAAGTGCTTAGTTTAGGCTCTACTGATATCTTATATGGCCGTGGTTACTTTGCGGGAGGGGCTGTACTGTTAAGTCAACCAGTACACATTGCCCGCCCAGGAGATCCTATCTCTTCTTTTTGGGGTTACAAGACCAATGGAATTTACCAAAACCAGGGCGAAATAGAAAGTGATCCGGCTTTAGCTAATGACAATACCCGCTCCAACTACAAACCTGGTGATGTAAAATGGGTGGATACAAACGGAGATGGGCAGATCAATGACGCTGACAAAACCATCATTGGAAATCCTAGTCCAGATTTCACCTACGGTATTAATGCCAGTTTCACTTATAAACGCTTCAGCCTGAGTGTGAATGTGTTTGGCAGCCAAGGCAATGAGCTGATTAACCTTACCCGCTGGGTGGTAGGCATCAATAACACTACCGGGAACTACAATTTGTTGCAGTCTGCCTATGATGGAAGATGGAGAGGGGAAGGTACTAGTAACCTGTTGCCCAGAGTCACCACCAACGGGGTGAGGCTTTATCAACGCATGCCTGATTGGTTAGTAGAAGATGCCTCCTTTGTAAGGTTGCAGAGCATTAACCTTGGGTATACATTTAACCTGCCTAAAGGTCTTGTGATGCGGTCAGTGAGGGCGTTTATTTCCGGTACAAATTTATACACCTGGACCAAATACTCAGGCTATGACCCTAACATCAATGCTTTTGGGCATTTGGCTCTGAACAGAGGGGTAGATTTAGGAACCATGGGGCAGCCTCGCACATTCTCTACCGGTTTTGAAGTAAACTTCTAAAGTCTTTAATATTTACACAAATGAGAATTTATAGATATTTTATACTCATGCTTATGGTTCCTCTCTTGTGGGGGGCACCGTCTTGCAGCCTGGAGGAAGAGCTTTATTCTACTCCCACTCCTGAAGCCATCAGGACTGAAACTGATGCTACGGCGGTGGTGAACGGTATGTATGCCCGCTTCAATGATGCGGCAGCCTTTAAGTTTCAAGGTATGCTCATGCTCATGCTCATGGCAGATGATTTGTATTCAGATTCAGGTTCAGAGTATGGGCCTTGGGGGCAACGCACATTGAGTGGGGTGAATACCGCTTCTTTCTGGAACCAGCTATACTTGACCATTGGTCATGCAAATGACGTGATCAAGCTCATGGATGACAGGCAGTTTAGTGCAGAATTTGAGAAAAGGATATACGGCGAGGCATATTTCATCAGGGCATTTTGCTACTACTACCTGGTAAGAATGTATGGTGGGGTGCCTCTGCGGTTAGAGGCAGTAGACATTAACAGTAATTTCTATTTGCCAAGAAGCTCTGTAGACCAAGTGTATACTCAAATCTTTGAAGACCTAACTAAGGCGTCTATCCGGTTACCCCTGGCTAAAAGTATTGCTGCTGCTGAGTTAGGCCGTGCCTCTAAAGGAGCTGCCCAAGCATTTATGGCACAGGCATCTCTAACCTACGGCAATCAATTGTCTTTGAAAGGACAAGACCCTACTTTGCACTACAGCAATGCTATTACGTATGCTGATTCAGTAATCACAAGTGGGCAGTATGAATTGCTGAATTTTGCAGACCTGTTTGATATCACAAAAGAGACAAATGCTTATAACGAGGTAATCTTCGGCGTGCGTTTCCAAACTGATAACCAAAATAGAGCGCAACCAGCAGCAGGCTCTGAGTTTGCCTTACGGTTTATGGCCCCCGCTACCGTTGGCGTGACCGGAAGGCCAAACACCAGTGGCGCTGCTAATATTAAACCTATGCATTGGTTTGCTGATTTCTACCGTACCGGGGATTATGCTTTGGGCACGGGAAACACAGCTATTTTAGATTTTAGGAATGAGGTGTCGTTTTACCTCAGAGGTAAGAATGCCGCTGGCAATACAGTAGTCATGTACCCAGATACTACGCTTAGGTCCAATACTGCCAGAGTAGCATTCCCATTGGTTGGGAAATACAAAGACCCCGGCGGAAAAGATGAGCGAAACCATGGGAATGACCTCTTCATTATCCGCTTTGCGGAGATGTACCTTATTAAAGCTGAAGCGGAAAATGAGCTAAGAGGACCTACACCAGTAGCAATTACGGCCTTTAATGAGGTAAGAAAAAGAGCGCAAAGGGCAAATGGGACCCCTAGGGCTGTTCCGGTGTTGCTGCCAGATAATAATTCTGGGAATCTAACCAAGGCACAGTTTAGGTTGAAGATCTTTCATGAGAGAGGGTTGGAGTTAGTAGGGGAGGGGCAACGTTGGTTTGACCTGGTACGCATGCAGCATCCAACTGACCCAAGTAAGACAATGTATGAGTACCAGTTCAAAGAGGAACTGCCTCAGACAAAATATCCCAAAACATTGCCTGTCTGGAGACCCAATGTTGCTCCGCCCAGATGGAGTAACTCAAACGCCGTGTATGCCCCGGCATTGAATGTGAGCGTGCCTAAATTCTTATTGTTCCCGGTGCCTACCAGCGAGTTGCTGCAGAACCCTAGCATTGGGTTGAGGAACCAGAATATTGGCTGGTAAGCTGCACAACTAACTGTATTTTCTGTTTCTGACCTGCTTTCTGAAAAACAGGCCAGAAACAGGTACAGCCTGTGGCTCTAAAACACTTGAGACGCATAGAGGTGCAACAGAAGTATCTGTCAATGCATCTAAACGTTGCCTGCTTTATAAAATACAAAACATGTTATTATGAAAAGACTTTTACTGCTCTGTAGCCTTATGCTCCTGAGTGCATACGGCGCTACTGCGCAAGTTCTGTTTTCACAGGACTTTAATGACCCTTCAAAAACATCACCGGCAGACTATTTGGCAGCTGACCCGAACAATCCTAACGCAGCCCAGTTTTCAGGTCTTATAAGTGCAAATACCACCAATGTGATCAGTGTCACAGACGGCAAACTCCGTTTTGCCAAATCAATTGCTGGT
Organism: Rufibacter ruber; assembly: GCF_001647275.1. Classification (GTDB taxonomy): domain Bacteria; phylum Bacteroidota; class Bacteroidia; order Cytophagales; family Hymenobacteraceae; genus Nibribacter; species Nibribacter ruber_C. Next base: position 16,522 of record NZ_LRMM01000008.1, on the reverse strand, counting down.
AACATGGCCTTTACTAGGACCAATATCTCTGAAGCCCCCAAGTTTGTGAAATTTGAGGTAGACCTAACGGTATCAAATAATACTGCTGATGAAGCAAACGCGGCCTCTTTCAATTTTGCCACCAACTTGGCAACTGGCCTCGGAAGCCCAGGAAATTCTGCGGTGCATTCTAAAATAATGTTGTATCTGTCTGCTACAGATGGATATTTCACCCTAGTGCCAGTAGGAATCACCACCATTCAAACCCCAGATAAATTATTCCACGGTACCCAACGCATCACATGGCTTGACAATAGGAGTGGTGCCGAAGTTAGCTACATTGGGCCTGACCATAAAGTATATACGTTAGCAAATGATGCCAGCGACACTTGGGTAGGAACTACCAGAATTGCTGATTTAACAGGGCTTCCGGCCAGGGTGCCTTCCCAGGATATCACCTCCTTAAAATTTACAATTACCGCTGGGGCTGCCACGTTAGACTTTGACAACTTTCTGTTGACCAAAATGCCGCTGGCAGTGCCTACAGGTTCAGTAAGTATTAACAGTGGGGCAGTAGCCACTAACAACACGGCAGTCACCTTGGCCATCACATCTAAGAATGCTGCCCAGATGAAGTTTTCAAATGATGGTAATACCTGGAGTGACTATGAACCCATGGGCACATCTAAACTATGGAGTATACCTGCGGGCGAAGGCACTAAAACAGTGTTCATGAAATTAAAGGATGCCAACGGAGTGGAATCTGTACAGGAGATCAAAGATGATATCATCTTTGATGTGACGGCGCCAGCGGTTCCTTCAATACCAGATCTTTTAGCCTCTGATGACAGCGGCCCCAGTGACACAGACAATGAAACAAATTTTATCAAGCCAACATTTGCAGGTACTGCAGAGGCAGGTTCAACGGTGAAAGTGTATGCAGGTACAGTTGAAATAGGCTCTGGAACGGCTAACGCAAACGGGGAGTGGGTGATAAAGTCTTCAGTAGAACTGGCAAATGGAACCTATGAAATAAAGGCCAAGGTCATTGACTTAGCCGGGAATGAAGGCCCGCTGAGCAGTGCATTGCTAATTACCATCAAAGCCGGGCCAACTGTAGCTATTACTTCGTCAGCCACCATTAGTACCAATGCCCCATTTACCTTGACCTTTACTTTTAGTGAAGAGGTAGCTGGTTTTGCACAAACAGATTTGGTGATTACCAATGGTGTAGCGTCAAATTTTACGGTAGTTAACGGTACCACGTACACTGTACTTATCACACCCCAAAACAATGCCGAAGTAACGGTGGGCATTCCGGCAGATGCTGCCCAGAATCCTCTTACAAACAATGGCAATAATGCGTCAGATACTTTTAAAATCTTATTTGATAATATAGCACCAACGGTAGCTTTGACTTCCCCGGGAAACGAATATGTAAAAGGCCCCTTTACTGTTACGTTTACCTTTAATGAACCTGTCACCGCTTTTGAGCAGTCTGATATTACCCTGACCAATGCAACGGCTTCAGCGTTTACAAAAGTGAGTGATAAAGTATACAGTATTTTGGTAACACCCATAGCTGCAGGGGAGATAAAAGTCTCTGTGGCCGCTAATGTCGCTCAAGACCTGGCAAATAATGCGAATACAGGCTCAACTGTACTTTCTAAAATCTATGATATAGTTAGCCCGGGAGGGTATGCTGTGGCATTCATGGGTTCTAGGATTGATGGCATAACTTCTTTATCTGCCACTTTGCGGGTGACAGGTGCTGAGCATGGCGCTACGTATAACTATGCCATAACCAGTTCTGGCGGCGGTACAGAAGTAAAAGGAAGTGGAACTGCCGCAACTTCTCAGTTTGATATTACTGGCATTGATTTGAAGGGACTAAAAGATGGCATACTGACCGTTACCTTCTCACAGACAGACTTGGCAGGGAACAAAGGCGCCAACGTAACAGCAACGGTAACAAAGGTAATACCCAATGTGAAAGCTGTGGCCAATGTAAGCCCAATCAGTGTTCCTGTACGAACAATCTTCACTATTTTACCTCTGCCTGCCCAGGTTGAAGTTGAATATTCTACCGGCGAGGTAGAGATGACCCCTGTTACCTGGGCAGTAGGCACCTATAATGGCTACCATTCAGGTAAATACACACTCAAAGGTACCGTCACCCCTAATTATGGTGGAACCAACACAAGTAATCTTTTCTCCTCGGTTGAAGTAATCGTTAGCGCTGATTTTAGCGTGGCAAACCTTTTCACTCCTAATGGTGACGGGAAGAATGACACCTGGATCATACCAGATCTAAGCTATTACAAAGAGGTGGTAGTAGAGGTTTTTGACCGGGAAGGGGTGCGCTTGTTCCATACTACTGATCCTGCTAAAGGGTGGGACGGCAGAAACCTGAATGGCAAGGTGATAGCAGGTCCGTATTTCTATGTCATTAGAGTAGCAAGTATCAGTTCAGTTAAAAAGGGAGTGGTAACCGTCATCAAAGATTAGTAACATGAAAAAGTTCCTTATCATAATAGGCTTGGCCGTCACTGGTTTAACCGTACAAGCCCAGAGCAGAAAATTCATTGGCAACTTCTCCCATTTTTCCCAGACATACAATCCCGCGCTCACAGGACAGCAAGGCTCAATAATCAAATCTTTTTACCGTGACCGCTGGAACGGTTTTGACAATGCCCCGCGCACCTTTTTTATTTCTGGTGAGGTGAACATGGCAGATATCAGAAACCACACGCTGCTTTCTTCCAGCGAACCGGAAGACGCCGCTGCACCGGCAGAAGCCACCGGGGTACAGCATGGGTTTGGAGTTTCAGTGCTCCATGACAGGTTCGGGCCGCTCAGGGAAAATCAGTTTACCTTAAACTATACCTCCGGAATCAGAATTTCTCAAAATGTTAACCTCCAGGGGGGAATTGGCTTTTCCTACGGCAACTCCAGAATGGCCAGCGAGGGGGTAATCCTGAATGATCAAGGCGATGCCAGTTTTGACAAATTCCTCTATGGGAATGAGCGCATTCACCGCTACGGTGTCAACCTTGGGGTGGCCCTCACCGCTGCAAATTACTACGTGGGATACGCGGTGCAAGACCTGGTGACGGGCTCTTTCTCAGACAATGATTTCCTGAAAGACAGATTCCCTATGCAGCACGTGGCCCAGTTTGGGGTGCGGCACAGCTTCACAGACCAATTGGGAGCGGTGCTGAACGGTATGTACCGGTATGACGCCAATGAAGAAGGCCTGTATGAAGCCCAACTCAAGGGCGTGTACAACAATTTCTTCTGGTTGGGCGCCGGTTACCGCCAAGACCTGGCTTACACGTTCAGCGGGGGCATACGGTTTGGTCAGCTCAACATTGGCTACCTGCGGGAAGAGGCCACCGGCAAAGCCGAAACCGTGTTCAATACCGCCAATGAAATTGTAGTGTCTTACAACCTGGCTCCGGTACTGACCGGCGCAGGCAAAGCCCTCTCCATTTGGTAGGCAAAGAGAGTAGTGTAGATTGTTTGTAGTGTGTGTGCCGGCCTCATCTATTTCTTTGGGTGGGGCCGGTTTTTTACCCCTGTTTTCGGGCTGTTTTCTGGAAAACAGCCCAAAAACGCAAAGTTATTCTCCCTCACTGAACCAAGTACGCATATGGTGTTTTCTGCTCGGTTTCCCTCGCCCCGTTTTCCGCTTTTTCTCTGGTTAGTGGCTTGTCTACTGGTTTTTCCTAAGGGAAGCCATGCCCAGGAACGGCCCAACATTGTGCTTATCATGGCAGATGACATGGGCTTCTCAGATATTGGCAGTTACGGCGGCGAAATTCCCACGCCCAACCTTGATCAATTGGCGCAGAAAGGGCTACGGTTCTCGCAGTTTTACAACGTGGGCCGCTGCTGTCCGTCACGGGCGGCGCTGCTCACCGGGGTGGCGCCGCACCAGGCGGGCATCGGCCACATGGCCGAAGACCCTGAAAAACCGAAAGTGAACGACTGGGGCGTGCACGGCTACCGGGGTTATCTCAACCGCAACAGCGTCACGCTGGCCGAAGTCCTGAAGGCCGCCGGCTACCACACCTACATGGTGGGCAAATGGCACGTGGGCATGCATGGCAAGGAAAAATGGCCTGTGGGCCGAGGGTTTGAGCAGTTCTACGGTATTTTATCGGGTGGGGCCAGCCACTTGCAACCCTTTCCGCCGCGCGGCGTGACCCTGAATGACGGGCCCACCCAATATGACTTCGCCCCAGATTTTTATGACACAGACGCGTTCACAGACAACGCCATCAACTTCCTGAAACAACAGAAAGACAACAAGCCGTTCTTCCTGTACGTGGCCCACACCGCGCCGCACTGGCCGCTGCAGGCAAAGAAAGAAGACTATGAGCCGTTTGTGGGTAAGTACCTGAAAGGCTGGGACGTAGTGCGGCAAGAGCGCCTCAAAAAGCAGCTGGAACTGGGCTTCATTAAACCCGACTGGGGCATGGCCCAGCGCGAGATGCGCCCCTGGGAAGAGCTGACCCAGAAAGAAAAGGAGGACGTTGATTTCAGAATGGCTGTCTACGCGGGGCAGATGTCTAACATGGACCAGAACATCGGCAAACTGGTGAACTACCTCGAAGAAACCGACAAGCTGGACAACACGCTCATCCTGTTCCTGAGTGACAACGGCGCCTGCGCCGAACCCTACAAAGAATTGGGCGGCAAACCGCAGGCCGAAGTAAACGACCCGCTCAAGTTCTGGGCGGTCTCATACGGGCAAGGCTGGGCCAACGCCAGCAACACGCCTTTCAAACGGTTTAAGGTGGAAACCTATGAAGGCGGCATCGCTACGCCGTTTATCGCGCACTGGCCCAAGGGCATCAAAACCCAGGCCGGCAAATGGAACCACACGCCCTACCACATCCAGGACATCATGCCCACGCTGGTAGAACTGGCGCAGACTAAATACCCCAGCACGTTCCACAACGGGCAGAAAATCATTCCTGCAGAGGGCATTAGTTTGGCCGCTGCGTTCAAAGGCGCGCCTGAAAAGAAAAAGCATGAATTCATGTACTGGGAACACCAGGACAACTGCGCCATACGCTGGGGCAACTGGAAAGCCGTAAAAAAACTGAAAGACCAGACGTGGGAACTCTATGACCTGGCCAAAGACCGTACCGAGCGCCACAACCTGGCCCCCCAGCACCCAGACCTTGTGAAGAAACTGAACGACCAATGGTATGCGTGGGCCAATTCGCACCATGTGCTGCCCAAAGGAAACCAGGTTGACCCTTATAAAGAGTAAGCCGTTTCCGGCCTGTTTTGGCTAAAACAGGCGAAAGGGAATGAGAGTAATGATGGAAATTGTACGAGTCTTGTGCTCAGGTATCAGGTTCCTGTTTCTGCTTCGTTTCCGGTGTTCGGGCCCGCTGTTTGGGATTGCCAAGTCTGCTGTGCCTGATTGGTAACGTCTGCTGCTCTGCTTGTTCACCGCTGTTAGGGATTTCTAACCTACTGCTGACTGTTGACGGCTGACGGCTGTTCGGGATTTGACGGCTGTTCGGGATTGGTAAATCCGGAAGAGCATAACAAGTTTGGTGCAATCCGGAAGAGCAAAGAGAGCGAAGATTGGTAAATCTGGAAGAGCAAAGAAAAAGCTAAGAGGAGTTAATAGAGAGTAACTTCAGAAAAAGCCATGAAGAGCGCAGGCATGAAGAAGAAGTGAGCAAGGCGTGGCCGGAAAGGAACACCACGGCTTCTTCATCGGCTGGCCAGAGATTTATAAGCAATCTGCGTTTTCGGCCTGTTTTGGCCAAAACAGGCGAACGCAAAAATATAATAAATGGAAACGAAGGGGCAGTCATTAAACTACTGCTGCCGTTGCGGGTCTAAAACCTAATCTCCGGAGAAGACCCATCGGCTGGCCGCACCCACTTTCACCCACGTACCAACATGAACGCAAACTTTTTCAAACACGGCTTTTTACTGGTCAGCTTTCTGGGGCTGGCGTTTGCCGCATGTGCGCAAACCCCGGCCAAATCTGACAAGAAGCAACCCAACATCTTACTCATTTTAGCAGATGACCTCACCTTCCGGGACATTGAGCCCTACGGGAATACCCAGGTGAAAACCCCCAACCTGGCCCGCTTAGCCAAGGAAGGCCTGTGCTTGGACAACATGTACACTGCCACGGCCATGTGCGCGCCCGCCCGGCAGCAACTGTACACCGGTTTGTTTCCGGTGCGCAACGGCGCGTTCCCCAATCACAGCCAGGTGTACCCGGGCACTAAAAGCGTAGCGCATCATTTGCAGGCGTTGGGCTACGCCACCGGTTTCCTGGGCAAGAAGCATTACAATCCTGAATCTTCGTTTCCCTGGACCTATTTGGGCGCCGCGACCATGACGATGGCACCGGCCAGGACATTGACCTAAGCAAAGCTGATGATTACGTGGCCAGCCAGAAAACCAAACCGTTCTTCCTGGTGGTGGCCAGCAACCAGCCGCACGCGCCTTTGAACCGGGGCAACGCCGCCGCCTATCCGCCTGCCCAAATCAAGGTGCCTGCAGACCTGGTAGATACCAAAGAAACCCGCGCCCAACTCTCAAAATATTTCGCTGAAATCACGTACCTGGACAGTCTGGTGGGCGTGTGCCTGAACATCATTGACAAAGCCGGCCTCAAAGAAAACACGGTGGTCATGTTTGCCAGTGAGCACGGCTCGGGGTTTCCGTTTGCCAAATGGACCACCTATGACAGCGGCCTCAAGGCAGCATTTATTGTGCGGTGGCCCGGCCAGGTGAAACCTAATTCGCGCAGCAACGCCATGATGCAGTACGCAGACGTGGTGCCTACTTTGGTGGACATCGCCGGGGGCGACCCAACTAAAATCAACACGGGTAACAAAGACGCCGCCGGCCAGACCGGGTTTGACGGCACCAGCTTCAAGCAAGTTCTGTTGGGGAAAACAGAGAAGCACCGTGACGTTGTGTACGGCGTGCATACCACCCGCGGCATTATTCAGGGCAGTGATTCCTACCCCATCCGGTCGGTGCGGTCTGGCAAGTATCTGTACGTGCAGAACCTGAACCACCAGGCCAAATTCCAGAACCTGGCCACCAAAGGCAAACTGATTGAATCCTGGTCCCAGACCGGGAACGCGCAAGATGCGCAGCGTGCCCAGAAGTTTGTTTCCCGCCCGGCGGAAGAATTGTATGACGTGCAGAAAGACCCTTACCAACTTATCAATCTGGCGGGTCAGCCAGCGCTCAAAAACGTGCAGCAAGACCTCAGAAACCAACTGGTAGCCTTCATGAAACAGCAAGGCGACCAAGGCGTGGCCACTGAGATGCAGGCCCTTACCCGCCAACCCAAACACGCTGAAGACGGCGAAGCCGCTGAAACCCACGGTTCTGCCAACAAGAAAGGCGGCAAAGGCAAGAAAAAGAAACAGTAAGCCCCTTTCGGCCGCTGGCCGATGTGCCATTTTAAATAGACGCGTTTTGGGGCTGTTTTGGCTAAAACAGCCCCAAAACGGAAACTTTACCCTTTAAGTACAACATGAAAAAACCGTTTACAACCCTTCTCCCCAAATCTAAAATAGCCCTGGTGGGGCTAGCGTTGCTGGGGCTGGCCCAGCCAGGATTCGCCCAAAAGAAAAAAGCCCCCGAGAAACGCCCCAACATTGTCTTGATTTTAGCAGATGACCTTGGCTTTTCAGACATTGGCAGCTACGGCGGCGAAATCCAGACTCCCCACCTGGACCAACTGGCTACCAATGGCCTGCGGTTCAATCAGTTTTACAATGCCTCGCGCTGTTGCCCCACGCGGGCGGCGCTGCTCACCGGCTTGTACAACCACCAGGCGGGCATAGGCAACATGACCACCGACCAGAAACTGCCCGGCTACCGCGGTTACCTCACCGAGAATACCGTCACCATCGCCGAAGTCCTGAAAACCGTAGGCTACCAGACGGGCATGGTGGGCAAGTGGCACGTGTCAAATACCGTTGAGAAAACGCCGGTAGAGGAGCATTTGCGGTGGCAGGCCAACCAGGTGAAATATCCAGAGTTTTCGCCGCTGAACCAGTAACCCCACCGCGCGCGGGTTTGACAAATACTACGGCAACATTTGGGGCGTGGTGAACTTCTTTGACCCCTTCGGGCTGGTGAACGGAGACCAGCCGGTGCCGTTTGTGCCCAAAGGCTTTTACTACACAGACGCCATCAATGACAGCGCCGCCGCCTACGTACGCCAGTTCCACAAGAAAGAGCAGCCGTTTTTCCTGTACGTGGCCCATACCGCGCCGCATTGGCCGCTGCACGCCCTGCCCGAAGACATTGCCAAATACCGCAAAATCTACCAGGCCGGCTGGGACTCAGTACGCAATGAGCGGTACCGCAAAATGCTGAAATGGAACCTGTTCCCCAAGGACAAAAACATCTTGTCAGAACGGTTCGCGCCAGAGGTAAGCTGGGCCGATAACCCGGACAAAGCCTATGACATTGAAGCCATGGCCGTGCGCGCGGCCATGATTGACCGCATGGACCAGGGCATTGGCCGCCTCCTGAAAGCCCTGAAAGAAACCGGTGAACTGGACAACACGCTGGTGCTTTTCCTGAGTGACAACGGCGCCAGTTCAGACAACGCGCAGAACTACGGCCCCGGCTATGACCGCCCCGGTGAGACCCGCGCGGGCGAGAAAATCCATTACCCGGTAAAAAAAGAAGTGCTGCCCGGGCCAGAAAACACCTTCGCCTCGCATGATAAAATGTGGAGCAACGTGGCCAACGCGCCGTTCCGGTTCTGGAAAACCGAGTCGTATGAAGGTGGGCTTTGCACGCCGTTGATTGTGCATTGGCCGCAGGGACTGAAAACCAAGAAAGGCAGCGTCACCGACCAAGTAGGCCACGTGTTTGACTTCATGGCCACCTTTATTGAACTGGGCGGGGCGCAATACCCCAAGCAGTTCAAAGGCAACGCTATTACGCCTACCGCCGGGAAAAGCCTGGTGCCTATCTTCCAGGGCAAGCAGCGCCAAGGGCATGAGTACCTGTTCTTTGAGCACATCGGCCGCCGGGCCGCCCGCCACGGCGACTGGAAAATTGTGACTCTCAACAACAAGCCCTGGGAACTCTACAACCTCAAAACTGACCGCACCGAACGCGTGGATCTGGCTGATAAACACCCAGAGATTGTTAAGAGTATGGCCGCCAAATGGCAGGAGTGGGCCACCAGCCATCAGGTGTTACCCAAACCCAACGTAGCTAAGAAATAGGTTTTTACTCCGGAGCGAGGTCTTCCCAGAGGTAAAGGGAAACTTAAAACGATGCCGCTTCTGAGGGAACGCCACACAGACGTTTCCCTGACGCTGGCATTGCGTTTTGGGGCTGTTTTGGCTAAAACAGCCCCAAAACGCAATGCCAGCGCCGGAAGTACCGCCAACCGGAAGGTTCTTCTGTAAACAGAGAGCATCCCTTCTCCAACCAAAAAGTGTAGCGGCTACGCCGAAAGAAGGGAGGGAAACACGGCTTCCGTTTTCGGCCTGTTTTGGCCAAAACAGCGAAAACGCAAATTTCCTCCGTGAGGAGAACCCCTGGGTTGGGCCTCTTGTCTGGCGAATTCATAGACTGCAGGTTCAGAGAGAGAGGGTTTTACCTGGAAAGTTAGAGTCACATGTAAGGAAGAAGGTGCCTTTAAACCAGGCGCACCTTCTCAAGCTATTTTCAATTCTATATGAAAAGACGTACGTTTTTAAAAAGAACGGCAGCCGCCAGTCTGGTGACGCTCATCACGCCCAGCGGGTTGGTGCAGGCGTTCAGACCAAGTTTTGCGGGTTCGCTGGAGCAGGGCTTTAAGAACCCGCCCCCGGTATCCAGAACGCAGAACTACTGGTTCTGGATGAACGGCAACATCACCAAAAGAGGCATCACCCTTGACCTGGAGGCCATGCAGCGGGTGGGCATGGGTGGCGTGCAATGTTTCAACGTGGGCAACGCCATTCCCAAAGGGCCGGTAGATTATCTGAGTCCTGAATGGGTGGAGCTGACCAAACACGCCATGAATGAGGCCGGTCGGTTAAACCTGGAATTCTCCATGCACAACTGCCCGGGCTGGTCGTCCAGCGGCGGGCCTTGGGTCACCCCTGAGCTGGGCATGCAGCAGATTGTCTGGAAGAACACCTACATCACCGGCGGCACCGAAATCATCGTAAAACTGCCCCAGCCTACCACCGTGCGAGGTTTTTACAAAGACACGTACGTCTTGGCGTATCCCACGCTGGAAGGGGAGGAACAGGGCAACCCCTATATCATTGATGGCTTGCTCAGGAAAGCGAATTTCCCGCTCAAAGTAGCCGGTCAAAATCCGTTTCTCAAAGGCCGTCCGGTTTCCGCTGACACCAAGTTGACGCCCGGTACTTTCATTGACCCGGCCAAGGTGCTCAATATTTCACAACAACTGGGCAAAGACGGTACCCTGAAGTGGAAAGCCCCCAAAGGCAAATGGACGGTGCTGCGCCTGGGCCACACCGTTATAGACCGGGAAAACCGCGCCGCGCCAGAAAGCGGCATTGGGCTGGAAGTAGATAAATACCGCAGCCAGGCGCTGGACTTCCATTTCAACAAGCTGTTAGAGAAACTCATGCCGGTAGTGCGGCAATGGGCGAACAAAACCAAAGTAGGCTTGCTCATTGACAGCTACGAGGTGGGCCTGCAAAACTGGACGCCCGCCATGGCCGCCGAATTTGAGAAACGCCGGGGCTATGACTTCGTGAAATACCTCCCGGCGGTGACTGGCAGAATTGTGGGGGATTTAGACATCACCGAGCGGTTCCTATGGGATTTCCGGAGAACCCACGCCGACCTCATTGCCCAGAACTATTACGGCCGCTTCGCGGAGCTTTGCCGCCAGAACGGCATGACCAGCTACGTGGAACCTTACAGCGAGGTGGCACCCTTTGACCAGATGGAGGTTGGCTCTAAAGTTGACATTACTATGGGCGAATTCTGGGGCCGGGGCTCCCGGCTTTTCTCAACAGACAAGCTGGCGTCTTCCATTGCGCATGTGTTCGGGAAATATACAGACGGCCGGCAGATTGTGGGCGCCGAGGCCTTCACCGGTGACCCCCGCCATTCTAAATGGATGGAGCACCCCTACACCATGAAAAGCCAGGGCGACTTTATGTTCACCAGCGGGGTAACCCGGTACATTTTCCACCGGTACGCCCACCAGCCGCACAGTACCGCCCGGCCCGGCATGACCATGGGGCAGTTCGGGTTTCATTATGACCGCACCAACACCTGGTTTGAGCAGAGCAGAAGCTGGCTGACCTATATCAACCGTTGCCAAAACGTCTTGCAGCAGGGCGTTTTCTGCGCAGATATTTTGTACTACGCCGGGGAGACCGTGCCCAGCGACAAGCTTTCCCACACCGTGGAGCCCAACCCGGCACCCCCCAAAGGCTATGACTGGAACTGGGCCAACAAAGACGTCCTGACCAGAATTCGCATTCAAAACAATGCCATCTCGCTGCCGGGCGGGCCCACCTACAAAATGCTGGTGCTTATCCCCAAGAAAGACATGTCTCTGGAGGTGCTGCAAACCCTGCGTGAACTGGTCAACCAAGGCATGGTGCTGGTGGGCAATCCGCCGGAGCGAACCCCGGGCCTGCAAGGGCACCAGAAGAATGAGGCCGCGCTCCAGCAATTAGTGCGTGAGCTTTGGGGAGACAGTCCGGCCGCGGTGCGGAAGGTAGGGGCGGGAACGGTGTTCCGTTACCAGCCGTTAGACCAGGTGGTGGCGCAACTGAACCTGAAACCAGACTTCGAGTTTACGTCTAAATCCGGAGACGCAGAGGTGAATTTCATCCATCGGACCATTGCCGGCGGCGAGGTCTATTTCATAGGCAGCAGGCGCCGGTTAAAAGAAGACCTCACGGCCACGTTCAGGGTGACCGGCAAGCAGCCCGAGCTTTGGGACGCCGCCACCGGTGAAATTAACAAGCTAGAAGTCTTTGACCAGATAGACGGCCGAACGGTGGTTCCGCTGCAACTTGACCCCAGCGGCTCCTGTTTCATTGTGTTCCGGGAACCGGTGGCCTCCACCAGCATCAAATCCATTGAAAAAGACGGAACTGCGTTGGTGTCTACCCAAGATTTCAGGCGAATTGCCCCTGGCCGCTACAGAGACGTCACCGCCAACTTTACGCTGACCGCCTGGGTGAAGCCCGAGGTAGATGACCAACTGGACGGCCGCTTTGAAGGGAAACAGATTTCAAGCCACCTGTTTTATCCGCCGGAAGGCGAAGTGCTCTACGGCGAAGGCCATGCCGCCTGCGGGATGGTGGTGGCCCGCAACGGCATCATTGTCTCTGAACGGGCCAAAGGCGGGTTGAGCAAGGCGCTCATCGTGCCGCTGTCGCTTTCTGGTTGGACCCACGTGGCGCTGGTGTACAAAGACAATGTGCCTTCTGTGTACGTGAACGGTAAATTCATAAGCGCCGGGAAAAAATCCAGGAAGATAGTGCACCCCGGCGTAGGCGATTTTAAGCAGGATTACAGCGGCTGGCTGTTCGAGGGCGATTTGAACAGCCTGGAGGTGACCAAAGAAGCGCTCTCCGCCGAGCGAATCCAGCAGCTGGCCCAAATCCCCGACAAAGGGCCCGAGCAACCGGGCAGCGTCTCGCTGGCCTCGGGCCAGCCGGGTCTTCTGTTCTGGGAAAACGGGAACTATACTCTGCGTACCAATAAAGACAAAGCGCTCACAGCCAAGATTTCTGGCATTGACCGCCCCACTGTACTTTCAGGGGAATGGACGGTTAATTTTCCGCCCAATCTGGGCGCCCCGGCCAAAACCGTATTGCCCCAATTGATTTCCTTGCACAAACACCAGGAAGACGGAGTAAAATATTTCTCGGGCACGGCTACTTACACCAAGGAATTCACGGTGCCCGCCAATGCCTTAGACAACGGCAAGCGTCTGTTCCTGGATTTGGGCAGGGTAGAAGTGATTGCCGAAGTCAAGGTAAACGGCAAAGACCTGGGTATTTTCTGGAAACCGCCTTTTTTGGTGGAGATAACCAATGCCGTAAAGAAAGGCCGGAACAGTCTGGAGGTGCAAGTGACGAACCAATGGCCTAACCGGTTGATTGGCGATGAGCAATTACCCCCCGAGAATAAGTATGAGGGCCGCGGGGAGAACAGCACCGGGGTGATTCAAAAGCTCCCGGACTGGTATGTGCAGGATAAGCCCAAGCCTGCCGGTGGCCGGGTTGCCTTCAGTACGTTCAAGCATTTCCTGAAAGATTCGCCGTTGCTGGAGGCAGGGCTGATTGGGCCGGTGGTGCTGCGGTCTGCGGTACAGCATAAAGTATAAAGCCCGGCATTGCTCTTTCAGGCTGTTTGGTAGCAGTTGAAAAGCTGAGGCTGGCCTCTGGCCGTTCTGCGGCCAGGATTGCGGGCTGAATAAAACTTGAGTGTAGATTACTTTAAAATCCTGCCTTGGTTTCCGGGGCGGGATTTTCTTTACTGCCCAAACCGCCTTCCTGTTTCTGGCCTGTTTTTCTCAAAATAGGGCCAAAACGTCTCATTCTGGTTCAACCCATTGCACGCGGGCCAGCGAAGGGTGATCTTGTAAAGGAACCGGAGTGAAGGAACAGTCCTGGGAGCTTTTACTTTCTGTTTCAGGGATACGCCGGGCGTTGTGGGTTTTCTCTCTCAAGCCTCCAATAAAAAGGGCCCTGGGGAGCAAGTGGCAGGTGAAGTCGGTTCCCTGCTGGGTTACACCGTGCCCGGGCCAATCTGCTAAATCAGTACTTAACTTATTGACCTATGATTCAACGTTACAAAAAGGCATTCCTGCTGGTATTTCTGAGCCTGGCAGCTCTTGCGGCACAGGCCCAGTCCGCCGCCGAGTTAGAGACCATGTACACCCGGGTGTTCAACACTTACAACGGCCCTGCCGGTTATGACCTAAGTAACCAGAACGCAGACGGAACCTTCAAAAATGTGGTGTACCCCGCCGCGTATCCTACAGACAAAACGGGCGGGCCGCGGCCGCACTTCACTGAGATGGTAGTAATTGCCCGCGCCTACCACACCCAAGGCCCAAGCTACAAGAGTGACGAATACCTGGACGCTTACTGCAAAGCCTGGAACTGGTGGACCGCAACCAACCCCACAGACACCAACTGGTGGTACCGCAGCATTGGCTGGCCCAATTCACTCATTCAATCATTTGTGCTCATGGCAAAAGACCTGAAAGAAAAGCGGCCTGCCGTGTACAACAGCCTGGTGTCTTTCCTGATGTTTGAGTGGACTCCAGAAAAACTGGAAGAGTACAAGCAGGAGCCAGACGCCGCCAATACCACCGAGGTCTGCAAATACATCATGGCAACGGCCATTGTCAACGGTGACACCAAAACCCTGGCCGAGGTAGCCGAAATGTTCTACAGCCTCATCAAAATTGAGAAGGAAGACCGCACCAACGGCATTCAACCCGACTTTGCCTTTAACCAGCACACCGGCAACGGACGGCAGCTGTACATGGGCAACTACGGCAAGGAATATCTGGGCGGTATCAGCTATTTCATGAGCATTACCTCGGGTACCTCACTTGCCGTTCCGGACGATAAAATTAAGATTTATGAAGACCTTTTCCTGCACGGGGTAGCCTGGTTTATTTACCGCAACGTGTATGATTACAACCAATTGGGCCGCCGTATTCTAGGCGATGGCTACGAGAAAACCGTGGCCTGCCTGGCCGCCCTCATCAATGAGAATACGCCCCAGAAAGCCAAGCTCCAGGAACTATACGCCTGGTTGACCCGCCCGGCAGACGCCAACCAGCTCAATGTGCTGCAGGGCAACAAAATGTTCTGGCGCCATGACTACATGGTGCACAAAGGCACCAATTACTACGCCACTACCCGCATGACCTCTCCCCGCACCGTGGGCAATGAAAGCGCCAACGGCGAAGGACTCAATAACTTCTACACCGGCTCTGGCCCCAACTATGTGTACATTACCGGTACTGAAATTCAGGACATCTATGAGGATATGAACTGGCGCCGCCTGCCGGGTGTCACCGCCCCCCAACGACCCATGAGCGTGGCGTTGCCCACAGTTCCCATTGGCAAGGGCGGGAACAGCCTTAATCCCTTTGCGGGAGGCGTGTCTGACGGCAGAACCGGTGCCGCCGGTTTTATGTACAACATGAACAAATCAGGGGAGATACGGCTAAGTGCTAACAAAAGCTGGTTTTATTTCCCAGACTACATTGTGGCCCTGGGCACCGACATCAAAGCCGTGTCTGGCCTAACCGTCCCATTCACCACCACCGTGAACCAGGTGAAGTATACCAATAACTTTTATGTAGACAACAACGGCCAGGAAGCCATGCTGGCGAATGGGCAGTCGTTGGCACCGGTCACCTCCAACTGGGCGCACCTCAACAACATTGGGTACCAGTTCATCAACAACCAGAAACTGAACTTTGAAGTGCAGACCTCGGGCAACACCCAACTGGCCTGGATAGCCTTTAACCACGGGAACTTTCCGGCGGCCGAAAAATACGCCTATGCCCTTTACCCCAATGTCACCAAAGAGCAATTAGCCCAGAAAATCAGCAGCACGCCGTTTGAGGTGGTGTCTAACACAGCTTCGGTGCAGTGTGTGGTAGACCAGAACCTGAAAGTGGCCCAGGCCGTTTTCTTCACCGCCGGCCGCCAGAACCTACCCGGCGACCTGGGCTTTCTAGAAACCGATCAACCTGCCGTCATTCAGCTGCGCTGGACCAATGACTCCTTGTATGTGGCTGCGGCCAACCCGTTCTGCGAAACCAGTCCGGTCAATTCCATCACCGTTAAAGTGAAAGGCCTGTACGCCGGCGAGCAAACCACGGCAGAGCCGTCTACCCAGGTTAGCACGGTGGTGGTGCCTATGCCCAGCGCCATAGAATTCCAGGGCCAAAGCGTGCTAGTGGGCCTAAGAAATACCACCGTTTTGAGCAGCGCTCAGGAAATGGCAGAGAAGGGAACCGCTTTATTAGTATATCCCAGTCCGGTGGTCTCTGGTGCCCAATTCCTCATTCAGAATGCGCAGGCAGCTGGCCGCAAAGAGCCGCAAAAGGTGCGCATCTATTCTCTGGCGGGTTTGAAAGTGCAGGAAACGTTGGTGAAACCCAATCAGGAGAATCAACTGTCAATAGCTACCGCAGGTCTGGCCCCGGGCCTTTACGTGGTAAGCTGCGAAGGCAGAGTAGCAAAGATTGTGTTGCAGTAGCGGTGGGGCACGGGCCTGTTTTCTTCCGCTGGGCGGAAATCTGGGTGGAAGAATGCCCCGGCCTAAAAGCCAGCTGCAAAAATAACTTCATGAGTGTAGAGTATTGCTTGAAAAAGCTGCGTACATGTTGCCGCTATTCCCAATGGCAATATCTGTAAAGTAGGGGCTGGCGTTGAAGTCATTTACACCGGCCTCATACCCCAGCACACTCTGCCAGGTACCCCCCCCGTCAGTAGACCTTCTGACAGAGCCTACGGTAGCCGCAAAAACTTCATCCTGCGCCGCA
>NZ_LRMM01000079.1 GCF_001647275.1 Rufibacter ruber | reverse complement strand
CTGGCCCCAAAGCTGCCCGTGATGTAGATGGTATTATCATTGGCTGGCAAATCTTCCCCTTTGGGCAAATAAAGTCTTACCCAAACTGTTTTCCCTGTTATGACCTTTTCCCTCTCTGTCATCCTGAAAGGATCTTGGTGGCGAACGGCAGAAGCGGTCAACAGAAGCTTACTTACGTTTCTACCTGTTCCCTAAGACTTTCAGAATGACAAAATGTACAATCAGCTTTACTCTAGAAGAGCTAAATGCTTTCTTGCTGTCTGTGCAAACTGAAATGAAAATTGGTTGAAAAGTATTCTCAATTGCCTCGCCAGAGGCGAAAAGTGGGAATTCTTCTGTTGGGAAAATCTAAACCCCGCGCTGCTCAGAAACCCCTGCGTTATATTTTCTTTATTTTCTAAAAGATTTTGTTCTAATTTTTTCAATGTTCTCTAAATATTGATATATTGCGCAATCGATTGCACGATATGCTCTTAACGCTATGCTACACCGAATTCTAAAAATTCACCCGAACGATAATGTGCTGGTAGCACTGACCGATCTGAAAAAAGGCGAAACCGTGACCTATGACGGCGCAGACGTGGTCTTGACTGATGACATTCAGGCCAAGCACAAGTTTGCGCAAGTGCCGTTGGCGCAAGGCGACCGTATCATCATGTATGGCTCCCTGGTGGGCAAGGCCGTGTATGACATTCCGGCTGGCGGCGTGCTGACCATTCACAACGTGAAGCACCAGGTATCCGGTTTCCAGGGGAAAACCCAATCTACGGGCTGGAACGTGCCAGATGTGTCCCGCTGGAAAGATAAAACGTTCATGGGCTACCACCGCGCCGATGGGCAGGTGGGGACCGGCAACTACTGGCTGGTGATTCCGCTGGTGTTCTGTGAGAACCGCAACGTTGACATTATCAAGCAGGCGTTCTTAGATGAGCTGGGCTTTGGGCAGCGTGATGTGTATAAGTCATACGTGCAGCAGATGGTGGAACTGTACCAGTCTGGCAACACCGAGGCTATTGAGACCTTGACCCTGCAGCGTACCGAGACTGCCACCAGGAAACGCATCTTTGACAACATTGACGGCATCAAGTTCCTGACCCATGAGGGCGGCTGCGGCGGCATCAGACAAGACTCTGACACCCTTTGCGCCCTGTTGGCCGGTTATATCAACAACCCAAACGTGGCTGGGGCCACCGTGTTGAGCCTGGGGTGCCAGAACGCGCAGGTGCACATTCTGGAAGACGCCATCAAGAAGATCAACCCAGCCTTCTCTAAGCCCCTGTATGTGCTGGAGCAGCAAAAGGAGGGCACTGAAACTGAGTTACTGTCACAGGCCATCAGAAAAACCTTCTTAGGTCTGGTGGAAGCCGATAAACAAACCCGCCAGCCGGCGCCGTTGAGCAAGCTGGTGGTAGGTTTGGAGTGCGGTGGCTCAGACGGATTCTCCGGCATTTCGGCTAACCCGGCCATTGGCCATACCTCTGATCTGGTGGTGGCCCTTGGCGGAAAATCAGTGTTGTCTGAGTTCCCGGAGCTGTGCGGCGTGGAGCAGGACCTGATCAACCGTTGCGTTACCAATGAAATTGCCGACCGGTTTGTGCACCTCATGCGCTCCTACGCCCGCGCCGCCGAAGCAGTGGGTTCCGGTTTTGACATGAACCCAAGCCCGGGCAACATCCGGGACGGTTTGATAACTGATGCTATCAAATCGGCGGGAGCCGCTAAGAAAGGCGGTACTTCGCCTATTCAAGACGTGCTGGATTACCCTGAATACATCACCAAAGACGGGTTGAACCTGCTGTGCACACCTGGTAATGACGTGGAAAGCACCACGGCCTTGGCTGGTTCGGGCTGTAACATCATCCTGTTCACCACCGGTTTGGGCACACCCACCGGCAACCCGGTCACGCCGGTGATCAAGGTGGCTTCTAACACCAAGCTTGCTGAACGCATGCCAGACATCATTGACGTAGACACCGGTGCAGTGATTGCCGGTGAGAAAACCATTGAGGAAATGGGCGAGGACATCTTAGACTTCATCATTGAGGTGGCCAGCGGCAATATCCAGACCAAAGCCCAACTTCTAGGCCAGGATGACTTCATTCCGTGGAAACGCGGGGTGTCACTATAATTTGATTCCTTTATCAGCCCGGTAAAAGCTTACCACTGCTGATGATCTTACAGCCCTGTTCTTTCGTGCTACAATTGTGCCTTGGTAGACGCGGAAGGATGGGGCTTTTTTGCGGTTCTGAAAGCTTGTTAAATCAGCCAAAAGTAAAGTAATTATAACTGAACAAGCTCTAACGCCAAAAACCCCCACTCTACCGAACAGGCCGAGTTGGGGGTTTGCATTTTAGCACATAATCGAATCAAAGGGTGCGGAGCCAGTTTTTAAGCTCGTGTTCCGTCTTCCCTAGCTTCTGCTGGAGTTTCCCGATCCACTTATCCTCCTGCCCCTCATCATAGGTGAGGTCATCTTCAGTCAGATCAGCGTAGGCCATTTTGATTTTGCCTTTGATCTCGTTCCAGTTTCCGCGAGCTCTATACTCTGCTTCGTGTGTACTCATTTATGTAAATGGTTAGATATAGATATGTAAAAATATACGCAGAAGGAGTGGGGCGAGTTGGAGGAATAAATACGATTTACATTCTTGGTTTTAGAATGTGGTTGATAATCAGAAAGAAAGCTGAAAATATATTTAGTCAGGACCTTGAAAAGCTGTTCAGATCAGCTTCAGCAAGGCTTTCAGGGCCTGCAAATCCTGCAGGCGTACCAGCTCTACGCGCAGTTGTTGTATCTCCTCTTTCAGCTCCCGTTTGTACCCCCTGAACTTCAACTCCACCTGTTTGGGGGAGCCGGAGAAGGAGCCGTAGAAATCCTGCTCGCCCTGACTGCTGAGCCTGTTTTTCTCGGCCTGCAGCTCGGCCAGCTGTTGCTGTAGCAGGTGCACGTGAGGCAGCAATTGCTGCTCTGGCAGCTGGTGCAGCTGCTGGGTTTGCTCCTGCAGGTACTCCATCTGCAGCCGGAGCAGGGCAAAGAAATCATCTTGGTGGTAAGCCACCGTCACTTTTTTCATGGCCTCCTCTTTCCAGAGGCGCCGCGTGGCGTCCAGCTCACGGTCTGGGTGCAGCAGTTTGGCCAGATCAGTGTAAAGGCGGCGCGTAGTTCTGGCAGTACCCAAGATCTCCAGTTTCAACTGGTCTGCCGGGGTGAGCTGCACCTTAGTATTCTTTTTAGCCAACCGCTGGGCTTGCCGCTCCTGCCGCTCCCGCTCCAGCTGTTCCTCCAGCTGCGCCTGCGCCGTTTCCCAGTCCTCCCAATCTAGTTCCGGGGCCGCGTTTTCTGTGCTTTCCCTCTCCAGAAGGTCAGGAGGAGATGGGGCTTCATTTTCAGGGGTTGGGGCGGCGGCATAGCGCTGGTAGATCTCCTCCAGTTCAGGTGTGTCCTGGTGCTGCAGGAGCGGCTGCACAAACGAAAGGATCAGCTGGGCCAGTTTGTCCTGTTCATGTGGGGGGAGCAGGTATTGGGTGTAGGTGTGGTCAAAGAGGTGCACCAGATGCACGCGCAGGTCAATGATCTGCCAAATGAGCGGCCTTATTTCTTTTTGCACCCGCTGCCGTACGGTCTGTTGGGCATCTGTGTGCGCCGCCAGTTCGGCCTTGGCCGCGTTGATCTGCTGGAGAAGAAGGTTGAACTGCTCCTGCAGGGCAGACAGAGGCTGGTGGCCCTGCGGCGAAATAATAGGAAGGTGTGCTGCGTTCTCTGCTGACATAGTTTGAGGCAACGCCAGGTATTGCTGACGGTGAAAATTTTCTGTTTTGAGCCTGTTTTTAGAAAAACAGGCTCAAAACAGCTGAACAGAACTGCGGGAGATTTTCATTGGTACTGCCAAGCGCGAACGCACAGACAGGGTTCGCAGAATCTTACCTTTGCTCTTCAAGCTTTCCAGTTTAAAATCTGCTGTAAATACCAGAGCCGCCCCTGGTTTACAAGAGCGGCTCCGGCCAAAACAACTGAAAGGGCTACGCCTTCTCCGGAATGCGTTTCAACGTTTCCAGCAGAAAGCCCCAGAACTTCTGCACAGAGCTGATCTGCACCTTCTCATCTGGCGAGTGGGCGCCGGTAATATTGGGCCCGAAGGAAATCATTTCCATCTCCGGATAGTTGGCGCCCAGAATTCCGCACTCCAGACCAGCGTGGCAGGCATTTACGTGCGGGGCCTCCTGAAACAGCTCCTGGTACAGAGAACTCATGGTTTTCATAATGGTGGCGTCTGGTTTCGGCGTCCAGCCGGGGTAGGAGCCTTTCTGGGTCACACTGGCACCCGCCAACTCAAACGTGCTTTGGATAGCGGCGGCCAGGTCAAACTTCTCGGTGTCAACAGAGGAGCGGGTGAGGCATTGAATAGTGTACGCACCGTCTTTCACCAGCACGCGGGCCAGGTTATTTGACGTCTGCACCAGGCCTGCAATGGCCGGACTCATACGGTAGATACCGTTGGGGCAGGCGTAGAGGGCGCGCAGCAGCTGGTTCTGGAAATCATAGGAGATAGCCGCCTGCGGCAAGTCAGAGACTTCAAACAGAAGCTGCAGGTTTGGGTCTGTGAGGGCGTATTCACTCTTTAGAATCTCCGCCTGGGTCTGCAGAAACTGCTCAAAAATGTCTGATTTGGCTTCTGGCACGGCCACTTCGGCAAAAGATTCGCGCGGAATGGCGTTGCGGAGGCTCCCGCCGTCAATGCTGCACACCCGGGCGTTGAACTTGTCAGCGGCCTGGTACAGAATGCGGTTCATGAGTTTATTCGCGTTAGCGCGGCCCAGGTGAATGTCCATGCCCGAGTGGCCGCCGGTGAGGCCGGTGAGGCTCAGCCTGTACGCTGAAAAGTCAAACGGAATGTTCTCCTGCGCATAACTGCCCGTGGCGGTCACGTCTACGCCGCCGGCGCAGCCAATGGTGAGTTCCCGGTCATCTTCGGTGTCCAGGTTGAGCATGATGGTGCCGTTCAGCAGACCTCCTTTCAAGCCCATGGCCCCGGTCATGCCGGTTTCCTCGTCAATGGTGAAGAGGCACTCCAGGGGCGGGTGGGCTATGTCTTGCGAGGTGAGCAGCGCCATCATGGTGGCCACGCCAATACCGTTGTCAGCGCCCAGGGTGGTGCCTTTGGCTTTCACCCAGTCACCGTCTACGTACATGTCAATGCCCTGGCTCAGGAAGTCAAAATCAGTGTCAGCGTTTTTCTGGTGCACCATGTCCAGGTGGCTCTGCAGCACCACCGTCTGGCGGTTCTCCATGCCTTTGGTGGCCGGTTTGGTGATGAGCACATTGCCTGCCTCATCTGTGATGGTGTGAAAGCCCTGGCTGTTCCCGAAGTCCTGCATGAACTTGATGATACGCTCTTCTTTCTTAGAGGGGCGGGGTACGGAGTTTAATGCCGCAAAATGCTGCCACAGGGCTTTGGGTTCTAAAGATTCTAGGGAAATACTCATGGTCATAGGTTCAATTTAGCCCGGCGGAACAATAGGGTGTTCCCGCGCACGGGCGACTGGGAAAGTATTCTACGGGTAAAGGTAGCAAACTGAACGGAAAGCCTTGGGCGAAAGCTGCATTATCTGGCGTCTGTTTTTGGGCTGTTTTCTGAAAAACAGCCCGAAAACAGAAAAGCGACTTTGTGGTTTACGTTCTGGAAACCGCCCGTGCCAGTGAACCTCTTCCTGTAGAAAAAGTAAAACAAGAGGTGCCCCTGAGCTGGTGCTCAGACCTTCTATGCCCATCGGTTTTCATTACGTACAAACTCAAGCAGGTGGAGGAAGGGCGGCTCCCGGCCTGACGGGCACGTTAAAATAAGACAGAGAACGATAAACAAGAATGCATTCTATGGCAAAGAGAAAGATGAAAGCCGCTTATTATGAAGAGTTCGGCGCCCCCGATAAAATCAAGGTAGGCGAACTGGAAATACCTGAGGTAAAAGAAGGGGAGGTGCTGGTGCGCATTAAGGCCGCCGCTGTGAACCCTGTAGACAATGCGGTGCTGGCGGGGTATCTGAGCAGTTTTCTGCCGGTGAAGTTTCCCGCTATTCCGGGGTGGGACGTGGCCGGGGTGGTGGAAGACCGCGGCCACAGCGCCCGCCGCTTTCAGGTGGGCGATGTGGTGTACGCGTACGCCCGCCGCCCAGAGGTGCAGCACGGTACTTTTGCTGAGTACATGGTACTCCCTGAGTCTTACCTGGCGCACAAGCCCAAGAACCTGAGTTTTGAGGAAGCCGCGGGCATTCCGCTGGTGGGGTTAACGGCGTACCAGTCTATGTTTGACGCGGGTAATCTGCAGGCGGGGCAGACCGTGCTGATTCTGGGCGCCTCCGGCGGAGTTGGCACCTTGGGCATTCAACTGGCCAAAGACAAAGGCGCCACCGTCATTGGCGTAGCCAGCCAGAAGAACCATGCCTTCATGCAGGAGCTGGGCGCAGACCATGCCCTAGACTACAACGGGCAGGACGTGGGCGAGGCCGTGCAGCAGCTGTTCCCAGACGGCGTGGATTTGATCTTTGACGCCGCCAGCGGCGAAACCCTGCAGCAAAGCCTGAAAGCCCTGAAACCCAACGGCACCCTTGTCTCCATCCTGAACCGCGGCGATGATATTGACACGCAGAACCTCAACTTCCACTATGTGTTCGTGGAGCCTGATGCAGTGGAGTTAGAGCACCTGCGGGAACTAGCCGAGGCGGGCAAGCTGAAAGTTCTGGTAAGTGAGAAGTACCCTCTGGCGGAGGCGGCCAAAGCGCTGGAGCAGATTGCCACCCACCACACCAAAGGTAAAATAGTGGTGGTGCCGTAGAAAATCCAACGGCAAAATTTTGTTTTCTGTTTTCGGCCTGTTTTCCCAAAAACAGCGAAAACAGAAAAAATGCAGGGTGAGACGCATTGTTGTTAACAGACGTAACGGGTAGCCTCAAAAGGCTAAATACTTTTTGCTCAGGAAATCTCTTCTATCTTTGGAGGCAAATAGCATCCCCCTTTACAGCCATTTCAGAATGATGAGGAATCTCCTGCTTTTCACACTTTTCATCTGTCAGTTTACCGCCTTGGGCCAGAAACCTCCTCTTGATCTGGTGCGCTGGGTGAATCCGCTTATAGGCACGCATAAAATGGGACACACCTACCCGGGGGCCACGGCGCCGTTTGGCATGGTGCAGCTGTCGCCAGACACAGATACCATTCCGTATGAGGTGAACGGCAAGTACAACAAAGATGTCTACAAGTACTGCGCCGGCTACCAGTATGATGACCCTACCATTGTGGGTTTCAGCCACACCCACTTCAGCGGCACCGGCCACTCAGACCTGGGTGACTTCCTGATCATGCCTACCACGGGCAAGCTCCAGCTGAACCCCGGCACCGAGGCGAACCCCGAGAAAGGCTACCGCTCCAAATTCTCCCATGACCATGAAAAGGCGGAGCCTGCCTATTACCGCGTGCAGCTGGAGGATCATAACATTCTGGCCGAACTCACCGCCACCAACCGCGTGGGCATGCACCAGTACACGTTCCCTAAGTCAGAGGAGTCGCACATCATTCTGGATTTGATGCACGGCATCTACAACTATGAGGATAAAAACGTCTGGACCTTCATCCGGATAGAAAACGACACGCTCATTACCGGTTACCGCCAGACCAACGGCTGGGCCCGCACCCGCACGGTGTACTTCGCCATGGCGTTCTCCAAGCCATTCACCAGTTACGGCAACAAAGACTACAGCAAGGCCCAGGTCTACCGCGGCTTCTGGCGCAAGTTTGACCAGAGCAAAAACTTCCCGGAGATGGCGGGCAAGCAGCTGCGCACCTATTTTGATTTCAAAACTGAGGAAGGGGAGAAGATCAAGATCAAATTCGCGCTGTCTCCGGTGAGCACCCAGGGGGCGGTGGCCAACATGCGCGCCGAGGTTCCGCACTGGGACTTTGAGCGGGTGAAGCAGGAGAGCCAGGCGCAGTGGAACCAGGAGTTAGGCAGAGTCAAGGCCGCACTGCCCACCAAAGATGATTACATCAACTTCTACACCGCGCTCTACCACACGTTTCTGGGGCCCACCACTTACATGGATGTGACCGGTCAGTACCGGGGCCTGGACCAGAACAACCACCAGGCCAACGGCTTCACCAACTACACCACCTTCTCCCTCTGGGACACCTACCGTGCCTTGCACCCCTGGTTTAACCTGGTGCAGCCCAAACGAAATGCGGATATGGTGTCTTCTATGCTGGCGCACTATGACCAGAGTGTGCACCACATGCTGCCGGTCTGGTCACACCACGCCAATGAGAACTGGTGCATGATTGGGTACCACAGCGTATCTGTGATTGCAGACGCTATTATGAACGGCACCTATACCGGCAATGCCAACCGCGCCCTGGACGCCTGCGTGGCCACCGCCCGCCAAGGCTACTATGACGGCCTGCAGTACTACATGCAGCTGGGCTACGTGCCCGAAGACAAGAACGGTTCCTCGGTGTCTAAAACTCTGGAGTACGCCTATGATGACTGGTGCATTGCCCAAGTGGCGAAGAAGCTGAACCGCCAAGACCTCTATAACGAATTCAGCCGCCGCGCGCAGAACTGGAAGAACGTGTATGACAAAAGCATTGGCTACATGCGGCCTAAGCTGAGTGACGGCACGTTCAAAAAAGAGTTCGATGTGTTGAGCACGCACAACCAGGGCTTCATTGAGGGCAACGCCTGGAACTACAGCCTCTACGTGCCGCATGACCCGGCGGCCATGATTCAGGCCATGGGCGGTAACAAAAAGTTTGTGCCGCACCTGGACTCGCTCTTCACCATGCACCTGCCCGATGAGTTCTTCGCCGACACCGAAGACATTACCCGCGAAGGCATTATTGGCAATTACGTACACGGCAACGAGCCCGCCCACCACGCCGCCTACCTCTACAACTGGACAGACCAGCCCTGGAAAACGCAGGAGCGCGTGCGCATGATCCTGAAAAAGCAGTACCAACCCACTCCAGACGGCTTAGGCGGCAACGATGACTGCGGCCAGATGAGTGCGTGGTACCTGTTCAGCTCCCTCGGGTTTTACCCTGTGGCCCCCGCCTCCGGTGAGTACGCGTTGGGCAGCCCTACCGTGAAAGAAGCCACCCTGCAGCTGGAGAACGGCAAAACGTTTACCATTGAAGCCAAAAACCAGAGTGACAGGAACGTGTATGTGCAGAAAGTAGAGCTGAACGGCAAAGCACTAAACAGACCTTTCCTGGCCTATGCAGACATCGCCAAAGGCGGAAAACTGACCTTTTACATGGGTGGCAAGCCGAGGAAGTAGAAGGGAACCCCCTTTAACCAGAACAGATGATTCTGTTTTTGACCTGTTTTTGGGAAAACAGGTCAAAAACAGAATCATCTGGCGAGAGGGTTGAGACTGGTGCTAGTGGATGCACGGAGTCTCCAGGCTCCTGCCTTTTTGCCCGTGGTTCCCGGTGAGCCTGGAGACTCGCATCATCTCTTTGTCACAAGTCTAAAGACACGCGCCGTGATATTTTATTAAATTAACAGCATCTACTAGCAAACAAGCTCTGAATACTAACAACCATTCACCCCTCTATGGACCAGCGCATCATCAACCTGTTTGACGAGTACACCCACGTACCGCTTTCCCGCAAGGAATTCATCAGCCGTCTGGTGAAATTGATGGGAAGCCTCACCCTGGCCCTGGCGCTGCTCCCGCAGTTGGAGAACAACTATGCCCACGCCGCCACGGTGGTAGCCAAAGATCTGAAAGCCGAAGACATCACCTATCCAGGGGCTGACGGGGTGACCATGAAAGCCTTTCAGGTACGGCCAGAGGGGAAGAAGAAATTGGGTGCTGTCCTGGTCATTCATGAGAACCGGGGCCTGAACCCGCACATCAAAGACGTGGCCATGCGGGTGGCGCAGGCGGGGTATTGGGTGGTTGCCCCAGATGCCCTTTCCCCTTTCGGCGGAACGCCGGCCAATGAAGATGAAGCCCGGGCGCTATTCTCTAAGTTGGACACGCGGCAGAACCTGCAGAACTTTCTGAAAGGGCTGGAGTACCTTAAAACCAATCAGTACGGCAACGGGAAAACCGCCTGCGTTGGCTTCTGCTGGGGTGGTGCCCTGGCGGGACAATTGGCAGTACATGATCCCGGCTTAGAGGCCGCCGTCGCCTACTATGGCCGCCCACCAGAGGCAGCTGATGTACCCAGGATCAAAGCCGAATTACTGCTGCATTACGGCGGACTGGATGAGCGGGTGAACGCCGGAATCCCGGCGTTTGAAACGGCGTTGAAAGCGGCGGGCACCAAATACCAGCTGTTTGTGTATGAAGGCGCCAACCACGCGTTTAACAACAATACCTCCCCGGCCCGTTACCACGAGGCCGCTGCTCAACTGGCCTGGGAGCGAACATTGGAGCTGTTCAGCCGGAAGTTAAAGTAAAGCGCTGATCTTCTGCTGAATTGACGCTTGCCGTTGCACCCAACATCCAGATCGTTTACCTTAGACTTTCCCAAACGAAAGAAAAACATGACATACATTCCCTCCCCGGCCCGTTATGAAACCATGGAGTACCGCCGCTGCGGCCGGAGCGGCTTAAAACTGCCCGCTCTCTCGTTAGGCCTGTGGCACAACTTCGGGCATGTAGATGTGCTGGAGAATTCGCGCCAAATCCTGCGTGATGCCTTTGATGCCGGTGTCACCCATTTTGACCTGGCCAACAACTACGGCCCGCCGCCCGGCTCCGCCGAAGAAAATTTTGGGAAGATTCTGCGCGAGGATTTCAGGGGCTACCGCGATGAACTGATCATTTCCACCAAGGCCGGATATAAAATGTGGGAGGGACCGTACGGCGATTGGGGCTCCCGTAAATACCTGGTCTCCAGCTTGGATCAGAGCCTCCAGCGCATGCAGCTGGACTATGTAGACATTTTCTACAGCCACCGCCCAGACCCCAATACGCCGCTGGAGGAAACCATGGGCGCCCTGGACTCTATTGTGCGGCAGGGGAAGGCGCTGTACGTGGGCATTTCCAATTATGAAACGCCAGAAGCCACCCGTGCCATTGAAATCCTGAAGGAACTGGGAACGCCGTGCCTCATTCATCAGCCCAAGTACTCCCTATTTGTGCGGTGGGTAGAGGAAAGTCTGCTGGACCTGCTGGAGCAGGAGGGCGTAGGCTGTATTCCGTTTTCGCCGCTTGCCCAGGGCTTGCTCACGAACAAGTATTTAGGCGGCGTGCCTGAAAACTCCCGTGCTGCCAAAGCACACGGCTTTCTGAAGCGCGAAGACATAACCCAGGACAGGCTCGAACAGATTCAGCTGTTAAACGAAATGGCCGAACAACGCGGACAGTCACTGGCGCAGATGGCGCTGGCGTGGCTGCTGAAAGACCCGCGGGTAACATCGGTGCTGATTGGCGCCAGCACGCCCGCTCAGTTGGCAGACTCGCTCAAGTGCATGCAGAACACCCGGTTCAGCACTGAGGAACTGGAACAGATTGAGCGTATTCTGAAATAAGGGATTTCCGTTTTAGGGCTACTTTTTGAAAAACAGGTCAAAAACAGCGCGGCCTTCTCCAGACAAAAGGGGAGGCCGAGCTGTTTTATTTCACCTAATGCTGATTTCTGGCGAAGCGCGCTTGTGCCGAATTTGCATATTGGCATGTGTGCGGCACAAGCGGACGCTTGCGCCATGGAATACTAGCATACTTAAATAGCAGGATTAGCTTTATACGCCTGCCATAATTCCTCCAGCGTTTTACCCGTCAGCTCTTTCCAGACCTCTGGGGTATACGTTTTCTTCCGCATGCGGGCGTCTAGTTCATTGACCAGTTTCTTGTTGGTGTTTTTCTCAGCCCACACCAGAAAACGGGCGGTGATGCGGTAGCTGTTGTCATAGTGGTGTTTATCTGTGAGGGCAGGAAGCGACCAGTTGGCTCCGGCGTTGTCTACGCCAAAGGTGTGGCGCACATAATCGGCAATGCCTTCGGTGAGCCAGCCGGGGCCGCTGTCTGGGGGGTACGCTTGCACCAGATGCATGCCTTCATGGGTGATCACGTCAATGTCTGTGGGGCGTTTGTGGAGCCATTGAGAGCTGATGGTGATCTTGCCGTCATGGGCGTAGGCCACTCCCGCATAGGCGGTGTCAATGGTCACGGTCACCGCTTCTACCGTGTTTTTGTTGAACCGCTTGGCCTCTGCAGGATACGTCTGGAAGAAGGCATCTATCAGCTTCTGCTTCACCGTAGGGTTCAACTGCGGGTCCTGGTTCACAAACGTGAGGGTGTAGTTGCCTCTGGTGTGCGTCTCGGTCTGGGTCTGACTGGCAGAAATAGAGGCAACGGACAGGGCGAGGGAAAGGAAAAGCGATTTCATCTGGTTCTAAGTTGAATTCCTGTTTTCGGGCTGTTTTCTGAAAAACAGCGAAAACAGGAAAAAAGGAAGTGAATGATTACTGCTTGGGAGAGAACGAATAAGGATAAGCGCTCTCCTGCGTGCCCCGCTGCGTGTTGGGTTGGCTGGAGAGTTTGTACTTCATTTTTCCGCCCTTCAACAGCTCAAAGTGGTCTACCCAGTTCTGCTCATGCTTTTTGCCGTTGAACTTCAGCTCCTGCACGTACAGGTTCTGGTCACTGGCTTCTGGCGCTTCAATCTCTACTTTTTTGCCGTTCTCCAGCGTGAGCGTCATTTTCTGGAAGAGTGGAGTGCCCAGCACGTACTGCGTGGTGCCGGGGCAAACCGGGTAGAAGCCCATGGCGCTGAACACGTACCACGCCGAGGTCTGGCCGTTATCCTCATCGCCGCAGTAGCCGTCTGGGGTGGGTTTGTACATGCGGTTCATGGTTTCGCGCACCCAGTATTGGGTCTTCCAGGGGGCACCGGCGTAGTTGTAGAGGTAGATCATGTGCTGGATGGGCTGGTTGCCGTGCGCGTACTGCCCCATGTTGGCAATCTGCATCTCTCGTATCTCATGGATCACGCCGCCATAATAGCTGTCATCAAACACCGGCGGAAGGAAGAACACGGAGTCCAGTTTCTTGACGAAGTTGTCTTTACCGCCCATAAGGTTCACCAGCCCCTGCACGTCATGGAACACGCTCCAGCTGTAGTGCCAGCTGTTGCCTTCGGTGAAGGCATCGCCCCATTTGAAGGGGTTGAACGGCGCCTGGAACGTACCGTTCTGGTTCTTGCCGCGCATGAGGCCGGTGGCGGGGTCAAATAAATTGCGGTAGTTCTGGCTGCGCCTGGCGTACAGGTCAATTTCGGCTTGCGGCTTGTTCAGGGCTTTGGCCAGCTGGTAAATGGTGAAGTCGTCATAGGCGTACTCCAGCGTACGGGCGGCGTTTTCATTGATCTTCACGTCATAGGGCACGTAGCCCAGCTTATTGTAATAGTCTACGCCCTTCCGGCCGATGGCGGTAATGGGGCCTTCATTGTTGGCCCCGTGCACCAGCGCCTCGTACAGCTTCTCAATGTCATAGCCGCGCAGGCCTTTGATGTAGGCATCGGCTACTACCGAGGCCGAGTTGTTGCCCACCATGATATCGGCGTAGCCGGGGCTGGACCACTCGGGCAGCCAGCCGCCTTCCCGGAAATCGTTCACCAGACCCGCCTGCATTTCTTTGTTGATGCTGGGGTACATCAGGTTCAGGAACGGGTAAAGTGCCCGGAACGTGTCCCAGAACCCAGTTCCGGCGAAGCGGTAACCGTCATGCACCTTGCCGGTATGGGGGCTGTAATGGATCGCTTTGTTGTTGGCATCTAGCTCATACATTTTGTGCGGAAAGAAAAGGGTGCGGTAGAGGCAGGAATAGAACGTGCGGCGCTGCTCGTCTGTACCGCCCTCCACCTGTATGCGGCCCATGGTCTGGTTCCAGAGGCTGCGGGCCTTTTCTTTGGTGGCGTCAAAACTATCCTGCGCCAGTTCCCGCTGCAGGTTCAGCTCAGCCTGCTCAAAGCTGATGAAGGAGGAGGCCACCTTCAGGTTCACTTTTTCCCCGTCATCCGTCCTGAAGCCAATTACAGCCCCTGAGTGGTTGGAGGTCAATTCCAGCGAGTCTTTGCCAGTGAGGTTCTTCCCCCTGAACGTACGGGCAAAACTGATAGGCTTGTCCACGTAAATGACAAAGTAGTTTTTGAATTCCTTGGGGTTGGAGCGGGCGGCACGGGTGGTGTAGCCTATGATTTTCTTCTCCTTGGGCAGCACTTTGATGTAGGAGCCCCGGTCCAGCGCGTCAATGACAATAAAAGAGCTGTCTTTTTTTGGGTAGGTGAACCGGAACTGGGCAGCCCGTTCGGTTGGCGTGAATTCTGCGGTGACATCATGGTCTGCGAGGTACACGCTGTAGTAGTACGGCTTGGCCACCTCAGACTTGTGCGAAAACCAGCTGGCGCGGCCGTCCTGGTCAAATTTCATTTTACTGGTCACGGGCATGATCACAAACTGCCCGTAGTCGTTCATCCAGGGGCTGGGCTGGTGCGTCTGCTTAAAGCCTCTGATCTTGTCGGCCGCATAGGTGTAGGCCCACCCGTGGCCCATGGTGCCGGTTTGGGGTGTCCAGAGGTTCATGCCCCACGGCACGGCCACGGCAGGGTAGGTGTTCCCGTTAGAAAGCTCCGGCTTGGAGTCGGTACCCATGAGTGGGTTGGCCAGTTCAGCGGGTTCAAAGGTGGTTTTCTTTTTCTGGCCTTCGGCCGAAAGGAAGGTAAGGCAAAGGGCGAAGAACAGACAACAAAGTCTCAGGCTACTGGTCATGCGTTTTGGGGCTGTTTTTGAAAAAAGTAGCCCTAAAATAGCAGAATATTCAGGAAGGGACACGTTCTATTCTTAACTGGCCTCTGGAAACTCAGGAGAACCGCTCTTCTGTTTTCGCCTGTTTTCCCAAAAACAGGCCGAAAACAGAAGCCGCCTTTGGTTCTTGTACCAAAGGCCCGGCTTCTGCGGGTAGGAGGGGAACCAGCAGCGCGGTTGCGGCTTACTCAATGGCTTTGATAAACCGCTGCACTGCCCGGTAGGTGGGGCCTCTCCTGGCCATCAGGTAATTGAACAGCGCAATGCTGGTGGCCGCGAAGAGAATCCCAAAGAGCACATCCAGAATGTAATGGTGGGAAGTGTAGACCGCCGCAAACCAGATTCCCGCGGCAATGACTGCAAACACCACCCTGGCCACTTTTAAACGGTTTTTGATGCCGTAGTACAACACAATCAGCGGATAGGCGGAATGGAGCGAGGGCATGGCCGCAAAGACATTAGACCCTTTGGCGTACATGCCCCGGAACAGGTCTATCTGGAAGAAGGCGTCAAACCGGGCGAGGCCGGCCATGTTACCGGGTGTTTTGGGAAAGAACTCAAACCCATGCAGCTGTACATACCACGGTGGGGCCGCCGGATACAGATAATAGGCCACAAAGCCCAACAGGTTCACCAGCAGAAACGTCAGCGAAAAATAGGTGAACTGGGTTCTGTTCCGGAAGAACAGAAAGGCGGCAAACCCCATGGGTACCGGCACCCAGGAGAGGTAAAAGATACCGGAGAGCACATCCAGCAGCGTATAGTGGTGTAGCTGCCAATATTCGTTCGGGGTTAACCGCACCCCGTCCACCACCACCCCAAAGATTGCCTTCTCGGCCTCATACAGGTCTTTGATGTGTACCTCCTTGAACCAGTAGTTGGGGAAGGCTTTCATATAGTCATACAGTACCCAGAACACCATGAAAATAGTAAAGCCCAGCGCAAACTTGCGGGTGATGGGGGAGAGGTAGTACAAAGAAGTGAACAGGGCCACCAGTAACAGCTGGTCTGCCTTGAAGCCAATCAATATATAAGAGAGCAGCAGATACCCCAGCGAGAGGGCGGCTATCCAGAGGGCTGCTTTAGGAGAAGCGCTCTTTTCTGCTTTTTTAGCTACTGTGGAAGTAGTACGCATGTTATTTTTTGATGAAATCAGATCCAAATATCTTGTCCCAGAGCGAGGAACTGACGCCGTACCCCTTACTGGGGTCAGCGTAATGGTGCAGCATGTGGTGCTTCTTCAGTTTTTTCCAGAACTCATTTTTGAAGTTGAAGTGGTGTAGGGCATAATGCGAGAGGTCATATACCAGATACCCGGTCAGGAAAGCGGCAAAAAAAGCGTGGAGCGGCCCGCCCGTGAGGAACAGCCTGAAAAAGAAGTACAGCGCAGTGGCCATGGGAATACTGGCTGAAGGCGGCATGACCAACCTTTTGGCATCATTAGGATAGTCATGGTGTACGCCATGGAAAATAAAGTGCAGCCGTAGGGCCCAGGGTGCCTTTGGCACAAAATGGAACACGAACCGGTGCAGCAGGTATTCGGTCAGCGTCCAGGCCACCAGCCCCAGCCCGTAGTATCCGGCAAAGGAGAGCAGGGAAAGGTGCTGCCGGTACAGGGCCTGCCAGCACAGAACGGCAATGATTGGCACGTAAAGGTACAGTGGCACGGTAAAATGCACCTTAGAGAGCGCTTCCATCCAGTCTGCCTTGAACATTCTGACAGACTCTGTGGAATTAGAGACATAGTTCTTTTTCATAAAGGTGAAACATTATGGTTTGAACCGTTCTACAATTTCTTTACCTGTGGCAGATTCCCGGCCCTTGAACTCTGCATACACCACGTTGGGCACCCAGAGCGTTCCGCCCTCTATCCGGACAAACACCCGGTCTAAAACAGATGGTTTCTGCAGAATGGCGGCATAGACATGCCACTTCCCGTCTGGTCCTTTCTGAAGATACAACGTGCGTTTGGAGTAGCTCACAAATTTAAGCTCAAATTTCTCTGCGCTTAGTTTCTTTACGTGCAACCCGTAGGCAAATTTCCGCTGGATAAAATTGAGTTCCTGCTTTCCGCCGCCATCTGCGTACCGGAGCCAGTAGATTTTGATGGGTTCTTCTTCGTTCAAAACCCCCTTGCTGTTCAGGTTCAGTTCATACACTATGGTGTTGATGTTGGGGTCCCGTTGCACGAAGAACAGCAGGTTGGGAATTCCTTTGGGCGTGGGCAGTTCCTGGCCCTGGCTGGTTTTCAGGGTTTCCTGGGCAAAGGCCGGTAACGTGCCGGTACCCACCCAAAAGAAGAAGGCGCAAAGGGAGAAGATCACTCTGTTCATGTTGTAAAACATCTACTTTCTCAACAAACGCTCTTTCTCTTCCAGGGCCTTTTTGGCGTCCAGCAGCCTGTTTAGGGCTGTGAGGTTGGTCAATACCGCCAAAACCGCCAGCGGAAAGGTGAACACGGACATGGTCTCGAACACCAGAAGGCGCGTGCCCGGCAGGAGGACTTTGTACTCTCCGCCAATCCAGGAGGCCAGCAGGCCGCACAGCATAGAAGAGAGGCCAATGAGAACAACGCGTTCAGGCCGCTGCATCAGTCCGCCTTTGCACGCTACGCCCAGGCCCTCTGCGCGGGCGCGGGTGTAGCTCACCATCATGGAGCCAATCAAGGCAATGAACGCCAGGAGCGAACTCAGGAAATAGTGGTGGGCCACCAGATAATAGCAAATGCCCAGGAACATGATCAGTTCAGAATACCGGTCTACTACAGAGTCAAACAAGGCTCCGTAGGGGGAACTCATTTTCCCGAGGCGGGCTACCTGGCCGTCCAGCATGTCAAACAGGCCGGCAAACAGGATCAGGAAACCCGCCCAACCCACATAGCTCAGATCACCACGGTTGCCTTGTTCCCCGCCCAAAATAAAAATCACGGCTACTCCAATGTTCAGCAGAAAACCTGTGATGGTGACGGTGTTGGGCGTGAAGCCCAGTGAGATGATAAACCTGACAAATGGATTGATGATCTTGTAGATCCCTTGTTGCAAGGTGTCTCTGAGGGTGCTTTTGCGCAGTGTGCTCTCCATGCTATTCAACGCTTAGAAATCAAATTTAAACCGGCCCCTGATCCCAAGTTCTGACACTCCTGGGTGGTTCAGGTAAGACAGGCGTTTCACCACGTCTACCCGGAAGAATTTAAACAGATTGCCTACGCCCACACTGGCTTCTACGTAAGGGTTTTTCTCCAGGGAGTAGGTGGTAGGCAAGCCGTTGGCGTTGACCGGAAATGCCAGCAGGTCTTTGTTATCATTGTTGCCAGGATCATTTTCCTCCCTCACTTTGCCGTACAGCACCTTAAGGGTGGCAAACTCCCGCAGCTTGGTATGCCTGATCAAAGGCAGCTTGTTGAAAATAAAGCCATTGAAGCAGTGGTCTATGTTGAGGCTGGCGTATTGGTCACTTACAAACTCCAGAAAGTTCATGAGGTTGTAAGACTGAATCTGGTAAGAATACGTCTGGTTGGCCCGGTGAATGGCCAGTAAGGGGAACGGTACCTGCCCAACAATGTAACCACCTTCTGCTATTACGTCAGAATAGCCTAGCTGAGACAGAAAGAACCGTTTGGTCACGTTGAGGGTGAGGCTTTGGTAATCATAGTCTCCGTTGAAGACACCCTTTACCCCAGACGCTGCCCGTAGCGTGAAAACCGGATATCTATTGACAATTGGGTACCGGTACAGTTTGCCTTGAACATACTCCTCATGCGGTGCCCAACGCAACTCCAGTTGAAACTCTGAGGTGGTGAGGCTTTTTACCTGGTCTGCGCCTCCTGTACCTGGCAGATCACCTGTTGGCAGCGTGTTGTTCACTTTTAGGTATTGCAGACTCCCGGCGGGACTCTGTTCCCAGTTTTTGAACCCAACCCTGAAGGAAAAACGGTTTCTGAACTCATGCAGGTAATCAATGGTGTAGGTTTCATTGTAGAGCCATTTGTCATTGGTGCCCCGCTTGAAAGAGAGCAGGAAGTTGTCTTCCTGTACAAACTGTAGTTCCTGCCCCGGAATTTTGGTGTCTTTTTGATAATTCGCCCGCAAGGCACGCACCGGAAACTCAAAGATGGATCTATCTGTCAGGGAATAGGTGCCACCCAGAAAGTACTTCCATTTTTCATCTTTAAACCCATAGGCGGCGTAAGTTTCCAGCATCAGCCGTTTGCTGAACGTGGTGGTGGTTCTGCCACCCGCCCTAAGTCTGAAACCTTCTACGGGGTTGAAACTATAAAAAGTATTAACTGGTCCTATTTCAAAGTAGGGGCCTGCCTGCTTGTAACCAGCAACCAGCATAGTGGCAATGTCCAGTGTCCGTTTAAAAGATTTGGTGCTTCTCAGGCTGTCAATGCTCAGATAGGTATTGGCTTCTGTGACAGAAAGGCTGTCATGGCGGTTTGTTGCCCAGAAATCCTCTTCCTGCTGATTGGCGGTAGGGGCTTTGGCCAGGGCTTCGCCTTCATAAAAACTGTTAGGCTGGGGTTGGTTGATCCGGAAGTCTTTATAAGAAACAGTACGTTCGCCGTACACGCCCCCTTTGCTGTTGGCGGTGGGGGCAAACTCAGAGCGTAGTACACTTTTGCTCAGGTTGTAGCGCCCGTTGGGCAACCGATCAAAATTTAGGGTAATGTGCAGGTCGCGCACCCAGTTAATGTTCACCTTTGGGCCTACTTCCATGTCTACTTTCTGCACGGCGTAGTTGCCGTCCATGGTTACGAACAGTTTTCCGGTAAAGAGGAAGTCGGCCTCATTTTTAGGCTGAAAAGAAAGTTCAGTCAGTTTTTGACCATCTACTATTACTGTGTCTGTGATGTAGAAGCGGTAGAAGGTAGGGGCCAGATCAGCTATGGGGCTCAGGAACTGGTTTGTGAGCAGGGTGATGTTGTTTTTGTAGATGTCAATGTCCTGGTACATGTGCTTCACGTAGGAATCAATCACCACAAACTCCCCAAAATCAACTTTCTTCTCACCTTGTACAATGGTTTTCTTTTTTTCAGGCTCCTTTTTGAAATAGTGCTCAGAAATTGATTCCTGCAGGTAGAGGGGCAGAATGGCCATGCCTTGCAGTTTAGTGGTATCTATGTTCTTTAGAACAAAATCATATTTTTTGAAAAAGAAGTTGCTGCGCAGTTTGTCTGGGGAGTTGCTGAGCGCCAGGAGCAACTTG
The DNA here is from genome assembly GCF_001647275.1 of Rufibacter ruber. Classification (GTDB taxonomy): domain Bacteria; phylum Bacteroidota; class Bacteroidia; order Cytophagales; family Hymenobacteraceae; genus Nibribacter; species Nibribacter ruber_C. The sequence goes on along the minus strand of NZ_LRMM01000079.1, from coordinate 949 downwards.
TCATATTGCTGGTACTGCACATAGTTGTAGCTCTCCAGCCGGTTTTTGTTTCTGTTGTCAACCACCAGCCTGATCAGGTCTACGGCGGGGTTGTTTTTATTACTGTAATTGCGACTGCGGCCTTTGATGACCACCTCCTTCAGTTTCTGTGACTCACTTTCCAGTTTCACGTTCAAGACCCTTGACTCTCCTGGTGTGAGGTCAATGGTTTGGGTTTTGTACCCCACGTAGGTAAACTGTACCCTGGTGATGGTCTGGGTGGTTCTGAAGGCAAAGTTTCCTTCCAAATCAGTACTAGCGCCCAGGCTGGTGCCCGGAAAGAAAATAGTAACGCCAATCAAGGGTTCATTGGTAGCAGCGTCTTTGACGGTGCCCCTGACAGAGGTTACCCCCCCTTGCCCCTGGGCAAAATTGAAATTTGCTCCCATAGCTAGAAAGGCTACGCAGCAAATTAGTATATGTAAAGTTCTGACATATACATTCTTAGTTGAATACATATCTCTTTTGTAGAATAAAATTGTAGAAAAAGCCGACCAATAGAGAAATGGTGACTTTAGAGAAGATATAGTTGATACCCAGATAGTGGGTGAACATGAACACTCCTGAAGCATTGAGTAGAAAGCTACCGCTCCAGACCAGGAAGTATTTGGTGGCTTGCGTGGGTATTGCTCCATGGGCAGCATGGAAAACCCAGGTTCTGCCTATAGAGAAATGTGTGATTCCACCAGAGATGGTGCCTAAAACAGTGGCGGCTACATACCAAATGCCTAAAAGTTCGACTGCAAAAATGGTCACCAGAAAGTCTACTCCTGATGCAATCAGGGAGGCGGCCTGGGACCTTAGGAAGGTGAGCATCTAAAATAGCTTTACGTAAATGAGTAGTTGCAGAACCACATTGGCGTAGATTCCGGAGAGCGCGTCATCCATCATCACGCCCCATCCGCCGGGC
>NZ_LRMM01000078.1 GCF_001647275.1 Rufibacter ruber | reverse complement strand
AGGTTCTGCAGAAGCAGTTCCTGACAGAGCCCATGGCAGCAGGAAAGACAAAGATTTAAAGGCTTAAAAGGCGTTGCGAGAAAGCAACCCCACCCGCATTTCTATTCAAGGTAATCCAGGTCCTTTCCATAGCTTTCCGGCAGCGTTGAAATGGCCACCAGCGCCACCGCCAAGGCCACGGTGCCCAGAGCCCCCGCCGTGAACAGCAGTCCCCACGCTTCTTTGTAGGCACTGAACGTAAGGGTCAAGGGGATCACCGCCCCGCGCACAAAGTTGGGAACCGTAGTGGTAACGGTAGCCCGTATATTGGTTCCAAACTGCTCTGCCGCAATGGTCACAAACATGGCCCAATAGCCGCTGGCAAACCCCAGCGCCAGGCACAGGCCGTAAAAATAGGCTTCACCGGCCCCCCGGGCGAACAAATACAGCGCCACCACAACAGCCAGTAAGAAAAGGGAAAGAAGAACCGCCCGTTTGCGGCTTTTCAGCTTTTGGCTGAGCACCCCGCTGGCCACATCTCCCAGGCTCAGCCCTAAGTAGCAAAAGCTGATGGCCTTGGCGGCTGAAACGGGCACCTGAACCCCCAGTGCCTGCCCAAACTCTGGCGAGAAGGTAATGAGTACGCCCACCACAAACCAGATGGGCACCCCCACCAGAATACATTTCAGGTATTTGAAGAAGCGGGGCGCACTGGTGAACAGGCTCAGAAAGTTGCCCCGGGAAACCTTCTCCTGCCTGGTGCGGGCAAACAGGCCGCTTTCATACACGCCAATCCGGAGCAGGAGCAACAGCAGGCCCAGGCCCCCGCCAACAAAATAGGCGGTGCGCCAGTGAAAGTACTCCCCAACCACACCGGCCACAATTGCCCCTGAAATGCCCACTGAGGCCACAATGGTGGTGCCATAGCCCCGCTTCTCCTTGGGCAGCACCTCAGTGACCAGGGTAATGCCCGCCCCCAGTTCCCCGGCCAGCCCCACCCCGGCAATAAACCTGAGCCAGGAATAGGCATCTAAGGTTGTCACAAAGCCATTGGCCACATTCGCGATAGAGTACAAAAAGATAGAGCCGAAGAGGACGGAGATTCTGCCGCGCTTATCACCTAAGACACCCCAAAAGATGCCTCCCAGCAGCATGCCCAGCATTTGCATATTTATTAGGTGAACGCCGTCTTTCAACAATGTAGTTGGGTTGGTGATCCCTAAATCTTTGAGGCTTGAAATCCTGACTATGCTGAACAGGATCAGGTCATAAATGTCTACAAAGTACCCCAGGGCCGCTACCACAACGGCAGTGTTCAGAATTTTAGTAGAAGAAGGAGAGATAGAAGTGCCTGCCATAGGTTGTGACGAAATTTCAGGGTGATTTTGCAATAGTACTCTATTTAGTTTCTGATTGTCTTGTGTAAATATCGGTTAAAATATATAATCACTTTAAGTACAGTAAATTATATTATTTTACTATATTTCTAAAAAACTAAAAAAAAGTGAGCCAGATCATCTTGGCTCTGATAATAAACTTATATTTTTGATAAGATTTTGTAACCTTATCTAAATGAACACGTTTAAAGGCGCCTGTTTCTGGACACTGCTTCTTGGTCTGCTGGCTGGTATTTTCATGCCTGAGGCTGGAGTCTGTGGTACGCCAAACATTCACCAAAAGTCTTTGCTCTGGAAAGTGAGCGGCAAGGGAATTAAAACCTCTTACCTCTACGGAACCTTCCACCTGGTGCCTAAAGAACAGTTTGCTCTGCCAGGTAAGGTAAAGCAAAGAATGGTGAAATCCCAGACTGTGGTGTTTGAGGTGGACCTGGAAAGCCCTGAGCTGACCCAGAGCATCAACAAGGCCATGCGCATGAACAAGCCGCTGGAGTCTATCATGTCTGTGCAGGAATACAACATGCTGGCGCAGTTTGTGCAAGATACGCTAGAGCGCAGCCTCCAGCAGTTCAGATACATTAAGCCCGGCTTTCTGGGCCAGATGCTGCTTTACCCTAAGCTATTGGGCTACAGCCCAGAGTCATATGACCTGGAATTGCTGAAAATGGCCAACAGATGGCACAAGTCTATCTATGTGCTGGAAACCCCTGAAGAGCAGGTGGCGCTGCTAGACCAGGCCACCGTAGAGGTGCAGGCGTCACAGCTCCTGAACAGTGTGAAGCAGTTTGACCGCCAGCGCAAGATCATGAAACAGATGCTGAGCCTGTATCAGCAGGAAAACCTGCAGGGGCTTTACAACCTGATTACATCACAGGAAAACGAAAAAGAAACCCAGGCTCTGCTCCTGGACCAGCGCAACCAGCGCTGGATGACCCCTTTGGTGAACATGATGCGCAAAAGCCCTTCGTTCATTGCCGTGGGTGCCGCCCATTTGCCCGGCGAGCAAGGCCTCATTCAACTATTGCGCAACCAAGGGTATAAAGTAGAGCCGGTATATGAGTAATTGATTTCTACTACCGAGAAAAAAGCCGGGGCTGGTTCAACTAGAGATGAACCAGCCCCGGCTTTTTTGCGTCTGTTTTCAGCCTGATTTCAGAAAAACAGGTCATAAACAGAGAAGCCTTCTGCCATGTAGGCAGAAGGCTTCTCATAGAGAACGGGAGAGGTGAAACGGTTATTGAATGGTCACCGGGAAGGTTACCTCCACATCTGTTTCGCCGGTATTGATGGTGCTGGTCGCGCTTTTCAGGGCGGGCTGGTGTTTCAGGACCACCTTCAGGTTGCCGGTAGAGGCGGTGGTAGTGGTCATTCTGGTCTTTATGCCTATAGGCCGGTTGTTGCGGTCTGTGTCATTGTAGGCCACCGTTAAGTTCACGCCCGAAGGCACGTAGAAGAACTGGTGCTCATCGCCTTCTTCTTCTACTTCCTCGGTGATGTCTTCGGCGGGGCTTTTAGACTCGTCCAGCACCTGCACGGTCACATCATATACTTTGTTGGCAGCCAGTTGGGCACCTGTAATCACAGGGTTGGCGCCGCCGTCTCCGTCTAAATCACGGTAAGAAGCCGTCACCGTTGCTCCTCCGCCCTGCGGCACCATGGTCAATTTAAGCGTGGTAATCAGTTCTTCCTCATTTACCGGGGCCGGGTCCTCGTCATCACTGCAAGAGGTAGACATAAACACGGTGGCGGCAAACAGAATAGCGAGCGATGGTTTCAAAAATAATTTCATGGTGTTCTTAGGGTTAATTCAAGTGAAAAATCAAGGTTAAAAGTTCAGCGGGATGCTCACCCGCAGGGTAATGGACCGCCCAGTTTCATCAGCGTAATACCTGAAACGGTTCAAGTAGTCGCGGTAGGCGGTGTTCAGGAGATTTCGACCTATGAGGCCAATCTCAATCTGCTGTTGGCCCAGTTGCAGGGTAGTGCCTGCCTCAGCATTCAGCAGGAAGTAGCTGGCGGGCGGCAGGGCGTAGTCACGCGCCAGGTAATTGTCTGGCACGTTCTTTTGCCTGGCCACAGCCAAGCCACTGATTTGGATAAAGTTTTGCGCAAAAACTCCGCGGGCCCCCAGTTTATCTATTGAATAACGCAGGCTGTTCTCATAGCGGTCACTGGGAATCCAGATTAAATACTCGTCTGCGGTTTGGTTGTAGGCCCGTACCAAAGACGCCTTGGTGGCGAGCAGCAGGTGGTCTGTCAACTGGTAAGACGCACTCACATCCAGGCCGGTGAAGGTGGCGTCTGCCTGCTTCTGCCGCGCCGTTAAAAACGCGCCCCGTATGGTGAGCGTGGGCACGGTGTCGGGTTCCTGGTAGATGTAGTTGTCTATATAGTTGCGGTACACGCTGATTTCACCGTTCAGGCGCTTGTTCTGCACGTAGGCCAGCGTTGCCACAAGATTGTACGCCCGCTCCATGCCCAGATTGGCGTTGCCGTACTCGTAGGTGCCCGTGCCGTGGTGAATGCCGTTGCTGTACAGCTCACTGGTGGTAGGCGAGCGCCACGCGGTAGAGGCATTCAGGTTCAAATCAAGGTGCGGCCCGAAGTGGTAAATCACTCCCAGCGTCCCTGAAAGGTTCTGCCACGTGTGCGTTGGCGTGAGCAACTGGTTGTCCAGCTCTGACTGCCCTGTGCGCTGCGGCGTGTCTTTGCGGTATAGCTTGGCCTGCAGGTGCCGGTAGTCATATCTAACGCCCGCCTCTACGTGCCACTTGCCTTTCTCCCATTCCTCCAGCCAAAACAGGCCGCCGGTGTGGCTCTGGAAAAACGGCACGAAGAACCGCCCCTCATACCGGTTGAACTGGTACTGGTACGTGGCGCCAAAACTGCCTTTCAGGTTCCAGATAAGCGGGTGTTCCCAAAGGGCTTCAGAGCTGTGCGTAGTGATTTCAAACCGAAGACCAGGACGGCTCTGGTCGCCGTGGGCGTCAAACTCCTCACGTATGTTGTACTGCCGCGCGTACGTGAACAGCAGTCGGCTGGCGGTCCCCGTTTTGTAGAAACCGTGCAGCCGCAGCAAATCATGCGTCACGTTCTGGTACGGCACGCCGATGGTATACGTAAAGTCCGCCTCCGGCTCCGGCCGCTCGCGCTGCAGGGCGTTTCTGATATCGGTGAGATTGCCCACGTGCGACGCCGAAAACACACCCAGCTTAGTGTCAAACCGGCTAAAATAGGCGTCAACCCCAAATTGGTCACGGGTCCATCCGGCGGCCGCCGAAAAGTTCTGCTCCTGGTAGCCGGTATTGGCGAGGTAGTAATCTGGCGTCTTGCTGTTGCCCGCTTTCTTGAGCGTGCCCTGCAGCCGCCAGCTTAAACCCGGCAAAGCCGCCGGGTTGCTTTCTACCATGCCTGACACCACGCCCTGGCGGTTATGGCTCACGCCCACCAGGTTGAGCACGGCGCTGGTGCCCGCAGAATCACGCAGCGGCTTGGGCTCTACCAGAATCACGCCGCCAATGGCATCGGCACCGTAGCGTACGCCGGCCGCACCTTTCACCACCGTCAGTTCAGAGGCCACAAACGGGTCAATCTCGGGCGCGTGCTCAGAACCCCACTGCTGGGCCTCATGGCGCACGCCGTTGTTCATGACCAGAATGCGGTTGCTGTGCATGCCGTGAATGACCGGTTTGGCAATGCTGGGCCCCGTCTGGATGCTGCTCAGGCCGGTAATCCGCTCCAGGCTTTGCGCCAGCGACTGCCCGTGCGTCTGCGCCAGTTCCCGGCCGTTTAATTGGCCGGTGGCCTGGGTAATCTGCGTACGCTGCCGGGCCGCCCGCACTTCAACAGAGTGGAGGAGCAGGCCGTCTGGGTGCAGCCTGAAGTTGAGCACCTCAGGTGCCCGCACTGCCTTCTGCAGCCGCTCAGTAGTGTAGCCAATGTAAGACACCACCAGCGTGTACGTGCCGGGGCACAGGCCATGGAAATGGTAGTGGCCGTTGGCATCGGTCACGCTGGTCAGCTGGGTGCCATCCAGCAACACGGTGGCGCCTATTAAGGGTGTGCGGTCTTCATGGTCGGTGACGGTGCCGGAGAGCGTGATGCCGCAATCTGTGTCAGACAGCGCATCTGCCCCGGCGGGCACAGGGCCATTCTGCGCGAAAACCGCCGGGAAAGGCAGGCAAACGCACAGCAGAAGCAGCACAAAATAGTTAGAGTAATTGCGCAACTCAGTAAGGAAAATGAAATGGGGAAACAGGAGGAGCGTCCTCCAAACGCCTTCGGCGGAGGGATTGCGTTTTTCGGCGTGTTTTCCGGAAAACAGGCCGAAAACAGGAAAAACCGGGATAGCGCGGCCATCCCTTCCGAAGGAAAAGTTAACGGGTTAGGAAAGTTGCGTGGCGGGCGGCCCGCGCAGGTATTGGTGGTAGGTGGTAAACGAGTACCCTAATTGGGGCGCGGCGGGCCCGAAGGAAATTCCAAAGGTAAGCGGCGTGGGCAGCACAACGGCTTCACTGGGCTGGAACGGCGCGTGGAAGAGGTTATCTGTATGGCAGTGCGTGTGCTTCTGCCCAATGTGCGTCTGCGACTCGTCGTGCGGGCGCTCTACCGTGTGTTCATGCGCGTGCAGTTGCAGCAGCAGCTCGTTGGGGGTCATGACCCGCGCAAGCAGCAACAGCAGAAAAAGGGCGCTATATCTGGTAAAGTTTCTCACTGACAATGAAGGAACGGACAAATATACAAATTGTTTGAGCCCGAAGCCAAAACTCTGGCGGCCAAAACTGACAACCTGTCATTTTCTGAAGGCTGGAACAGCTTTTGCCAAATGAAACGCTGATTGTTCATTGTTTTGATGGTGGTACGTGCTGTTTGGGAGTTCTACTCCCGAACCTCCCTGTTTCGGAGTTCCACTCTGCCGGGAACCACAAGCCAACAAAGGGGAGTTGAACTCCCCTGCCGAGTGCTTCCGGAGTAGAACTCCGGAAAAGCGGAACTAGCAACAGGAAAGTCACGGAAGTAACTTCCGCGCCATAGAAAGAAAAAGTACGCATTCCTGATAAGTCCCCTTTGGAAGGGAGGGAGGGGGATGACAAGGCCGTTTGCAAAACGATCAGCGGCAGCCATTAAATGAGCAGGAGCGACTTTCGGGAATGCTTGACTCTGCAGGAGTAATTCAGCAGGAGTAATCACCCCGGGCCTTCAATGGGGGACGAAGACGTACCTATATTTTGCGTTTTCACGCCTGGCGCGAGTCTGCAGACTCGTGCCCATGGGTGCGTGGAGTCTCCAGACTCGCCGGGAACCACGAATAGAAAAACAGGAGTCTGGAGACTCCACGCACCCAAAGGCACGAGTCCGGAGACTAGCGCCAGAGAAAATATAAGACGGAATGCGTTTTTAGCCTGTTTTCTGAAAAGTAGGCTAAAAACAGAACATCGGCGCAGCCGAAAGTGAGAGAAGAAAAAAGTAATTCACAACACATTGATAGAGAAAGTAGAAATGGAAGAAAAAGGCACGATTTCGATTCACACCGAGAACATTTTCCCGATCATCAAGAAGTTCTTGTACTCTGACCACGAGATTTTCTTGCGCGAACTGGTTTCTAACGCGGTTGACGCGAGCCAGAAAGCCAAAAGCCTCAGCAGCATTGGTGAGCTGAAGGGCGACCTGGGCGAACTGAAGGTGACCGTGAAGGTGGACAAAGAGAAGAAGCAGATCATCATCTCGGACAACGGGATAGGGATGACCGCCGAGGAGATTAAGAAATACATCAACCAGATTGCCTTCTCTGGCGCCACTGAGTTTGTGGAGCGCTACAAAGACTCTAACGCAGACAAGAGCCAGATCATTGGTCAATTCGGTCTTGGATTTTACTCGGCGTTTATGGTGGCCAGCACCGTGGAGATTGACACTTTGTCGCACCAAGACGGTGCCGAGCCTGCTCATTGGATTTGCGACGGTTCTACTGAGTTCACCATCACCAACGGTGCCCGCACTGAGCGCGGAACCGATGTGATTCTGAACATTGCCGAAGATTCTGAGGAGTTTTTGGAAGAGGCGCGTCTGCAGACCATTCTGAACAAATACTGCAAGTTCCTGCCTATTCCGGTAGAGTTCAACGGTGAGGTTATCAACAACCCGAACCCTATCTGGACCAAGTCGCCGTCTGATTTAACCGACGAAGACTACAAGAACTTCTACAAAGAACTGTATCCGTTCTCTGAAGACCCGCTGTTCTGGATTCACCTGAACGTGGACTATCCGTTCAACCTGACCGGTATTCTGTACTTCCCGAAGGTGAAGAACGAGTTCGATTTCCAGAAAAACAAAATCCAGCTCTACAGCCGCCAGGTATTCATTACCGACGAGGTGAAAGACGTGGTGCCAGAGTTCCTGATGCTGTTGCACGGCGTGATTGACTCGCCAGACATTCCGTTGAACGTAAGCCGTTCCTTCTTGCAGGCCGATGCCAACGTGAAGAAAATCAACACCTACATCACCCGCAAGGTGGCTGATAAGCTGAACGAAATCTACAAGAAAGACCGCACCGCCTACGAAGAAAAGTGGAACGACATCGCTGTGTTCGTGAAGTACGGCATGCTCTCTGACGACAAATTCTACGAGAAAGCAAAAGACTTCGCGTTGCTGCAAAGCACCGATGAGAAGTTCTACACTTTAGAGGAGTACCGCAACTACGTGCAGGCCAACCAAACCGACAAAAACGGCAACTTGGTGATTCTGTACACGAACGACGCCGAGAAGCAGCACGCCTTCATAGAGACCGCCAAGAACCGCAACTATGACGTGGTGAAGCTGGACCACATGATTGACCCGCACTTCATAGGTCAGCTGGAGCAGAAACTGGAGAAAACCACGCTCAAACGCGTAGACGCTGATACCATTGACAAGCTCATTGAGACCGATGCCAAGCCCGAAAGCGTTCTATCTGAAGACGAAACCAAGCGTTTGAAGGAGCTCTTTGAGAAGGCCATTGACAACCAGAACATGACCGTAGGCGTGGAGGCATTGAGCGTAGATGACCAGCCGGTGATTATCACGTTACCTGAGTTCATGCGCCGTATGAAAGACATGAACCGCATGGGCGGCGGTGGCATGATGATGATGGGCAACCTGCCTGACATGTACAACGTGACCATCAACGCGAACCACCCCATCAACCACCGCATCCTGAAAGGCGATGACGAACGCGGCGAGAAAATCGCCAAGCAAGCCTATGACCTGGCGTTGCTGTCGCAGAACATGCTGTCTGGTGCGGCTTTGACTGCGTTTGTGAAGCGCAGCGTGGAGTTGATTGACAAAGAATAACAAGCTGGTTTAGCGCTGTTTTCCAAAAAAGAGGCCAGAAACGGAAGTTTCTGGCCTCTTTTTGTTCTTAGACAATCCTGAGTCTCAAGTCACTCACTTTTGTCATCTTGGAAAACAGTGGGCGAACTGGATAAGCGTCTGTTTAACCGCCGTTACGTTCGCCCACAGGTTCCTTTCAGGATGACAAAAAGAGAAGGGGCAGCTTATGTTAGGCTTCGGCTGTACCTTGCATTCCCCACAACGCCCCTACCTCTTCACCACCGCATTCACCCGCTTCCAAATTTCATTCAGAAACACCACCGGCACCTCCTCCTCACTGGGTGCCTCGCCCATGCGTACCAAAACCAGGCCTTGGCTGGGCACCACGTTCAGAAACTGGCCGTTCTTGCCCAGGGCGGCATACATATCAGTGGGCGCATTGGGTACAATGCTGCCGGAGAAACTCCTTTGTGAGGTAGGCAGCAGAAAAGAGGCCTTGCCGTTGAGCCACCAGAGGTAACCGTAAGACGGGTTCAGGGGCTGAGATGTACGGACCATGGCGTTCAGAAAAGCGGCATCTTTCAGAATGGGCGTGTCTCCCCATTTGCCGTTGTTGAGCATGAGCAACCCGAAACGGGCCATAGACCTTGGCGTACTGATATAGACGTAATTATCCTGTAGGTGCCGCCACTGGCCATCCATCCCAATCTTGTCCCGGAGCTGGGTCTGGAAATAGGTTTGGAACTCTTGTTTGGTTGCTTTCTCTACTACCTGGCTAAGCAAGGTGTATGGCGCGTTGTAATAGGCCCAGCGGGTATCAGGGGCAGCGCGGTAGGTTAGGCAGGCGGGGGTAGTGCAGTTGCGGTTCGGCACCAGGTCGTTCAGGCCGGTGGTCATGGTAAGCTGGTGCCTGATGGTGATTTGATGTTCCTGCGCAGGGGCAAGGCTCGTCCAGCCATTGCCCAGATACCGGCTGGTTGGGTCGGTGATAGACAAATAGCCGTCTTCCTGGGCCTTGCCCACCATGAAAGCCGTAACCGTTTTGCCCGCCGACGCCCAATACCAGCGGCTGTTCACCTGAAAAGGCCTTCCTCTGGCAACGGAGCCATTGTAATGCTCCACCACTATTTTGCCGTCTTTCAACAGCAGAAACGCCCTGGTGTTATTTTTATTAAGAAAGGAAATCAGCTCAGGGAGGGCGGCGGTGTTCCAGCCCAGGCTTTGGGGAGTCATGGTTTCCCAGAAAGAAGAACCAACCGCCGGAAAGTACAGCGGTGCTTTAGGCGAGGCAGGCGCAGCTTCTCCCTTATAAGCCGAAACAAAGAAGGCGGTCACCGCCAGGGTGAGCAGGCGAAGAAAGATTTGAAACATAGCGGTGCGGGACTTTTCCTCCTTTGATGTTCCTGACAATAAATAGTTTAATCTGCCACTGTGCTGAAAGCCCAGGAAAAGGGCCGGCCACAGAAGCGGTCAGCGGCAGGCGGCAATAGAACCAACTTTTTAACTTTTCTTAAAAGCATTCCTATTCTCAATATAACCTTCTACATTAGCAGCCTTACGGGCATCTCACCCAACGCAACCCTCCAAACTATGGCTAAAACGTTCCTATCATACCTTTCCTGCGGTTTATTGCTGCTGACCTTAAGCTGCTCCTCCTGCTCTAAAGAAACCTCTGCCAATTCCACCGCAACCAGCAGCCAGCCGACGGCGGCCAACGCAAAACCTGGCCTCATCACCGGCGCTGACCAAACCCAAAAGTACGTGCCGTACCTAAAAGGCAAGCGTGTGGCGTTGGTGGTAAATCCCACCTCCATCATCGGGAACAAGTCCAGCGTTGACAGTCTGCAGGCTTTGGGTATAAAGATTGTGAAAGTGTTTGGGCCCGAGCATGGGTTCAGGGGCAACGCCAGCAACGGTACGCACGTGGGCGATGAGGTAGATGCGCAAACGGGTATCCCCATCATCTCCCTCTACGGCAAAAAGAAGAAGCCCAGCAAAGAAGACCTCGCCAACGTTGACGTACTTATCTATGACATTCAGGACGTGGGCGTACGGTTCTACACCAACATCAACACCCTGCGCGATGTCATGGAATCTGCTGCCGAGCACAAGGTGGAGTTCATGGTGCTGGACCGCCCCAACCCGCACGGCTACCTCATTGACGGCCCCATTCTGGACATGAAGCACAAATCAGGCATCGGGCAGTTCCCCATCCCTATTGCGCACGGCATGACGGTGGGCGAGTTCGCGCAGATGATTAACGGCGAAGGCTGGATGGCCCACGGCCTCAAGCTGGACAAAATCAACATCATTAAAATTGCCAATTACCACCATGACATGCCGTACGTGCTGCCGGTGAAGCCCTCGCCCAACCTGAACACCGCGCAGAGCATCATGCTCTACCCCAGCACCTGTCTGTTTGAAGGCACCATTCTGAACCACGGCCGCGGCACCCAATACCCGTTTACCATTATGGGCGCGCCCAAACTCAAAGGCAAGTACGAGTTCTCTTACACGCCCGTGAGCATACCCGGCATGAGCGAGAGTCCGTTGCACATGAACGAAGTCTGCTATGGCCTGGACCTGCGCAACTATGACACAGGACAGCTCCGGAGAAAACGTCAGATCAACATTGGCTGGCTGCTGGAGCTCTACAACGCCTATCCAGAGAAAGAACGTTTCTTTGACTCTTCTTACAGCAAACAGATGGGGGTGATTGAGCGGCTCATTGGCGTGTCTGATTTCCGGAAGCAGGTGCAGGAAGGCTGGTCAGAGGAGCGAATCAGGGAAACGTGGCAGCCGGGCCTGGCCGCCTTCAAAGAACTGCGCAAGAAGTACCTGCTGTACCCGTGAGGTTCTAAATGCTAGGGCAATTCCTGTTTTTGCCCTATTTTGACAAAAAGAGGCCGGAAACGTGTTCTTTACGATTTTCTTATGCCATTAAGCGCAAATGCTCCCTTTGAGGATTGTAGTTTGAGGCAGCGAGCGCAGCTCATAAAAAGGGGTGTTTACTCAGAGATAGCACGTATTGCTGATGATTCCTTCTTTTTCTATGGCGCGGAAGTTACTTCCGTGTCTAACGGGAAAAGTTCCAGAAGTAACTTCTGCGCCATAGTCAGGAACGTCATGACCGGCAGGTGTAAACACCCCTCTCCGCTCCCCTCAAGGGGAGAATCTTTTTAAGAGACGCAGTTTGTGTTTTTATCCTCCTTTGCAGCTCTTAAGCTTCAAATGATCCCGCCAGTTTTGCCCTGATTTTACAAAAAGAGGCCGGAAACGCATGTCCCGGCCTCTTTTGCTTTTCATAGTTTTACGTGCGGTTACAAATGCGCCGCCAGCTTCTGCTCCAGCACGTACTTGGGCACCGCGCCCACCTGTTTGTCTACTACCTGTCCGTTTTTGAAGACCAGCAGCGTGGGCATGTTGCGCACGCCATATTTGGTGGTGATGAGTGGATTGGTGTCTACGTCCAGTTTGCCTACTACCAATTGGCCGTCGTACTGCTGCGCCAGTTCTTCTACTATGGGGCCAATCATGCGGCAGGGGCCACACCATTCGGCCCAGAAATCTACCAGAACGGGTTTATCGGTATTGATGGCTTCGTCAAACGAGGCATCGGTTAAATGAAGTGCTTTGGTCATGTCGTTTCAAATAAGGTACAGGGCAAAAGTAGGGCATCGGCGTAGCCGGAACTTGTACCCAAACGACATTCTCACGGCAACAGCCCCGGCACCGGATTCCCTTCAGAGAAATATTCAGACGGGGTCACGCCCGTCAGTTCCCTGAAGTCACGGTTGAAGTGGGCCTGGTCATAGTAACCGCTGGCCAGCGCCAACTGCGTAAAGCTCTGGGCCGGGTCTTTTTGGAACTGCTGCAGCGCGTACCGGAATCGCTGCAGCTTGGCGTATTCGCGGGGGCTGGTGCCCAGCAGCGCCTTGAACCGCCGTTCAAACTGCCGCCGCGAAAGGTGCATCTGGTCAAACAGCCGCTCTACATCGGTGATGCGGTTCGCGTCAATATCAGATTTAATGAAAGTGAGCAGCGGGTCTGGGGAAATGTTCTTGGGTTGTAACTGCGCTGTCAGGAACTGCACCAGCCGCGCCAGCCGCTGGTCATGGCAAGAGGCATCGGCAATCTGCTGTTCTAATTGCCGAAAGGAAGCGTTGACCACCTGTGACTGCTCTTCTGGAACCTTCCCCGACTTGAAAAGCAAATGAGCCGTGTACGGGTACAGTGCCGCGCCCAGCAGCCCTTGCGTTTCCTGGGCTTGGTCTGCCACAGGCGGCTCAAAACAGGCCGAGGAGAAGCTTCCGCGGTACAGGAACGTCAGCTGGGCCAAACCGGTCGCCACCGAGCTGAAGTGATAGGGCAGGTTGATTTCCGGACCTTCTGCTACCCAGAAATACCGCACGTACAGCGCCAAATCTGGCGGCGGGGCCAATTGCCGGTAGAGCGTGAGGGGTGCCATGGTCAGTTTCGCCCGCAAAAGAGTGCGGGAATTTTAGACGTTTCGTTACCGAGGCAAGGTACGCATTTCAGGCAATTCCATCGGCTACGCCGAAAGGGGAATGCTTGACCGGGCTTGGGTTGTCCTTCTAGACCGCAGCCAGACATTGACCAGCAAAAGCAACAGGATTACCAGCGTATTTACCGCCAGAATAGGCAGTATGGCCGAAATAAAAGCAAGCGTCATCAAGCACATATTGCCAACGGCCTGCGCCACCATCACCTTCTCCCACTTGTTCAGCCCCGCCGGCAGCAGCACCGCCGCGCCTACCAGGGCAAATGTGATAAGCCCAGCTGTATTGGTGAGCACCTGAACGTTGAACGGCGCTACTGCCAGGGTGACCAGTGCCGCCGCCAGCATAGCCCACGGCCAAAAACCGGCCCGGTACCTATCCAAAGCCGTAGCGGCAGGCGCAGACATCGGCGCAGCCGAAAACAGGAATTTGAATTTCTGGTGTTCATACGCCAGCAACAACCCGTTGAGCAGCAGGAAAACCGCGTTCACATAAGGCGTACCGGTCCAGTTCTGTGAGATTGTCACGGCCAGAATGGCCAGGTTCATGGGCACCAGCATGACCGCACCCAGCGTGCTGAACCGCTGCGAGAACAGCAGCGCCCCGCACACCACCTGGCTCACGGCCACCACCTGCGCAAACAGCCCCAGCCCGTACTGCGCCAGCCGTTCCTCCAGCCACGGCGGACCAATCAATTGCCCGAAGTTGCCGTGCGTGAGCTTGCAGATACCCGCCGAGAAGAAAACGTAGCCCAGGAAAAGCCGGATGAGCAGAACCAGAAAATCTTTGTTGCGCAGCGCCATAGCGGTAGAAGTTTGAGGTGAGAGGAGCAGTTTTCCCCTTTGGTGGCACTAAGTAAAAGAGACATTGGGGCACCCGAAAATCTTTTAGACCAACCGGCGCTGGGCTTCTACCAATGAGCCAAATCGTTGGAGATTCCCTTCCTGTTTTTGCTGTTTTCCGGGAAACAGGCCAAAAACGCACTTGCTCTCTAGAGAATCTCCAGCAGTTGTTGCGGCGTGTGCAGCACGTAGTCCGGGTGGGCGGGCTGCACCACTTCCCAGGCATCATAGCCCCAGCTTACCCACGCCACCTTGATACCGCATTTCTGGCAGGCCAGTATATCGCGCAGCTCGTCGCCCACATACAAGACCTGGGCGGGAATTAGCTTTTTGGCTTTCAGGAACCGGTTCAGGAGCTTGTCTTTCCCGAAGATGCGGCTGGAGGTGAGCACGTCCCGCACGGCCGTAATGCCTTGCCGCTGCAGAAATTCCCGGATAATAGACTCTGAATTTGACGAAAGAATGACCGGTTGCACGCCTTTCTCGGCCAGGCTCTGCAGCAGCTCTTTGATGCCGGGGAACAAGGTCACCGTGCTCAGTTGCTGCTTGTACAGCCTGTAAAACCGCAGCGTGAAGAAAGGCAGTTTGTACAGCGGGAAATTCAAATACTGGGCGCGCTGCGCGATGGTGAGCGTGCGCAGGTACGGCACCTCTTCGGGCAGCATGGGCTTGAACCCCTCCCGCGCCGCCAACTGGTTGAACCCCGCCAAGAATGCCTCTTTGGAGTCAACCAATGTGCCGTCAAAGTCAAAAAGCAGGTATTGGATCATCTTCTTTATTCCGCGGCCGCGGAAACCCTCTACCGCGAAGGTAGGAAAAGCCGCAGAGTAGAAAAGGCGTTTTTAGCCTGTTTTGCTGAAAATAGGCCAAAAACGGTAAACCAGCCCACGGCAGATTTAGAAAGGTTGATTTGTAAGGAAAGTGCCCTCATCAGAAAAAACGCTTCTGCCAAAGGAAACCATAGTTCTAGGGTTTCAGGGTTTGAACTTAGTTGTTATCTTAAGGAAAATTTAACCCTTTATTTAATCATTCATTCAAATGAAAAAACTTTACGCTCTTCTTCTTGTTGGCCTGCTCTCCAAAGGAATCACCAGCCAAGCACAGAAATTTGAATTAGAGGTGAAATCTGATTACAAAAACAAAGTGGTGCCTGTTGTACACAGAAAGGCATCTGAGAAAATCAATGACAATCTCTTTCTCATGTTCAAGGAAATAGACAAGAAGAAAGCGGCCATTGTAGGGTATGATGCCAACTTGAATCAGAAATTCAGTATTCCGCTGGAGCATGGGCAGTACACAGACCCCCTTTTCAAGTACCACGCAGAGAGCAACCAAATCTTTGTAGTGGAGAGCTATGGCCGCCCCAACGCCTATACCAAAAAAGGGCACGGGTTTAAAGCCTCGGTGTATGATGTAGAGGGCAAACTGGTGAAGCAGAAAGAGGTTGCGTTAGACCTCCCTCTGTTGCACCCAACCCTCTCCAGCTCCCACAGGGTAGGTTTTTCTGAGAACGGGAAGTACTTCTACACCCTGGAGCAATATCCTAAGAAGGGCAAAGATGCGCTGGTGGCCTTGTATGACATCAATTTAGAGGAGCTGTACAAGAAAGAGTTCAAAACGGGTACAAACGAAGAGATAGAGACCTCTGCGCTTGCCGATGATGGCGGCTTGGTACTGGTAGTCTCCAACTCTAAAGACAAGGACAGGGTAAAATTCACCAAGCTGAGCACCGCCGGCAAAGAAGCCGCGCAGGTTGCCGTAAAGCACCAGACGGCTGAGAAAGAAAGCTTTGGGCACTACAAACTTAAACTGGCCGGAGAGCGAGCGATAGTCACCACAGAGAAAAACCTGAACAGGTCAGAGTTGGTGGCCATTCATGTCTATGACATTGACTTTACCGCCAAGAACGCAAAGCTTTACAAGAGCAAAGAGTTCAACAAAGAGTATGTGGCGCAACTCTACAGCAAAGTGAACGATAAAGACGTCCTGAACGGCGGCAAGACCTTCAGCAAAAAGTTTGACCGGCCTAAAACCATTAAGCTCATGTGGGTGTCAGAAATCTTGATAGACGGTTCTTCTATCTACCTGGTTTCTGAGGCCATCAACAACACCAGCTCTACCACCACCACCACTTCTACCATTCCAGGGACCAACCATACGCGTACAACCACCAAGTCAACGCCGCTGCAATATGCTGAAGACATCTTGATCACAGGTTTTGAGGCCGGTGAAAACAAATGGAACAGCATTATTGGGCGTAACCTGGTCTTAAGAGACTTGCCCGGGGCAGATATGATGAAAGCCCTGGTGAGCCAGAATAAGAATGAGATTTACATCATCACCTCTGAGGCCCCCAAAGGCGAAGCCAAGGATATGTCTTCCTATACCAGGGTTGTCAATAAAGCTACCGGAGATATCAGCAGCCCTAAAAGGATCAGTGAAAACAGCTACATGACCTTCACCAATTTCGCCTGCTGGCTTGCCCCAGACAAAGTAGTGCTGTTGAGAAGCAACCAAATCAAGTTTGGCAAAGGGTACTCATTGAACAAGGTTGCCTTAAACTAGCTTTGCTCCCTCTGTGTAAGGCATAGCTCCCTGCCAGACAGGAGACACGGCTGGTTACTTCCTGCAAGTGAAAAGGCAGGGTCTATACCTGTGTAAAAGAAAAGGAGGTTCAACAGAGCCTCCTTTTCTTTTGAGGTTACGCCCCTATCTTCACCGAGGTCATGGTCAAAGAGCCGCCCACCATCTTGTCATTGAAAAACGACACGGCTTCGTCTTGGCCCTGCAGGCCCAGCGTGTACAGGAGCGGCAGGTAATGTTCTACCGTGGGTATGGCCAGGAGTGCTTCTTTGCCCAAGGTTGGGTAGTTGATGAGCGGCTGGTGGTCACGGGCCAGGATGAGGTCTTTGAATTTCTCATTGATGGTGTGGGTCCAGTCATAGCCGCCGCCGTTGATCATCTCCCAGCTCACCAGGCGCAGGTTGTGCACCATGTTGCCGCTGCCCATGATGAGCACGCCCTTCCTCCGGAGCGCCGTAAGTTCTTTGGCCAGCTCATAGTGGTACTGCGGCCCTTTGGTGTAGTCAATGCTGAGCTGCAGCACCGGCACGTTGGCTTGCGGGTACATGTGCCGCACAATGGTCCAGGTGCCGTGGTCCAGGCCCCAGTCATGGTCCAGTTCTACGGGGGCGGTTTTAATCAAAGAGGCGGTTTCCTGGGCCAGCGCCGCATCTCCCGGCGCCGGGTACTGCACCGCAAACAGCTCCCGGGGGAAGCCCCCAAAGTCATGGATGGTCTGTGGGAAATCCATGGCGGTAATCTTGGTGCCCCTGGTAAACCAGTGCGCCGAAATGACCAGCACCGCTTTGGGCACCGGAATCTCCTGCGCCAGCTGGGTCCAGCGCTGGCTGAATTCATTGTCTTCAATGCCGTTCATGGGTGAACCGTGGCCCACAAACAGCACCGGCATGGTGTATTCCTGGTATTGTAGTTCGTCTGTAAATTTTCTGAAAGCAGATAACGTAGTCATAGCTAGAGCGCCTCCGGCGACTGATTTGATAAAACTCCTTCTTTCCAAGGCCTTGTTAATGCGGGTGAAAAAGTGAAATCCCGCTGCGCGGATGGAAGGGTTGGGCCAAACGTCCGCCCCGCCGCGGGTTCACAGGACAAAGGTCAGCAAACCCAAAGCCGAAAAGAATAAGGTAGTTTAAGAAATGGCTTTTCATAAATTCTCACGCATTCCGTCCCCTTGGAAGGCCCGGGATGATTTTTTCTGCAGAATCACGCATTCCCGAGAATCATCTTTTCAGTTCGCTTATCTGAATGAAATGGGCCTTCATCGGCCTTTGTCATCCCAAGCCTTCCAAGGGGGACGGAAGGTGTAGAATCTGTTTTTCGTTTTCAGCCTGTTTCCTCCGCTGGTCGGGATTACAAATCCCGACCAGCGGAGTATCCTGCGGATTTGCAATCCGCAGAAATAGTTATTCAAAGGCCACGAAACGGGGATTACAAATCCCCTCAGGACCTGCTTCCGGATGGCAAATCCGGAAGAGCGACCTTGTTAGAACTTAATGGCCCTGCCCCTTTGCCGAGCTGGGATGACAAAAGATGTAGAAGAACCAGCGGCTTTAGCTACAGATATGAAAAGGTGATTCCCGGGAAGACGTCCCCTCACATCAGTAAGTCTGCTGAAGGAACCATCCCAGTCCTTCTAAGGGGAGACGGAAGGCGCCTTAAAAAGAAGAAGGAAGCCTTACAGATTGTCCATCGCCTGCTGGTATAAATCCAGCCCCTCTGCTTTGATGGTGCTGAAGAACTCAGGGGTGATGCCCAGGTAAGACGCGATGTGGTACTGCGGGATGCGCTGCGGCAGGCCGGGGAACTTGAGCAGGAAATCGCGGTAGTTTTGGGCGGCGGTCTGGGTCATGCCCGTGAGCATGCGCTTCTTAAACGCGAAGTAGCCGTTTTGGAGCAGTTTTCTGAAAAACAGGTTAAAAACGGGTTCTTCCTGCGTGAGCTGCTCAAACGCGTGGAGGTTAATTTGCACGTACTGCGTGGGCTCCAGCGCCTGAATAGACAGCAGCGCGGGCTTGTTGAAGGCAATGTCACTGATCCAGTAGCCTTCCACGGCAAACTCCAGGTTCACCTCCTTTCCGCTCTGGTCAATGATAAATGACCGCAGGCAGCCGCTCTGCACAAAGTACAGGTGGTGGTTCACTTCCCCCGTGCGCAGCAGGAACTCCTTTTTCTTCGCCTCACGCGGGGTGCAAATAGCCAGAAACGCGGCCTCCTGGGTTGAGGTAAGTTGTACGTGTTGGGCAAGGGCGGTATGGAGAAGGTTCTGGGGCAAGGGGAGATTCTGGTCTGTTCAAATGGAATATGGTGCCTCTTTTTATTCTGTCATCCTGAAAGGAACTTGTGGGCGTACCAGAAAGGCAACTGCTACTGCCGTTCGCCACCAAGATTCTTTCAGAATGACAAGAGAGGAGCAGTTCTCTTTATTGTCATCTGAAGAAATCATAATCTGGCTAAAACTTTACTATAATTCCTGTTTTTGGCCTGATTTCCAGAAAACAGCCCGAAAACGGAAATGCTACCACTCCCCGCAAAACTTCTGCTTGGCGGCTAAGAACTCCTGCCACATCTCCTGCACAATGTCACCGGCGGGTTTGATGTGGTTGACCAGCGCGGCAATCTGCCCGATTTCCAGTTCGCCTTCGTCTAAATCACCTTCATACATGCCACGTTTGGAACGGCGGGAGCCCAGGAGTTCTGCCAGTTCAAGGGTGCTTGCCCCGCGCAGTTCGGCGGCTTTTATGTCTTGGTAGAACTTGTTTTTGAGCAGGCGCACGGGCGTGAGTTGTTTGAGGGAAAGCTCGGTATCCCCTTCCTGGGCCGCAATGACGCGGTCTTTAAAGGCCTGGTGCGCGCTGCTCTCCAGGCTGGCCACAAACCGGCTGCCCACCTGCACGCCTTCGGCCCCCAGCGCCAACGCCCCGAAAATCCCGGCCCCGTTCCCTATGCCGCCCGCGGCGATCAACGGCAGGTTCACCGCCTGCCGCACCATGGGAATGAGGCAGAAGGTGGTGGTTTCCTCACGGCCGTTGTGCCCTCCGGCTTCAAAACCTTCGGCCACAATGGCATCTACCCCGGCCTCTTCACACTTTTTGGCAAACTTCACGTTGCTCACCACGTGCACCACCTTGGCCCCGTTCTCCTGCAATATTTTGGTCCAGGTCTTGGGGTTGCCCGCCGAGGTCACCACCACGGGCACTTTCTCTTCCAGGATGATCTTAAAATGCTCCTCCAGGTCTGGGTACAGCAAGGGCACGTTCACGCCAAACGGCTTATCGGTGGCTTTTTTGCATTTCTGGATATGCTCGCGCAGCACGTCTGGGTACATGGAGCCCGCGCCAATAAGTCCCAGTCCGCCCGCGTTGCTCACTGCGCTGGCCAGTTTCCAGCCGCTGCACCAGATCATGCCGGCCTGAATGATGGGGTATTGTATGTGGAAGAGTTGGGTGATTCTGTTCATGGTTAGTATCAAGTATCTCGTAGCAAGTATCAAGACAACATCTTACTACAAATACATCATAAAGTATGGCTTACAGTCTTGCTACATGATACGCGCTACTTGCTACGTGACACGCATGTCAATGACTAAAATCAATCTCCGTACTGTCCCCAATATTCAGCCGCTGGCTCAGGCCTTTCAGCGCAGAGTCTGACCCTACTAATGAGTCTTCCAGCACGGCGTAGCCCAGTTCGGCGTAGCCGCCTATGATGGAGTTGCGCACAATGGTGTAGTTCAAGATGGCACCTTCGCCAATAGCCACGTTGGGGCCCACAATGGAGTTGGTGATCTTCACGTCTTTGCCAATGCTCACCGGCGGAATGATGATGGTGTTGGGGAACTGCGGATACTCAGATCTTTTGAACTCGGGGCGGTTGAGCAGGGTGGCGTTGGCCTGGAGCAGCGTGTCTTTGCGGCCGCAGTCAAACCAATGGTCAACGGTGAGCGGCACCATCTTCTCGCCCTCCTGGATCATGTGCATGAGGGCATCAGTGAGGTGGTGCTCGTTCTGGGTCCTGATGTCATTGGCTATCAAGTGCTCCAGCGACTGGACCAGCTTGGCGGGGTTGGCAATCTTGTAGAGGCCCACCAGCGCGAAATTAGACTTTGGGATACGCGGTTTTTCCACCACTTTGGTGATGAACCCGTCATGGTCCATTTCGGCAATGCCGAAGAGGCCCGGGTCTTTCACCTTCTTCACGGCCAGCACCGTGTGGTCCATGGCCAGAATCTGCGCCAGGTCCACGTCTACAATGGTATCGCCCAGCTGAATGAGCACGTTCTCCTCGCTCCGGAACGTCTCCCTGGCCGCCCACAGCGCATGGCCCAGCCCCTCGCGCGGTTGCTGTACCACAAACTCCACCTGCAGCTGCGGGTACTTGCGCTGCACGTAATGCATGATCTTTTCGCCCAGATAGCCCACCACCAGCACAAACCGCGTAATGCCCGCCGCCTGCAAATGCTCAATGATGTGGCCCAGAATGGCCTTTCCCGCAATGGGCACCAAGGCTTTGGGTTGGGTATGCGTATGAGGTCTGAGGCGGGCACCCATGCCGGCCACCGGAATAATTGCTTTCATAAGTAGTACTGCTTCTGCGGGGGAAACCGGAAGAAAGAAGTCTCGCCCGCCCGGCCCCGGTAGCAAGCTTTGCTTTTTACCGGGGGCCAGGGTTCTGTTTCTGGCCTGTTTTTCTGAAATCTGCCCCAAAACAGCGGCGCAAACCACGGCTTGCGTTGGCGCGGTTGCAGAAATAACAGACAGGCCCAAGGCTAAAATAAAGATTTTACACGGCTTTCGGCTATTTTTCTGGCAATTCTGTCATAGAACGCCAGAAGAGTGGCCCTTGGCAAGCATCACCATTGCCGGTTCTTAGATGAGTTTCTCCCTGTCCATGTGCTGCTTC